>JAKSKR010000027.1 GCA_024401645.1 Paludibacteraceae bacterium | reverse complement strand
AATTCATGCTGATGTAAGACGAGACTGAATCGTAAGCCGCAGTTTTCGTCCAATAACCGGTACATTTTTCATTATCGATGGCGGTAATTACACTGTTAGAGTTATAGATGGAACCAACACCTTTCAAATTGTAGCCATCATACCAGTTTTTCATTTCCGCATAAGACATTCCATACTTCTCACACAACGTCTGCACTTCAGCATTTGTGAATCCAATATAAGGCGCCAACTTTCCAGGTGTCACCATGGAATATTCGTGGAATGCATTCAGCGCCGACTGGGTGTTGTACTTTATGATAGGGAGAATACCCGTCATGTAAACCAGAGAGAACACCTCGGGAGTTGAAGAAGACTTGAACAAGCTACGCAATAGTTCAACATATTCTTCCATTAAATCAGCCTCACCTTCATATTCACGGCAAAGGGCATCCCATTCGTCAATAAGGAAGATTAGTTTCTTGCCAGTTTTAACGACATATTTACGAAGCACCTTCATTAAAGGTTCGTTCTTATCATAACATTCGTCAAAAGTCTCATTCAAATCCTCTATTACCGACTGCTGAAGATGCTTTACAATGTCTTTGCGTGAAGTTCCATCTGTCAAAAATTCAGTAATATCAACGTATATGACAGGGAACTTGTTTAAATATTCCTTGTAGCTGTCTTCGTACGCAATCTGCAAATCGTCAAAAAGGGGAGAGGAATCGTAAGCCTCGCAATAATAGGCGCATAGCATTTTTACCGCCATCGACTTACCGAAGCGGCGCGGACGACTGACGCACATTAAATTCTGTTCAGAATCAAGCAACTGATTGGTGATGGCAATCATGCGCGACTTGTCGACATACTCCGACTTGCGCGCCGCCTTAAAACCAGCGCTGCTTTTATTGACATATACACCCATATTCTTCTATTTTTTGCAAATATAACAAAAAGCGGTGGCGTGTCACCGCTAAACTATCAAAGAAAATGGCAATGCACTTTTACGTCGCATTGCCATTTCGTTTTTATTGTTTAATGCATTATAGCTGCATGTGCTCAATCTTACACTCGTGCTTTTTATCGGCTTTATTGTAGTTAACCCCAACCAACAACAAATCGCCAGTGTAGCCTTGTAAGGCTTGAGGGTAGTTTTGTTGCTTAATTTGGCTTATTGCCGAGTCTACAGTCTGGTCATATTTCAGTTCAATGACCATGGCAGGCTTACGCCCTACCTGATTGCCGCTTGGCAGCAGGACCAAATCGGCAAAGCCTTTGCCGGCAGGCATTTCCCTTACCACCATGTAATACATGCGGGCAGTATAGTAGGCAATGGTCAACGCACAGGCTAACGAGTTTTCGTCGTTATACTGAAGGATAGAAGAAGATTCCTCGTGAATCCTTTCCAACGTGTCGGCAACCATATCAGCCTTTCCTTCTATTGTTGCATCCAGCAAGTCTTCCGACGCACGAAGCGCACTGGACAAAACGTTCCATTTACAGTCCCTGACGGCATTACGGAATTCGCCAGCGACCTCTAAATTCGGAATTCGGGCAAAACCGCCATCATCGTCGTATGCCAAATAACCCAGGTGGATTAAAGCCGTAAATATATCGTCTTTGGAATTGACCTTGTGCATCTGGTTACAAAAGCTCGACGTATCTACACGCACCCTACCACCACCAAGCATGATAATGATGTCGTCGCGCAAGCCTTCAAAATTCATGCTGATGTAAGACGAGACTGAATCGTAAGCCGCAGTTTTCGTCCAATAGCCCGTACACTTACGATGCCTCAAGGCCGTCATCACGCTATTAGAATTATAGATGGAGCCCACATCTTGCAAACGATAACCATCGTACCAATTCTTCATGTCAGAGATTGGCATTCCGTGTTTTTCACATAGAGCATTCACCTCATCGTTAGTTAAACCAATATAAGGGGCTAATGCACCAGGCGCAACCATAGAATATTCATCAAAATTATTTAATGCCGACTGGGTGTTATACTTTATGATAGGGAGAATACCCGTCATGTAAACCAGAGAGAATACCTCGGGAGTTGAAGAAGACTTGAACAAGCTACGCAATAGTTCAACATATTCTTCCATTAAATCAGCCTCACCTTCATATTCACGGCAAAGGGCATCCCATTCGTCAATAAGGAAGATTAGTTTCTTGCCAGTTTTAACGACATATTTACGAAGCACCTTCATTAAAGGTTCGTTCTTATCATAACATTCGCCAAAAGTCTCATTCAAATCCTCTATTACCGACTGCTGAAGATGCTTTACTATGTCTTTATGTGGAGTTCCATCTGTCAAAAATTCAGTAATGTCAATGTATATGACAGGGAACTTGTTTAAATATTCCTGGTAGCTGTCATCGGACGCGATCTGCAAATCTTTAAAAAGGGGAGAAGAATCGTAAGCCTCGCAATAATAGGCGCACAGCATTTCCAACGCCATCGACTTACCGAAGCGGCGCGGACGACTGACACACATCAGGCTCTGCTTTGAATCGAGCAACTGATTGGTGATGGCAATCATGCGCGACTTGTCGACATACTCCGACTTGCGCGCCGCCTTAAAACCAGCGCTGCTTTTATTGACATATACACCCATATTCTTCTATTTTTTGCAAATATAACAAAAAGCGGTGGCGTGTCACCGCTAAACTATCAAAGAAAATGGCAATGCACTTTTACGTCGCATTGCCATTTCGTTTTTATTGTTTAATGCATTATAGCTGCATGTGCTCAATCTTACACTCGTGCTTTTTATCGGCTTTATTGTAGTTAACCCCAACCAACAACAAATCGCCAGTGTAGCCTTGTAAGGCTTGAGGGTAGTTTTGTTGCTTAATTTGGCTTATTGCCGAGTCTACAGTCTGGTCATATTTCAGTTCAATGACCATGGCAGGCTTACGCCCTACCTGATTGCCGCTTGGCAGCAGGACCAAATCGGCAAAGCCTTTGCCGGCAGGCATTTCCCTTACCACCATGTAATACATGCGGGCAGTATAGTAGGCAATGGTCAACGCACAGGCTAACGAGTTTTCGTCGTTATACTGAAGGATAGAAGAAGATTCCTCGTGAATCCTTTCCAACGTGTCGGCAACCATATCAGCCTTTCCTTCTATTGTTGCATCCAGCAAGTCTTCCGACGCACGAAGCGCACTGGACAAAACGTTCCATTTACAGTCCCTGACGGCATTACGGAATTCGCCAGCGACCTCTAAATTCGGAATTCGGGCAAAACCGCCATCATCGTCGTATGCCAAATAACCCAGGTGGATTAAAGCCGTAAATATATCGTCTTTGGAATTGACCTTGTGCATCTGGTTACAAAAGCTCGACGTATCTACACGCACCCTACCACCACCAAGCATGATAATGATGTCGTCGCGCAAGCCTTCAAAATTCATGCTGATGTAAGACGAGACTGAATCGTAAGCCGCAGTTTTCGTCCAATAACCGGTACATTTTTCATTATCGATGGCGGTAATTACACTGTTAGAGTTATAGATGGAACCAACACCTTTCAAATTGTAGCCATCATACCAGTTTTTCATTTCCGCATAAGACATTCCATACTTCTCACACAACGTCTGCACTTCAGCATTTGTGAATCCAATATAAGGCGCCAACTTTCCAGGTGTCACCATGGAATATTCGTGGAATGCATTCAGCGCCGACTGGGTGTTGTACTTTATGATAGGGAGAATACCCGTCATGTAAACTAGAGAGAATACCTCGGGAGTTGAAGAAGACTTGAACAAGCTACGCAACAAATTGACGTAGTCGTTCATCAATCTATCGTTATCTTCCAATTCACGGCAAATGGCATCCCATTCATCAATAAGGAAAATAAATTTCTGTTGGGTTTTAGCAACTATAGATTCCAGCACCGTCATTAAGGGGGTTGTCAAGTCATAATCGGCGCCATAAAGTCCATTCAACTCGGCAATGACCGAGCTTTGAATGCGCGACACAATGGTAGAGTTATCATCTCCACGTGTCAGAAAATTAGTCATGTCAAGACTAATGACAGGGAACTTGTTTAAATATTCCTGGTAGCTGTCATCGGACGCGATCTGCAAATCTTTAAAAAGGGGAGAAGAATCGTAAGCCTCGCAATAATAGGCGCACAGCATTTCCAACGCCATCGACTTACCGAAGCGGCGCGGACGACTGACACACATCAGGCTCTGCTTTGAATCGAGCAACTGATTGGTGATGGCAATCATGCGCGACTTGTCGACATACTCCGACTTGCGCGCCGCCTTAAAACCAGCGCTGCTTTTATTGACATATACACCCATATTCTTCTATTTTTTGCAAATATAACAAAAAGCGGTGGCATTTGTCGTGCCACCGCTTGATAGAAGTTGATTAGGGAATAGCGGTACTCAAACATGTTTATAGTATTAGCGGCTGATATAACAGTCACAACACCGAATGAAACTTTGTGTGTAGTAGTAACGCGCGAACTAACGAGCTTCACGTTGATTAATTAATGAGCCAAGCCAAGCCGCAACTAACAGCATATTGCTTGCCCGGATCGCGTAAGTTGAGGTCACCTGCCACGTCGAGCTGAACTCGTTTAGCCACCTGCCAAGCAAAGCCAAACTCGGTCATCCAAACCGGTTTACATTCCGAATGGAAATAATCGTAATTTTCGACAAATGCACTTAACTTGTCGCAGATGGAATAGCCCAAACAAAGAGCTACAAAAGTAGTGGCATGACTGCTCTCGCCATCCCATTCACCACCTACATTGTAGCCAAGGCTCCACTTGTCGCACAACTGATTGTCGAACAAGAGATAGAGCGATGGAGCTAAATGCTCGGACTTGAATTCGTCCTTACCAGAAGGAATGGTTAAGTTGCAAAGCATGGCTACTTGAGGAACAGCCTTATAACCATTAAACAACTTGACCTTTGTACCGACAACCAACGGACATAGACCGCCAATGCCGTCGTTGGAACCCGACTTGACGTATTGTTCATCGACCTGTAAGCGAAGTTCTGCCACATCGGTCAAACCCAAACGGAAGAGGGAGGTGTTAATTGTATAAGTCTTCTCGTCGGCACCATTGTACTTGTTGTTTTCAAAACCAAACCCTGTTTCCCACTGAAATTGGAACTGGCCCATCACCCCAGTTCCAGTAGATGCCCCCGGACGGTCGGCACACATTTCTACATCGGCAGAGGATTCTCCTTCTTGGGCGCTCATGTTAGCGGTACTTATTGCAAGAAGTCCAACCAAAAAGAATTTTATGTACTTCATATTTGTTACTGTTTGTCTGTTTGTAAGTCTTTAAAGAAACCGTAGCCGTAATCGTGTTGTAGTACACGGTCGGGTTGCTGCATTTCTTCAGGCGTGTTTAGCGGATAGTGTTCAGGACTGAAGTGCTTGGCAAACTGTTCGGCCATTATTTTGGCAGTGCCAACATAGTTCGCGTTCCAGGTAACTATTTTGCAGGCCATTCGTATACAGAAACCTGTAGATCCATTGTTCAAATGGTAAAGTAGGTTCTTATTTTTAATAAGGGATCCGTATTTCTGCACCTCGGTTTTGTAGCCATATTTAGAACCAAGCGCCTCCCCCAACTCCTTGTACATCTTGTCGAAGATCGGAACGCTTTCTTCCGTAAGAGTTCTGCCCTCACAATTGTAATTGGGCTGTCCGTCGGCGTTCTTGCCTTGTCCGAAGTGGAAGTGGAGTTGTTCGTCTTTAGGGTCATCGTTAGTAATGCGAGCATCGGCAGCAATAATAGGAATAACCACACTATTAGGGCGGTTTGAAAGTTTCTTCAAGTCGTCTAAAAACAACGCAATATTATCATCAAGGTAAATGTTTTCTCCCTTTTCGTTTTTAGACACTTCAAGGTTGTAGAACGAAGTCACACGTACGGGATTCTTGTCGTATTCCTTACTTACAAAGTTAAATCCACCCATTAGGGCCAGATAAAAACAGAAGCTGCCGTTGCTTGGTTCTGTGGCCGATGTAGTTGCAACAATGGTGACGTTTGAACCACGATCGATGAAACAGCCGTACGGACGGTTTACAGGGAAAGTTTCAACAATCAGTTCCGACACTACTGGCTCACTGTTTGGCTGTGCCACTCCTAAATCTTTCAAACGCAGAATTGGAGAGTGGGCTACGGCTTCAATAATCTGGTCTTGGCTAAGGCCCAGACGCGTTTGCAACCACGACATGCGTTGGTAGCGTGGCACGACAAAAAGGCCCGAATCGGTATTCTTTATATACCAGAAGCCCGAGAGAATCCTTTTGGCGTTTATTTCGTTTCTCTCCTTTTCTTCTTCCTTTTCAATCTCGTCGGTAAAACCAGACCCGATAAGTCCGGCAGGCACTGCGAATATAGCGATACCCAAAACACCAATAATGCAGGCTATTACACGGCCAACAAAGGTTACGGGTGGGTAGTTGCCAAAACCACCAGGGTCGCCAATGTACTGCATAAACGCCCAAAGCACTGGCGTTAGTCCGTCGCTATACACATTGGGTTGCGCCTCGTTTTCGGCATAGAAAAGTACCAGAGAGAGAATGATGGTGATAATCACAAGAAACTGAAGTGAGATCAACATCTCCTTCCCCTTGTTGCCAAAGGCCGATGTAAGTAGGCGGAACGAACGCATAAAGCGGAAGATGCGTAGCAGTCGGGCCACTCGCATTGCCTTAAGTGCAGTAACCGGTATTGCTGTAAAGAAGCCGATGTAGTAAGAATAGGTGGAAATAAAGTCTACCAGTCCGTAAAATGATAAGCAATAGCGTACACGCCCCCAAAAGCCTTTGTACTTTGGCTCAAGCAGGTCAATTGTCCAAATGCGCAGTGAGACCTCCACTGTGAAGAACACTGTGGTTATGAGGTCAATAAAATTCAGAATACCTCCGTACTGTTCACTGATGCCTTGGTAAGTCGATAGGAAGATCTCGACAGTGCTGAGCAGGATAAATCCCCAAATAGTGTAGTCTAAATAGTTCTTGTAAATAACGGTATTGGAATTGTCGTCGAAGACAAGTGCTAAATTTTCTTTCAGTTTCCGTATGTTCATTTTATTGTTGTTTGTCAGTCTTTATAAAAATCGTAGCCATAGTCGGCTTCCTTCACACGTTTGGTCAAATCTTCAGGAATCTTCTTTTCAACCCCAGGTTCAAAAAGTTCATTAAACTTATCGGCAAGCGTTTTCGCCACGGCAATATGACGCATGTCCCAACAAGTCACACTCCAGTTGATACGAAGGGTGAATGCATTGCAAGTGCTACCACCACCTGCAATGGTCTCAATCTTCGTCTTTGCATTCGGTGTGTTGTGGTAACGCTGGCAGTCGGAAGTGTAGCCATATTCCTTTTCCAAGGTTTCGCTAATGCTTGCATAAGCCTTGCGGAAAAGGTCACGGTCGAGAATAGAAGCATCTTCGCCCTCGATGTTTTCGTCACCCTTCTTGCAACAGCATACATAGTGGAACTGGGTTGGGTAAAGCGGTTCTTCGCCACCACACGACGATATGAAGAAAATCATCCAATTATCTTCGCCACGGTTCAACGACTTCAAGTCGCCAAGAAAGTCTTCTAACTGTGAATTGGCATGTTGGTCCTTTACCGTATAGTAAGAAGTCGTATAGTTCGGGTTAGCATCAATTTCCTTACTGATGTAATTAAATCCACCAATCTTTGCCAAGTAATAAGAGAATGGTCCAATGGCTGTTTCCGAGCTGTTGCTAGGCGCTACAATAGTAACTTTTGAACCACGGTCGATGAAACAGCCGTAGCTGCGATTGAAAGGAAAGGTCTCAACCACCAATTTGTCTTCAGGACGTTCTTCAACCGGACGTGCCTTTGCCAAGTTGCGCAAGCGGAACCGGGTAGGATTGGCTTCAACCACCGCCATCACATCGTCGATGTCGAGGTGGTATTCGGCCTGCAAGTCTGTAACCGAGACGTGGTTAGGTACACGAATAAACTTGGTAAATCGGCATTGCTTTTGTTTGAAGGCATAACGCATGCTTTGAAGATCCTTCTTTAGCTTTTCATTATGTCGGTCATTCTCAATCTCGTCGGTAAAACCAGACCCTATAAGGCCGGCAGGGACCGCGAATATTGCAATGCCTAGAATACCTATAACACTAGCAATGATTTTACCAATATGCGTCACAGGCGGATAGTCGCCCAAACCTCCAGGGTCGCCAATATACTGCATGAAGGCCCACAACATTGGCACACAACCATTGGAATAGACCTCGGGTTGAGATTCGTGTTCGGCAAAGAAAAGCACGAACGATAAGATGACCGTTACGATGATAAGGAACTGCAACGAAACCAACAACTCCTTACTCTTGTTCTCAATGGCTGCCGACAACAAACGGGACGACTTCATGAAACGGAAAATGCGAAACAAACGCGCCACACGCAATACCTTTAGGGTACTAACAGGCAATGGCGTAATCATGTTCACATAATAAGAATAGGTAGATACAATATCTATCAAACCATAAAACGAGAAACAGTACCTTACTCTTCCCCAAAAACCCTGATACTTTTCATCGACCAAGTCGATGGTCCAAATGCGGAGTGCGACTTCGATGGTGAAGAAAATGGTGGTGAAGATGTCAACGAAATCCAACACACGTCCATACTTTTCTACTACACCTGGGAATGTAGACAAGAAAACCTCGAGAGTACTTAAAAAAATCAAGAACAAAATGGTACAGTCTAAATAGTTCTTGTAAATAACGGTTTTGGTATTATCGTCGAAGACAAGCGCCAAATCGTGTTTTAATTGTTCTAAACTCATTAATATTTTAAATTATAGTTTACTAATCACACCAATTCGGAAGGTTGGCAAGCATTGCTAATTAAGGTAGCGACCACCACATGCAAGGCTCGCGAAACTACGTCAAGGGCCATGGAAGGTTTCTTGCCCTCAACCACCTGTTGTGGTAAATAGGGAACATGAATGAATCCAACCCTTGTATTCATATTGCATTCGGCACAATGGTGAAGTGCCGAAAAGAACATGCAGTTGCAGACATAGAGTCCAGCCGAATTAGATATTGTTGCCGGAATACCCTCGCTTTGCAAAGCTGCCACCACCAGTTTTAAAGGTATAGTGGCAAAGTAGGCAGCCGGAGCGCCATAACAAACCGGCAAATCGGAAGGTAGGAAGCCTTCGTTATCGGCTTTTTTCGAATCGGCCAGATTTACAGCTATTCGTTCGCAATTAATATCATAACTTCCCCCCTTTTGTCCAACCATCAGCAAGACATCGGGCTTGTGTTCGTCTATCAGTTCCACAATCTTTTGCCGTGAGCCACTAAATGTAACCGGCATTTTGGCCTTGACAATCTGGTGAGAGCCAATAGCCGTTGGCAGTTTGTTGACAGCCTCCCATGAGGGATTGATTTGTTGTCCGCCAAAAGGTTCAAATCCTGTTATTAAGATTTTCATTATTCAGGGAATAAAGACAAAACACACCATAAATATTAAGCATAGAAAAAGTCCAGAACCGACAAGTGTCGTTCTGGACTTATTGCTATTTAAGAAAATGATTACTCCTTACCAGCTGCAGAAAGAGAAATGCTATCACTTGACAACTTGCTATCGTCACCATTTGCAATCTGGATTTTGATACCAAAGTTTTCCTTGATAGCCTTTTCAAAGTTACCAACCAAAGTGTGACCGTTTACTGAAACTTCGCCACCCTTTGCATCGCCCTTACGGATAGAAGCCAAAGTTGCGTCGTCGTCAGCAAACTTAACACCATTGTAAACGCGAAGAGTTACGCCATAAGCATCCTTCATCTGTTTCTTCAAAGTCTTAACAGCCATGCGGCCTGAAATCTTAATGTCTGCCATAGTTTATTAAATTTTAAAAGTTATGATATAAAAGTTGTATTTTGATAATTCAAATTATTCGTTAATGACAATGATCTGCGTTCTGCGGTTAACTTCTGGATTGTTAGCATCGAGCGGTTCACTGCTACCCTTGCCTTCATAACAAAGACGAGATTTGGAAATACCCTGTGAAATCAAGAAGTCTACGACAGCCTTTGCACGGTTTTCGCTCAATTTCTGGTTGAATGCAGCATCGCCTTCTGCGCTTGTGTGACCAACAATCTTAAGCTTTACGTTCTTGTGTTCATCCTTGTCCATAAGCTTCTGCAAGTCGTGAAGGACAAACTTTGCATCATCGGTAAGGTCAACCTTACCCTGTTCGAACTTAGCCGCATTGAAGTTCTTTTCAATAGCTTCAATTTCTTTTTCTACCTTAACAACAGTTACGGTATCGGTAACAGTAACCACCTTCTCAACCTGTACGACTTCAGGTTCCTTATTGCAACTACGAATAAGGAAGAACAAAAGAAGAAGGATGATGAGACCTGCAACAGCCAATAACCATTTAGGCAAGCCCTTCTTTTCTACTACTACAGGTTCAGCTACTGGTGGAACATAACCGTTGAGGTATTCTAAAGAGAAATGGCCCTTAATAGCACCACCCTCGTGCTTTTCGAACGATGCTACTTCAATGCCATACTGTTTAGCCCATGACACCATGTTCTTATAATCGTCTTCGCCCCAAGTAGATTCCATTGCCAACTCCTTACCGTCAGCAGTATGAATGGTTTCGTCAGGCATTTCGAATAAGAAGTTAGAATCCTTTACCTCTTCGTGTCCATTAGCCCAAACACGCTTACCATTGAGTTCAATAATTTCGTGGAACAAACCAGAGCCATCGTAACGTGGATTATTGGGATCGGTACAAGTATCGAATTTTTCAAATTTCGCAGTCAACTTGCCAGGGAAAGCCTTTCTCAACTCATCGGCTTTAGTTTGAGGATACATAACCAAATATGCGTTAACAATACCAAGTATTGTACGGCTCATTGCCTTACCATGAACCCTTACTTTCGAAACAGATTCTGCCATTGTTATTTAATTTTTATTGTGTTTATTTCGTTATCGGATGCAATATTAGAAATAAAAAAACACATTTGTTTGGTCCATTTTGGTCCTTATTCGCATTTGTGTTCAAAAACATAAAATGCCATACAATTCGACAAACACAAAAGCTACCAGTAATATATACTATTAAAAATCAAGAAGATAAAAATAAGGACCAATAAGGACCAAACAAATAAGAGAAAAATAGTTTATCATTGCAGACGAGAAATCGGAATTGAAAAAAAACTCAAATAATAAGTCTTCTGATTTATTTAAGAGACCAAATCTAATAAAAAACACATCTTAATCGTATGGTAAAACGCACAGCAGACGGAAGTGTTGACTTGCGCACAAAAGCAGGAAAAGCCATTGCAGCCCGCATGGCAAAGGCTAGAAAAGCACGCAAAGCCTCAACAACCAAAACAAAAACCAAAAAGGTAAAAAGGACTGCAGACGGAAGTGTTGACTTGCGCACAAAAGCAGGGAAAGCCATTGCAGCCCGAATGGCAAAGGCAAGAAAAGCCAAAGCAAGAAAAAAATAATAAACTAAAAACATATAATACTATGGCAGAACTAAAGAAAACCAAGTCAGGTAAGGTCGATAAGCGCACAAAGGAAGGAAAAGCAAAGTGCGAACAGATGGCAAAAGCCAGAGCCGCAAAAGGCAGCATAATGAATAAGATTAAAAACTTTTTTTCTTAATTGAACATGAAGACTAAAATAGAAGATATAGCAACCATAGTTGCAGTTGCAGTATGGGCTGACGGTGAATTTGCAGAAGCAGAAAAGATTGTTGTTGCAGAAGTTGCAAAAGCCATTGACACCGATGAGAAGAAATTCGTAAGTACCATTGAAAAGCTTTCGAAAGAAATTGAGGGCAAGGACGAAGAGGCCATTAACGCACTACTAGAAAAAGCAGCAGACAATGTTGACGACGAGGAAGTTGCAGGTATACTTGAAATTGCCATTCAAGTGCTTTTGTCTGACGGCGTTCTCAGCTACGACGAAGTTTCGAACTTGCTAGCTATTGCTGAAGCTCTTGGTGTTGACGAAGCCGATGCAGTTCTTATGTTAGCCGACGCTGTTAAGGACGAGGAAGATATTGAAATTGACATGGACTAATTCAAAGAAATTGAAAATGGCAAATTTTACAGAGCAAATTGCTGCACTTACTGTAGCAACGGCTGTTGCAAACGGAAAGATTGAGACTGAAGAACTTACCGAAATTTATGGTTTGGCCGACAGCCTTGAACTTGACGCCAACGAGTTAAAAACTGCCGTTGCAAAGGAAATGCAGAACCCTTCGTCTATAGAAGCGGCAGCAAAGCTTGCAACTGATGCAGAAGAAAAGAGCTTGCTATTGGAAGCTTGCATTCTTATTGCCGTTGCAGACAACAGTCTTGACTTAAAGGAAGTTGAAGTATTGACAAAGGTATGTGAGGCTCTTGGCTTGTCACAAAGCAAGATGGCTTTAACTCTAGCGGCCATAGCACAGAACAACAGACAAATTAAGATTGTTGGCAACGACAGCGATTTTGATGGTGACGAAATGATTTTTGAAGACTAAAAATTAAGACCATGAATTTAGGATTAAATCAACCAACCAATATCATGCCAATGCTTATGAACTTCAGCACCCCTGAACGGATAGGCGACAGCATGGAAGAGCCACTCACCTACGACGAAATTAACCAGGTCAATTACGAAATGAGAACAGTGGGTACTCGTAGCCTACGTCACCACGGGACAACACGCAGAGGAGGGAAGGTTACCGGCCATAGCGACCCAAAGAACGAGACTGACGACTCTAAGATTGTAAAATAACAAAACGGTAAATAAATGATCCTCATTTATACCAACAAACAAGACGAACACCCTACTAATGTTATTAAATATTTAACACAGTGGGGTGTTCCCGTCTTTAGGTTCAACACCGAATGTCTGCTCACCGACTATAAGTTTGAATGGACTTGCATTGACGGTAAAACCGACTGTACCATTAAAAACATCAGAAACGGCATTGAACTGAAAGGCAGTGAAATTACTGCCATTTGGGAACGGAGGGCCATGATACCAGAGACACTACCCTACGAACACCAAGAAAAAGAAATAAACCGACATAACCTAGAGGAAGCGCACGGTTTCTTAAGTTTTTTGCGCTACTACATGAAAGACATTTACTCGATTGGGGGCATCGTGAATGACCGATACTCCGACTCGAAAATGCTTCAGTACCGCGTTGCCCACACTTTGGGTATGCGTGTGCCCGACACCTGTTTTTCAAACAATGCGACCGACATCCGGAACTTTGCAAAGACACACAAACAACTCTCGCTGAAACCAATTTCAGAAAATAGTGTTTATGTCGACGATGAGTTCGAATACGCATTCTATACCAAACGCGTAAAGGACAGCGACATTCTTTCGCAACCCGACATTGCCCTTGAACAAACGGTGAGCTACATACAGGAATACATTGACAAAGCCTACGAATTGCGCATCACTGTGATTGGTGAAGACATTGTTGCCTGCAAAATAGATTCTCAAAGCCAAGGAGACGAAACAGGGAAGGTGGACTGGAGACAAGGTTACGAACACAATCTGAAACAAGAAATTGTGGAAATTCCAACAAAAATTGGCACGTTCTGCAAAAACTATATGAAAACCCTTGGCCTTAACTTCAGTTGTTTCGACTTTATAGTCACACCAAGTCAAGATTACGTTTTTGTGGAATGCAATCCTAACGGCCAGTGGCTATGGATTGAATTGGAAACAGGTTTCGACATTTCGAAAATAATTGCCAAGAACCTGGCAAAATACGAACAAATAGGTTTATAGAGGAGTTGACTACTTAATAGACGAAGGTTATAACAAAAAACCGCCCTTGCAAACACAATGCTTGCAAGGGCGGTTTATTATTAGGATTTTATTACGTTAGAAGTCCATCTTTCGGTTCCAGATTTCCCAGCTGGCAATGGCTTGGCCATGCAGCATTTCCAATCCGTTTTTGGTAATGGCACCATGCTCCTGGCCTAGCTGACAGAACTTGGTGAGTTCGGGATTGTACACCAAGTCGTAAAGCAAGTGACGGCTGGTGATGTACTGGTATGGAAGGTTGGGCGCCTCGTCAACATTAGGGAATGTGCCCACTGGCGAACAGTTAACAACGACGGTGTACTCGGCTAGCACGTCGGCATTCAAATCTTCATAGGCAAAGCCACCATTCTTGCTAGTGCGAGAAACGTACTTGAATTCGATGCCCAACTTGTCTAGCACATACGCAACGGCTTTAGATGCACCGCCAGTGCCAAGCACCAATGCCTTGGTGTGCCATGGCTGCAACAATGGTTTCAAGGAATTTTCGAAACCAATGACGTCGGTATTGAAGCCCATCAACTTGTATGAGCCATCGGGCTGATAAAAGAACTTGATGGTATTGACAGCGCCAATTTTAGCTGCTGTTTCGTCGAGCTTATCCATGAAAGGAATGACGTCTTGCTTATAAGGGATGGTGACGTTCAACCCCATTGGATGCTGGTCGGCAATAAGTTGCTTCAAGCCATCGGCCGACGGCATCTCGAACAACTCGTACTTTGAGTCGATATTCTCGTTAGCAAATTTTTCGGTAAAGAATTTCTTTGAGAAGGAATGAACAAGCACCTTACCTATTAATCCGAAAGTAGCCATATCTTATTCAAGCGTTTTTGTTGTTAAATGAAGGATGTACATGCCAACACTGTCGCTGTTGATGACGGTTGGAATGAACTGCCAAGAAGAACGACGGTTTGGATTGAAATTAGCAGAATAAATGGTGTCGGTTCCGTTGTTCCACGACAAGTTAGACAACAACATTTGGCTCACCTTCGACGTTACCGACAGCGAGTCGTACAAGTCGTGCACGCAACGGCTCTTTTCGGTATAGTATGGAGCCACCATTAGACTGTTGAACTCGGTACCGTTGGGAATGGTGACATTGGTCTTGCCAAAGTAGCCCGAAACCGAGCAGCTGAATTCAAGTCCCGTATTGTTCAGTATTCTGTAAACGTAGTACTGTTTCTTTAAGGGGAACATGTCGGGGGTGATGTTAAGGGTGAAGACACCAATGCCGCCATTGTCGGCAACAGGACTCCACAACGAACGCTTACGCAAATTGTCGGAGTAGGCCGAGTCGAACAACGAGCCTTCTATTGCCGACAACTGGTAAATTTCTGCCGATGTTTCTATGTCCCAAACATCGTCGCCTGAAACACCGCCACGATAACTTAAGGTGTCGGTCTGGCCCGGATACAAAGTGTCGAAGTAAGTTTCGTAGTCGTTGGCAACACGGTAAGACAAGTAAACCGGACGACTGGTTTGGTTTACTGCCAAGTAATAGTAATCGTGCGAACCTTCGTCGCACGACACCAAACTCATAGCCACAGCACCTGCTGCAACCGCCATTGAGGCCAAACGCTTGATGATACCAGACATTTGCATATTCTTATTAAAATCAGTTTTCGTGATTAAAATTCGTAAAGTGAGGGTCTTCCTTCGCTTCAGGACAAAGTTCGAAGAAGGCCTTCTCGTTTTCCTGTTTCTTCAAAATGGCCAAGGTAAGGTGATCGCTCGCCTGGTCGACTTGACCTAACTTATAGAAACAAATAGCCAAAAGCAATGGCAACTCTTCGATGGTTGAAGAAGACGCCTTTGCCTTCAAAAGATAAGACAACGCCGCCTCGAAATTGCCCAAGTAAACATAAATCTCGCCAATTGATGCATTGATTTCTGCAGAATCGGTAAAGTATATCTGTGCATGGAAGTAGGCATTGAGCGCCAACTGAAGTTCGTTGAGGTTCTCGTAGATGTCGCCCAAATAGACCCAATAGCTACCCACCTCGGAATTGATGCGTATGGCCTTCTGTATGAGCGGCAATGCCTCGTGGTACTTGTTCGAGTCCATTAGGCAGATGCACATGCCTGCCCATCCGTCGGGGTTCTCGGGATCGATGACCGTAGCCTTCTCAAACAGGCGGTAGGCCTCGGCGAGGTTTTCCATCTGTTCGTAGCACTCACCCATGAAGATATGGATAGGTGCAGACTGGTCGTTGGAACGCTTCGAGTAGTTCTGGTAGGCTTCGAGTGCCTTTTGGTACGACTCTTTCTGGAAATAGCAGTGTGCTATCTGCAAAAAGGCCTGGAAATCGTCCTTTCCGGTAATAGACGCATAGTCGTAAGCCTCAAGCGCCTCGTCGTACTGACCACGCATAAAGTAGATTTGGCCCAAGTTGAACCAAGCATCGTTAGAATAAGGATCGTGGTCGAGAATGATATTGTAAATTCGGATGGCCTCGTCAGAGAATCCGAGTTGTTCGTTACAAACAGCCAACTGGAAACATAGGTCGTAGTTGCGCTGTCCGCCATGCGAATAGCCGTGAGAGAGGAAAGTCCTAGCCTCGGCATACATCTTATGGTCGAAATAAATGAAGCCAATGGAAAGACAAATTTCGTCGACACGACCAACCGGATGCAAGACTAACTTCTTGAATATGCGTTTAGCATCGTCGTTCTTGCCGTCGTACAGGTACAAGTCGGCTTGGCAAAGCAAGACGTCAACGTTCTCGGGTTCTAACTGCAGCAGCGTGTGCAACAATTTTGCAGCAGCCGTCTGCCGGTCTTGCATAATGAGCAAGCGAACCAGCCTAGCCTTTAATGGTACGCTAGCCGGATGAAACTGTAGGGCGAAATTGATGGCCTTGTCGGCCTCGGTAATCATTTGACGGTCGGCATAATAGTCGAAAATGTCTTCCAAATCTTCCTCATCGAAATAGCCACACGATTCTCCATTCAACGCTTTTTCGTAGCGCTGCAACACCTGCAGTAACTGCGGGTCGGGTTGATTGTTATTCGAATCGTTGAAAGCCATTTATATCTCTATAATCTGCAATGCAGATATTTTGAGATACAAAAATAAAGAGTGGCAATTGCTTTAACGCAAGATTTACAGCGCATTTTATTAACAAAACAGCAAAAAGGGGCCAAACCGGCACATTGACCACACATTATATATAGGTAGCAGATTTCACTCTTTCTCCCTAACCTGAATTTTGCGTCCCTTGAACTCGGTATCGTTCAAGTCGTACATCGACTTAATGGCAGCCACATCGTCATCGTACTCCAAGAATGCGAAGCCTTTAGGCTTACCAGTATTACGGTCAGTTACAATCTTCACTTTAGTAACAGGTCCGTGCGCCGAGAACAACGCCTTCAACTCGTCTTCTTGAACCGAGAAATCGAGATTTCCTACAAAGAGTTTCATACACCTATATAATTACAATTCACTCCCAAAATTAGTACAAAATGAAGGAAAAACAAAGAATGGGAAAACAAGTCCACAAAAACCGACCAAAAGGACACTATAGAGTACGAAAACCATGAAAACTATTTTGGTTTTAGCAGTTTTATAGCTAAATTTGCACACGAAACGATAAAGTGTTTTTCTAAAAGAAAATTTACTATAAAAAAAAAATGAGCGTAGACGCAAAACAACGAATTATTGAAGGTGCTTTGAAACTGTTTATTAAGAACGGCATTAAAAGTATTACAATGGACGAGATTGCAGAGTCGCTAAGTGTTTCAAAAAGGACCATATACGAGCATTTCAAAGACAAGAAGAACCTTGTTTTCGAATGTGTTCAACTAATGGACAACTATTCGGACGAAAAGTGTAAGGAATTTTGTGAAAGCAGCGAGAACATCGTCATTTACATGATGAAGAACGCACTGTTCATGCAACAGAACCTAAAGAACGTAAACGTAAAATTCCTTGAAGAACTTCAAACATTAGACATACCGAGCGACTACATCAAGCAAAAACAGATGGAGCGCCAAGTAAAATGGGAAATGAGATTAGCGAAAGGACAAAAAGAGGGTTTCATCAGACCCGAAATGTCACCAGCCATCATCAGTACAACCTTTCACGAGGCCATCAAGTTTATGGTAGAAAAATCGAGGACCGACCATCCTGACGCTTCATTTTACGATTTGACGCGTATGTTTGTTGGAATAATGTTCCGTGGGATTGTAACATTAAAAGGGCTTCAGGTAATAGAAGAATACGAGAAGACAAATCCTACAATTTTCGCCCAATAATAACGTTAGCCATCAAGATTACAGAAAATAATAGAGTGAAAACAAATAGAATGAAAACATCAAGCATTGCAAAGAAAGGTGCATTGGCATTAATTGCCATGTTGAGTGCCAACACTGCTGTTTGTCAAGAGAAATTGCAGACATCGGGCGACACCATTCACCTTACATTGGATCAGGCCATCAGAGTAGCTCTCGACCAGAATCCAACAGTAGTAGTAGACAGTATGGAAGTGCTTCGCACAAACTACGTTAAGAAGCAGACCCTAGGCAACCTTTACCCACAACTTAATTTTGCAGGCAGCTACACCTACACCATTAAGAAACAGACCATGAGCATGAGCGGCATGACCATTCAGGTGGGTTCGAACCACAGCATGTCGGCCGGCTTCAACGCAGGTATGCCATTGGTAAACGTTCCGCTTTGGAAATCTATCAAGCTGACCGAAGAAAGCATCAATGCAAAGCGTGAGACTGCACGCCAGACCAAGATAAACATGGTAAGCACCATTACCGAAGCCTACTACCAGTTGCTGAACGCAAAAGACAGCTACAAGGTATTGGAACAGGGCTGGAAGACTGCCAACGAGAACCTTCGCATTGCCCGCGCACGTTTCAAGAACGGTTTGGGTAGCGAATACGACACCATTCAGGCCGACGTTCAGGTTAAGAGCATTGAACCTAGCATGATTGCCACCAAGCGCGGCATTGAGCTTGCAACCCTCAACCTAAAAATACAGATGGGTTTGCCAGACGACTACCCTGTAACGGTTGACGGTTCGTTGGAAGACTACGAGAAACAGATGTTCAGCGAAATTAACCTGAACGACCTCGACACCACATTGAACGACAACCCGGTTATGCGCCAATTAGACGTCAACACCCGCCTTTTGGAAAAACAGCTTGCTGTTACTAAAGCACAGTGGTACCCTACCCTTTCGCTTTCCGCAATGTATAACTGGATTGCCATGGGTAACGACTTCACAGGCAACGACTGGAACCCATACAGCACCGTAGGCCTCTCACTAAACTTCCCACTCTTCCAGGGTGGCAGCCGCTACTACAAGCAGAAGGAAGCAGAAGTGCAGGTTAACGAAATGAAGTACACCAAGGAAGACACCAAGCGCAAGCTTAAGCTTGGACTTCAGAGCAGCCTTAACAACCTACGCGTTGCCCTTGAGACCATTAACTCAACCAAGGCAAACGTAGCTTCAGCACAGAAAGGCTTGTCAATTGCACAGAAGCGTTTCGAAGTAGGTTCGGGCACAACCCTAGAGCTTACATCTTCAGAAACCGCATTGACCAATGCTAGACTTACCCACTTGCAGGCTATTTACGACTACATTGTGGCAAAGAACAAAGTTGACGAAGTTCTTGGCAACGCCTACAACCAATACATTCAGTAATACAATTACACAACAAATTCCAGAAACAATAAAAAGAATACGAACATATGAACACAAAAGCACTGCTTAACGTTACTGCCATGTCAGCCATTCTTGCATTGGCATCTTGCGGAGTTAGCAACAAGGAAGGTAACAAAACCGAAGGTGAACAGAAAGACTCTACTGTAAAAGTTGAAGACGCAAAGCCAAACGTCAGCATTGATACCGTTTTTGCACAGAAAGTTGACCAATTGGAAGAATTGACTTCTACCGTTAAGGCTTTCGCAAAGAACGAAATCGTATCGCAGAGCCCAGGCCGAATCATTAAGATTTACTGCGAAGTAGGCGACTACGTGCAGAAAGGCCAGCTGTTGGTTAAGATGGACGAAACCAGCCTCATCAACATCAAGACACAGATGGTTCAGGCCGAAATTGACTACAACCGTACAAAAGCCCTTCAGGAGGCTGGTGGTGTTAGCCAACAGGCTGTAGACCAGTTGAAGATGCAGCTCGACGTAATGAAGGAAAACTATAACAACCTTTTAGAGAACGTTAACCTTAAGGCCCCTATCAGCGGTGTAATTACCGAACGCAACTACGACAGCGGCGACATGTATAAGGGTGGCCAGGGCATTGTAACCATCAACCAGATGCAGCCAGTTAAGATTTTGGTTAACGTTAGCGAAGACAACTTCAGCAAGATTAAGAAAGGACAGCCAGTTAAGATTAACGTAGACGCTATTCCGGGCGAGACCTTCAAGGGTTCCGTTTCTATCATCTACCCTACACTTGACCCTGCAACCCGCACATTCCCAGTTGAAATCAGCATTTCAAACCCAGGCAACAAGGTACGCCCAGGTATGTTTGCCCGTTCAACCTTCAACCTTGGCACTGTTAACCGCGTGTTGGTACCAGACGTTGCCGTACAGAAGCAGTTGGGTAGCGGCGACCACTTCGTATACGTTTACAAGAACGGCAAGGTTTACTACAGCAAGGTTGAAACTGGCCGCATTATTGGCGACAAGATTGAAATTAAGAGTGGCGTAGAAAACGGCGCAATGGTTGTAGTAGCAGGTTTGGCTAAATTGACCGATGGCGCTGAAGTTAACCTAATTGCAAAGCAATTGAAGTAATAACACCCCACTAAACCACGAACTTAAAGACTTTAAAGAAATGAGTATATACGAAAGTTCCGTGAAACGACCTATCCTGGTGTCGCTCTGTTTCGTAGCAGTAGCCATATTGGGTATCGTTTCATTCTTAAAATTGCCAATTGACTTGTACCCAGACATCGAGTCAAATACCATCATGGTAATTACGACTTACGGAGGTGCAAGTGCCGACGATATTGAGCAGAACGTAACACGTCCGCTCGAAAACACATTGAACTCTGTAGAACACCTGAAGCACTTGACATCAAAGTCAAAGGAAAACATCAGTGTGATTACCATTGAGTTTGAATACGGTTACGACATCGACGTATTGACCAACAACGTCCGCGACAAACTGGACATGGTTACGTCGGCATTGCCAGACGAATGTAACACCCCATTCCTATTCAAGTTCACCACCGACATGATTCCGATCATGATGATGAGTGTACAGGCTGGCCAAAGTATGCCAGCCCTCTACAAGATTTTGGACGATGGTGTTGCAAACCCGTTGGCACGTGTAGACGGTGTGGGTACAGTAAGTATTGCCGGTGCACCAAAGCGTGAAGTACACGTTTACGTAAATCCACAGAAGATTGAAGCTTACGGCATTTCGTCGGAAACCATCAGCGCCCTCATCGGTGCAGAAAACCGTAACGTTTCAGGCGGTTTGTTCGACTTGGGTTCAAAGACCTTCAACCTACGTGTAGAAGGTGAATATAACGACCCTAAAGAAATGGAGAACCTAGTCATCAGCGCAAAGAACGGTGCCATTGTACGCTTGCGCGACGTTGCCCGCGTTGACGACTCAATTGAGGAACGCACACAGAGCGCCTACAACAACGGTAAGGAAGGTGGTATGATCATCGTCCAGAAACAGAGCGGTGCAAACTCGGTACAAATTTCAGACAAGGTTGCCGCTATGATGCCTCACTTGCAGAAGAACTTGCCAAGTGACGTTAAGTTGGGCGTCATTGTCAACACTTCCGACAACATTAAGAACACCATTCAGAGCTTGTACGACACCATTCGCGACGCATTGATATTCGTATCACTCGTGGTTATCATCTTCTTGGGTAAGTGGCGTGCCGCCCTCATCATCTTGCTAACCATTCCGCTTTCGTTGGTAGGTTCATTCATCTACCTGTTTGCGGTAGACTCTTCATTGAACATCATTTCCATGTCGGCATTGTCAATTGCAATTGGTATGGTGGTGGACGATGCCATTGTGGTACTGGAAAACGTAATGAAACACATAGAACGAGGTGCCGAGCCGAAACAGGCGGCCATTCACGGTACCAACGAGGTTGCGCTTTCCGTTATTGCCTCTACCCTCACCTTGCTTGCCGTGTTCATGCCTTTGACCATGGTAACCGGCCAGATGGGTGTATTGTTCCGTGAGTTGGGTTGGATGGTCAGCATCATCATGATTGTGTCAATCATCTGTGCATTGACTCTTACACCAATGCTTTGCGCACACTTGTTGCAAGACAAGCGCGACGAAAAGGAAAGCAAGGTCTTCCAAATCATCTTCAAGCCTATCAACAAGGCGCTCGACGCACTCGACAACGGTTACGCAGCCCTTCTAGGCTATGCCGTAACCCACAAGAAGATTGTAGTGCTTGCATGTTTGGGTTTCTTCATCTTCTCAATCTACATTGCCCGTTTCGTTGGTTCATCGTTCATGCCAACACAAGATAACGGCCGTGTAAAGGTTGTATTGGAATTGCCAAACGGTACCAGCAAGTCCACTTCAAACAGCTATGGTCAGAAGATTGTTCACGAATGGATGGACAAGTACCCTGAACTTCGCGTTGCAAACTACAGCGTAGGTCAGGCAAGTACCGACAACACATTCGCTTCACTTCAAGATAACGGTAACTACCTCATCACTTTCAACATGTCGTTGTACAGCATCAACGTACGTCAGGAAGAGGTTGAAAAGAAGAAGCCTGGCCACAAGGCTCGCAGCTTGGAAACCATCTGTAACCTTATGCGTGAAGACTTGAAACTCTACCCAGAATTCAAGAAGACACAGGTAACCCTTGGTGGTGGTATGAGCATGGGTGGTGAAGCTAAGGTTGACTTCGAAATTTACGGTTACGACTTCGACGCATCAGACAAGTTGGCGAATGCCTTCAAAGACTCGTTGCTTGCAATTAAGGGTTGTACCGAAGCCCGCATCAGCCGAAGCGAATACCAACCAGAGTATCGCGTAGACTTCGACCGCGAAAAGCTTGCCCTTCACTACTTGAACGTAGGTACAGCTGCTGCCGCTTTGCGTTACCGCATTAACGGTGCAACCGCATCTTACTTCCGTGAAGATGGTGACGAATATGACATTAAGGTGATGTACGAGCCTGAAAGCCGTACAAGCATTGAAGACATTGAAAACATCACCATCTACAACCAGCTTGGCCAAGGCGTACGTGTTAAGGAAGTTGGTAAGGTTGTTGAAAGCCAGAACCCACCAACCATTGACCGTAAGGACCGTGAACGTATCAACACCGTAAGTGCCATCATCAACTCGCAGGAAGCCGACATGGGTTCAGTGGTTGCAAAGGCACAAGACGTGATTGAAAAGATGGATCTTCCACAAGGTTTCGACATCAAGATTTCGGGTAACTTCGAAGACCAGCAAGACGCGTTCAAGAGCTTGGGCGGTCTCGGTCTCCTTATCTTGGTTCTCGTATTCGTGGTTATGGCCGGTGAATTTGAAAGCTTGACTTACCCATTCATCAACATGATGACCTTGTTGTTCGCCTTCTCGGGCGTCATCATTGGTTTGTTGATTGCTGGTGAAACATTGAACGTAATGTCGGCAATTGGTGCGATTATGTTGATCGGTATCGTTGTGAAGAACGGTATTGTGTTGGTCGACTACATCAACCTTAACCGTGAACGTGGCATGAACATTATGGAAGCTGTAGTTCATGGTGGTAAGAGCCGTTTGCGTCCGGTAGTCATGACAACCCTCACCACCATCTTGGGTATGATTCCTATGGCAATTGGTACAGGTGAAGGTGCCGAAATGTGGCGTCCAATGGGTGTTGCCGTAATTGGTGGTCTTACCGTATCGGCCATCCTTACCTTGGTGTTCGTGCCAGTAATGTACTGTGGTTTCGCCTTCACTGGTGTTAAGGTACAGAAGCGTAAGGAAGCTAAAAAGCAGAGAGCCGCAGCAAAAGACATTAAGATTACATCGGAAAACGCAAACCAGATTGAGAACTACTAAATTTTGAAATCATGAAATCAATAATGATAACTTTCGACCAAGCACACTACGAGAACATAGTAGCAACGCTTGACAGACTCGACTGCAATGGTTTCACCTACCTAGAACAGGTTATGGGTCAGGGTACAAATGGTGGCGAACCTCACTTTGGTAGCCACGCATGGCCTTCAATGAACTCTGCCATCATCACCGTTGTTGAAGATGTGCAGGTCGATGAAGTTCTTGCAGAACTTAAAGCCATCGATAACGACCGTCCACAGTTGGGACTTCGTGCATTCGTTTGGAACATTGAAAAGGGCATCTAATTTAAACAGATAGACATCTAATAAACAAAGCGGAAGATTGGCGACAGTCTTCCGCTTTGTTGTTCCTATATGGTATCAGCTTTCGTTAATGAGATTTGTTGGGCTTATTTTTTATATGAGCACTATCAAATCTGCCGAAAAGTTTTTAAATTTACATATAGTTATACAAATTCATATATTTTCTTGCAAAAATGGCAACTCATTCCAATCTATACAAGTTCAGGGTATTCACACTGGTTGATGTGATACAGCAATTGGATATGACGCCAACTGCAGCCTCTGCCGCACTTTCCAGATGGCAGAAGAAAGGAATTGTCAAGATGGTGAGAAGAAACCTCTATACAGTTGTGGATCCAATAACTTCTACTCCCATTGCAGACAAATATGAAATAGCGACCAATATTACAGCGACCTCCTATGTAGGATGGCATACCGCACTAGAATTCCATGGGATAGCACACCAACCGTTTTATAATGCTTACGTTGGCAGTAAGAATCGATTCTGCGCATTTAATTTCGAAGATGTGGATTTCGATTATTGTTCTACCGGTATTGAACCTATAGAGGAGAATGGTGTTATTCGACCACTAGGGAATGCCTATGTGCGCATCACCAATTTGGAGCGGACAATTATCGACTGCTGCGACAACATAGAACGGGCGGGCGGTATTGAAGAACTGCTGCACTGTTTGGAAAGTGTGGCTGTTGTAAATGAAGATCTGCTTTGCAAGTATCTCAACCTTTACAACAAAAGCTTTCTTTATCAGAAAGTTGGTTATATATTGGAAAGAGCCAAGGGGCAAACAGCAGTTAGCGAAGCATTTATTGAAATGTGTCGAAAGATGGGTGCCATTCACACCAAGCGGATAAGTAACATTGAAATTTGCGATTCTTACGTATGTCGCTGGAAACTATATGTTCCAAATTATTGTCTAAACGAAGAAAGCAAGGGCTATGAGCTCATATAAAAAAGATTATATTGAAAGTATTGCCAAAGAGAAAGGCTTCCTACGCGACAACCTGGAAAAAGTTATGCGTCTGGCAGAAATCTTGAGTTATTTTAATAAAAGTGCTCTGCTCTGCCAATCTTTGTTTTTAAAAGGAGGAACAGCCATAAACCTAACTATCTTCGAGATGCCGCGATTGTCAGTTGATATAGATCTTGATTTTAGTAGGAACGTAAAAAGAGAAGAAATGGTAGCCGTTCGACAATCAGTGAATAAAGAGAATCTTAACTTTATGGCAACTGAAGGGTATGTGCTAAAACCAGGTACGAAAAATCCACACACACTTGATTCCTGGGTATTCGGTTATACCAATACAGGTGGCAATCCTGACAATATAAAGATTGAGATCAATTATAGTGACCGATGTCACGTATTACCTATTATTGAAAAGGAAGTAAACATTGACTTTCTTGGCAACATGAAAATCAATGTCTTATCTCCTGTTGAGCTCTTCGCTAGCAAGATTAACGCCCTTATCAGCCGCGCCGCCATACGAGATATCTATGACGTTGACAGCATGATTTGTGCCCATCTGTTTGAAGAAAAGGAGGATGTGGTGCTACTTCGAAAGATTCTTGTCTTTTATATTGCAGTGGGTTCAAGCTGTAAAGCAGAGGAGGTTAGCCTTCAACGAAAAGATTTTAAGCACATAGAAACTTTAGGGTATGCCCAAGTAAGAGCACACTTGATTCCGGTGCTACGAAAGAGCGAAAAATTCGATTATGTGGCTTGTAAGGAAAGAGTTTTAGATTTTCTAAAACATTTCCTTATTTTCTCTGAAGATGAAAAAGCATTCATTTCATATTTCAATAAAAGAGAATACCATCCTGAACTTCTTTTTGGAGAAAGCGAAATAACGAAAAGAATTAAGAATCATCCAATGGCACTTTGGAAATGCAGACCAAAGGAATGATTCTATAAAACGTTTTCGACAAAATTCACTATCTTTGAAGAAAACTATACAAATCGGGTTATATGCTGAAACTTGAAGACATGATTGAAATGGGCCGACTAACCAAAGTGCACGGTCTTAAGGGTGAACTTAACTTCGTTTTCACCAGCGATGCTTGGGACGAGGTTGAAGCCGACTACCTGATTGTTGAGACCGATGGCCTACTAGTACCTTTCTTCTTGGAAGAATACCGTTTTAAGAACGACGAGGAAGCTTTCGTGAAGTTTAAACGCATTGACAACGACACCCAAGCCAACGAGCTGACAGGCTGCACCGTCTACCTTGAACGCAAGCAACTACCCGACGGTTATCTGGAAAAGAAAGCCGAGGAAGGTGACATTGACATCGATTTCTATGTGGGCTATACCATTGAAGCCGACGGAACAACCATTGGCGTGATTGACGGCGTAGACGACAGCACCGCCAACGTCTTATTCAGCATTGAAACCCCAACCGGCGGCAACATCATCATTCCCGCAAGCGATGACTACATTGTTGAAATTGACGATGAGCAGAAAATAATGCGCATGGAATTGCCAGAAGGATTGCTCGACCTAGATTGAGCAAGTATGTATTTTTCTGACTCCATAATAAAATTACTGTTTACAAAAGGAAACCTTTTCAGTTATAACTCAAATGTTTGAATTGCACTTTTATACCTGATTAAAGGCATTTTCCTCTTTCGTAAAATCGAGTTGCGGGAAACGTTTCTTCAGTTCATCTATTTTCGTTTTGGTGCGTTCACAAAACAACTTATACCCAAAACTTTCGGCATTGAACGGACGGTGACACGCCGCCGCCACAACCTGCTCTATCTCCTTCATTGCAGCACTGGTTTCGGTTGAGACATAAGTTTCGCAAAACTTCTGGAAGATGTAGTCAACAGCCATAGCCGAAGGGTGCAACATATCGTCGGCATAAAAGCGGTAGTCGCGCAAGTCGTCCATCAGTATTTCGTAAGAAGGGAAATAAGAGACATTATCGGGGAAGAGTTGGCACAACTGGTCGATAGCCAGCAAAAGGGTTGCCTTGCTCAATTGGTTGCCGTGTGCCCCGTCCTTCCAATGACGGATGGGACTAACGGTGAGGACGATGTGTACTTTGGGCTGCTGTTCAATTAATTGCTGAAAGACGGGCAAACATTCAGCGACCACATCTTCAGGAGAAAGGCGTACGCGTTCAAACTGGCTTGCCGGCACCTTGTGGCAATTGCCAACTACCCCACCAGTCGCCTTCAGTTTGTAAACCCAAGCCGTCCCGAAAGTTAGGAACACACAATTGGCCCCTTTCAGAGCCACCGCAGCGTTTTGCAATGCCGCATTAGCCTTCTCCAACAATTCGTTTTGGCTTAACGAGGCGAATGAGCTGTGTAACAGGAAGCTGTTCCAAACGCCATCGGTTTCGAACGTATCTTCAGCCGTCAGCAACTCGCCATCGAGCAGGCGTTGCAACATCTGGCACACCGAAGCCGGATTGTAGAGCACCCCGGTAGGATTAACCGACAATGGGAACTTAAGTGCCGACAAACGCTCTGCCATGTTCGTTGAGAAACATGAGCCCACAAAAAAAAGGCGGTCGGCATACGAAATGCCAAAATCCGCCTTCTGTACTTTAATTTCGGTACGGAAATCCATTACTTACCGTTAATCACATTCAAAAGTTCGTCCATGTTAGGGCTGAGGATGATTTCGGTACGACGGTTTTTCTGACGTGCGGCAGCAGTCTTTGAATCGTCAACCGGAACAAACTCGGCACGGCCAGAAGCAGAAACACGAGCCGGATTAATCTTGTCGTTCTTAAGCAAGCTACGCACAATAGCAGTAGCACGCTTTGCCGAAAGGTCCCAGTTATCGAGAATGTATCCGTTACCACGATAAGCCAAATCGTCGGTATGTCCTTCAATCACAACCTGAATATCCTTATTGTCGGCCAAGAAAGCCGCAACTTTAGTCAATGCAGAATCGGCCTTTTCAGAAACATCCCAATGACCAGAAGTGAAAAGCAAGCTGTTATCCATTGACACATAAACCTTGCCATTCTTGTATTCAACAGCCATACCCTTGCCCACATAGCCCTTCAAGGCATCGGCAACACGTTGGCGAAGTCCCCTCATCGATTCGTTCTGCTTGTCGATGACCGAGTTCAACTCGTTCACCTTCTTTTCCTTTTCGCGGATGACCTTTTCGGTTTTCTGCAAAGAATCTTCACGAGCCTGCAACTTGTCCTGAATCTTCTGCAAGTCGCCCAACAGAGCCTTTACCTGTGTGTCGTTGCTTGAGCCTTGCAACTTGCTGTAAAGTTCGGCATTGTCTTTTCTGAGCTGTTCGTTAGTCAACTGCAGTTGGTGCATACGCAAGCTTTGGCTAGCGGTATCTTTTTCCATTTCGGCCAACTTTGCCTTCAAAGAGCTATTAATGCTGTTCAAGTTGTTGTGAGAGTCGTCAGAGACCTTCTTACACTGGTTCAACTCGTAAGCCAAGCTGTCGGCGTGGTGTTGCTGTGCCTGAAACTTCTTTTGTGATACACAAGATGCATTTAGCGCTAAAGCCACAACTGCACCGAAAAGTATAGTTTTCTTCATACGTTTGTTCATTCTGTTTTATGACTCAAAGATAGATATTTTTTAAGGAATAGAGAATAGTGGACGATACAATGGTTCTAATTTTTAGGAAAAGAAAAGAAAAGGCGGCTGCCAGAGCAACCGCCTTTAACTATTCATTAAGTTGTGAAAGTATTACTTCCAACCAATAACTTCAGTTTCCTTCTTGCGTACAACTTCAACCTTTGAGTAAAGTTTGTCTTCGCAGAATAACCAACCAAGACCCATGTTAAGCTGATCGGCAGACAAGCCTGTAGCTTTCTTAAGTTCTGCAACTGAAAGAGCCTTGCCTTCCTTCAAAGCTTCGTAGATAGGTCCTGCGAATGCGCCAATTTCTTCTCTGTTCATAATTGTAATGATTTAGATGTTTTATAACGCAAATTTAGCATTTATTAATAAAACCATCGCAACAAACGAACATAAAATAATTAGAAATCAGACAAATCGTTAACCTTTTTCGTTATTTTGTCTTGTTTTGCTGTCAATTTATCATAAGATTTCTTCATTTTCTTTGCTATTTTAACATTGTTCATGTTATCCCTCTCAATAACGTCACCATCAATTTGGTAGCGATACTTGGTTATGCCATAGGTGTTGATGGCGTCGGCCTGTTCTTGTGTAAGTTCATAGAAGACAGAGCTAGCATAGTAGTCGACCCAGCCAATTGCACTTACATACCTTCTCTCGGCAAACACGGTGCTGCCGTCGTAGTAGGTGCCACGCGCGGTGGTCAACACCATAGGCTTGCCATCGACCTTTAAGATGAGCTTCGAACCCGGCTGAATTTGAATGTTGCTTGAACTATAATTGTAGAGCATTATAGAATTGTAACGTTCGCCCGGTGCGTCGCTATAAGACCCCACCGACCAACCCAACGACGTATAGTCTAACAACCAAGATGAGCCTCTGATTTCGACTACAGGTTCAGAATAGCCAACGTAAGTAGCTTGCGGTGCATCTTGCGCACAAACATTAAACACCGATGCCAAGGCAACTGCCAGTGAGAATATTATCTTTTTCATAACCTTTACTGTTTTAAGTTAACAATATGTTGTTCTGTTAAGGGTGATACAAAAAGAGTGCCAAACTTGCTAAAACGAAGAATGAAACAGAAATCCAAAAACTTGGAGAAATTTTACAGGTATTACCAATCAAGAAGTTCTATATTTGCACAACTACAATAAACCACAAATCTAAATACTTATGCACAAAAAACTACTAACTATGGCATTTGCATGCGGACTTGCCTTTCAAGCCAATGCCGAGAAACAAGTGCTCATAAACAACACACCTGCCGAAAGAAACGACGTGGCAGAAATCACCTTCGCTGGCGACAACCTGCTGCTTAAATATGCCGACGGCAACAGCTTCAAGCTAGACATGGAAGAGGTTGAAATCAACTTTTCAGACCTTACATCTACAGGCGTAGCCACTTCGGGCCTATTCTCGCTAAACACACTTGTTGACGACCGAATTGTTTTAACCGGCGTGCAAGAAGGCGACCAGGTTCAAATCATCAACACAGAAGGCCGCGTACTTTTCAGCACAACAGCCAATGCCAACGAGGTTAACATTGCAGCCAGCTTCCTAGAGCCAGCTCCATACCTAATAAAGGTAGGCAACCAAATCATTAAATTCATCAAGAAATAACCTAGTAGACATTAATGCTTATGAAAAGAACTTTACTCGCAGCTTTCACAATGGCTACTATGGCCGTTAATGCACAGAACCTTGTTGAAGTGACGTTGAAGAACGGAGAAGTGAAAACCTACCAGACTTCGGCTATAAAAGACATCACCTTCGGGAAAGACAACACCTTCACCATTACCGACGACGAAGGCGGCACTACCCTTTTCGAAGGGAACGCCCAGAACATAAAGTTTACCAAGCACCATGCCATCGACGGCACTTCGGTCCACACCATAGCGCACAGCATTGGCCTGGGTTGGAACCTCGGCAACAACCTCGACGCCCACAACTACGGCAACGCAAGCGAAACCGCATGGGGCAACCCCGCATCTACAGCCAACACATTCATTGGCGTAAAGAATGCCGGTTTCTCGGCAGTCCGCATCCCAATCACCTGGCTGGGACACATTGGTGCAGCTCCTGACTATAAGATTGAAGATTCTTACATGGAATACGTGGCAAAAGTGGTGGGTTACGCCAGAGATGCCGGTCTGAAAGTCATCATCAACATCCACCACGACGGTGCCAACAGCCAGTACTGGCTAAACGTGCTAGAATCTTCGAAAAACGAGAATAAGAACACCGAGGTGAAGAACCAGCTTTCGGCAATGTGGAAACAGATTGCCACCCGCTTTAAGCGCGAAGGCGACTACCTCATCTTCGAAGGCATGAACGAGATTCACGATGGCGGCTGGGGCTGGGGACAAAACCTTACCGACGGCGGCGCACAATACCGCGTTATGAACGAATGGTTGCAGACCTTCGTCGATGCAGTGCGTTCGGTTGGCGGCGAGAACACCTACCGTTACTTGGGCTGCCCTGGCTACGACACCAATGTAGACCACACCATTAACGAGATTAAGGTGCCAAACGACGTTGTAGACAACCGCCTATTGGTAGCCGTTCACTTTTACGACCCCTACACCTACACCCTCAACAACGAGAAGACCGAATGGGGACACACCGGTGTAAACAAAGAGAACTGGGGCAACGAAGACAACGTCACCAACATATTCTCGAGGTTGAAAACCAAGTTTATGGACAACAACATTCCGGTTTACCTTGGCGAATTTGGCAACGTTCACCGCAGCACAGACCGTGCAGAGGCTTTCCGCAAATATTACCTCGAATACGTCTGCAAGGCAGCCAGCGACTACGATCTTCCACTCTTCTTCTGGGACAATGGCGGCAAAGGCACCGGAGCAGAGCAGTCGGGCTTGATTGACCACGGAACAGGCGAGTACATCAACAACGGTAAGGAAATCATCGACGCTATGGTAGATGGCTTCTACAACGACGATCCGAACTACACCTTGCAGTCGGTTTACGACAATGCACCACAGTAAGAAGCTGTTCTGAAATCACAAACCAATCACAGATAGCCCCAAGGACGGAAAACCGTCTTTGGGGTTTTCATTTTTAAACAGCTTCTTAATTTTTATACAATCTTGCGCTTTACTTTTTGCAGAAAACAAGGTTTAAGATGTGGATATTTCGTAAATTTGCAAAAATGGGGTAATGTGTACCCGAAACCATTAGGAAAGATTTTCGATGAAGACGAATACTATAAAATTGGTGCTTTTGACGTTTGCAATGGGCCTATTCCAGTGGATGGCCAACGCAGCAGAAGCCACAAAAGAAATAAACGGCAAGACTTACAGACTCTATACCGTGAAGAAGGGCGAGACCCTTTTCGGCATCTGCAAGTCGCAGAACACAACGGTTGCCGAACTCGAAAAGGTGAATCCTTCGCTAAAGAACGGGTTGAAAAGCGACAGCAAGATATACGTTCCTGCAGGCAATGCCAGTTCCGAAGCCAAGGTCTTGGCATCGGCTAGCACAACCGAGAAATTGGCAGGCGACGGCACCCGCCGCTTGTTGGAGCACGAAGTTAAGTCGGGCGAAACATTGACTTCAATTGCCAAGAAGTACAACACATCTATTGGCGACCTTAAGGCACGCAACGAAAGTGCTTTGAAGAACGGGCTTAAAAGTGGCTACACCCTAAAGGTTTACCAGAACAGCAACTCAAAGAACGCCACACCGGCTGCACCCCTAAAAAAGGAGACCACCACTGCAAAAGAGTCTACACCAGCCAGCACCCCAGCTGCCAGCGTGACCACTGCCAACAACAAGAAAAAGGCCAGCAAGCAGGGCAACGAAACCGAAGGTGCAAAGAACGGCATCTGCAAATACAAGGTTAAGAAGGGCGAAACCCTTTACGCCATCTGTAAGCGTCAGGGTTGTTCGGTTGCCGATGCAGAATTGCTGAATCCATCGTTAAAGAAAAGAACCATCATAGAAGGTGAGTACATCGTATTGCCAGACACAAAGGCAATTGCAAAGAGCAAGGACGAAAGCGGCAACACCGCACACGTGGTTAAGAAGGGCGAAACCCTTTTCAGCATAGCCAACACCTACAACGTAACCACTAGCGAGATTGAAGCACTGAATCCTGGCGTGAAGAAAGACGGCATTAAGGCCGGCAAGCCACTCATCATGCCATCTACCAGCCGCTACATTGCCAACAAGAATTCCGACAAGAATTTCGAAATCTACAAGGTAGAGAAAGACGAGACTGTATTCAGCATCAGCAAGAAGCTAGGTGTTAGCCAAAGCGCGGTTACCGCCAACAACTCGGTAAAGAACGGCATTAAGGAAGGCCAGTTCCTTGCCATTCCGCAAAGTGCGAAAGAGAAAGAAAAGACTGGTGTTGCCAGCATCTATCGCCAGAACGCGCCTGCCACCGAAAAGAATTCGAACATTGCCCACACCATACTTCCGGGCGAGACCATGTTCAGCATTTGCCAGACATATAGGGTTACCGACCGGGAGATTTACGACCTCAACCCCGAAGCCAAGGAAGGTTTGAAGGCCGGAAAAATCATTTTCATACCAAGGTCAACCGGCAACAAGAGTGCATGGAACAGCAGTTTGTTCATCAGCACCCAGGGCAACAACAAGGTCAACGTCGCCATCATTCTGCCATTCAGCGCTAACGATGGTGCCATTGACAACAATACCGACAAGTTCCTCGAGTTCTACCAAGGTGCACTGCTCGCCATTAAGAAGTTGAAGGAAAACAACGTCTGGGTTAACGTTTACGCCTACAACTCGGGCAAGACCGAGGCCGACATTAAGAAGTTGCTTGCCAACGACGTAATGAAGACCATGGACTTGATTATTGGCCCAGCCTACAAGGCACAGTTCCAACCTATCAGCAATTTTGCACTAGAGAACAACATTAAGGTTATTGTTCCATTCTCTTCACGAACCGAAGAAATGAAGAGCAACCCTAACTTCTTCCTAATTAACGCACCAAAATCGCGCCTTGCACAAGAAAGTGCAGACTTCCTCGTCAACGAGTTCAAGGACAAGAACGTGGTAATGGTGAAGTTTGAAGACGAAAAGAAAAACGACAAGAAGGAAATTGTAGACTCAATAGCAGCACGCCTACGTCAGGTAGGAACCAATGTTAAGGAAGTAGACTTCAAGCCTGCAATTGAACTGAAAGACCTGATGAAGGAAGATGGCGAGAACATCATCTTAACCACTAGTACCGACCAAGTGGCGCTCACCCAGCTCATTCCTTCCATCAACGTTCTGCTCGTCAACAAGATTAACGCCAAGATATTCGGTTACACCGACTGGGCAAAGTATCAGACCATCTCGAAAGACCTGTTCGTTGCCGAAACCTACATGTGTTCGGTTTTCGACATGAACTTTGCAAGCGGACCATGTAAGGAATTCATTGGCAACTTCCGCAAGTACTTTGGTCAAGAGCCAGGCAACACCCAACCAATGTATGGAGCCCTAGGCTACGACATCATGCTCTACTTCGGCAGTGCAGTTGCCTCATACGGTAAGAACTTCACATCGGGGCTCAACAACATGATGGTTCCTACCATACAATGCGACTTCCAGTTCAAGCGCTACAGCGAAGATGGCGGTTTCTACAACAGCAGCCTTTCAATTTCGAGGAACAACGGAACCGAAGGTCACATTATTCTGAACAAATAACAGTAACACAGAGAATGATTAAGAAAATCGCCATAAGTCTGCTGGCCTTATTCGCACTTGCAACCGCAACCAACGCACAAACCCGCAGCAAGTTTGAAGAGGAAATAAGTGTAGGTGTCCAGGGGGGCCTGAACCTTTCGCAAGTAAGGTTCATGCACAACGACATTACCTACGCCAATAACCTTGGTGACCTTGGCTACCGCAAAGGTGCCGTTATGGGAGCATCGGCTCGCTTTATAGCCCAGAAGCACTTTGGCTTGCAGCTGGAAGTGAATTACCAGCAAAGCGGTTGGTACGAAAAGTGGAACGACCCCACGACCATAAATGGCATACAGTTTCAGGGTGCCGAAATTGAACGCGAGATAGACTATATAACCATTCCGCTTCTGGCACACATCTACTTTGGCGAGAAGAATCGCCTATTCTTCAACTTTGGTCCGAAGTTGGCCACAAAACTTGGCACCGACGACAAGAAATTCTCGCTTACCGAAGAACAACTGAACGCACTAATCACAAACAATGCCAACGATCCGCGCATAGAACACACCATTAAGGAAAAAAAAGTCGATTACGGACTTTGCGTTGGTGCCGGCTACGAATTTCACCTCAACAAGTTGAGTGTACTAGCCGAAGCCCGTTGGCACTACGGATTGGCCGACATTTTCGAGCACGACCGTTACGCCGTATTCCAGCGTTCAAACAATCAATATTTTTCGTTCACACTAGGCGTAATGATGCCTGTTCTGAAATTTCACAGCAACTAAAGTTGTCTTAAAAGAAAGAAAACATGACTCACTCAAACATATCACATAACACGCTAGAGGAGATTAGAGACGGTTTATTGCCTGACTACAACACCAGCAACGAACCGGTAGAACTGCGCGGCTATGGCAGAAACATTAAGCAGATGGTAGACCACTGCATGGAAATAGAAGACCGTGCAGAACGTACGGCTTGCGCCATGTCCATCATTAAGACCATGGATCGTGTCCGTCAAATGGGTTACAGCCAAAACACCCTATGGGATCACCTCTACTGCATTTCGGGTTACAAGCTCGACATAGACTACCCTAACGGCTATGTGCCTAAAAAGTTAAGCAACCTAAAAGATTCGTGTGGCAAGGTAGAATATCGCCTAAACAAGCCAAGGTATCGTCACTATGGCAACAACATTGTTACCGCCATTAACGAGGCCATTGCTACCGAAGACGAGAACGCACGCCACAAACTGATTGGTATGATTGCCAACCAAATGAAGCGTTGTTACGTCCTCTTCAACAAGGACACTGTTACCGACAACAAGATTTTCGACGACCTTTACGAGCTCAGCGGCCAAAAGATTAACATTAAAGATGGCGAGTTGAAACTCATCGATGCGCAAGCGGTTTTAGATGCTACAAATCCGCAAGCAAAGCAACAAGCCAAGCCACAGCAAAGTTCTAAAAAGAAAAAGAAGAAGAAATAAGGCTAAAGGGAAAGATACAAGAAGGGCTGGCAACACAAATTGCCAGCCCTTACTATTTTTATTTTTGTCTCTCCTCCAACATTTTCTCTAGTTTAATCTTTTCCATCACCTCATCCTTGATGTTTTCGTCGAGGTAGTGTTCCAGCAAGGCATTTGCCAACTGCAGCCCACGAAATTCGGGATCAGACAAGGTTGTGTGCAAAAGGATTGGTTTAGCGGCATGAAAATAGCTGCACCTTATCTGGTAAGCCAATTCCGTCATCAGGTAGCCATAAAGCGAACTCTTTGAAATTTTTGGTTGTCCTTCAATCTCAACAACCATCATATCCGGATTCACCGAGTAGACATAATTTTGCAGACCAAGAACATTCGCAAGGTTTACGTTTTTGTTGCCACGGGCATTCAAGGCATTGCGAATATCGTCTTTTGTCCAATTTGCCTTGGCTGCCTTGTCGCGAACCGTATAGAAAAAATGCTTGATTTTCTTTTCCGCAATCGTATAATCGTTGTTTACGGCATAAGCCTTATTGAACAAGCTTGCCACCATAAAATTCTGGGTTTCGCGGTTTCGCAACCAGTTTTTCAGCACTTCGTTTTCCTTTTTCACCTTTGCCTTATCAAAAGAGCCATCTACCACCGACTCCTTCGCCACGCTAGAATAAATACCGTTAAACGACCGCCAGAAGTAAGTGAACTTGTCTTCTTCACATTTTTTACTCTTTGCATATATGTAAGAGAAAAGAGCCGCAATACCCGACTCGTACTTGCTCTTTACCCTTTTCATAAGGTATTCGGTAACAAACATGTTGTCGCGGAGTGGGCTCAAATCGACATAGACATCACTCGGTATAAGGTTGTAGACACGTGGTTCGTCAATTATCTTATATTCATCAGAATTAGCTTCCTTTATCAGTACTTTTTTGAATTCACAGTTATGACCGAAGAAAATGAGTTGTGCCAGTAGTGCCTTTCTAACACCATCTTCCACCTCTCGAGACATCCAAATTTGGTCAGGTGTTTTCTCCGTATTAGTCTCATACATGACGATGAAGCTGTCTTTTGCCACAAGCACCAGCATTTCCATTTTACTATAGGTATAACGGAATGGCTTGTTGTCCGAATCTACATCGTTTACAATAACGCTATAAGTGTATTTTGCCATAATTGAATCTCCTTTTCAGTAAAGATAACAATCTTCGCAAAACACGCAAACACCAAAACAGAAAAAAGATTTAGAACGGCAAAGAAGTGCCCACACCCGCTAACGGATCGGCAGGCGCATCAATAGGAGGCGGAGCAGGCAACTCGCCAGCAGAGTCGGAAACGAAATCGCCATTCATGCGCGATTCGCTTTCTATAGTGCCCGACAAGTCGTCGGAGATATTCATGAACTTTGCCAACTCGCTCTTGAAGCGTAGGCGTACCGTATCGGTAGCACCGTTACGGTGTTTAGCAATGATGATTTCGGCCAAGCCCACCAACGAGTTACCTTGGGCGTCTTGCGTAATCTTATAGTACTCTGGTCGGTGAATGAAGAGAACCATATCGGCGTCTTGCTCAATGGCACCCGATTCACGGAGGTCGGCCAACTGTGGTCGCTTATCGTCGCCAGAACGTCCTTCAACACCTCGGTTCAGCTGTGACAAGGCAATAATAGGAATGTTCAACTCCTTGGCCATCTGTTTCAACGAACGAGAAATCATTGAGACTTCCTGTTCACGGCTACCGTAGTTCATACCGCTGGCGTTCATCAGCTGCAGGTAGTCGATGATGATGCAGCGAACATTGTGGTCCTTCACCAAACGACGCGCCTTGGTATTAAATTCGAAGACGGAAAGGGAAGGAGTATCGTCGAGATAGATTGGCTTGTCGTAAAGCGAGCGTGCCCTTTGGTTCAGCTGTTCCCATTCATATTGTTCCAGCTTACCGGTCTTAATCTTTTCACCGGGCAATTCGGTTGCATTTACCAACAGACGGTTCACCAGCTGCAAGCTCGACATTTCAAGCGAAAACAAGGCAACCGCATTACCCATGTCGGCCATATTCTTTGCCATAGAAAGCACGAACGCAGTTTTACCCATGGCCGGACGTGCGGCAATAATAATAAGGTCGCTTCTCTGCCATCCGCTGGTAATCTTGTCAAGGTCATTAAAGCCAGTAGGCACACCACTCATACCCTCCTTCTTGCTCGCTTCTTCCACGTTGTGTATGGCTTGCGAAATGAGGGGGTCAATCTGTTGGTAATCGCGCTTCATGTTGCGTTGAGAAATTTCGAACAGCTTACCTTCGGCTTGTTGCATAAGTGCATCGATGTCCGATTCGGCATCGTAGGCCTTACTTTCAATTTCGGTTGCAAAATGAATGAGTTCACGAGCCAGGTGCTTATTGGCAAGGATAGAAGCATGGTAACCCACGTTAGCCGACGAATTCACCTTCATTGAGAGGCTGACCACATAATAGTCGCCGCCCACATCTTCCAGGTGTCCGTCAGACCTCAACTCTTCAGTTACCGTCAGCATATCAATCGGTTCCTGTTTAGCAGCCAAGCTAGCAATAGCCTCGTACACATAACGGTTCTTCTGAACGTAAAAGCACTCGGGTTTCAACGTGTCGCACACACGTGCAAAGGCACCGGTATCAATCAGCAAGGCACCAAGAACAGCCTCCTCAAACTTAATGTCGTGAGGCGGCATTTTACCATATTCGCTAAGCACCGGGGTGTTAGCGGTTGTTTCATTCTTTCTTGGTTTGCGCGGTGAGCGACTTGCTTTTACGGTTTCCATATTTTACACTTCTAAATACATTGCAAAGATAGGACTTATAAAGATACCTAGGTATAAATCTTTAGCATTTAAACTTAAACAATCTATCAACAAGATACTGACAATTACGAGCCAGTCCTCATATAAGTAACACAGAAAGCCAAAGCTCTATATTTGGTCAATCCGCCACCAACACCCTTCATATGAAGCCACGGCATCGTGTTCAGAAATTGGAATAAAGGGCCAATCGCGTGTGTGCATAAGGCATTGCGCCTTGGGGTCCCAATACCAATAATGGGTAGCACCCAGTTTGTGGCCAAGAAGCAATCGGCACTCAATTTCCATATAAGGATTTTCTTTAAGAAAAGCTATAAGTTCGGCAGTTGTTAGAGATTCTTTATCCATTTTCAGAAATGTTTTGGTTTCCGAAAGTTCGAAGATCTAGCCGAAACGCACAAACAAATTAGATCATGTTAGATCTATGAGTCAAACATTTAGATCTTTTTAAAGCAACCCCACCGCATCAAACAGCACCTTATAGGCAGCAGCCTTCTTGTCGAGGGCAAGCGGATAGGCACGCGAAGAGCTTGGCATGCGGTAGAAAGTGATAGTACGACCTTCGAAATTGAACGTCGTGCACTCCCCCACCTTGGGAGTTTCCACGCCGAACATAGCCGCCAACTCGTCGCCAGCCTTGCCTCCTGTTGTGGCAATGGTGTTGCACAACGGCAACTGGCGAAGGAAAGATGGAATATCCATAGGTTGGTCAATGCGCAAATCGGCATCGGCTGCAGTGCCTTTCAAACGTGTAACAGCCTGTGCCGTATCGCTCAACGCAATGCCCTTTTCGGTTAGGAAGTCAACCAGTAAATCCTTGTTAAAGCGCTTTTCCTCTGTTATGCAGAAATAGTCCTTATTGCCGAAGAACAGGGAGCCCACAATGCGCCACATGTCGTTCATCCAATTAGGATAGTAGAAATTCATGGACCAACGCTTTTGCGATGGCGGAAAGCTACCCAACATGAGCAGCTTGGCATTTGAGGGGAGGAATGGCGTAAGCGGATGTTGTTCCATATCGGGTGGGAAAGAGAGAAAAAGAAAACCGCCGCTTTCGGTGAAGAAAGCAGCGGTTTGTTTTGAGAGTGGGTCCACTAGGATTCGAACCTAGGACCCTCTGCTTGTAAGGCAGATGCTCTGAACCAACTGAGCTATGAACCCTCTCGATTGAGATTTGTTTTGAATTTTCGTGGGTCCACTAGGATTCGAACCTAGGACCCTCTGCTTGTAAGGCAGATGCTC
>JAKSKR010000026.1 GCA_024401645.1 Paludibacteraceae bacterium | reverse complement strand
AGGGCGATAATAACCGTGTGGGTTGGTCATACATTAAGGCCGATGGAACAAAGGCCTATTGTAAATACCAGATAAAGGTGAAATATGCGTGCCCTACCAATTCTAAAACGCCAAACAACACCGATAATCTTGTTATTTCCGATCCTTGTGAGGGTGTTTCTTATTCTCACGTTATAGCAAATTTGCGCGAAAATGGCGTACCATACCCCGACGAGAACGATTGCTTTAAATGGGTGTACAATCCGAATGCCGATATAACAAATGCTGCAACAGCCTTGCCTGCCGATGGTAATATCCGACTCCTCCAGGGCGATAATAACCGTGTGGGTTGGTCATACATTAAGGCCGATGGAACAAAGGCTTATTGTAAATACCAGATAAAGGTGAAATATGCGTGTCCTACCAATCCAAAGTCGCCAAACAATACCGATAAGATTGAGGTGGCTGACCCTTGCGTCGGTATTCCGTATGCCGATGTTGTTGAACTTTTGCGCGGAAATGGTGTTATTTTCCCTAATGAAGGCGATTGCCTAAAATGGGCATACAATCCGAGTGCTAATATTTCCAATGCAGCAACTGCATTGCCTGTAGAATCGAATTTGAACCTTCTTCCAGGTTTGGTTCGTCTGGGATTTTCATATTTGAAAGCCGATGGTAGCAATGGGTATTGTTATCTGCCTGTTACGGTAACATATCCTTGTCCTGTAAACCCAGCTAGAAACGACCGTATTTTCATCCACTATTTGAACGATCCATGTAGCGGAATGGATTTCTCTGATGCCGTAAATTTGGTACGCGAAAATGGTATAGATTTCCCAGATGAGAGTTCATGTGTTAAATGGCTATACCATCCAACTGCTGCCATTGGTGGGTCGGCTCAAATTGCTGATGGCTCAACACCTATAAAAATTGGTGACGGAAATAGAATAGGTTGGTCTTATATTAAGGCCGATGGTAACCCCGCCTATTGCGATATTCAGTTCCAAGCAAAATATACGTGCCCTACCAACCCTAAAAAACCGATTAATACCGACAATTTGCGTTTGAAAGATAACAGCTGCGGTTATACGGTTGGCGAACTTGTAGATATTCTGCGTGGTAATGGGGTAGATGTTCCTGAACAAAGCGATTGTGTGTCGTGGTGGTATCGTCCAACTGCAAACGTAGATGCTAACAATAAATTCCCAGCAACCCCAGAAACCAATCTGACGGTAGGCGACAATAACTATTTCGGATGGTCCTTTGTTAGGGCCGATGGCAATTTGCAGTTCTGTGCTGGTTATAGATTTTTAATAAAGTGCCAAAATTTTGATGGTGGCATGTTTGGCGCAAACGGAAATACCTCGGAATTGCCTGTCTATATGAGCGATGAAACAAAGTGCAAGGTTACGGGCAACGATGTTATTGAGCAATTGAAGGCACGCAGGGTTTACTTGCCAACTATAGGCGATAACTGCAATGTGAACTATAGTCTGACTTATAAGCAAAACAATGCCGTTATTGCTAATCCTGTGTTTGACAAGGGTACGGCGAACGATTTCATCAACTATACCTTCAGTTTGGGTGCTCCTACCAACTATTCGGCTTCTTGTAACTACAAGTTTAAGGTCGATGGATCAAAGGCTTGTCCTATCTCCCGACTGGGAGAGATGGAATTCTCCATGGGGGTCGATAAGGAGGGCGTGAAGGCAAAGTTGAATGAACAGTTGCCTATTGATTTTACCGATTGTGCCGACAAGTCGTTCAAACTAGTCCTCGACGAAGGCTCGCTTCCTGCCGATTATCCTGTAGGACTCGTAGCTTCAGTTAAGTGGAAGGTTTACGCCAACACTTCTTATCAGAACTATACCTGCCCTCAAGTCATTAAGGTGATAGACGAGGCGCCTATTGAAATCAATTGTTCCGATGTGGGCGTAACACGTCGCGATGGCGATGTGTCTGTGTTCAATATGCCTGAATTGAATTTGAATGGCAATGCGTGCTCTTCTGTCGATTGGGTTATCAGAATAACCGATAAGGAATACAATGGCAACGACATTACGGCTGCAACAGGTGCTGTTGTTGAAGGCGGTAAGGTTAAGGCCGATTTGCCTTTGGGCTATTCTTACATAACCTATAAGGCCACTTGTGGACCTAGGTCTGCAACATGCTCGGCTAAAGTCTTCGTTGCAAAAGACGTTGAAACTTGTAAGTAAGCAACTGGGCATGTGTGCCCAACAACCATAAGCAAAAGCCCAAGTAGCTAACCGTTCTGCTACTTGGGTTTTCCTTTTTTCTGCCTACTTCCACCTTCATAATTCGTTGGTAACAAAATACTACTTTCCGCGGATTATAGCCGGAAAAAGTGCTTATATTCCGCGGAATGTGCTAATTTTTGCAAGATTCCGCGGATTATAAGCACTTTTTTGCTATTTTTGTATAAAAGAAATGTATATGCTTATAGGAAGGAAAACGGAGAAACAGACCTTGGTGGATCTACTTGAAAAGGAGGAACCCCAATTTTGTGTGGTTTATGGTCGTCGTAGAGTGGGAAAGACTTTCCTTATCAGAGAATCGTATAATTATAATTTTGCGTTTCAACATACAGGTGTTGCGAATGGCAATACAAAACAGCAGTTGTCTACCTTCCGCGATTCGTTGCGTAATGCAGGACTTGCTAAATGCCGCTTGCCTAAAGACTGGTTCGAAGCTTTTCAGATGTTAAGCGAACTAATCAGCCTTTTTCCTGCTGGGAAAAAAGTGATATTTATTGATGAATTGCCATGGATGGATACACCAAGGTCGGGACTGGTTTCTGCTTTAGAGCATTTTTGGAATGCTTGGATTACTTCTCGCAAGGAGAAAGATGTGGTTCTGGTGGTTTGTGGAAGTGCAACGTCGTGGATTTCGAAAAACATATTACACAACCATGGCGGATTATATGGACGTGTGACAGAACGCATATTCCTTCAGCCGTTTTGTTTGCAAGAGTGTGAGCAATATGCAAAGATGAGTGGTTTGGAAATGGAACGCCTTGATGTGGCAATTGGCTATATGGTGTTAGGCGGCATTCCTTATTATTGGAATTATCTTGACCATTCCTTGAGTCTCTCGCAAAATATCGACCGGTTATTCTTTTCTGACGATGCTAAATTAAAAAACGAGTTCGATGCTCTATATAAATCCCTTTTTAAGAATCCGGCACCTTACATGGCGGTTGTTACTGCTTTAGGAACAAAAAAAGTGGGAATGACACGTGACGAGATTATTCTCCAAACAAAAATGTCTGATAGTGGCGAACTTTCTCGTGTACTCGATGATCTTGAATTGTGTGGTTTCATTCGTTCTTATGTCTCGTTTGGGAAGAAAACAAAGGGAACGCTATTCCAACTTATCGATAACTTTACGTTGTTTTACTTCCAATTTATTGCAAACAAATCGGTTCACGACCCGAATTATTGGTCAAATAAATTTTCAACGAATGAGGTCTCTACTTGGATGGGGCTTGCCTTCGAACGGCTTTGTCTTTTGCATGTGCAACAGATTAAGAAAGCTTTGGGTATTTCCGGAATTTCTGCAGAAGTGTGTTCGTGGTCAGCAAAAGCTACTGATGTACACAAAGGTGTGCAAATAGACCTTATAATCAATCGTAGCGATAATGTGATTAATCTGTGCGAAATGAAATTCTCAATGGGAAAATATCGGGTGACAAAAGAATTAATAGAATCGTTGCAGACCAAGCAATCCATATTCCGGCAGCTTACTAAAACCCGTCGTGCTGTGCACCTTACTTTGGTTACCAGTAATGGTGTTGCGCATGAAGGGTGTTATTGGGGAAAACTGCAACAAGAGATTTGTCTCGAAGACTTGTTTAACTAATTTTTTTACTTTCCGCGGATTATAGCCAGAAAAAGTGCTTATATTCCGCGGAATGTGCCAATTTTTGCGAGATTCCGCGGATTATAAGCACTTTTTTATATTTAAGCCACATTGGTAACTCTGTAAGAAGCTGTTTATTCGCTTTCGTCTAGAAAGGGTAGGTTTTCACGTTCTTTCTTCGGCATCTTCTTCACCACCTCGTTATAAGAGTGGTTAATGAGTTTTTCAACGAAGTTGGTGTTTAGGCTACCTTGCACGTTTATCTGGTTCCAGTATTTCTTGTTCATGTGGTAGGCACCTTCTATTTCTGTGTACTTGGCCCTCAACTCTTGTGCATATTCGGGCTCGCATTTCACACTCAACCATTCGGTATGTTCAAGGTCGGTCATGGCAAACATTTTCCCTTTTACCTTGAAGACGAGTGTGGTTTCGTCGAACGGGAAACTCTCGTTTGTTTCGGGTAGCGACAGGCAATAGTCGCGAATTTCCTCTATGTTCATCTCCTGCGTCCTCCCCTTTGGTTATTGCCCCTGCCGTGGTCTTCACGGAAGTTGCGTCCGCCATTGTTGCGTTGGTCGTTGCGTTGATTGTCGTAGCCATGGCTGCGGCTGTCGCGGTTGTCGTTCCTGCTGTTTCTACCGCCAAAATCGTTGTTACGTCCGTTTCTGTCGTTGCGTCCGTCGCGGTTGCGTTGTGGCGCACTGCCGCCTTGCTCGCGGTTGCCGCCGGGTTTGTAACCGGTGCTGTGGCCGTTGCGTTCGAATGAACTGTATGCCGAAACCTTGCCCGAGAAGAGTTGCTGAACTAGGTCGGGGCGATTCATGCGTTGCAGCTCACGCATAATCTGGTTGCGGAATTCTGGTTTGTACCAGAAGAAGAATTGGCGTTGTGCCAATTTCTCGTCCTTGTCGTGTGCCGTAAATACCGGTTCAAGCGTGTAAGGGTGAATGCCGGTGTAGTATATCTCGGTCGAAAGTGTCAACGGTGTAGGCGTAAAGTCTTGCACCTGTTCCAGCTGGAAGTTCAGTCGGTGGGTTTCGCAAGCCAGTTCTGCCATGTTTTCAGCCTTGCAGCCTGGGTGGCTCGAAATGAAGTAGGGAATAAGTTGCTGCTTCAGCCCATACTTGTCGTTCACACGGTCAAATACCTTCTTGAACTCGTAGAACAGTTTGAAGGAAGGCTTGCGCATCATGTTAAGCACGGCGTCGCTGGTGTGTTCGGGGGCAACTTTCAGTCGGCCGCTCACATGGTGGGCAATCAGCTCTTCCATATAGCGCTGGTGTGTTTCGTTGACCTTTGGGTCGGCATCTTGGTGCAACAGGAGGTCGTAACGTATGCCGCTACCAATAAACGATTTCTTTATGCCTGGTAGTGAGTCTACTGCCTTGTAGAGGTCGAGTAGTGGGCCCAAGTCGGTGCAGAGGTTCTTGCACACGTTGGGGTGTATGCACGAGTAGCGCTTGCACTTGGCACAGATGGTTTGGTCTTTGCCGTGCAGCTGATACATGTCGGCACTTGGTCCGCCAAGGTCGCTAAGATAGCCCTTAAAGTCGGGCAACTCCATCACCTTTTTCACTTCACGAATGATGGATTCCTTACTACGCGAAACAATCTGCTTGCCTTGGTGAGCCGATATGGTGCAGAACGAGCAACCACCGAAGCAGCCGCGGTGAATGTTCACCGAGAATTTGATCATTTCGTAAGCGGGTATGGTCTTACCCTTATATTTTGGGTGGGGTTGGCGGGTAAATGGCAACTCGTAGGTGGCATCTAGGTCGGCGGTACTCATTGGCGGGTAAGGCGGATTGATGACCACCGTCTGCTGGTCGTCTAGGCGTTGCAGCAAGCGGTTGGCATGCACCTTGTTGCTTTCTTCTTCAACCACCTTAAAGTTCTTGGCTTGGCATAGCTTGTCTTTTAGGCATTCGGTGTGGCTGTAAAGTTCAACGGTAGGCGCATCGGCATATTCCGGTATGCTGTCGTTGTTGGCAAGGTACACGCTTTGCGGAATGTTGTGCATTTCGCTCACCTTCACGCCAGCCTTTGCCTGCCTAACTATTTCGCGTAGCGGCAGTTCGCCCATGCCGTAGGTCAGCAGGTCGGCACCGCAGTCCTTTAGTATGCAAGGTTTCAGCTCGTTGTCCCAATAGTCGTAGTGGGTAACGCGGCGAAGCGAAGCCTCAATGCCCCCAATAACGACAGGTACGTCGGGCCACATTTCCTTAAGGATCTTGGTGTAGACAATGGTCGCACGGTCTGGTCGAAATCCGGCTTGGCCGTTAGGCGAGTAAGCGTCGTCGCTACGTAGGCGTCGGTTGGCAGTGTAGTGGTTGACCATACTGTCCATGCACCCGGCCGAAATGGCAAAGAAAAGGCGTGGGCGGCCCAGTTTCTTAAAGTCACGAAGGTCGTCTCGCCAGTTGGGTTGTGGCACTATTGCCACCCTTAACCCACAGCTTTCTAGTATGCGCCCCACAGCGGCACCGGCAAACGAAGGATGGTCGACATAGGCGTCGCCCGAAAACAAGATGACGTCTACTTCGTCCCAACCCCTAATTTCCAGTTCCTTCTTGGTGGTGGGTAAAAAATCGGTAAGTTGCAGTTCTTTAGCCATAGCACAAAGTTAGCCATTAATGGGGTAATGGCTTGCAAAAGATAGTAGGTTATTTTTATGTGTGCCTTATTTCTTTGTGTTTCGAAGTACGTCGGCAAGGCTAACGGGCTTTATTTCGGTCAAGTCAAAATCGTCTAGATTGTCATTCCCTAAACCGGGTTTAGTGTTGGCGTCGGTTTCTGCAATCTGTTCTTTTTCCATAGCCTTAGCATCCTCTAGGTTCTGTACCCTCTGAATTTCTTCCAAGACACTAACCGGCACAAAGCTGTCCGCATCGATATTGTCATCAATCTTAAATCCTCTATTGCTCGTCATGTCTTTTTCAATCTCCTTAATTATCCTACAAAATTAGGAATTCTTCCGTCAGTGTCCAAATTAAAGGAAATGCTGGGTAAGTATATAACAAAAAAGTGCCAAGGTTTAGCCCTGACACTTTTTTGAATATCCTTTGTAAAGATGCGGTTTAGTCAACGTGTTCGTTGTTCTCGTTGTCGTACCCACGTTCTATGGTTTGATTTTCATCCAAAATCACACCCAATGAGTTTTTAATGGGGTTTATATGCCAAATGGTAGTTGTTTACACTAGTGCTTCTTGGGCAACCCCTTGCCTTGGTTGTTCATGTAACACCACACTCCGTCAATTTTCACATTGATAAGACCTTCAGAGAAGTAGCTCCTGTCATATGTTTGGGGTTTGACTGGCATTCTTCCGGCGTGGAATTCGAGAGTTGCCAGCTTGTCTTGTTTTGACTGGTTCTTGATATAAGGGAAATCTACCGTCTCAATGTTTGAGTACTTTCTCAAGTCGTTAAACGAAATGGTGCCATCGTCGACGTAACGTGCAATCTTCAAGTTAGCCACCATTACAGTATCACCATTCTCATTCAACAGTCGAGGCCGCACATCGTTGTAAAACTCTAATACATAATATGGTCCAACCGGTTTAAGGACAGTGAATTTATCCTTAAAGACAGGAGAACCATCTTTTTTCACCAAGATGAGTTCCCCCTCGCTGTTGAGCGTCAAGAAATTTTTGCCAAAGGGGGCTTTTTCAATGCGTTTGCCATTCTTGTCGAACATAAACGTTTCCTTTACAGTTGGGGGCAGTTCAATTTCAAAGCTGTTTTTCCAATAGTCGTATTGGTCTTGCGTTGTGCCGTCTGTTTTGATGAAGTTGAGACCTTTGAATGTACGGTTGGAAGAAATCTTTTCAAGGACCTTCGTCCCGTTTTTATATACATCGCACCATAGCGGATAATTTTTTTCATATCCATCATTTAATAAAGTGAATGTGTTGGCTTCAAATGTCAATCCCAAGTGGTAGTTAAAATGGTAGGTCTCGGAAATGCATGGATGCAATTCGTTACCGAAACGATCAATTATGCCATATTTTCCGTTCTTTTTTACAATAAATGGGTAATTTCTCCAAGCTCCACAGTAAGGTTTCCCTTTAGAAAACTGTGTGTCGAACCGGCTATAGCCCCTTGCTATCAAATCCTCGTCATTAACAATCTTGCCATTAATAGTAAGCACTTCGTTAGTTGTGAAATTGAGAACCGGATATTTGTTGGAAACAAAGACCCCTTTTTCATAGACATAGCAGTTTGTGTTGGTTGTAACCACCAACACATCGCCATCGTTTGCAAAAAAGATGTCTTTAATGCTGTCTTTGGGCACGAGCACATTGCCTTGCTTGTCTATCACTCCCAATTCTCTACTTGCCAATAATCCATAATTGAAGACATTTTCCAAGTCGTTGGAAGGAGAGATGCAGTTGTCAGATGCGTTGAAATCCATTGGTATGGCCAGTTTGCCTGTCTTGTCAATAAAACCGACTTTATTATTCTTTCGCATTATGGCCAACCCTTCGGAAAATGGACCCACGTAATCGTATTGCTTGACTTGCTGGTTCAAGTCCGCCAACTCTTTTTCCGACAGCGTTTGAGAGAAGGTCGGCACACAACCGACTAGTGCCATTAGGAATATAGAAAATAACTTTTTCATCTGTTTTTGTTTTATAGGGATTTGTTTGGATAGTAACTCTACAATAATAGTGCCAACCTCCCCAGTGTTAAACACTTTAAACGAGGCTAAAGGGACTGGCCTTTTAGAAGTCGCACTTCACGCCCAAGTAGAACAAGCCTTGTGGACTGAAAGCAGGACACTCGAAGATGCCGCGGACGTATTGGCCGCCAAACTCTATGCCGACCGGTACTATGCAGAGGTTGCCGCCTACCGAGTTGTTGCGGTTGCCATCTTTGTCCTTGCGACTTTGAATGTCGAAACCGAGTCCATAGCGTTGGTAGAAGGCGAAATGCTCGCGGTTGACGTAAGTCAGTTTCAACTGGGGAAGGATGGTGAAGTGCTGTTTCGTTGAAGTGCCGGCTTGCGACTTGTAATAGTCAATAGAATTTTGCATCTCATCAATTCTTCGTTGCAGATTCTCTCTGATAATCGGGTCTGTTTCTTTCTCTAGCCTGTCGTAGTAATACTTTGGGACTTCGGTCCCATTAAATACCTTTTCAAGGCGAGTTCGCTCGTAGCTGAACGAAAAGCCAACCTTTACCTTGTTGGCTACCTGGTGCAGGTAACTGAACGTGAAGGCTCCGGAGTAGGAAAAGTTGGTGCTTATATGGGTATCTCCATCTAGGTTTAATCCGTCCCAAATGTCACTTTGGAACAGTGCCGTTGTTGTGGCACGTCCGTAACCGAAGTTTAATTCGTTTGGCTGCTCCCATTGGCTTTGGGCAGAACTGTTAAGTGTACCACTGAACAGCATACCCAAACAGAAGATATGTTTAATATTCATGGCTTGTCTCATTTAACGTTAATGTTCACGCTTTCGGTATTGCTGCTGAACTCTGGCGCATACAGGCACTGCACGGTGGTTATGCCATTGGTATATTGACCTTTGTGGGTAACATACAATGGGTATTCAAACACATAGGTGCCTTCCCTCAAATGGTCGAAGAAGTAGTACATGGCAGCATCTTTAGCCGACTGGTAGTAGCCAGTGCCTTGGTTGAAACGGTAGCCCGACATTTGCTGTACCGGTTCTAGGCAGCTGGCACGCTGGTCTTTCAGCGAAACGTAGTCGAAGTCGCGGTCGGCACGAAGCACGAGCCTGACGACTACCTTGTCGCCCACGTTCAGCGTGTTCTTCTTGTTCAAGGTCTTCAACACCGTCTTGTTGCCATCTTGGCTTTCCAGTATCACGGCCTTTTCAATGTGTAAGCCGGTCTTGTTCTTCTCCACGTTGTCTAGCTTTTCCTCATATTGCCAGTAAAGGGCTCCCCAACTCATGTTTCCCCCATCGGCACTTTGTAGCTGCACGTCGCCCAGTTCGGGTGTTACCTCCTTTCCTGGAATGGTTAGGCTGTAATAGCCGGTTGCGGCCTCCTTGGTTTCTGGCTCAACCGTCTTGCTTCCAAGTCTGATGGTAACTTGGTTGTCGTTGCCAAGCCAGTTGTTGCCGTTTAGCAAGACGTTAAGGGCATCGGTAGTGGCAATTATGTTGTCCCAATTTTGTGTACGTTTCTGGTTGAGTAGCCAGATGCGCAGCTCGTCTTGCTCACTTGGCTGGTTGTCTACCAGCTGCAATGCCTCCATAAGGCGGGTGTGGGTGGCAATGGCAGCATCTTCCCAACACCAGCTGCCAACGTTCTTTGGCCAGTACATGCCGTTTTCTTCTGTGGTGACAGAGAATTGGCGGATTGACTCTGCAATCTTCTTTGCCACATCGGCATTGCCGCCACGTTGCAAGGCTATGGCTGCAAGGGCTTTACCCTGTAACGAGAAGTCGGCCCACTGTTTAGTCATTAAATTGTAATAGAAATTGTAGGCCTCCTTGCAAAAATCAGGAACGTCGTTGCTGAATAGGCTACGCACCTGGAAGTAGTAGAGCAGGGTGGTGCCAATCTTGGTGTCCTTCTTGAAGTTCTTAATGTGTTTCTTTGCCCAGTTATAGTCTTCTTGCAGCCTATAGTCGAGGTAAGAAATGGCGTCAGAAATCTCATTGTCGTGTGCCGAAATGTTGATGCCCGCTTTCTTCAGACGACCGTAGTTGTCGAGCACATAAAGGGTGGTGTAGCGGTCGGCACGCATACCTTTAAACCAAGCCCAACCACCATCTTCGGTTTGCAGGTCGTTCAACTTGTTCCTCCATGTAATGCAAGATGAACGAAGGTTGTTCACGTCGAACAAGGTGGCAAGGCGTTGCTTGCTTTCCGTCTCGTTCTTGGCATCCAAAACCCAAGGTGTCTCGTTTAAGAGTACGTTCTTGACCTCGGTGTTCCTCTCCAAGTTCGAGAGGAGGGTCTGTTTGTCGCCCCCTTGCTGTTTCCACAACTCAATCACCTTAAATATCTTCGGGTTCGTGTTGGCAATCTGTTGGGCCATTTCAGATGCGAACATGGCTGTAGAAAGGCTGATGGCGTTCTCGTGCTCGACGTTGGAAACGCTTGGTAGAGCCTGTACGGCATACCAGATAGGATTTGTTGCCATTTCGAGTTTCAAGAATCGGTTCGACAATGTCTTCGAGTTGTTCTTCTTCAAATTGTCGAACACGTAGTCCTTGGTCTTCCCGCCACGCACAACCAAAGGCTGGGTTTGGGTAAGAACCACCTTGTTCGAAAGCACCGGAAGCAGTTTCTGTTCGGCATCGGCAAAGGAAGACGAAAGGGCCGACACGCGCACCAGTAGCGCTTCGGTCTGTTCTGGCACTTTCACTTGCCATTCTGCAACGCCGTTCTTGTTGGCTTCCAAATGGTAGGCGGTTGTAGTTTCTGTCACCACGGTTTCGTTTACGGGGTCTAGCAATTCCAACTTGGCCTGTCCGTCAATAGCCTTATTTGTCAAGTTGACGAGTTTTGCTGTTAGTACGCATTCGTCGCCACTACGCAAGAAGCGTGGAAAGTTTGGCGAAACCATAAAGTCTTTCTGTGTGACCACCTCTTTGACGAGTTTGCCCACAAAAAGGTCCTTGGTGTGGCCCAAGGCCATAAACTTCCACCGCGTAAGGCTTTCGGATATCGTAAAACTTAAGTTTACGTTGCCGTCGCTGTCGGTATTAAGCTGTGGGTAGAAGAATGCAGTTTCTGCAAAGTTGGAACGGACTTTTGGCTTAATGTGGTTTGTTCCTGCCTTCCTATTGTGTGTAACTACGCAGTATGACTCATTTTCTTCGCTATCGTAGCTATCGCATTGCTTGGCAAAGCCCATAACTTCACCCGATAATGCATCGCTCAAAGCTGGCGGTGGTGGTGGTGGCGCGTTTTGCTCTGAAATGGCAACAACCTCTTCCTCTATACTTTCGGTATAATCAGCCGATAGGGCATAGGCTTTCGAACGCTTTTGTTTGCCTGGATGTTTTACCAATAAGCTGATTATATCGGTCCACGTGTCGAAGTGGTAATTGAGATGGGTGTCGCCGTAGTTGTGGCTATAATCGTAGATGCTACCGTCATTATACAAATAAGCCATGTCCCAGAATCTCGTCTTATAGTTTGGCACATACAGGTTTGGGAACTCCCAACTGTTGCTGTTGAACTGGTCGAGCGATGCGTCGTACATGGTAGCTACCACTTCGGCAGCTTTTTCTGCTGGCAGTGTCAATGTCCATTTCTCGGTAGAACCTGGTTGCATCTTATCGCGGAAAACCGAAAGTTTGATTGGCAAAACCCTTTCGTCAATCCTCCTGTTCAGGGTCAGAGACGTTCTTTCGAGCACGCCATCGTGAAGAAGGAAGAACTTTGCTTGTAGGTGTTCGCTGTTGAGTTTGAAAGTGAACGGCTTAATCTCGTTGTTGAGCGTGTGCCATTGGTGCGTTTCGTTCAGGTTCTCGTCGTAAGTCAAAACCAAGAGGTGGGCATCGTGATGCGAGCTGCCCACATAGATGGTGCGTGTTTCGCCTTCTTTAATGTCGAATGTTCCATCGCCATCTACCCAGAAGTAGGTCTCGATAGGCGGACACTTGTCTTCTTGGCGATAGAGTATGGTTTTAAATTCTTGCCTTACGGTGTGACCTTTGTCGTCGGTTGCCGAGAATTTGAATGTGTATTTTCCCGACTCCCAATTCTTGGTGTCGTCTTTAATGCGGAATCCGTATTCTGCGTGCGAGGTCGTCTTGCCATTCGCTACCAAAGTCTCGCCTCGGTAGATGCTGTAGTCTACCGCCTGTTCAAGTGCTTCGAAGCGAAGGTTGACTACCTTGAACGGAATTTCGGGTAGCTTGCTGAACTGCGAAACGGTTTCTTCGCTCGGTATGACGATGGCCATGCTTTCCTTGCCAACCGGAACGTTCATGTTATTGCTTTGGCTCTCGCCGTTGGCATCGGTTACCGTTACCTGTATCTTGTAGTCAAAGAAACGTTCATTTTCATCGCTTGTCTGTGGCGTGAAGTTGATGACGAATGCGCCTTCCCCATCGGTGCTGATGGTGTCGCTAGCCACTATCTCGTTTACCCAATCGGAGCTAATCCACCAAAAACGTTCGAAAGAAGTCTTGGTAATGGTGTAACGAACTTTGGCTTCTTGAACGGGTGTACCCATCAGGTACTGAACGTTGCCGTTAATGGTAATGGTGTCGCCAAAGGTGTATGAGCAGGCCGGTTGTTTCAATTGAACCTCGAAGCTTGGACGCTTGTACTCTTCTACCTGTATCTGTTTTACTATCTTGCGGTTTACGTGGAACGTGTAGAAACCCGACAATCCATGGTTAGGCAGTGTGAATGAACTTGCTGCTGAACCGAAGTCGTTAGTTGCGAGGTCTTTCTGTTCAATAACTTGATGGTTGGCATCCTCTATGGTTATGTGAAGGTCTTCGCTTGCAAGTGTTTTATGTTGCTGCTTGTCTATGGCATAGGCTATGCACTTGAAGTGCACGGTTTGCCCAGGGCGGTAAATGCTGCGGTCGGTAAGGATAATGACGTTTTTATGGTTGTCGTCTGTCCGTTCTTTCCTGTTCCCATAGTTCGTCCAATCGTTAAACCATAGGTACTTGTCGTTACCATCCATTGGGTTGAAGTAATTTTCCCCCTTCCCACCTTTTGCCTTCGCAAAGCCGTCGTTGTCGGTTTTTGCGGTACCTATTCGGGTCGCGCCATTTTTCCAGTGGTGGGTATAGAAGTCGATATACAAATCTTTGCGCGGAGCTCCGCTTTGGTTGTCAACTACAAAAAGTTCCAAGTTTTGGTTCGCATCGAAGTTGGTCTTAATGACTGCTAGGTTGCTGACGACGAAATCTATTTTGTTGCTGTTGTTCGTATTCTTGTCAATAAGCACCAAACGGAATGCACCCACAGGTTGGCTTGGCAACTCAAGGGTTGTGTCTTCCCGTAGTAGGTAGTTCGTCTTGTTGAGTGCAAATTGGTAGTCGCCAACCTTTGTGCGTTTTAGTTTGTCATGGTCTACCCATTCCCAATCTTTGGCATCGGCGTCGTAGCGGTAGAGGGCAAACTTTATGTTGGTACGGTTTGCATATTTGAGTCTTATACTTATAGGCTTGTCACCGTGTAAGGTGTTTCTCTCTATTTCGATGTTGGTATATGGGGCCTCGAGTTGATTGATGATGTTTTTCAGTAAATTGATGTTGGTATGCTTGGGGTATTGGGCTATGCCTTCCTTGCAGACTTGCATGGCAAGGTTTACTTCATCAACATCCTTCTGGGTATAGTTGTCCATCCAATCCTTACTGTAAATTAATGCATTGGCCAACTCAATGCGTATGAGTATAGAAGACGGGATGTTTTTGTAGTTGTCGAGTAGTTGCTGCAATTGTTGTTTCTCGTTTTTCCCTTCTATTATAATGGCTCCAATTCTTGCCATTACGTAGGCCGACTTGTCTTCGTCGTCTTTATGGAAGTTGGCAAGCTCGTTATAAAAGTTCAACTTTTCGTTTTGCGAGTATATGTCAAGGGCATTCCCGTTGTTGTCAATGGCGTCATTCACCAATAAGTCGAAAAGTGTTGGTCGGTAAATGCGGCTATCGGCACCCAACTCAAGCAAGGGCTCATATTCCGTAGCTTTCACCTTGCGTATGGTAGGCTCCGAAATGGCTTCGGTACGTAATTGTTTTATCTTGTCTTTGTAGATGTTAGTTGTCCACTCGTCCAAGTTTTCAGGTATATAGCCATTAATGCCGGTTCTTTGATTTATTAGCCAACTGTTGCTGTTGTAGTGGTTTAAATAGATTCTCGACTCCAAGTATTTACATACGGCAATGGCTGCTGCATCGGTTTGCTTTGCTCTAATGGCTTGCAAATCGTTTATGAAATCGGTTTCGTCGTATTTGTTTTTACTTATTTCATTTATGTCGCTGAAACGCATAAGCTCGTTTCTGAAGACAATGCAGCGCAACTGTTGGGGCACGTTGTTTTCCTTTTCTGCTTGGCTCCTTATCTTGTCTATTTTCGAAAGGGCAGTCTTTGGCTTTGTTTTCAGCATTTCGGCAACTGCCTTCCATTCGTCGTTGTAGTTGAACGAAGAAAGTATTCCCCACATAATTATCAGATTTAAGGTGATTATTAATTTTTTCAGTAGTTGTTTCATGAGTAACAGTATTTTGTATGTCGAACTAGATACATCTACAAACATACAAAAAATGTACCGCATGGCTTTTGTTGTCAGCTTTTCTTTTCTACTTATTTTGCCATATCGCACCAATTTGTCATTTTTGTAGTAATTATGGAACAGAAGCAACGGACATATATAGCCATCGATTTGAAGTCTTTTTTTGCCTCGGTGGAGTGTGTGGAAAGGGAACTAGACCCCCTTAACACCAATCTTGTCGTTGCCGATACCAGCCGAACCGAGAAGACCATTTGTTTGGCTGTCTCGCCATCGCTAAAGTCTTACGGCATATCTGGCCGTGCAAGGCTTTTCGAGGTCAATCAGCGCTTGCGTCAGGTCAACACCCAACGTCAGCTAAAGTGCCCCAATTATCGTTTTACGGGCAAGTCTATTCTCGATTCCGAATTGAAGGAACATGCCGATTGGGAGGTCGACTTCATTGCAGCGCCCCCACGCATGTCGTACTACATAAAGTATAGTACGAAAATCTACAACATCTATCTCAAATACATCGCCCACGAAGACATTCACGTCTATTCTATCGACGAGGTGTTCATCGATGCCACAAATTACCTTGCCACTTATAAGATGACGGCACACGAACTGGCCATGACCATGATTCGCGACGTACTTGCACAGACGGGCATTACGGCTACGGCTGGCATTGGTACGAACATGTATCTGGCAAAGATTGCCATGGATATTGTGGCAAAGCACATTCCTGCCGATGCCGATGGGGTGCGCATTGCCGAACTAGATGAAATGGGTTACCGCAGGCAGTTGTGGAACCACCGCCCACTTACCAGCTTTTGGCGTGTGGGCAAGGGCATTGCCAACAAACTAGAGAGCTATGGCATAGACACCATGGGCAAGTTGGCGCGTTGTTCCATTGAACACGAAGACTTCCTTTACCGCCTTTTTGGGGTAAATGCCGAATTGCTTATTGACCATGCCTGGGGGTGGGAACCCTGCACCATTGACGTGGTGAAGTCTTACCGACCTGAAACCAACTCGTTAAGTTCGGGCCAGGTCTTGCAGTGTGCCTACGACTACAAGAAGGCGAGGGTAGTGGTGCAGGAAATGGCCGATGCCGTAGCCCTAGACTTGGTCGACAAGAAACTGGTGGCCGACCAAATGGTGCTGACCGTTGGCTACGATATTGAAAGCCTAAACGATCCGGCCATTCAGCAAAAATACAGCAACCGTATGTCTACCGACTTCTATGGTCGTCAGGTCCCCAAGGCTGCTCACGGCAGTGCTAACCTTGGTAGGCTGACGTCTTCGTCGAAGATAATTACCGAGGCGGTTTTGGCGCTTTACGACCGCATCATCAGTAAAGATTTGCTCATTCGCCGCCTTAACCTAACCACCAACCATGTGGTGCCCGAAGGAAAGGCAAATGCCGAAAGACAACCCGTTCAGCTCGAACTCTTTACCGACTACGAGGAACAGGCTAGGCAGAAGGCTGAAGAAGATGCCGTCTTGGCAAAGGAGCGCAACTTGCAGGAAACGTTGCTCGACATTAAGAAACGATTTGGAAAGAATGCTATTCTCAAAGGTGTGAGTTTTGAAGAAGGTGCCACCGCTCGCGAACGTAACCAACAGATAGGAGGACACAAGGCATGAGTGAAGACAATTACGACGACATAATCAACCTTCCACATCCGGTTTCTCGGAAACATCCGCGTATGTCTATGGAGGCGCGTGCGGCACAGTTTGCGCCTTTTGCCGCCTTAACAGGTCATGGCGCTGCCATTGAGGAAACGGCTAGGCTGACCGATGCCAAGCTGGAATTGGGTGCTGAGGAATTGGCGGTACTGAACCGAAAGATGGAACTTTTGAAGACGCTAGTGGCACAACAACCCGAAGTTACCATCACCTACTTCCAACCCGATGACAGGAAAGCCGGCGGAAGCTACCTTGCTGTAACGCAACCTTTGCGCAAGATTGACGATTACGACCATCGCCTTATCCTCTCTTCAGGATTATCGATTCCCATTGATGATATTCTAGATATTGAAAATCCATTGCTGAAGGAAATTGAGTAAGTATAATTTTAAATATTTTTGTATTAGATACAATTCTGTAATTATTACAAAAATTTCATCTCTTTTCTTGGAAGTCTAATTTTTGCGTTCTATCTTTGCCTCAAATAAGAATTCATTCGTAAAATTTTTAAACAGCTTTTAAAAGCGATTGTCAATTCCAATGCTAAAGACTCAAGAATATTTATCAGCACACGGCATACGTCCTTCAGCTCAACGAATAGCCATAATGAACTATTTGCTGACACACAAGACGCATCCGACTGTCGATGAAATTTACACCGCTCTGCATCCCGAATTGCCGACTCTTTCCAAAACGACACTTTACAATACGTTGAAGCTGTTCTACGATAAGAATGTGACACTGATGCTTACCCTCGACGAACGTCAAACACGTTTCGACGGTAATGTGGAGCCTCATGCCCACTTTCAATGCAATGTGTGCGGTAAGGTGTTCGATATTATGATGGAAGAATTGCCAGAACTGAAAAACGTGTGCAAACACAAGATTGGCGAACTGACCATCTCGACCATAGAACTCAATTACCGTGGCGAATGTGCTTCTTGCCGTGGCGAAAAAAACTAATTATTATAACAATACAACACTAAAGATTATGGCTAAATTCATTTGTCCTGTGTGCGGTTATGTGCACGAAGGTGATGCTGCACCTGAAAAATGTCCTGTATGTAAAGTTCCTGGAAGCAAGTTCAAGGAGGTTGATGAAAATGGCGCTTTGACCTTTGCTTGTGAACACCGCATTGGCGACGGCAAGGTTGACAACGAAGAAATGATTAAGGACCTTAATGCTCATTTCAATGGCGAATGTGGCGAGGTTGGTATGTATTTGGCCATGAGCCGACAGGCCGATCGTGAAGGTTATCCTGAAATTGCTGAAGCTTTCAAGCGTTACGCTTTCGAGGAAGCTGAACATGCTGCCAAGTTCGCTGAACTTCTTGGCGATGTTCTTGGCTCTACCAAGGAAAACGTTCGTAAGCGTATGTTGGCAGAACAGGGTGCTTGCGAAGACAAGCTTCGTATTGCTAAAAATGCCAAGGCTTTGAACTACGACGCTATTCACGACACCGTTCATGAAATGGCCAAGGACGAAGCACGCCACGGTGCAGGCTTCGCTGGCTTGTGGAACCGTTACTTCGCCGACAAGAAGTAAGCCTTTTTACGGATATGGCAAAAGGGCGCTCTCAAAAAAAACTTGGGAGCGCCCTTTCTCTATTCTTACAATTGGTATGGCAAAAGATTTTCGCTTAACATTTTCAGGAATATCTCGACGCTTTGCTTCTTGTATTTGTCTTTCAGAATGAAGCTGTACGACTGCACCATCTTCTCTAAACCTTCCACCTTTGTGGCTTTTAATAGAGGACGATTGTTGATGCTTTGTTCGGGTAAGATGGATACCATGTTGGTTTCTTGCAGAACGTTCATAATGGCATTGGCGTCGTTAATGACCGAACTGATGTTCAGTACCGATGCCGTGTTGCCGAAGTAGCGTTCTATGGCGTTCCGGTCTTTCACGCCGGTTTCGGGTAAGATGATGCGCTCGTGTTTCAAGTCTTCCATGGTCAGCTTTTCCTTATTGGCAAGACGGTGATTCTTCCGTAAGATGGCACAGAGGTGATATTTGATGGTGGGCTTCGAAATAAGGTCCTCGTCTTGGTTCTCGGCAGTGCTGATGCAGAATGCAATGTCTATCTGCCGGTTTCGAAGCATGGTCATCAGCTCGGGTATGGTCTTAAAGTGAACGTTCAGCTGAACCATAGGGTGCTTGCGCATGAACATAATGGCGGTTTCCCTTAAGTAGGGCTCAAGCGAGTAGGTCAGACCTATGTTCAGTTCGCCGCCCACCAGGCCTTTAATGCGCCCAATCTTGTCGTAGCATTCATCTAGGCTCGACAGGGTTTTCAGGGCAAGTGGCAGAAGTTGTCGACCGCCCTCGGTTAGCGAGACATTGTGTGGCGTACGTTTGAAAAGCTGTATGCCTAGCTCATCTTCTAAAATCTTAATCTGTTGCGAAATGGCGCTTTGCGAGAGGTAAAACTTGCGCGAAGCCTCCGAGAAACTGTTTGTTTCGGCTATTGCAACAAAATACTTTAACTGTCTGATTTCCATATTGGCTAATTGTTTAGGATGTAGTGCTAAATTACAGCTTTATTCTTCATTAAGAGCTACACGTTTGCCGTATTTTCTATTACGTTGATAAGTTTTTCTAATAACCGAATGCCGGAAAAAAGTGTGCTGAAAACTCACGCATTCAGCACACTGAAAAGTGGAAGAAGAGTACAAACTCTTAAAAATAGCTGCATTTATTTCAATGGGTACTTCTTCATAGTTAAAACCCGGTTTTGGGTAGTGCATCTATCTGGAATTTACAAAACACTTACACACTATTCAAAAAAGCTGTCCCTCTAGCTCTACTTTTTTAGTAATCTATAATTTACAATCTTCTTTTTTTGTCAGCCATAGCCCATGAAGGTTACAAAGGGCATAGGCGGCATCTACCTTACATTTGCATCTGAATTCTGCCGTTGGTTTACCGTTGTCAACTTTCAGCCATTTCACTTGTAGGCTATTCCCCGCAGCAATGGCAATTAGTGAAATGTGGTGCTCCTTCACTTGAGGGTGTGGCTCTGAACCAACCGAAACACGAATTGTGCATTCGTCGGTTCGTTCAATAACAGGGAGGTGTTTTTCTTCACTTGCCTCCACCGTGTTAGGGGTTAGTTCAACCATAGTTTTGCCGCAACACGAGGGTGTTATGCCACTGTCGACCAGTTTAACGATGACGTTGCCGCAAGTTGGGCACTTGTAAAATTTCAGTTCCATAATTTTTATTGGTTTTTGATTACATGGCGAAGTTACTGCCTATAACCAGCGTGTGAGACAAATATTCATTAAAAGATGGTTATTTGAAATAAGCGAAACTTAATGAGGCATGGTACGTGGGCTGAGTATGTTAAAAACTGTTTTAAAGTGAAGAAAGAACTATGTTTTACACATATGATAATTATGCAAATTGTTGCTCGTGAATGTTATAATGGCTATCTTTGTGTTAATTTTCAGGCTGTAATAATGTGGCCTCTGCGGCTTGCTGATTCCTATAATTTTGAGGCCTTCTTAATGAAAAAATGACAGAACTAATTCAAAATGAAGAAGGCGTGAAAAGCGTCTCAGAAAAGAAGTGTTTTAAAGAACATGAGCTTTGTGTGATTAAAATTGAAAGTAGAGACATCGTCTGTACAAGTGATGAGACTTCAGATCCTGGAGCTCAAATACCTGATAACGGAAATGTATGGGACTAAATTAATATGATGAATAAGGCTATTTCAAAAATCGCTATGTTTGTAGTTGCGTTATTCTTGACTACTTGTATTCAAGAATTAACAAACGAAGAAGAAAACTACAAAGAAGAATCGAATGTTAGGCAGATAGGTGTTGTTATTCCAAATTTCGGCAATGTCTATGATGATTATGATGCTCAACCAACAAAAGTATCTAGTGGGAAAAACACCACACGTTCGGCTGTACATGTAAGTGACGATGGTATGGACTATCAGTTTGTATGGGCGGAGGACGACGAGATAGGAATTTTCCCTAACAAAGGTGGTCAAGTCGCATTCCCTATGGCTGATGGTGCTGGAACCCAGACCGCAATGTTCGATGGTGGCGGTTGGGGGTTAAAACCATCTGCAACCTATTCTGCTTATTACCCTGTTGTGCGTGAATTCGACCTTGATAAGAACGATATTCCAATTGATCTTTCAACACAAAAACAAAAAGGGAATGCAAATCACAATCACATAGGAAAGTTGGCTTATATGTCTGCTATAAACTCAACAGTTAATGAAGAAGGACAAGTTAGTTTTAACTTTAACTATCTTATAAGTGTTTTGCATTTGAAAATAACTGTGCCTGTGCCTGGAAAGTATAATCGTTTGATTTTAATGGCGAGCGATAATCTTACAACAAATGCTTCATTAAATCTTTCAACAGGTGAAGTTGAAAATAGAATGGAACAACCATTGCAGATGCTTGAACTTCAAGATGTTACTGTGGGTGAAGTTTCAGAGCCGCTAGAAGTATATATGGTTATACGCCCTATTGATTTGACGGATAAGATACTCAAGGCACGTATTTATGCTGAAGATGGATCTGTTTATGTGATTTCATTGACCTCACGTAATTATGAGGCTGGCAATTTTTATCACTCTGCACGTACAGCTGTAATTGACAATTCTGCTATTACAGGATTGCCTATGGTGTTTGTAAATACACCAGTATTACAGTCTGAGATTAACAAAACGGATTGGGTAGATGGTGCTAGTATGACTATTCTTTTGCCTGACGGTACTATTGATTATAGTGGATCAATGCAGATAAAAGGACGTGGTAATACTACTTGGAATTATCCCAAAAAGCCGTATAATATAAAATTAGACGCTAAAGCAAAAATACTAGGAATGTCCAAACATAAACGTTGGTGTTTAATGGCTAATTGGATGGATAGGACATTGATGCGTAATGCTGTTGCATTTGAAATCGCTCGTAATACAGATTTGGCATGGACTCCAAGTGGAAAATACGTAGAAATGGTGTTTAATGGAGTACATGTTGGTAATTATTATCTCTGTGAACAAATTAAGGTTGATGATAAGCGTGTGAATATTGCTGAACTCGATCTTGCAGCAACTGAAGGGCCTGGTATTACTGGTGGTTTTGTCTTTGAAATTGATGCGAACTATGACGAGATATACAAATTCCGACCTACAAGGAGTAATTTGCCATGGATGTTCAAGGATCCTGGCGAAGTTAATGAAGCTCAATATAATTGGGTCGTAAATTATGTAAATGAGATGGAGGATGCTCTCTATGATTCAACCAAGTTTGCTAATCGTGAATTTGCTGATTATATGGAGTTAGAATCCTATGTTGACTATTGGATCGTTAATGAATTAACAATGAATTCAGAAATGTGGTATCCGAAGAGTTGTTATATGTATAAGGATGCTAATGGAAAGTTGACAGCTGGCCCGGTTTGGGATTATGATTGGGGTACATTTGTACCAAATGCAACGTCTTATTTCAGAGGCAAGGACTATATGTATTATCCACAGCTATTTAAAGATGCCGCATTTGTGGCAATGGTAAAATCTCGTTGGGCAACTTTTAAGTCTGATTTGGAAACTAAAGTTCCTTTATTTATTGAAACAACAAGAACTCAATTAAAAAAATCAGATGCTGTGAATATTAAAATGTGGCCGATAAATAATGGACAGCCAAACGGAGACGAAAAAATGTCTTATGATGAAGCTGTAAACAGATTAAAGGCTGCTTATCTTGCTAAACTTAAATGGCTTGATACTCAGATCAAAAATATGTGATAATTTTATTGTAAAAATTCGGCCTAGTGTTGGATTATATTAATTGCTATTAATTTGCTATTGCAGATTGATAGCATTTTTTTTTCAATATTATTTAGTAATGATTAAAGATTAATAGGCTAAAGTTCATGACTTTTTTTCAAAGATAATCTACTTGGTCGGGACTTATTTGGATCATGCATTATTCCCCCTTTGCATCTGGCTCTTTTGCTAATTCGTATAATCTTGCTAACTTTGTTGATATACTTTAAATTGGTATTGTGGCGCTGTGTTTTTCTTGACATTTGCCTATTTAAAAGGTACTTGGATGGGTATTTGTTGATGCGGCGCTTCTTAAAATGCATCAAGATTATTGAATAATGTTAGCATACACATACGTAAAGAAAGGTAAGCTCGCCTTTTGTCTTATTACCATTGGCACGATGCTGTTAACAGGTTGTGCAAAACAAAAGAATGATACGTCAATCTCACAAAGTCAGGAACAGGATTCTGTGGCTCCGGTTTCGGTGTCAACCCCATCAGAAATCGCAGAAAAACCGGTTTTGACCATCTTTGACAAACTTGCCAACAACATGGTTTATGTTGAAAAAGATAGTGGCGCATTCTACATTTGCAAGTACGAAGTTACACAACAGCTTTGGAGTGAGGTGATGGGTGAAAACCCTTCGCAAATGCAGGGTGATGATTTGCCTGTTGAACAAGTCAGTTGGGACGATTGTCAGGTGTTTATTGGAAAACTAAACAAGTTGACAGGTAAGAATTACCGCCTACCAACAGAAGAGGAGTGGGAGTTTGCCTGCCGAGGTGGCAAATGTTCGAAAGGTTACAATTTCTCTGGTAGTGACAATCTCGACGAAGTGGCTTGGTATGATGGTAATAGCGAAGGCAAGACACATCCTGTAGGGCAGAAACAACCCAACGAACTTGGACTTTACGATATGAGCGGAAACGTGTGGGAATTGTGTCAGAACATGCATGGGGCGTCTCGCGTGTGCCGTGGTGGCAGTTGGATTCACAATGCCAGAAACTGTGACCCTTCGCTCGACAATGAAACGCCACAATCATTCAAAATTAATAGCCTTGGGTTGCGCCTTGCTCTCTAATTTCTTGATGAAAAATATTAACTGCAGATAGAGGCTAGTTCTGTCGTCAAATTTTCCATCCACTACTTTTCTCCGGAACTTGAATTTTCAGTGGCATTACCTAATTAATGTGAAGTGCCCCGACTGCGAGTCGTCTATCTCATCAATTGTTATTGAGTACCAATAGTCGGCCGATGGTAGGGAAAAACCGTTATAGGTGCCGTCCCATCCTCTGAAATCGCCTCTATATTTCTTAAGTTCCTTCCCACAACGGTTAAAGATGCGCACCGTGTAGTTGCTGTAAAGGTTTATGTTCTCAATGTTCCATAAATCACAAACACCGTCGCCATTCGGTGTGAAGAATTTATCGGGATAGACGGGCTGGGTGTTGATGTAACGTACATTGACGTAAACGGTACTGTCGCAACCATGAATGTTATACAGGTTTTTGGTTATCAGCTGCGTTTTTTCTTCTGTTTTCTCGAAGGAATAGACAACAGAATCTTTGTATGTTATAGAAGAATCTCCCACCGTAAGATGTTGGATGACAGTGCTGTCGGCACCATACCATGTTTTTGTAACTAAAAGAGTGTCTATGCTAGAATTTGGTAATGATGTGTCTTCATTGTATGATAAATCTTTACTGCAAATAGTTTCATAGATGTCATTGAAAACGGGACAATAGTTTAAACGACCAACATAATATTCCGTACGATCGTATGTGTCAACAACGTTCTTCTCAATTCTTTGACGCTGACCGTTTGAATACAAAGATGCTAGATTCTTGCCTGTTTTTACAACTACATTTTGTGGTTTGTTTGAATAATATTTTATTCCGTTGTAGTAAAAGGGATCTATTTTGCAAGAAGTTGTATACGTCTTATTGGGTAGCGGACATTCTTTAGAGAAAATAGAATCGTTGATGAATGTTCGGGTGGCTCTAATCGCAATTTCATCTTCAGTTTGAAAGGTGGAAAATTGGTTTACTGTTTCGTTAGACGTTACATTATAAACGTATTTTACCCATAAAGAATGTACTAGTCTGTCAGTTTTCTTTGTATTTGGTATGAAACTAATACCAAACACTACCGCGGTATCTTTCCCCCTATAAGGTTCAGAAATGTAATTGTGAGAACAACTTGAAACATATATTGTTGCGTCTGCTGATGTAATGGTTGGCAGTATTAGTCCTGTTGACGAGGTGTTTGTCCTAAACTTTCCGGAAGACGTCTCTATAGTTATTTCATCGTTTTCTCCTGAAAAAAAGGATGTTTGTGCCAATAGCTCGTCCAACACGTCTTGCACTGGTCTGTCTACAGCACAAAGGGGACTAGATATGTCGAACAATGGACCGTCTGGAGGATAGACCTTTGCAGATATGCTATTGAAAAAAAATAAGATAGCGGCTAATGTGGCTAAAATGCGTAACATTCCTATTATATATTCTCTGTTTGAACTGTTTATTTTTTAATGGAGAATTTTACGAAGCATTTTTGGAGGTTGAAGGGGACAATGGAAATCTCGTTGTGATTGAGAGAAATCTATCAAAAAAGACAAAAAATCTATAAAGGTTCAATAAAATTCATTCGATAAATGAAAACAGTTGCTTAAGTCATAAGGAAAGAATCATTCTTGTGAATCTTACAAGATTAAACTTTGCAAAGTTAGTGATTTTATAGGAATTTTCCTTTCTTTGACTAAAGATGTTCGTTTTTTATTATTTTTGCGCCAAAATGTTAATCAGCAACATAGAGATGAAAAAAATCTTATTATTTTTTGCGTTACTGCTAAATTTCAGCACCTCGGTTCATGCGGTTCTGAATGAACAAGACTTGGCAAAGTCTTTGTCTGTCTTGAAAGAAGAACTGGAGCATGACAACGACGAACAGCAACAAATGCTTGCCCGTTTCGACTCCATCTTCCGTAAACAACATAGGCAGATTATGGAGGTTATGCAGCGCAGTAACCAGGTTGGACTAATGCTTTACTCGCAGCAAGCCGACTATACTTTCGACTTGGCTTATGCTTGCCACGAGGCTACAGCTCTTTATAAAAACTATAGCAAAAATCGACAGCCTTATAATAAGATAGTAGACCAACTCGAAACCGAGATTGACCGCTATGCCAGACTTATAAAGGCTCTTGAGAAAATTCCGCCTATGCCGCAGTATGTACGTGACTCTATGTTTGCACACATCTCGGCCGACTCCATGAAGGCTATTCAAGCTTCATTCTCAAAAATGAAGAAAGATACTGCCAGCATGAATGCCATGAAGGCTACTATGCTCGACGCAAAGGGACAAATTGACCGCGACTCGTGCTTGGTGTTGGCTAAAGTACTATTGGCTAAAAACAAGGAACTTTTAGCTACGGTTCAGGGCGATAACGAACACTATGACTTCGTAAATGCACGTCTGAAAGAAGCCAACGACTATGCCGAAACACGTTACCAGCAGTTGCAGCGTGACATCTTTGTGAACGGTGGACCTTCTTATTTCAAGATTCTTGCCGATTACGATTTCTATCAAGATAAAATGGCAAGAGCTGTTCATGACAAATACGTTCAGCCCGATTTGGCACACGAGAAGAGTGACTGGCGCGGCTCGGTAGTGTTTGGCTTGCTTGGTTTTGTATTGTTCTACATGCTGATATCTGGCATCTTGGGCTTTGGTATTGTTAAGGGACTTACGGCCATGTTCAGAAAACGTGGCGACAAGTTAAAGTCGGCACAAGCAAAGGCCTTTGTCGAAATGTCTCGCGACAAGCGCATCTGCACGGCGCTTACTTTGGCTGTCATCTTGTTTGCCATTGCGCTTATGTTTGCCATCTCGTTCATGAAGCAGAACTTCTTGGTTATGGCTTGTAAGTTGCTCATTGAATTTGCTTGGCTGTTGGGCGTCATTCTCTTATCGTTGTTGGTGCGCTTGCCGTCCGACTACATTAAGGGTGGCTTCCGCCTCTACGTGCCAATGGTTCTGATGGGATTCTTCATTATTGGCTTGCGTGTCGTTTTCGTGCCCGATGCCCTCTTAAATGTCTTCTTCCCTGTTGTTCTGATGGCATTTATGTGGTTCCAGTGGCATTCGAACCGCCAGTTTAAGAAAAAGATGGACATCTTAATCCAGAAGAATGCGAAGATTGATGCACAGGCGTACATTGCCGAGAAGAATGCCGAAAATATGAATGCCGGTGGCAGACCTAAATACATATTCAGTGCCGACGATCCTGCCCTCGCTAATATGGACGAAAAACAGAAGGCTGTTATCATTGCCGGCTCGGAAGAGGCTTTGGGCTTGAAAGAATTGGAATTTGCTCGCAAGGAAGAAAAGTACACACATTCCGACGTTATTTATGCGTGGATTTCCTTCTTCATCATGCTCGTAGCAACATTCGTGGCATTTAAGGGCTACACTTTCCTTTCGTTGCAAATCTTCATCTGGTGGTTGTTCCAGCTCACTTGCATTCACACCATCACGTCGTTGTTCGACTTGTTAGGCAAAGGCGAAGAACGTTACTTGAAGGACAAGATGTACAAGGCAGCTTACGAATTGGAGTGTAAGCTGAAAGGTGTGAAGGCAGCGAAGAAAGCAAAGATTGTAGTAGACCATACCGATATGAAGGAACGTAGCAAGTTCATATCACAAACTTGGTTCTACGACCTTTGTCGCATTTGTGTTGTGCCAGTGTTGGCAACATTTTCAATCTTCTTCTCTATTCTGTGGGCTGCAGATGTCTTCAACTTAAGGGAGTTCTGTAAGACGATTTTCTTTGCCAACTTCATCGACGTTGAAGGTGTTATTCAGCTTTCGGTTGCTAAAATCACCGTGGCTGTAGCTTTGTTCTTCGTCTTCAAGTTCTTCAAATATTTGGTCAATGCCATTTACTTGCGTCTGTCGCAGAACCGCAACCTCAAGAATGGCGAGGCCAGTGCGTCTATGTTCAGCAACTTGTCGGCATTGCTCATTTGGGGCATCTACTTTATTGTGTTGCTCAACTTGTTGCAAGTTCCAAAGTCGGGTATCTCGTTGGTGACTGCCGGTTTGGCTACCGGTGTCGGTTTCGCCATGAAGGACTTACTCGAAAACTTGTTCTACGGCATTTCGCTCATGTCTGGCCGTGTTAGGGTAGGCGAGTGGATTGAATGTGACGGCGTTCGTGGTAAGGTCGAAAACATCTCGTACCAGAGTACTTCCATCTCAACCCTCGACGGCTACATCATTTCCTTCCTGAATGCCTCTTTGTTCACCAAGAACTTTAAGAACCTTACACGCAACCACGAGTACGAGTTCTTGCCTCTGACGGTTGGTGTTGCCTATGGAACCAACATCGAGAAGGCACGTAAGGTCATTGAAGAAGCTGTAACCGGCTGCCGCGAAAAGCTAGACAACGGCCGCGACTCTATCGACGTGAAGAAGGGTGTAAAGGTCATCGTTTCCAGCTTGTCCGACAGTAGCATCGACCTCTACGTTTCGCTTTGGACCGATGTCGCTAAAAAGTATTGGGTAAAGGGACGTTGCCTTGAGGCTATTTACAACGCCCTTAACGAGAACAACATCTCCATACCGTTCCCACAACGCGATGTGCACATTATTAAAGAAACGCCTAATCAGTAATTGGTGTTGGCAAGTGCCGGTAATACATATTGGGCTCCATAATGTGGAGCCCTTTTTGTTCCATTCTGTCATCCAAATTGTCTCTATTTTATGACAAAGTGACATAATTTTCATTTGGAATGCTTTTTGTAGCACATTATTGGGAAAATATTAACGGGGTTTATTATACTTTTCGTTAAATTTGCCTATTAATACGCATTAAATACATACAAATATATAAGCCGCTATAAGGCGGACAATTAATTTTTATGGGATTCTCAAATTTATTATCTAAACTGTTCGGTGGCACCAAGAGTGAGCGCGATATTAAGGCCATTAAGCCTATTATCGACAAGATCGAACTGGTTTTGCCTACCATTCAGGCTCTTTCTCACGATGAACTCCGTCAAAGAACGCTCGATATACGTGCTGAAATTTTTCAGTATGTAGCTGAAGAAACTGCACAGATTGCAGATTTGAAGGCAAGCATCGAAGCACAGGAGATTGAGGAGCGTGAAAAAACCTACGCTGCAATTGATAAGCTTGAAAAGGCTAAGCTAGACAAGCTTGAAGTTATCCTTAACGAAAAGTTGCCAGAGGTCTTTGCTATTGTTAAAGATACAGCTCGACGTTTCTCAAAGAATGAGGAAATTGTTGTAACTGCATCTGACTTCGACCGCCAGTTGGCTGCTGAAGGACGTGACTTCCTTACCATCGATGGCGACAAGGCCATCTACCGCAACCATTGGATTGCCGGTGGTTCTGAAGTTACTTGGAGCATGGAACACTATCGCGTTCAGTTGATTGGTGGTGTGGCTCTTCACCAAGGTAAGATTGCAGAAATGCAGACTGGTGAAGGTAAGACTTTGGTGGCTACCTTGCCTGTATTCTTGAATGCACTAACCGGTAATGGTGTGCACGTCATCACTGTTAACGACTACTTGTCAAAACGTGACTCGGAGTGGATGGGTCCACTTTACATGTTCCACGGATTGAGTGTTGACTGCATCGACAAGCACCAACCTAATTCCGATGCACGCCGTAAGGCTTATAACTGCGACATCACTTTCGGTACTAACAACGAATTTGGTTTCGACTACTTGCGCGACAACATGGCATCTTCGGTTGCCGAATTGGTTCAGCGCTCACATAACTATGCTATCGTCGACGAGGTGGACTCTGTCCTTATCGACGATGCACGTACTCCGTTGATTATTGCAGGTCCGGTGCCTCGTGCTCACGACCAGTTGTACGAATCTCTTTGCCCTCGTGTCGAGAGCTTGGTACAGGCACAGCGCGCCTTGGCAACAAAATACTTGGTAGATGCAAAACGCTTGTTGGCTTCCAACAACAAGGAAGACCAGAAGGAAGGTGCTCTTGCTCTTTTCCGTTCTTACAAGGCTTTGCCTAAAAACACTCCGCTTATCAAGTATTTGAACGAAGATGGTATAAAGACTATCTTGTTGAAGACCGAAGAGTTCTACATGCAAGACAACAACCGCGAAATGCATGTGGCTACCGATCCGCTTTATTTTGTTATTGAAGAAAAGAACAACTCAATTGAACTTACCGATAAGGGTATCGATGAATTGACAGGTGCGTCAGACGACCCTAATTTCTTCGTTATTCCTGATATTGGTATGGAAATTGCCAACATCGAAAAGTCAACTGCCGACAAGGAGGAAATCTTGGCGAAGAAGGACGAACTCTTCCAAAACTATTCGGTTAAGGCTGAACGCATCCACACCATCAACCAGCTCTTAAAGGCATACACCTTGTTCCAAAAGGACGACCAATACATCGTTCAAGACGGACAGGTTAAGATTGTCGATGAACAGACTGGTCGTATTATGGATGGACGTCGTTATTCCGACGGCTTGCACCAGGCTATTGAAGCAAAGGAACGTGTTGAAGTGCAGGCTGCAACCCAGACCTATGCAACTATCACTCTTCAGAACTACTTCCGCATGTACCACAAGTTGGCTGGTATGACCGGTACGGCTACTACCGAGGCTGGTGAGTTCTGGGACATCTACAAGCTCGATGTCGTTGCAATCCCAACAAATAAGCCTATTGCACGTGTTGATATGGAAGACCGCGTTTACCGTACCAACCGTGAAAAATATAATGCGGTTATCGAGGAAATCATAAAGTTGACCAAAGAAGGCCGTCCGGTATTGGTTGGTACAACTTCGGTTGAAATTTCAGAACTTCTTAGCCGTACGTTGACATTGCGCCACATTGAACACAATGTGTTGAATGCAAAGCAGCACCAGCGCGAAGCTGAAATTGTTGCTTTGGCAGGTTTGTCAAGTAAGGTGACTATTGCAACTAACATGGCAGGTCGTGGTACCGACATTAAGTTGTCCGACGAAGTTAAGGCTGCTGGTGGTTTGGCTATCATTGGTACCGAACGTCACGAGTCTCGTCGTGTCGACCGTCAGTTGCGTGGTCGTTCTGGCCGTCAGGGTGACCCAGGTTCTTCTATCTTCTTCGTTTCCCTCGAAGACAAGTTGATGCGTCTGTTCGGTTCTGAAAAGATTGCAGGCTTGATGGATAAGATGGGCTTTAAGGAAGGTGAGGTTATTGAACACTCTATGGTTACAAAGGCTATAGAACGCGCACAGCGTCGTGTAGAAGAAAACCATTTCGGTGTTCGTAAGCGTTTGCTCGAATACGATGACGTTATGAACGCACAGCGTGAAGGCATCTACAAGCACCGTCGTCAGACTTTGAACGGCGAACGTATGGGCGTTAACATCATGAACATGATTTTCGACGTCATTGCCCATATCACCGAAAGTGCGCGTGATGCTCACAGCTTCAACCAGTTCCGCGAAAACTTATTGGTTACTCTTGCTCTCGATACCGAAATTACCGAAAAAGAGTTTACCGTAATGCCTGAACAGCAGTTGGCAGAAAAGGCGTTCGACGAAGCTATGGTTGCTTTCAAGCGTAAGACAGCTGCTATTGCCGAAACCACTTTCCCTGTTATTAAGAATGTTTACGAACAACAGGGTGCTAACTTCTTGAATATTGCAATTCCTATTACCGACGGACGTGTAACCTACAACATTCCGGTTAACTTGAAGGAGGCTTACGAGTCAGAAGGTAAGGAAGTGGTTAAGGTTTTCGAACGTGCCGTTCTTTTGCATGCAATTGACGAACACTGGAAGGAACACCTCCGCAAGATGGACGAGTTGAGAGACTCTGTTCAGAATGCAAGCTACGAGCAGAAAGATCCGCTTCTCATCTACAAGCTCGAGGCTTCTAAAATTTACACTGCAATGATTACCGAAATGAACTCTTCTGCAGTTTCAGTCCTAATGCGTATGCACATTCCAGCTCCTACTCCAGAACAGGTTGAGGCAGAACAGCAGCGCGTGCGCCAAATGGCTGAACAGCAAGCCGCTGCACAGGCTCCTGCCCAGGCTGAACCACAGCAGGAACAGCAGAACGAAATTCCGGCAATGCCTACACAGGAAGAAATTGCAGAACGTCGCCGCTTAATGGCTGCACGCCGCCAAGCCGAGGTTGAGGCTGCTTCTAAGCAACAGCAGTTGCGCGACCCTAATTTCGCAGGAAAGAAGGTCGGCCGTAACGATCCTTGTCCTTGTGGCAGTGGTAAGAAGTATAAAAACTGCCACGGCAAAAATGCAGAATAACTTTTAGTTAAAATAATATTTAGGAAAGGTTATTGGGGCCGTTGGTCTCTGGTAACCTTTCTTTTTTTCTATTATCTCTTTTTATGTTAGGCTTTATTACTTGGACTTGGAATCCCGAATTTTTCTCGGGGGCTGGCACTTTCTTAAGCTCGCTCTCTATACGCTGGTATGGACTCATGTGGGCGTTGGGCCTTATGTTGGGCTACTTGGTTGAAAGCAAGATTTACGACCGCGAGAAAATGCCCGAGGGCTCTATGGACAAGCTGTTCCTTGTTATGGTGTTCAGTACCATTTTGGGCGCACGCCTCGGACACTGTTTCTGTTACGAGTGGGACTATTTCTCGCAGCATCCCAACGAATTGCTCTACATCTGGAAGGGGGGGCTGTCTAGCCATGGTGGCGCTTTCGGTATTCTAACGGCGCTGTTCTTCTTCTCAAAGTTCGGCATTCACAAGTCGTATATATGGACCCTCGACCGCATTGTTATAGCGGTGGCCATTTGTGGCGCTTGCATCCGTTTGGGCAACTTGTTCAACCACGAAATTTATGGCGACCCAACGTCCATGCCTTGGGCTTTCAGTTTCATGTTGCACCCAATGAGTTCCATGCCTACCGGCATGTCAGAACCTAGCCATCCGACTCAAATTTATGAGATGCTTTATTGTTTGGTTACATTCGGCATACTCATGTATTTGTATTGGCGCACCAAGGCTGCACAGCACTCTGGCCTTTTGTTCTCCATCTTCTTGTTGGGTATCTTCCTTACCCGCTATGTGCTCGAGTTCATTAAGCGTCCGCAGGAAGATTTCGAAGAAAATCTTTTGCTCAATGTTGGTCAGCGCTTAAGCTTGCCGTTTGTCTTCGTTGGCTCGGCAATCATCATCTACTTGCTCTACAAGTGGGCTACCAGCAATGCCGAAGTCCGCACCAAGGCATTTGGTTGCATAGGCGCATTTGTCATGGCTATGGCTGCCATTATGGTGTTGCCGTTGTTGAACAAGAAGACGCAGCTAGATATGGCGAAGATTGCGGATGCGAAGGTGGCACCCGAGGTTGGCGAATGTGTGCAGATGGATGCTGCGCAGGTCTTGGATTTCTTAAACAAGACTTCGTTTGTCTCGCAAGAAGGTTTGCGTATGCATTTTAACGGAGGCTACATTTATGTGCAAGGCCAGAAGGTGGCAGGACCAATGCAGGTGGCAGTTTCTTCCAACGGCTATTACTTGTCGGCCGAAGGGGCTCATCCCAACACCATCTACCGCTACATGTTGCGTGTTTATCCGCAAGGCAGGTCGGTTTTGCTTAACTTGAAAGACCTTCGTGGCAATTATGCCGAAGAGTCGAAGGCACTTGCCAATTAACGAAATAGAAGGGGGGACGTATCTTAATTCAATTTGATGCGTCCCCTAATTTTATTATTTGTATTATGAAAGGGTGCTTTGTTCTTTTTCCTTTAAGAAATGACTATCTTTGCACCCGATTTCGAACAAACAGTTAATTTTTTTGTAAAACATACAAAATGAAAAAAACATTACTAAGCTTGGCAGCATTCGCTTTTGCTGCTACTAGTGCAATGGCACAGGTGGTTGTTAAGACTAACTCTGGCGATTTGAGCCTTCGTCTTATCGGTCGTACTAATTTAGACTACGGACGTTACATCACCCACAGCGATGGTCATGACTATGGTTTCAAGATGAACGATACCCGTTTGGGTGTTGTTGCTAACTTCGACGAAAAGTGGAGTGCAAAGGCAGAAATCTGCTACGCAAACAAGGCAATCTCTTTCCGCGACTTGTGGATCGGTTTCAAGATTAACGACAAGATGAGCTTGACTGGTGGTAACCACTTCCAGCCATTCGGTGCAAAAATCTTGGGCTTGGGTTACAAGTTCATTGAAGATGCACAGGCCGACTATGCAATCTGTCCTTCTCGTAAGATTGGTATCAGCTACGACTATACTACAAATCCTTTCAAGGCAACTGCAGGTATTTACAGCGATGCTAATACCGATGTTCTTGGTGGTGCTAACGGCATTAACCAGGGTTACTCGGTTGCAGCCAAGTTGATTGGTCGTCCTATTTGTGGCGACAGCAGTGTCCTTCACATTGGTGTTGCAGGTATGTATACCGATGTTGCTAACGACTACACTTACGGCATTAATCAGCCTGAAACTTTCAATTCTCGCAGCATTCTAAAATATGCATCTCCTGTCGCTTCAACTATCAACATCAACCGTGGCGAAGCCGAACTCATCTACATCATCAAGCGTTTCTACTTCGAAACTCACTATTTGACTGCGTTCTCAAACATGGTCGATGGTCTTGAAAACATCAAGATGAATGGTGGTTATGCACAGGCTTCTTTCTTGTTGATTGGTGACAAGCAGAACTATAACAAGAAGACTGGTTTGGCAGCAAACGCATCTCCTAAAAACCTCGAGGTTTTGGCACGTATCGACCGTTTGAAGTTCGACGAACAGAAGTCTACAACTACTGTCGATAACGAAACTATCGAAAGTGTTGTTCCTGAACAGAGCGTTACCGACTTCACTCTTGGTTTGAACTACTTCTTCAACAAGAACCTCAATGCACGTTTGAACTATACCGTATCGAAGGTTGAAATGGGTGATGGCGATGCTGAAAGCACACAGAATGCAATTCAGGCTCGTCTTCAGTTCTCATTCTAATAGAAAACAACTAGGCTAGTCCTAAACATAAGCGCCCCGAAGGTCAACCGACTTTCGGGGCGCTTTTTCTAGTAAGCGATCACACTCACTTATTTCTCTACTACAAAAAGAAAAGGAGCAGAACGCCGCCTTAATTTTTAGAACATAACCCAATTTTAGGCTTAACGTTAACTGAATTTTATTAATTTTGTATTTAAGTGGGTAGTCCACAGACAACAATTTGGTTTTAAGCCTATATTGAATTATAAACAGATGAAAATTGCAATAGTATCTGCCCTTGTGGTTGTTTCTATGCTTTGTTGCTGTTCTTCTCCTGAACCGCAAACAAATGCGACTCCGGTGGCCGTTGAGGTTGCTCCCGACACTGTAGTCGTGCCATCTGTGCCTACCTATAGTTTTAAGAACGATAGTGTCATTCTTATGCCGAAGACCTTTAATGAGGGGCGCATTGAAAATCTCGAAATCGAGAAGGAAGTCGACGGCAAAGAATACAAGGTGCATTATATCATCACCTTAAGTAAGGATTTCGAACCTTCGGGCGACATCAGCCCATACGACGAGGTGACCTCGGGACACATCGACTCGTTTGTGGTTGAAGACGGTAATGCCTACTACAAGAGTGTAGATGGTGTGCTGTTCTCGTCTGACATGCAAAAGTTGGTTATGTATCCTAATGGCCGAACTGATTCTTCTTATCAGGTTCCCGACGGTACCACTATCATTGGAATGTCAGCGTTCGCCAATTCTACGTTGTCGTCCATCTCATTGCCAAATACACTCGAGTTTATTGACGAAGTGGCCTTTGCCAACTGCTCTAACTTGAAGTCGTTTGCACTGCCGGCATCGGTTCTCGAAATTGGCAACAATGCGTTCGACTTGTGTTACGAAGACTGCATCGACGATTATAACTACTACAAGTCGGTTGCCACGGTGGCACAAGACATTCAAATTCCTGCCGATTCTAAACTGTCTAGGTTGGGTAATCGTGCCCTTCCGTTTGCCAAGAAGGTTTTCATTTCAAAATTCTTAACGCAGAACATCCGTAAGGCTATTGGCAACCCTATTGTAACGGTCGATAAAGACAATCCGGTTTATTCAAGTCAAGATGGTGTTCTTTACAACAAGAAGAAAACCGAGCTCATCATGTTCCCATCTTGCAAGGGCGGAACGTTCAAGTGCCCTGGTTCTGTTGTAAAGGTAGACAGCCTTGCTTTCGACGATAACCGTGATTTGATAAAGATTGTTTTCAATAAGGGATTGCGTGTTATTCAAGACAATGCGTTTACCAATTGCCAAAGCTTGACCGAGGTTGAACTGCCAGCTACACTTGTTGAACTGAACGGAAATGTTTGGAATGTACGCCCCGAGTTTACAAACAACCTTGAAAAAGTTACGGTCGATAAGAATAGTCCGCTTTTCTGCAGTATTAATGGCGTGTTGTTCAGTAAGGACAAGAAACGCATCATTGTCTATCCGCAGGGCAAGGGTGGCGATACTTATATTGTGCCAGAAGGGGTGGAGACTATTGGGGCTCGCGCCTTTTGGGGGTGTAATCTAAAGAAGGTGGTCTTGCCTAAAAGCCTTCGTGAAATTGAGAAAGAAGCATTTTCAGAATGTCTTTTCCTGAAGCGAATAGACATACCGGCAGCCGTTGAATTTATTGGCGTCGACTGTTTCTACAAGTATTTTGAACAAGATAGCCTGGTGAATGTCTATTTCCATTCTGCCGAGGCGCCTACTTTCGAGGAAAGCGAAATGGGCAGCGCCCGCTTCTTCGTGCCGAAAAAAAGCATGGATAGCTATAAGGAAATGATTGACCCTAGCTACGAGATAAAGGGGTATTAAACCATTCCCAAAAGAATTCTTCTGTGAAATTTTAGGTGTTTATATACCAAATGGTAGTTAAAGTTTTCTGATGTTTTCGTTTTCTGCGTTAGGCAGTTTTCTATGACATCTTTGATGGCTGTTTTCCAGGCCTTTCCAAGTGGTAACTATGTCCTAAAAGGCCGTTTTGGCTCGCTACGCTTCACCGATTTGCAATTCTGTTAACAAACTATCACATTTATTATTCTGCTACCGATTGGTATATAATTCCCAGTTTTTAAACAGCTTCTTAACCTAATCCTTTTGCATATCGTGTTTATTTGACTATTTTTGCTAAAAACACGAAATAATATGAGAGTATCACGATTTATAATGTTGTTGGCTTTCTCTGCATTGTTGGCTTTGACTTCGTGCAGGAAAGATGACGATGTGCCTTCTATCGATACTACGCCAGTCGACCGTGCCATGTTGCGTGGTGGTTGGGGTATGTCGGGGAGCAGTTTGTCGTGGGAATTATCTACATTCGGAAAGGTCCTCAACAATACCTATAACTTCAAAAAGATGATTGCCGACAAGATAGAGGAAGATGCAACCGACGTGTCTTTATATTTCGTGAACGACTCTATTGTCTATTATGTCCGCCACCGTCCCGACGATATTCCACCATACTATTACCACACAACCTATACCATGAACAGCGATACGGCAGGATACATTATTTCTTTCGCCGATTCCACGTTCTTGGGTTTTTATGCACCTAAAGTATATGTTAAGCGTAACTGGAATAGCGAAAACGGACTTATTCTATACTTGCAACGTAGCGAGGTGATTGATATGCTCGATACCGAAGGCGAATTGTCTTCATACATGGGCATCATTCGTCGTAATGTCGACGATGCCGAAGTGGATATTTATATTGAACACGACGACCTCGATTTCTATAAGGAAATTCAGCGTAGGTACAAATAACCTCCCGAGATGCTTTTTTTATATTATTTGGCTTTTATTTCATTGGTGTCTGCCGTTGTCTTTTGTTTAGACAAGTATAAGGCAAAGCATGCCAAGTGGCGCATTCCCGAATCTTCGTTGCACATGCTCGAAGGGTTGGGTGGTGTGTTCGTTATTCTCATCTTAATGTATAACATCCGCCATAAGAATGCCAAGTCTTCTTACTACATCAAAACCTATCTCATTCTGTTTGCATGGGTTGTTGGTTTAGGCTATTGGGGTTGGAAACACTTAAGTTAATCCAATGGCAGGACTCTATATCCATATTCCTTTGTGCGAATCGCGGTGTGCCTATTGCGATTTCTATTCTAGTACCGACAGGTCGATAGCGCATGCCCTTGTCAATGGCTTGTGCCAAGAGATGGAACTCCGTCGCAGTTACCTTAAAGGAGAAGCCATACGTACCATTTACCTTGGTGGTGGCACTCCGTCTGTTTTGCCCGTTGCCGAAATGAAACGGTTGTTCGACAAGGCTACCGAACTCTTTGAACTGAATTTAGATGAGGTGACCGTTGAATGTAATCCCGACGATGTGACGCCCGAATATGCCCTTGCCTTGTCGGAACTTCCTGTCAACCGTGTCAGCATGGGGGTGCAGAGTTTTAACGATGCCGACCTTAAGGCTATTAACCGTCGCCATACTTCGCAACAGGCATTACTTGCGGTCGACAATCTACGTAATGCAGGTATTGATAATATCAGCATCGATTTAATATATGGGCTGCCAAACCAAACGGAAGAAGGGTGGATGCACAACTTGCAAGTGGCAACATCGTTAGGTGTTCAGCACATATCTGCTTATAGCTTGACTTACGAAGAAGGAACTTTGCTCTATAGGCAAATGGAACAAGGCAAGGTGACGCCAGTGTCGGAAGAGTTGTCTCTGCTTTTTTATCAGATGTTATGCCAAACGTTGGAAGAACATGGGTTTGAACATTACGAAATATCTAATTTCTCGTTACCAGGTCTTGCGGCAAAACACAATTCATCTTATTGGGACGGAACGCCTTATTTAGGATTGGGTCCGTCTGCACATTCTTTTAATGGGGAGTCGCGCCAATGGAATGTGGCCGATACGAAAGCATATCTGAAGGGTATTGCTGTGGGGGAACTCAATGCGGAGGTTGAAACACTGACCCCGGCGGAGGCTTATAACGATAGGGTGCTGACTTCTCTCCGAACTTCCAAGGGACTAGATTTGCAACGTTTGAAGTCCGATTTCCCACAGTTCTATGATTTCTGCTTAAAGTCTGCCGCTACGTCTTTAAGGGCTGGACATCTGGAATTGGTTGACGATGGCAGAACTTTGAAGTTGACGAAAGACGGCATCTTTGTTTCCGACGCGGTCTTTGTCGATCTTATGCGAGTGTGAACATCAGTTGTTTTTATTATATAGAGCAATGTGCCTTGGCATGTTGCTCTTTTTTTGTGGTCGTTAAGGCAATAAAAAAAACGGACATCATTCAAACCTGAAGTGTCCGTTTCTAAATCTGTTCCATGATGTTCTACTTTTACTTGTTAGAGATTTTAACGTTGAGAACGATGTTGAGAACAAATAATGAAGCAAGAATACCGAAGAGTACCATAAGCGTAAAAATTTTAATTGTTAAACATCAGTGTCGCCTCCCGAGAGTTGTTATCGGGTTGCCCCGTCTCTCGTTCGTTGACAATGCAAAGTTAGAAACTATTTTTGAAAATGCAATAGGTTTTGCAATTTTCTTGCAAGAAATATGCGCGAATATACTGAATTTGCACTTGCAGAAAACTGCATAATTGCATATTGCATAAATATCAATTAGCTCTTAAAAATGCTATTTTGATAACTATAAATGTGAATTATGCCTATTTTTACCCTTTTTGGATTATTATTTTACGATATGATTGCTTTTTGATATTTCAATTTGATAGAATTTTAAAAATCGATATTAATTTGAAAGTGTATATTTATTGCATATTTCTCGGTGAGAGAAATTTTGATTTTTTTGCTTGCAACCTTGCAGTTTTTCCAAGAAAAAGTTCCTTCAGCTATCTTTGTCTCATCAGAAAAATACAACAACACATCAAAAAAAAGTATCAGTAACACACATCAAAGAGAATACACATTATGAGTTTCTAATTATTGTTTCTATTTTTCACGAACCTGTCTTTTTGTTTAGCATGTGAGGGGAATGCCAGTCGGCATTCCCCTCCGTTGTTTATGGTGTGCATGGTTGGGTGGCGCATCTGTGCGGTGGCACTCCTAATTATATATTATGTGTATATTATATTGTAGGCATGTCGCAGTGTTGGCCGAGTTAAGCTTGCGTCGCGCACGAGCATGGCTATTGTCGCGGTGGGGCTCCGTCCCACCACAATATAAAAGATGGGGCTCTGTCCCATCGCGCAAATAAGCGGGGTATAACCCCGAGTCGTCCAATGTCATATAACATGATAAAGATTATGGCGTGTACCCCGCAGGAGCATGAGTAATGTCGCGGTGTGGGCTCTGTCCCACCGCAATATAAAGATGGGGCTCTGTCCCATCACACTAATATGCGGGACAGAGCCCCGCAGAGATGATTGCAGCGGGACAGAGCCCCGCGGCTACAGTGTTGGTGATTGAATCAGGGTTCTGGCACCACCGCAATTCCCCGATAAATCACGGCGTATGCTCCCCACAAGCATGACTATTGTCGCGGTGTGGGCTCTGTCCCACCGCAATTCACACCGGCGGGGCTGCGTCCCGCCACCCGACAGGCAAGCGCTGAAGGCGCGACATCTTTACGAAAGCCGAAAAACAACCCGCCTGATAATCAGCGATAAGAAAAAATAATTGAAAATATTT
>JAKSKR010000025.1 GCA_024401645.1 Paludibacteraceae bacterium | reverse complement strand
ACCCCCGGGGGACTTTTCTTTTTGCGCGCACCTGGCCGTTGTCGCGGCGGGGCTCTGTCCCGCCACAATGTTATTTGGCGGGGCTCCGTCCCGCACCCATGGCCCGAGGTTAAAACCCCGGGCTACGCATGCGTCGCGCCTTCAGCGCTCGCAGTGCCCGCAGTCGGAACCTTTGCATTACCATATCTCGGCAAACCACGGCGTGTGTCCCGCAGGAGCATGACTATCTGTCGCGGTGGGGCTCTGTCCCACCGCAATGCAAACCGGCGGGGCTCTGTCCCGCCAAGTTAGTGTGGCGGGACGGAACCCCGCAAAGATCATTGCAGCGGGACACATTGGCTACGCCGAACTCGCTTGGTTCGCCTGTTGCATCCTTACGTCAGCAACAGACTCACCACGCTCGTTTCCCGCAGCTACAGCGTTGGTGTCCTTGCGTCAGCAACGACACATCATGCTCAATATCCTCTTGGTAGCTGTACGTATCCTTGTAAGCCATGTCTATACCGCTACTAACAAAAAACGGGTACACCTTAAGGCGTTAGCCTTGATGTGTACCCGTTCGTTTCGTTCGAATGGTTTCTTTTTAACTCATTCAAAATGCGATTTCTTCAGCCCCTATTTCAAGCAGTTTCTTGTCTCTGAAGCAGATGGCAATACCATGCTCCGTGTCATACCCACACTTACCAGATATAGAAATGTCTGGACATGTTGAATCCTTTGCAGAGGCTTCCGTTTTCAGATATATCCTTTCGATGCCTAGTTCATCGAATTCGAAGCAAAAGTCTTCGTCTTCATTGTAATCGACTACTTCTTCTATTTTATCTTCAATGTCTTCAAAATCAAATTCTAGAATCAACCACATTAGAAGTTCTATTTCACGTGGGGTCAACTTGCCGTTTCGTATTTCTTTATCTTCCGCATTTTCATATTCATTATGTGCACGACGAATCTCCAATGGAGTCAATACTCCAAACAGCTCTACAAAAGCTTCGTCACCCACATGCCAATCTCTTTCGAACAATTGCTGTTTTGCAGAATCGTCTCCATTAATGGCTTGTTGGGTAAGTTTCTCTATCATCTCAAGCTTTTCACGGTTGATTTCACTCATGGCCTCAACGTGCCCCTGTTCAGCTGCTTTTGAGTACCATTCGATGGCTTTAGTATGATTTTTTTGAACTCCATTACCGTTATCGTAGCACCTTGCTAACTCAAATTGGGCATCTGGGTTTCCTTGAACTGCGGCAATAGTGAACCATTCTGCTGCTTTTTCATAATTCTGCGTTACACCCTTGCCTTCGCATAAGCAAGAACCTAATTTATATTGAGCATATGCGTCGCCTTGTTCAGCTTCCTTTGCGTACCATTCTACGGCTTTCTCATAATTACCTGCCTGCCACTGATCCAATGCATATTGTCTTATGATTGAAACAAATGGTTTTTCCTGGTTTAAGTTGAAACAGCGAAATTCATATTTCCCTGTGGTTTTGCTTATCACATATATCCACAACTCGTTTTCATTCTGAATTGCACTTGTAGCCATAGTCAAACCTTCAGGTGCTATTCGTTCAAGTAGTTCTCCTGTTTTAATGTCAACAATTGCTAATTCATATTCGTATAAGAGATAAAATTTGTCTTGATAAAACAGTACATTGTAGAATAGGTCTTTATTAATACCGCTACAACGGGCAATGTCTTCAATTAATTCAACATCTACTTGGTCATCCAGTTCCTCATTTATGGAATCTTCTATAGTGAACTCCGTCCATTCATTGGTGTTCCACTTTTTAGCAAGCAGTTTTCCATCGACCATAACCGCTGTTAATGGCGAAATTTTAATTCCTTCGAGAATGATTCTCTGACATATGATTTTTTTCTTCAGATCAACAACAATGGCGTTATTTAGGTAAACATAAAACAGTTTGTCTCCATATAAAAGAATTTTGTAATCGCCAGACCTTGGTTCCTTGTGAGTTTGTTTGTTTTCGTGTGTTGTGTTTTCTGAATTGAGGTCGTATATTAGCAATTCAGTTTTGCCAGGCTTCCTTCCCCCAAAGTGGTTGAAATTTACATGTTGCAATGACACATAAAGATTGTTCCCATTTACATATGGTCCATTGTAGGAATAGCAAAAACCTTTGGGTAGTGCATTCTCATAGATTTTCATTTCTTTTATATCCACAAAACCCCAAGTTCGCACTCTGTAATCCCTAATCAATTCGTTGTTATACTCCTTTATGAAATATATTTTGTCTCCTTGTTGAGTATAATGGTAACTGTGAACTGAAGACTTTTCAATTGCCCCTTCATATTTCACGGCTTCTGCTCCTTCCTTTAAGGTGAAAAATGCAGTTTCTCCGTTTGTAGGATTTGTTTCAGCTAATAATGCACAGTTGTCGCCATAAGCCAGTAATCCTCTATATATACCATCTTCGCATTTCGAACCGAATAAACCCAATGAATAAGTGTCTTCACGTCTCCACTTCACTTCTCCTGTAAGTAGATTGTGGCAGACGATGAACTTCCTGTTCTCTATGCCGATTCTTACCACATGAATGTCGCTATCATCTTCAATATAAGTGGTCGCATATTCTATTTGAGAATTATCAGGCCGTTTCAATTCCCACAGTTTTTCTCCTTTTTCCGAGTACGCCAAGTGTCGATCGCTATACATAAGTACCAGCACTTGGTATTTAGTGTTGAAATATAAGTTTGTCAACATGGCCTTATAATCGGTTTTAAAACGGTATTCGGTCCTGTGGTTGTGTAACAACACATTACAGGTACCATCCATCTCATATTGTGCGGCACAGAACACGTCTGGCCCATAAATTTTACGGAAATGGTAAAACCGGTATTTTGGGATCTTCAAACGATGAAAACGGCCTTTATTGTATATTGAAAGATTTGAACCGTCTTCTTTTAGCAGAACCCCGTTTTCACATACATAATTGACTAATTTGGTTTTAGGGAATGTTTGGTTGTTGACAATGACATTGTCATCGTCAATAAAAACTTCTTCTCCGTTTTTGAGAATGAAAAAGTCTTCAAATCCGGAAATTGTGTTTAATAGTTTCATAATGTGTCTTGTTTGATAGCAGAACTGAATGTCGGCTTTTTTTACATGGATGTTATAAAGAAAAATATGTTGCAAATATATATATATATATATTTACAAACTATTGATGGAAACATTTGCTATATGTATGCATTGTTATTAATTTGTAAACCGTAAAAATCTAACTATAAACTTTTTTCTGTATATTTGCTCGATTAGTATATACAATTTGGTTTATGAAGAGACTCTCAATTCTTTTGTTAGGATTGTCTTGTGCTATTTCTTCGTTTGCACAAGATGTTATTATTACGCGTGATGCAAAGAGACTTGAAACTAAAGTCACCGAAATTGGTGTTTACGTAGTAAAGTATAAATTGTTTTCCGAGGCTGACGGTCCTACTTATGTTTTGCCAAAGAATAAGATAGCTGCCATAACTTACCAGAATGGCAGAATTGAAACTTATTTCGATGGCAATACTGTTTCTTCTGTAGACAGCCTTAAACTCGATTCTAGTGATGTTAAGCCTGCTGAAACAGTAAAGGCTGAACCTGTAAAGGTTGAAACTAAAGTGGAAGAAGCTCCGGTTAACGATTTGGTTTATACCGATACCGTTCCTGCTGCAGATCCTTACCCAACCTTCGATACTTCAGTGCTCGATTACGAGGAAAATGTTAAGGGCGTTCGCTTTAAGATTGATGCCGGTGCTTTGCTTGGTGCTCATGAGTACGACTATGGTTATCGCGAAAATGAAGACGCACACATCGATAGACACAGAAGACATTTCGACGATACCACAGTTTCTCTTAACCCAGGCTTGCAGGCTTCCCTTTCGGTTGGTTACCAGTTTAACCCTGTTTTCTACTTGGGTGTTGGTTTCGACTTCGCTGGTTTAGATGGCTTCGATTGGATTACCCTTTCTGAATTCTTAGATTTGAACATCTATTGCTTGCGTTACAAACGCACGTCTCCTATTATTGGCGTAAGAGCCGGTATATCTTCACTAGTTGAACCTGAAGATAATGTTGGATTTATGTTTGAACCTAGTGTCGGTTTCTGTCACCGTTTCAACAATCCAAAGCTTTCGTTAGGTGCTAGCCTTGGTTACCGTGTGAACAGTTTCGACTTGGACGAACACGAAACCGTTAATGGTAAGCATTTCGATGGCTCTACCATTTCATCGTTTATAGCTAAAGTTTATTTCTCTTTCTAAAAGAGAGTAGGTTTTTAATGATAAAAGCGGTCGGATACGCCATGTATTCCGACCGCTTTCTTTTCTTATCCTATTCCCAGTTCTTTCAGTTTGTTCAGAACACCGTCTATGTCGGTAGGGGCAAACCAGTTTATCTCTTCGTCTTTCCTAAACCACGTCAGCTGTTTCTTTGCGTAGCGTCTGCTGTCTTGCTTAATCATACCCACTGCGTAGTCGTATTCCCAGACCCCATCGAGGTAGTTGAAGAGCTCCTTGTAGCCAACCGTGTTGAGCGAATTGAGTTCTTTTTGCGCGTATAGGCTTTTCACCTCGTCGAGTAACCCTTCGGCCATCATTATGTCTACACGTTTGTTTATGCGCTCGTAGAGCTCTTCTCGGGGCAGATTTAAACCTATCTTAATGATGTCGAAATCCCTATCCTTTTTCGTGTTCTGCCTAATGCTAGAGTAGGGTTGGCCTGTGCTCAAGCATATCTCAAGGGCGTGAATGATGCGTTTGTAGTTCTGGGCATCCATGGTGGCAGCATAGGCGGGGTCTAGCTGTGCCAGTTCATCGCGCATGGGGCCAATGCCTTCCTTGTCGTAGCGAGCCCATAGGCTATCTCTCAACTCCTGGTTGACTTCCGGTCTGTCGTCAATGCCTTTGCAGATTGCGTCGATGTAGAGCATGGAACCGCCCGTCATCAGCACGACGTCCTTTGTCTTGAAAAGCTCGTTGAGGAGTGCGATGGCTTCAATCTCAAAACGTCCGCAACTGTAGTAATCCGTCACCGAAATGTTGCCTACAAAATGGTGCTTTACGCGTTTGGTCTGCTCATCGGTAGGGCGGGCAGTGCCAATGCTCATTTCCTTGAACATCTGGCGTGAGTCGCACGAAATGATTTCGGTTTGCAGTTTCTCGGCAAGGGTGAGGGTCAATTCTGTTTTTCCGACACCTGTTGGCCCTAGAACAATGATGAGGGTTTTCTTCATACTAATGTCTTTTGCAAAAAAATCCCCGCAGATGTTGGCTGCAGGGACTTTCTTATTCGGTTTGTGAACTGGTCCTTATTCTTTTTCCTTGTCCTTCTCCTTGTCTTTTCTTGAGAAGACTGAAATGTTGACGTAACGTTTAGGGTTAGCCTTAAGGTCAATCAAGAGTTTGTCGGCATCGGTAACGGTGTTGTTAAGTCCATCGTAAAGCTTACGGTCGTTAATCAACAAGCCAAGCGAGCCTTGTCCGTTGTTGATCTTGTTAACGGTGGTGTTCAAACCCGTCATGGTGTTGTCTACCTTGTTAAGTGTACCCTGAAGGTCGAGGGTGCTTAAGTTTTCGCTAACCTTGGTAAAGTTGCCTGTAATGTTCTTGGCGTCGGCCAAGATAGGCGGAATGTCGTTGTTCATCAACTTCTTCAATTGAATGGAAGAAGCTGTCAACTCGGTTGAAAGCTTGTTGAGGTTCTGAAGTGAAGTGGTGATGTTAGGGTCAGAAACCACTTTGTTCAAACTAACGATGAGCTGGTCGAGGTGAGGAATGACCTGTTCCAACTTTGGCATCACACCTTCCGAAATAGAAGCCAACATGCCAACTGGTACCAACGAAGGTAGGGTGTCGCCCTTCTGGTAAAGGTCGGTCATGCCGTTTGTTGCATGAAGGTCGAGCACGATGCTAGGGGTGCCCATTAGTGAACTTTCAAGAATGGCGCGTGAGCCCTTCGGAATCTTCAGGTCGTTGTCAACCTGCAATACGACAATAACGTCAGCATCAGGGTCGTCGTAGTTGTAAATGATTTCCTTAACCAACCCTACCTTGTGTCCGTGTGAAGTTACTTCGCAAGACTGAACAAGTCCCTGGATATCCTTGTATTTTACGTAAAAGTAATTTGTCGGATTGAACAGATTGATACCTTTTAGGTAATTAACGCCAAAGAAAAGGATTGCAATGCATGTGATGATCAAGAATCCTATTGAAAATTCTTTGCTGATTTTTAAAGTCATATCGTTTTGTTTTTATTCTATTTCATGTATTGTCTTGCCTGTTCGCGTGTAAGTCTTTCCCCGTTCTTATAAACAACAAGAAATGCGTCGCTAAAATCCTTTCTTACTTTTGCAAGCAACTCTTTTGCCTTTTCGTAAGTCTGTTCGTTACCATAGGTGTATGAGTAAATACCCTTACCTAGGTCAGACTCGCGGGCAGGAACACAACTTTTAAATTCTTTAGCATTGATGCTTTTGCGTGCGCCTGTGTAAAACTGTACACTATATCGTAGGGCTGCAGTTTGCTTCTTGGCGTCTTCCTTAACGTCTTTGGCATTGGCTGCCGCCTTCTTCTCGTATTCGTTCTTGTATTGAACAACGGCCTTGTAGATGGCTGTTGCCAATTTCTGGTGTGAAGTCTCTTTCCTTAAAAACTTTTCTTCTTCCAGGTTCGAAACATAACCAACTTCAACCAGTACGCCAGGCATCTTGCTGTACTTCAACACCCAGAAGCCCGCTTGGTGTATGCCGCGGCTTTTCAGACCGCTATATTTGGTCAGTTGTTTCGAAATGGTGTTTGCCAATTCCTTGCTTTGACCAGAAAAACCAAAATCGCTCGAAACAAGGTCCCACTGAATGTACGACTCGCTGCTGTTAGGGTCGAAGCCGTCGTATTTCTTCTTATAGTTCTCTTCCAACTCCATTACGGCGTTCTCACGCATGGCAATGTCGCTAGAAGATGTCGAGAACGAATAAACCTCGGTGCCTTGTGCATCCCTGTTTTCCGAAGCATTGGTATGAATCGAAATGAACAGGTTAGCGTTCAGGTTGTTAGCGAACTGCGCACGGTCGTCAAGAGGGACAAATACGTCGGTCTTACGTGTGTAGTACACCTTCACGTTACTAACCTTCTCAAGTTGTTCTCCCAATTTCAGCGCCACCGAAAGATTAATGTCCTTTTCTTTCAGTTTCTTCTTGCCGGAAGCACCGTTGTCTTTGCCGCCGTGACCTGCATCAATGACGATGACAAAAGGTTTCTTTGTTTGGGCTAAGACTTCAGTTCCTAGATATGTTACTCCTTGAAGAAGTATGCTCAATATGATGAGTAGCCGTTTCATACAGTACTTATACCTTTCTGAATTTCCCGCCTTTTGGAATAGGCTCTTACTATTAATACCACAAAAATACAAATTTTAGCTTATTATTAGATAACATTTTTGATGTTTATAAATTATTTAGGCTTTGTTGGCGGTTTATCTATTAAAATTGCGTAATTTCGCAAACCGAATTTTTTTATCTAAAATGCCTAATTTCGTGACAGACAAAATTACACGGTTATATGCGCTTTTCATGTGCCTATTTGCACTTGGCACAACCTCCGTCAATGCCGAACGGAAGGTTAAGGCTATTGCCGACTCTGTCGTTTTGGCTAAAGATAGTCTTGTCTTGAATCTGGCGGCCGACACTTCGGCTGTCGTTGCATTCGAACCTACACAAGATAAACGTAAGGTCTCTGCCGATTCTGCCCTTAAACGTATTCCTAAACGTTCTAAGGACGCTATATCTTCCCCTATTAAATACACGGCGAAGGACTCTGCCATCTTCTTTACTGGCGGTGTCGCTTTCCTTTATGGTAATGCCGAAGTCACTTACGAAGATTTGAACCTCAAGTCTTCCGTCATCCGTTTACGCATGGACAGTAACCTTGTTCAGGCGCGTGGACGCATAGATAGCTCTGGTGCTTTGGTCGAAACACCGGTGTTCAAGCAGGGTAATGACCAATACGAGTCTGAAGCCATCGACTATAACTTTAAGACACAGAAGGGTTTGATTCGTGGCGTGGTCACCCAGCAGGGCGAGGGCTACGTTACCAGCCAAAAGGCTAAAAAACTGGAAGATGGCTCGTTCCAGATGGTCGATGGTAAGTATACCACTTGCGACCAACACGACCATCCGCACTTCTACCTCGACCTTACCCGCGCAAAGGTTAAGCCAAAGGAATTTGTGGTTACTGGTCCGGCCTACATGGTCATCCTCGATGTGCCTATTCCTTTGGTCCTTCCGTTCGGTTATTTCCCATTTACCGAAAGCTATTCGTCGGGCCTGCTCATGCCTAGCTATGGCTACGACTCGCAGCGCGGTTACTATTTGCGTAACGGCGGTTACTACTTTGCCATTAACGACTATGTGGACTTGGCTGCAAGGGCCGACGTCTATACCAAAGGCTCTTGGGGCTTGTCGGCTGTATCGCGATACAAGAAACGCTATAAGTATAATGGTAACTTCAACATTAGCTACCAGAAGACTATTTATGGCGAAGAACCTGCGTTGCCAGACTACAGTGAAATGAAGGATATGAAGGTGACTTGGATTCACAACCAAGACCCAAAGGCAAATCCGTTCAGCACGCTTTCTGCATCGGTTAACTTCTCATCTTCTGCTTATAATAAGAACAACGTAGACTCTTATTACAATCCGGCTTATTATTCCGAGAACAACAAGTCTTCGAGTGTCAACTACTCGCTGACTATTCCTAATTCAACGTTGTCGCTGTCGACCAACGCGACACTCAACCAGCGTACGGCCGACTCTACCATTTCGCTTTCGTTGCCTAACATTTACTTGAATGCTTCTCGTTTCTATCCGTTGAAGCGCAAGTCGAAGGTGGGTAAGGACCGTTGGTACGAAAAGCTGTATATTGGCTACAACATGAACTTCAACAATACCTATACTACAAAGGAAGACGAGTTCAATGTGCCCGACATCCTTGCAAAGGGTAATAATGGTTTGAAGCATGCGTTGTCTACCGGTGCGTCTTACACCGTGATGAAGTATTTCGTGTTGTCGCCTTCGGTTTCTTACAAGGAACGCTGGTACTTCCGCAAGTACAACCAGTTGTGGGATAGCACAGGCAATGTTATTCGCCGCGACACAGCCAAGGGTTTCTATCGTGTTTACGATATTAGCACCAACCTCGACCTCAGCACCCAGCTTTACGGTTTCTACCGTCCGTTGCCATTCTTTGGAGGTAAGAAGATTAATATGATTCGTCACGTATTCACACCAACTGTTGGTTTCTCTTGGGTGCCTGTCATCGACCACAACAATGTTGGTTTCTACGACCGTATGGAGCCGGCAACCCGCATGTGGGACCGCGTAGAGTATAACTACTTCGCAGGCTCTAACTTCGGTACAACCTCAAACACCGACCGTGGCTACGTCAACTTCGCTGTGAACAACAACGTTGAAATGAAAGTGAATTCCGATAAGGATTCAACCGGTTTCCGCAAGATTTCCCTTATTGACAACTTGTCGGCTAGCACAAGCTACGACATGTTTGCCGATTCTTTGAAGTGGTCAGACATTTCTACATCCTTGCGTCTCCGACTCACCAAACAGGTGTCTTTGAACGTGAATGCCATGTTCACCCCTTACACCTACCGCTTGAACCAGTATGGTAGTGTAGCGAAGGTAGATGTTACCGAATGGGAAAAGAACCACCGCATTGCACGCTTGCGCAATGTGTCGACTTCGTTCGGTTACACTTTCTCGAACAACATGTTCAAGAGTGGCAAGAAGCACGATGCCAACCAGAATGAAAACAACAGCATAGATGGCTTCGACGACGAGTCGAAAGACGACGAGGCTGAAGAAAAGCCGTTGCTGAAGGCCAAGAAACAGGTTAAGGAAAACGATGACGAGTACGTTAAGTTCTCAATGCCTTGGCATTTCCGTTTCGACTATTCCGTTTCGTATGGCGATCATGAATTTAACAAGAACACTTTAACATACAAGCAAGAAGTATCGCAGTCGTTGAACTTCTCGGGTAACATTCAGTTTACCAAGAACTGGGAGGCTTCGTTCAGTTCTGGTTATGACTTTACAGAACGAGAAATCTCTTATACCTCGTTCAACATCACCAGAAACATGCACTGCTGGTATTCTTCTTTGAGCTTGGTTCCATTCGGAGACAACTTCTCTTACCGTTTCCATATTGGTGTAAGGGCGTCTATGTTGCAAGACTTGAAATACGAGCAACGTAAGAACCAAAACGACTTTGCACGTTGGAACGAGAAGTGGTAATTGTCTACAGTCTTGAACGACGCTAACGGCATTAATGTCCTTTTATTGTAAAAAAGGTCTAAAAAACAGCACTTTTGTGCTATGATTCTTGATTTTTTTTCTTAATTTTAACGACAAGTAAATTACAATATTAAATTTTGTGCGGTTTCGCATTATTTGATTTAGAAATAGAAGATGAAAAACGTTATTGCAACAACTTCTGCTCCTGCTGCAATTGGTCCTTATAGTCAGGCTATTATGGTAGATGGCTTCCTATATGCGTCTGGTCAGTTGGGCATGAATCCGACTACTGGAAACTTGGAAGGTGACTCCATTCAGTCACAGGCAAAGCAAGCCCTTGCTAACGTAAAGGCAATTTTGGCTGAAGCTGGAATGCAGATGTCAGATGTTGTGAAGACGACAGTTTTCCTTTCCGACATTTCCTTATTTGCGGAATTTAATGCGGTTTATGCCGAAGCATTTCCTGGTCCTGGCGCTCCTGCACGTTCATGTGTGGCAGTAAAGGGATTGCCAAAGAATGCGTTGGTCGAAATTGAAGTCATCGCACACAAGTAAAAAACTTTTATGAAGAAGAACGAGTACATTTTTGAAACCAGTTGGGAAGTATGTAACAAGGTTGGTGGTATTTATACCGTCTTGTCTACTGTGGCAGCTTCTTTGCAGGCACAGTATGGTAACCAACTTTTCTACATCGGTCCCGATTTCCATATAGAAAACCACCCGTTGTTTAAGGAAGATGCTTCCCTTTATGCCGATTGGAAGAAGAAGGCAGCAGAAGAGGGAATCATAGTTCGCATTGGTACATGGAATGTGCCAGGTAACCCACAGGCTATCTTGGTCGACTTCCACGCACTCGAAGACCAGAAGGGTTCTTTCTTGTTCGAACTTTGGAAGAACTACCATATCGATTCAATGGACAAGGGTCAGGACTACGAAAATAGCGTGTTGTTCAGCTATGCCGCAGGACGCATCGTAGAAAGTTTCTCAAACTTCTATAATGCAGATGCTGCCAAGACGGTTGCTCACTTCCACGAATGGCAGACCGCTGCCGGCTTGCTTTACTTGAAGATGAACAATCTTGGTTTCAAGACCGTATTTACTACTCATGCAACTACTGTTGGACGCTCAATCTGTTTCAACAACAAGTTGCTTTACCAGTATTTCGATAAGTACAATGGCGACCAGATGGCCGGTGAATTGAACGTTACCGCACAGCACGCCATTGAAAAGAATGGTGCTCATTGCGCCGACTGTTTCACTACTGTTAGTAAGTTGACTGCACGCGAATGTGCGCAGTTGCTCGACAAGGCGCCAGACGTGGTTACCCCTAACGGTTTTGAAGCGGGTTTCGTACCAAAGGGTGCAAAGTTCGACAAGACCAGAGCCGAGGCTCGTGCTTCTTTGAAGAAGGTTGCCGAAACTTTAATTGGCTATAAATTGGCCGACGATGCCATTTATGTAGGTATTGGTGGCCGTTTGGAATATAGAAACAAGGGTATCGATGTCTTCATTGAAGCTATGCGTGCCCTCAACCAAGATGCTAGCCTCGACCGACAGATCGTTGCTTTCATCATGGTTCCAGACTGGATTAATGGCGCAAGAAAAGACCTTCAGGACAAGTTGCAGAACCCTAAACAGAAGTACCAGCTTGCCGATGTAACTACTACTCACGAATTGCATCAGCCACAGTACGACTCTGTACTTCAGGGCATCAACTACTTCCAGTTGTTCAACAACGAGAACGACAAGGTTAAGCTTTTCTTCGTTCCTTCTTACCTCGACGGTAACGATGGTATCTTTAATAAGGTATATTACGATATGCTCATCGGTCTCGACTTGACCGTATTCCCTTCTTACTACGAACCTTGGGGTTACACTCCAATGGAAAGTGCTGCATTCAGCATCCCAACCATCACTACAAGCCTTACAGGTTTCGGTCTTTGGGTTAGCGAAGGTGCAGAACCTATCACCAACGGTGTTGCAGTGTTGCACCGCGACGACAGCAACCGCGACCAGGTGGTTAACGGCATTAAGGAAGAAATAATCAAGTTCTCTAAACTTACCGACAAGCAGGTTGCCGATTGCCGCAACAAGGCAAAGAAGATTGCCGACAAGGGCGCTTGGGCCGACTTCGTAGAGTTCTACAACCAGGCATTTGCATTTGCAAAGGGCGAAAAGTACAAGGCAACAAAGGCTGAAAAGCCTGCGAAAAAGGCTGTTAAGACCGAAGAAAAAGCCCCAGCTAAAAAGAAGGCTTGTGCAGCCAAGGCTGAAAAGGCCCCTGCCAAGAAGGCTACAACAAAGGCTCCTAAAAAGGCATCTACTGAAACAAAAAAGAAATAAATAATAATCAGATAAACAATTATTGAAAATGGAAATTCAAACTAACCGTGCCAACGTCGCTGACTGGAAAACGATCAGCACCAAGGGTAAAGTTCCTGCAAAACTCCAAAAGCTCGACGAGCTTGGTCGTAACATTTGGTGGGTATGGAACAACCAAGTAACTGACATCTTCAACGACATCGATCCTGAAACATGGGAAAAGTGTGGTAAGAACCCTGTTACTTTCCTTGAACAGGCACCTATCGAAAAGCTTGACGCAGTTGTTAATGATGCTAAGAAGATGGCAGCTATCGATGCTGTTTACGACGAATTCAAGGCATATATGTCAGTTAAGAAGGACACTAAGAAGCCTTCTATCGCTTACTTCTCAATGGAGTATGGTTTGACTGACGTCATCAAGATTTACTCAGGTGGTTTGGGCGTACTTGCTGGTGACTACTTGAAGGAAGCTTCTGACCGCAACTTCGACCTCGTTGCTGTTGGTTTCCTTTATCGTTACGGCTACTTCACACAGTCTCTTTCTGTTGAAGGTAACCAGATTGCTGTATACGAACCACAGGACTTCACCAGACTTCCTTTGGAACAGGTTCTTGAAAAGGACGGTTCTCCAATGATGTTGGAAGTTCCTTTCTACGATCGTACTATCTACGCTAACGTTTGGAAGATTTCTGTAGGTCGTGTTCCTCTCTACTTGATGGACACTGACGTTGACAAGAATAGCGAGTTCGACCGCGCTATCACTCACCAGCTTTATGGTGGTGACTGGGAAAACCGCTTGAAGCAGGAATACATGTTGGGTATTGGTGGTATTTACCTCCTCAAGAAGCTCGGCATCAAGCAGGAAGTTTATCACTGCAACGAAGGTCACGCAGCTCTTATCAACTTGCAGCGTTTGGTTAACTTCATCCACGAAGATGGCTTGAACTTCAACCAGGCTCTCGAAGCTGTTCGTGCTTCTTCAATCTACACTGTACACACTCCAGTTCCTGCTGGTCACGACCGTTTCGACGAAGGTTTGTTCGGCAAGTACATGTACAAGTATCCTGAAATGCTCGGCATTTCTTGGGACGACTTGATGGACTTCGGTCGCGAAAATGCTGGCGACAAGGGTGAAAAGTTCTCTATGAGCGTATTTGCATGCCGCACTTGTCAGGAAAGCAACGGTGTTAGCTGGTTGCACGGTATCGTATCTCAGAAGATGTTCGCTCCAATCTGGAAGGGTTACTTCCCTGAAGAACTTCACGTTGGTTATGTAACTAACGGTGTTCACATGCCTACTTGGGCTGACCAGAAGTGGAAAGACCTTTACGATCGCGTATTCAAGAAGGGTTACATGGATCACCAGTCAGACGAAGAAATCTGGAAGGCTATCTACAATGTACCTGACGAAGATATCTGGAACATCAAGTTGTCTTTGAAGGCTCGTTTGCTTAACTTCATCCAGACCAAGTATCGCAATGGTTGGTTGAAGAACGAAGCTAACCCTTCACTTATCATGGAAATCCTCGACAAGGTTAACCCTAAGGCGCTTACTATCGGTTTCGGTCGTCGTTTCGCTACTTACAAGCGTGCACACTTGTTGTTCACCGACCTTGATCGTTTGGCTAAGATCGTTAACAACGAACGCTACCCAGTTCAGTTCATCTTCACTGGTAAGGCTCACCCAGCCGATGGTGCAGGTCAGGGCTTGATCCGCCGCATCGTTGAAATCTCACGTATGCCTCAGTTCCAGGGTAAGATCCTCTTCCTTGAAAACTACGACATGGCTTTGGCTAAGATCCTTATTTCAGGTGTTGATATTTGGTTGAACAACCCAACTCGTCCGCTCGAAGCATCTGGTACTTCAGGTGAAAAGGCTTTGATGAACGGTGTTGTTAACTTCTCTGTACTTGATGGTTGGTGGTTGGAAGGCTACCGCGAAGGTGCAGGTTGGGCTCTTACTGAAAAGCGTACTTTCGAAAATCAGGGCTTGCAAGACCAGTTGGATGCTGCTACTATCTACCGCATCCTCGAAAACGAAATCGTTCCTAAGTACTACGCTATCAACAGCTACGGTTACTCTCCAGAATGGATTCAGGTTATCAAGAACTCAATCGCTAAGATCGCTCCTAACTATACAACAACTCGTATGATCGAGGATTACAACAACCGCTTCTACACAAAGTTGGCTAAGCAGTACAAGATCGTTTCTGCTAACAACTTCGAAGCTGCAAAGAAGTTGGCTGATTGGAAGTTGAAGGTTAACAACATTTGGGACAGCATCGAAATCGTTTCTACTAACATCGCTGAAATGATTAACCACGTTCCTTCTGTTGGTCAGAGCTTCAATCTTACTGCTTGCGTAGACGTTAAGGACCCTGAACTCGTTAACAGTTTCGGCGTTGAAGCAGTTATTATCACCAAGAACGACAAGAACGAAGACGTTCTCGACCGTGCTATCCCAGCTAAGTTGGTTAAGACCGAAGGTACTAAACTTTACTTCGATATTACCGACCGTGTTGAAAAGGCTGGTTCATTCCGTGCTTGCTTCCGTTTGTTCCCAACTAACGAACTTCTCCCTAACCGCATGGGCTTCGCTTATGTTCGTTGGTTCTCTTAATCTAAGCATTTAGGTTATACAACTTAATATAATGAAGGCGCTCCGATTTGTTCGGGGCGCCTTTTTTTATTGTGCATCTTTTATGCAGTGTCATTACGACGATGAAGATAAAATGATGGTTAAGAATACGTTTGAGTACGATGCCCCTGGCTTCTTGGAGAAAGATACATATTTGTGTTTTGAAGGGGTAGAGAGACGTTATAAGGTCTACCATTATACATACCTACGTCTGTGACCAATTTGGCAATTGCTTGGAAAAGAAAGAGTATGTGAACGGCAAACTGACCGATGTGGTCTTACGTTCGTATGAATATTTTGTGTAACAGATAGGGGTGGAAGTGTGTGGAGAATATCGGAATCGAACCGATGACCTCTTGCATGCCATGCAAGCGCTCTAGCCAGCTGAGCTAATCCCCCTAGTTTCTGTTGCAAATATAAGGGAAAGAATGCAAAACAAGAAACCCGCGAAACAAATACTTTGCGGGTTTCCCATTTTATTGAATAGTTTTTTTCAAACTCTATTACGAAAACGAAGCGATAAATGGTGAGACGTGATCCAACTCATGCCCTTTTTGTCTTTGTTTTTCCCGCTTTTATCTAATTCTCTTGTCAATGTCTTGTTATTGGAATATCTTTGAAAGAAAAAAATAGTGTGAGACAAACTATTAAATTCAGCATTATCGAGGTTATTTTCCACTTGGCAGCGTGGGCGTTGATTTTTCTGTCGCCTTTGCTGTTCGTAAGGGAAATGATGAACGATGGGGTAGAAATGGAATACTTGGTCATTTTCTTTCTGCCCATCCTTGTTATGGTTGTGTTCTATTCCAACTATGTGCTGTTTGTTCCCAGGCTTTTGTTCAAGTCACGCCCTTGGCTGTTCACACTCTGCAACATTGCCCTTGTTGCTAGTTTGTCTTATGCCAACTTTTATGTGCATAGGTCATTTGCTCCGCCATTCAAGCCGAAGCATGAAATGGTTGAAGAACGTATGCCTAGAGAAGATAGGCGCCCTCCATTGCCGGTAGATGATAGACACCCCCGTAAGTTCGACGATGGTGAGCACCGACCACACCATGAACATGGACTTCGCCGTGGTGGGCGTCATCAGAAGCGCAAGCCCTACAACCACATTCGTTTGTTCAACGATGTGTTGGTTTTGTTGTTCTTCATTCTTGTCGCAGTTTTACTGCGTTATACCAAGCGTTGGTTCTCTTCCTATTCCCACATGAAGGAACTGGAGAAAGAGAAGGCCGAGGTGGAGCTGAAGAACTTGAAGAGCCAACTCAATCCGCACTTCCTGTTCAATACCCTCAACAACATTTACGCCCTTATTGGCATTAAGCAGGAAAAGGCACAAGAGGCGGTACTAGACCTCAGCAAGTTGCTCCGGTATGCCCTTTACGAGGGCGAACAGCAATATGTAACCCTGTCGAAGGAAGTCGACTTTGTAAATAATTACATCAAGCTCATGAAGTTGCGTTTGGCCAATTCGGTGAGTGTGAACGCAGAGTTTAATGTCGGCACGCAGGGCAACCTACCCATTGCGCAGATGCTGTTCATCACCTTGGTCGAAAATGCCTTCAAGCATGGTGTTAGTCTGTCCGAACCTTCGTTCATTAACATGCAATTGAGTGTGTCTGACGATAAGAAAGTCTCCTTCACCATTGAAAACAGCTCTTTCCCTAAGGGAAAACAAGATAAGAGTGGGTCGGGCATCGGTATTGAAAACCTGAAACGCCGCCTCGAACTGCTTTATCCTGGTAATTATTCTTACAATGTTTCTGCCGATAGTTCAGTCTATAGGGCAGAATTGAAAATCAAATTAAATGTTAGCCTATGAACATTACTTGTGCCATTATAGACGATGAGCCTTTGGCGGTCGAGTTGCTGACTTCGTACGTTGAAAAGACGCCTTTCCTTTCGTTGGTCGGCTCTTACAACAGCGCGGTTGCGGCTATGGCTGACTTCGCCAACTCTATGCCCGATTTGCTTTTCCTAGATATTCAGATGCCCGACTTGAATGGTCTGGAATTGTCGAAGATTGTGGGCGACAAGTGCCGCATCATTTTTACCACGGCATTCGAACAGTATGCGCTGGAAAGTTACAAGGTTAATGCGCTTGATTACCTACTCAAGCCTTTCGGTTATTCCGAATTCTTGGCGGCGGCTACAAAGGCACACGAGTGGTTCGAGTTGAAAAGTGGGGCGGTTGCTGCAACAGCTTCGTCTACCGAAAAGAAGAGCATTTGGGTAAAGGCCGACTACAAGCTCATGCAAATTGACTTCGATCAGATTCTTTACATTGAAGGCTTGAAAGACTATGTGAAGATTGTGCTTTACGATGACCAGAAACCCGTGCTGACACTCATGAGCATGAAGACACTCGAAACCGATTTGCCGGCTTCGTTGTTCGTGCGCGTGCACCGTTCGTTCATTGTGCAACCGTCAAAAATTCGTGTTATCGACCGCAACCGCATTGTTTTCGGTAAGCAGTACATACCTATTTCCGACTCATATAAAGACAAGTTTTTCGAATTTATGGAAACTCATGCCTTGTTAGGGTATAAGGTTGAAAAATAAAGTGGATTTATTTTACTTATTAAATATAATTGATTGTAAAAGTAAGCGTCTTCTGTCGGCAGAAGACGCTTTTTTGTGGAGTGAAAAATCGGTTTGGTCTATAAAAGTCTGTGGTGAGATGATTGTGCAAATTTCCTATGTATTAATTCTATAATTTAGGGATCGGAAAGCATTACTACATAAAAATAAAGCATATTTATGAAGAAGTACATAACCTTATTGGCTGCGGGTTCGTTCTGTGCTTTACTGTTGGCACAATCAACCATGACCGTCCATCTTGGTAGCAGTTTGTTAAACGTCTTTGATGTGGCCGACGTCGACTCGGTCACTTTCAATAATGACAATATGTTTGTCAAGGGTAAGAATCCGAAGACCTACAAAGTTGCCGATGTCGACAGTGTGACTTTTTATTACGAACCAAAAGTAGCCGACACGGTTTTCGTCCGCTACGAAGGCGACAAGGTCGACGTGCTGAATCCTTATACCGACATCAGTGTTGAAACCTCGGGCTCTAATGTGGCCATCGTTTCCGCTCATGGCACAAAGGGCATAGTCTATTGCTTGTCGGGTTCTTCAAGCAACGGTTCTTTCACCCTTACGCCCGACCGTGGTTATACCCTTTGTCTCGATAATCTCAATCTTGCCAATCCGACATCGGCACCTGTGGTGTTGAATGCGGCTGCCAATGGCGAGAATTACGTGGCAAACATACATTTGCGTGGAGCTTCTTCGTTAGAAGACGGCAGTGCCAGCACCTTCAAGGGCGCGCTCTATACCAAGTCGAAACTGAAGATTTCAGACGATACGCTTTACTCAAACACATCGCTTAAGGTGGTGGGCAATGCCAAGCATGCCATCAACTCTTCCAAACGCATAGAGTTGTATAGTGGCGAACTGAACATTGCGGGTGCAGTTTCCGATGGTATTAATGCCGATGGCGTTGAAGTTTATGGCGGAAGCCTTACCATTGGAAATACAGGTGGCGATGGTGTAGATTGCTCTGAAAAGGTACTTGTGGCTGGCGGTAAGGTCAGCGTTGGTGTAAGCGCTAGTGACGTAAAGGGTATTAAGTGCGACAGCATTGTGGAAATTGCTGGTGGCGAATTGCTCTTCAGCGTTACAGGGGCTGGAGCAAAGGCGATAAAGTCGGGCGTGAAAACTTTAGTTTCTGGCGGTTCGCTAACGGCCGAACTGTTGGCAACAACGGCGTTTGTCAACGCTGCCGATGCTACCGACGTGGCATACAATGCGGCTCTAACCTCAAACGGCAATGTCGAAATCTTGGGCAATGCCTTGGTTAAGGTTACTGGCAACGGTGTTGCTGCAAGAACCGTCTCGGCCGATGGCAACGTGTTGGTAAGTGGCGGCGAGTTGATTGCCGACTTAACGGGTGCCTATAACATTGAATCAGCTAATAATGACACAACCTCCGTCTTTGGCATAAAAGCCGATACTGCCATTTCTGTAACTGGCGGTAAGGTCAATATTACTATTGGCGAAGAGGCTAAGATTGCAAAGGGCATGAAGGCCGACAGGGTTTATGTTCAGGGTGGTGAGGTTGCCATCATTAACGAGGGTGGTTACTGGTACACTGCGTCAACAAACTCAAACTCTAGCAACAGTAATCGACCATGGGGAGGTGGCTTTGGTGGCGGTTTTGGTGGGGGCTCAACCACCACTGTCACTTCGTCTACACCAAAGGCCATTCGTGGCGAATCGGTGGTGGCTATCTCTGGCGGTAAGGTTAGTGTCACTTGCTTGCACGGCAAGGCTATAACCAGTAACGAACTGATAGAAATTGGTGAAATGGATGCCGATAATGAAAAATTGGAGTTGAACATTGTTTCGGGTGTCAGCACCGATCCATACTACAATGCCAGCAGTGAGAAAACGCACAACTTGCGCTATTGTGGACCAAAGTCCATCCTTTGCGACAAGGTGGTTAAAGTCAATAGCGGAACCATCAACATTACGTCTTTCGACTCTGGTATTAAGGGTAGGGATGTGACCGTCAATGGCGGGATTCTCACCATTTCTGCCGCTTACGACCAGGGTATTCATGGCATTCAAACGTTGACCATTAATGGCGGAGACATCTTGGTGTCAGAGTCGTTCGAGGCTTTCGAAGGTACAACCATGACGTTTAATGGTGGCGTTACATCGGTTTATGCGTCCGACGATGCTTGGAACTGTTCAACCTCCACATCGGGTACTGGCACGGCAAGCGTAACCGTCAATGGCGGCGTGCATTACCTTTATGTCGGCTCGGGTGACACCGATGCGCTCGACTCAAATGGCTCAATGTCGTTCCAGGGTGGTGTGGTAATTGTAGAAAGTGGTAACGTGTCGCTCGACTGCGATGCCACACCTTCGTTCAACTCAAAGGCAACCCTCATGCTTTTCTGTAAGAGTGCCGAAACTCTGCCATCTGGTGCCACCTCGTTGTCGGTTACTAGTCCGGCGGCAAACACGCGCTACACGGCGGCCGCCAATGGATCGGTTCTTTCTACCTTCACCACCACGCAGAGTGCTAGTCAGCTCATCTACATCAGTGGCTCGTCGCCAACCTTTACGTCGGGTGGTACTTATGCCCCTGGCAACGAAGTCGTTATTCGTGGTAAGAACAATACCACCATGGTCTACGGTTATGGGGGTACCATCAGTGGAGGCTCTACATTAACTTCGAAAACCGCATCGGCTCAAGGCATGGGTGGGGGCGGACGTTGGTAATAATGAATTTTCCATCTTTCAAAACAATTTATTTAGATTCCCATCTTCTTTCAAAGGAGGTGGGAATTTCTTTTTCTTCCATCAAAATGTGGCTTTGTTTATTGTTTTGATTTGAAAACTAAATAAATATTTGATATCTTTATTGTGACTAATCCTATATTATGGCCTTGTGGCTATTAGGATCTATGTCTTGTTTTTGGTAGTTTTTTGTGTCTCAATAAAATTCATTAAGAATGATGGTAGATGTTTCTTTGATATATAGGGTGTTAAGGAATAAGGCGATAGGTGTGTTCCTGTTGTTGTCCTTGTTCTGCCTTAATGCTTATTCGGCAGAAGAATATGGCATCTTCGACCATTATACCGTCAACGATGGCCTTATCTCTAACCGTGTTTTCTCGCTAACAACCGACAAGAACGGATTCATTTGGGCTTCTACCGATTTTGGCTTGGAACAGTTCGATGGTAGAATGTTTACCCACCACCGTAAGGACGATTACCCAGAGCTGTCGCGCGAAGACTTCATCTTTGTGCATCGTTTGCCGAATGGCAACATCACCGCCGGTGGCTACAACGGCCTGCTGGTAGAATATAACCCAGAAAAGGACGCCTTCACAAACGTTATGCCTAAAGAGTTCGACGAGAGCTTCTATAAGGAATCGTTGGGCATCACCTATTCCTCAAACGGAAACCAGTACGTGGTAACCAATGCGGGTGCTTACACTTACGACCGAAAGACACACGAATATTCTAGCGACAACATCTTGTTCAAAATTACCAAGAACATGTATGTCCGTTCGCTCTTCATCGACTCTCGTGGCCGCTATTGGATTGGTTCCATCGACTCTGTGGTGGTTAAGAATCCCGATGGTTCGCCTGCATTCACCTATGCTTCCGAAGGCGGTAGCTTCGTACGCTCCATCATTCCTTTGGGCGACCATAAGATTGCCATAGCATCTCAAAAAAACGAAATCTGGATCTTTACCGACGATGCCGAAAAGATTAGTGCACCTACCATCATCAAGACGCCGTTCTCGTGTGTCACTACCATCATCAGAGACAGGAATGGACGTTATTGGTTCCCTACCGATGGTAACGGCCTTTGGTATGCCAACCAAGATTTGTCGGTAAACACCACCTTCACGAAGCTGATACCTTACAATGCCTCTATCGACGAGGTGAATAAGATTTATTCCATCATAGAAGACGGTAATGGCGAAATATGGTTCAGTACGCAGAACTCGGGTATATGGCGTTACCGCAGAAACACCTCTTCTGGTATCTTCACATCGTCAGACTTTGGTTTCCCGCCGGCAGTCTGCACATCCTTTATTGAAGACGATAACCACAACCTCATAGTCAGTGTCGACGGTGGCGGCTTGTATTCCATTTCGCCTAAAAAGAAATTCAGTAAGCTGCTCAGCTTGCCTAACAACAATATTTCAACACTAACCCGCACCCAAAATGGCACATGTTACGCTGCCACTTGGGGTGGTGGCGTTTTCCGCTACAACCCTAAAACGAACAGTGCCGAACCTGAACGTTTTGCAGGCGTTAGCAACCCTTGTAACAGCTTCTTTGGCTTTAATGTGTTGAACGGTAACGACTTGTATGCTTGTTCGGCAGGCGACGGTTTCTACCGCAAGCGCAGTAGCGACAGTCAATGGAGTCGTGTCTTGTTGTTCGACTCCGTCTCAAATGTGTCTAATAAGTGGATCATGTTCTCTTATGCCGACACCCCCAACGCTGTTTGGGTAAACTCGTCTTCAACCTTGTGGCTATTGAAGGACGGCCAAAAGGCGAAGTTGGTTACCAAAGACATCAATAACGAGAAAAAGCTTATTCCGTTGCAGGTCTTCGACATGAAGGGCGAAGGCGACGGTTACGTCTTTGCCGCTTCTAACGATGGCATTAAGCGCATTTCGCCCGAAGGCGTAATTGAAGATCTCGACTTCGTTCCCGTATGCCTGTACCGCATTCTCTTAAGAGACGATGCCGGCAAATACTGGGCTGCAGGCGACAGTGGCATCTATTCGTTCGACTATAAGAGCAAGACGTGTGCAAAGTTGCCGGGCAACTTCTCGGCTGTGGCAACCAACTATTTCTATTACCGTGCTGGCTACAAGGCATCTGACGGAAAGCTATACTTTGGTACCAATGTGGGTTACATTTGCGTAAACCCTAAAGAGTTGTCGCTCGAGACCTCCATCGGTCACATGTCTTTTGCTTCCATGTCCATCAACAACAAGAAGGTGGCAGTTGCCGAAGCACCGCTCAATGGTGTAAACTTGGCACAAAAGACCGAAATTAAGCTCCCTTATGGCAAGACCGATGTGGCCTTCAACTTGCAGATTGCCGACTTTGCCATTGTTGACCGCGCTCAATGCCAATACCGGTTGGCGGGCTTGCAAGACGAATGGCAGAACGTAGGTCCCGACCACGTCATCCGTTTCTCATACATTCCAACTGGTAGCTATACGCTAGAAGTTAAGGCATATCGTTCTAACGAGAATTGCGAGATGAAGACCATATCGCTCAACATCATCGTTCTCTCGGCGTGGTGGGCTTCGTGGTGGTTCATCGCCCTTTGCGTCATAGCACTTGGGCTTCTTGCGTTCTCCATCTATAAGATAAGGGTAAGGCGCCTTATTGAAATGAAGAACGAGTTGAACGAGCAGGTTACCATGCGCACTATGGAATTGCAGACCGCCTTGAAAGACAAGGACAGCCTCATCTCGGTCATTGGTCACGACTTGCGTAACCCAATGTTTGCTATTGTTGTGGCACTCGAGAACTGGCTCCGAAAAGAACCAACCATGAACGATGAAGACAAGCACCACTTGGTTGAAGAGGTGCTTAAATCGGCAAAGACCTTACAGGGCGAGATGCTAAAGTTGCTCAACTGGGCACACTCAAAGCAAGACGACATGGTTTGCAAGCCGCAAGACATCGACATCGAGAACATCGTCAACGATGCCCTTCAGTTAAGCGAGAACCTGTTGAAGGGAAAGAATATAGACTGCCAGAAGAAAATCTCGGTATCGCACAAGGCCTATGCCGACGATCGCATGGTCAGCACCGTCATTCGCAACGTGTTGGGCAATGCCATTAAGTACACCAATCACGGCGGCAACATCACCATAGAAGGGTGGGAAGACGAACAGGAAATGCACATTTCGGTACGCGACAACGGTGTTGGTATGTCTGAAGAAGTGTTGGCAAAGTTGCGTTCGGGCGAACAGACCCACATGGAAAGCACTTCGGGAACTAACAACGAAGAAGGCACCGGCTTGGGCCTCAACATTTGCAAGCGTTACATTAAGCGCAACAACGGCACCCTTCGTGTCGAGAGTAAGGTGGGCGAGGGCACTTGCATCACCATCAATCTGCCAATATCGGTAGCCGCTTCAAATGCTGTGCAACAAACACCAAGCAAAATTCTGGAAAAGAAACAGATACCGGAAGAAGTGATTGCCGGAAACGTCATCCTCATTGTCGACGACAATCCGCTCATCTGCGAGAACATGAAGACCTTGTTGTCCGACATCTGCGAAGTTAGGGTAGCGCACAATGGTCAAGAGGCGCTCGACATTGTTGCCGAAAACGAGATAGACCTCATATTAAGCGACGTCGACATGCCGGTAATGAACGGTATAGAACTCTGCTCTCATTTGCAGGAAGACGAGAGTGCCGCCCACATTCCGTTGTTGTTTGTGTCGGGCCGAATTGAAGAGAGCGACCGCTTGCAAGGATTGTCAAAGGGGGCAATCGACTACATTACCAAGCCGTTCAGTCAAGAAGAGTTGCTCATCAAGTTGTGCAGCTTGTTCAACCATCGAGCCCTTTTGCGCAGCTACATATTGGCAAGCATCATGCAGAACAAGGATGTATCGTCAAGTCCTGCCGAAGCCGAAAACAATGCAGTTGCCAACACGGTTGTGGTCGAGAGCAATCCGTTCCTCAACAAGTTTATGGAAGTTGTCCGTCAGAAGTACACCAATCCCGAGCTTTCTGTCGAAGAGTTGGCAGACGACATGTGTGTCAGCTGTTCAACCTTGCTTCGTCGCATAAAGACGGTTGTCGGCAAGTCGCCGGTTGAGTTGTTGGGCGAGTATCGATTGAACGAAGCCATGAGGCAGTTAAAGAACAGCGAAAACACATCGGTTGGCGACGTGGCCTACGCCGTCGGTTTCTCCGATCCTTCATATTTCAGCAAGAAGTTCAAGGCCTACTTCGGTGTAAGTCCAACCAACGCAAAGTCGGTAGAGGAATAGGGGAAAACTGTAGTCTATGGCAAACACATAGATGCAATGATTATCTTCTATTGATAGGGTTATAAAACAAACAATCGTCAAAAAATACCATTTTTTGACGATTGTTTGTTTTTCAAATACTGTCAGTCAATCATAAATTCGGTAACCATCCAATATCATTTCTTTTCAAGATGGATGCTTACTTAATTTTAGACTAATGGGCAACCATTACTTCTTCGCCCAAATGATTCCCTCGTACACATCCACTCCGTTGACAGTCTTCCATTCAGGTTCGGCTTGCACGACCTTCTCCTTTAGGAAAGAGAAGGTAATGAGGTAGGCTTTCTTTAAGCCACGTGTGTTGGCATATTCCGAAGTCTGGTCTTCGCCTTTACGCTCATACTTTGTACCATACCACAACTTGAGCTCTATCAAGAATTCTTCTCCAGCATAATTGACCACAATATCCATTCGCTTGTTATCGCGTGTCTGTGGCTCAACGTAGTAATAGCCAATGCCGTTTATGATTGGCTTTAGGAAGCAAAGAAATAGCAAACGTCCCTGTCGTTCCAGGAACTCGGCATCCTCGTCACGGTATTCTTCCTCTATCAAATCCTTGAAACGCTCAATTACGTACTCCATATTGAGTTTGCCTCCAAGAATATATTCGGATTTAGTGACGCTTATCTTGCCCGAATTTTCGCGTTGATAACGAATCGAAAAATATTCATGGAAGATTTCCTCAAATATGGCATTGTGGATTGCGACATGTCCGTCTACATTCTTGATATAGGCGTACATATCGGCTATTTTGAGAATCTCATCAGTAAGGTTATAGCTGTAAGTCTCACCGTTGACGGAGATTGAATACATGAAATCCCTTAATTCCTTGTTATTACCAAGGTTTTTAGAAATATCGTCAGCCAATGTATTATTGCCAATGATGATATACTTTGCCGCTTTGTTGACACCTTCTATTGTCCAGTCGCCTTGCAACTCTTGGTGGATAAGGGAACAGATATAGCTGACCAACACCGGATAGCCAGACGTGAGTCTGCGAATCTCGTCAGCAATCAGCCTAGTGTCCATACCCGTGTGGTAATCTGACTCATATTCGTCGAGCATTCCTTTGATGCCATCCGCGCTCAATGTCATATCAACATTAAAACGGACAGCTATATTCCAAGGCGAATTGTACTTTCTCTCCTCGTCACTGCGAATCTTTAATTTGAGGTTTTTGACATCGTACACCCCGGCAAGAATAACGGAATGGAAGGTGGAATCCATACCATTCTTGTCTCTATCTAGGTATTTGTTGCGAAGCATACCTAAAAAATGCAGGAAAATCTGATTGTCGGTGCTTTTGTCCACTTCGTCAATCATTAAAACCACCTTTTTGCCTTGTGTCTTACAGAATTCTGTTACAACAACTGAAAACTCGTCAAAATTGGCACAATTGTTATGTGTGCGCCAAAATTCGCTTTGTTCTTGTGAAGTGAAAGGCATGCGAGAAAGTTTCATGGCAAGCCCACGGCAAAATTCCGGTTTTGACTCGAACAAATCTCCATCAGACTCAAAGCTTATCTGATAAACAAGGTATTCGTCAGACAAACTATTATAAAGGAAATTCATCGTAGTCGTTTTTCCAAACTGACGGGCACGATTAATGGTGAAATACTTTCCCTTGTCGACGAGTTCCTCAATTTCCGCCAACTTGTCATCGATGTTCACCATGTAATGGCGTTCAGGATTGCAACTGCCTGTCGTATTGAATTCTTTTGCCATGTCGTTCAGAAGATTTATACCTACAAAGATAATGAAAAAGTTTCAAACTAACCCTTCTGCTTCATCTACGCCAACTTGTCGTTCCAAAGCTTTGCAGGGTTACTTTATGCCTCTCAAATAGCTAGAAACTAATGTATTATTATCCTATCCTCCGGAAAACGTACTATCATGAATGTTTTGGCTGGGATGGTAATGTTGTCGGTGCTTGAGTAGTTGCCCGCATAGGTTGTTGGCTTTATAAGGGTCGGATTCTCAAGGCTGTTTTCTGCATCAAGGTCGTCAGAGTGGAACACTGTCATCTCTATTTTTACGTTCATTTTTGGTTTGCCGTTGAACTTTAGGCTGACGAGTTGCGGCTGGTCGGACGTGTTGACTATCTTGATGATTTGGCTGATGCCACTCTTTACTGCCGATGCCCATAAACCGTCTTGGTCAGCATTGCCGGCAACTGGTTTTCCATTCATGGTTAATGGCAACACAAACTCACCCTTGTTGGTCGAGAACATTTGCTGAACGTAGTACGAACAGGTGTTGAACTTGTGGGTATTGTTAAACCAGATGGCGTCAGGCCGCCACTGCCAACCCTCAACATGGGCAAAAAGTGGTGCATAGGTTGCCATGCGCACAAGGTCGGCATTGCGCTCAAGGCTGGTCATGAAGGCAGCCTCGTGTAAGGCGGCATTGAAGTGGTTCCACTTCTTTCCCGTGCCATGGCAGGCATATTCGCCCGCAAAGACCTTTGGCCCCTTACGGCTATAGTTGTCGTAACGGTTGCCGCTTTTAAGGAACCAGTCTTCGTTGCGGTAGTAGTGCTCGTCAACCAGGTCTACCTTCAGTTTGCGCATTTCTGGCCATAGGTAATCGAATTTCTCGCCTTCCGAGTCGGGACCTGATGATCCTATGATTTGAATGTTCGGATATTTGGCACGAATCTGTTTTACGAATTTCTCAAGGCGGGCAGGGTACTCGGGTCCCCATTGTTCGTTACCCACCGCAAGGTATTTCAGGTTGAAAGGTTTTGGGTGTCCCATGTCGGCACGAACCTTCGCCCACTTGTTCTTTGCAGGGTCGCCGTTGGCAAACTCAATAAGGTCAAGCGCATCGTCAATGTAGGGCTGAAGTAGGTCAACTGGCTGGTGGTTACTGCTTTGGTATTGGCACGCCAAACCCACGCTGATGACCGGCAATGGTTCTGCACCAATTTCTTCAGCAAAGCGGAAATATTCGTAGAAGCCTAGCCCGTACGACTGGAAATAGTCGGGGAAAAGGCGGAAGTCGAAGCTGTGCAGCCAGCGGTTCTCGTTCAGTGGGCGATTCTCTACCGGACCAACTGAATTCTTCCATTGGTAACGACTGCCGAGTTCTGCGCCTTCAACCACACAACCGCCTGGGAAGCGGAACACACCCGGATGCAGTTCCTTCAGCGACTCTGCAAGGTCTTTTCTCAATCCGTTCTCGTCGCCATTAAAGGTTTCGGTAGGGAAAAGTGAAATGTGTTCAAGGTCTACCTTGGCACTGCTGCGGTCTAGCAGAATGCGCAAGTTGCCTTTTTCAACTTCGTCGGCACTTTTAATGTAGCACTCGTACTTCTTCCAGTCTTTCGAGTCGATGGTAATGTCGCTTTCGCCCAGGTATTGCTGGCGTTCGCCCATCGTTTTCTGGTCAATCAGCTGAACTTTAATTTTTGCCGTTCCACCTTCCGGAACCCTTGCCCACACCGTTAGGCGGTAGCGTGCATTCTTAAGGTAGCCAATGCCGAAGTATCCCTCGTTCTGCAAGCCTGTAATCTTGCTGGCTTCGGGGCAAACGGCAAGGCGCACGTAGTGCGGACAGCGTTCAAACGGGCCGTCGTCGCGTAGCTTAACGTCGCCAAAGGTCATCCATCCCATCAGGCTCTGTGGAAATTCAAACGAACGGTTCTTAACAAGTTCGCCATACAGACCACCGTCGGCACCATAGTTGATGTCTTCGAAGAAGATGCCATACATGGTTTTCGGAATGTCAGCCCCAGGCTTTTCGGTCTTTATTTCGAATACGTGTTCTGTTTGTGCGTTTGCGTTAATTCCCAAGGCGAGAAGGGCCATGGTGCTGAATACTCTGGCAATGTTCATGCAAATTTTTCTCTTTTATTTTTTAGAAATAAAAAAAGTTGGGATATTTTATCTGTGACGGAAGCTCCAACTGCGGCCCGACGATGTAGAATAGTATAGGCCTTTCGACGTCATGGCTAGCAATTCCTTGCCGCCATCTTGCAAGACTTGAAAATCGCCGCACGAACTGCCGGTGTAGCGGCTGCTCCAGCTGCGGCCTTGGCTACTGCTGTAGTAGATGCCCTTCTCGGTAGCGGCTAGTAGCTCGTTGCCGTAGGCAAGTAGGTCGACAAATTTACCACAAGAGCTGCCCGAATAGCGGCAACTCCAACTGCGGCCCTGACTGGTTGAATACTCAATATGGTTGTTGGCAGGGTTGATTCTAATCAACTCATTACCATAGGTAATTATTTGTGGCATAAGCGAATAATTTTATCAAATATACCTCATTTTACAAAGAATAGGTAATTTTTTTGAAAAATATTCTTTAAAACTTTTTGTGATTTGTATTAATTTATGTTAATTTGCGGTGAAATAAGAAGCTGTTTAAATTTTTTTATTGGCGAATTTTATGAGAGATTTTTTAGGATAGTTTGAATGGTTTTGAAAGGAGCAATGGGAACTCCATTGTGACTGAAAAAACATTCAAAATAGACAAAAAAGATCCATACAATACCCAATAAGAATTCTTTCGTAAAATTTTAAAACTGCTTCTAAATATCTAGCTGTGCTTAATGGAATTGATTTGGAGAGTTGACAATTCTATAAGGGTATTCTACAATTACTTTGTGTGATAAGGGAATTAGTTCAAGCGGATTGTTATTGTATTAATTGTTTGTAAAAAATTTAGAGTATGATGAAAAAGACAAATTCAAGTAAATGGAAAACAGTAGGTCTAATTAACGAAATGCTTAAGGCAAACCGAAAGGCGTCTCGCGAAGCTGAATTTCAGCTTCTTGGTCCTGGCTTTCACAGCCGCACCATCTTACACCGTAGTGCAAAGACCTACACACGTAAGGTGAAGCACAAGGGTGCCGATGTCGATCTATAATTGACATCCATCTTAAAGTAAATAACCAATTAACGAATAAGGGACAGTTTTAATCTGCCCTTTTTTGCATCAGCAGACGCTATTCATGTGTCTGCTGTTGCTTTTTTATGACCATTCCCTATTTTGGGAATGTTTCCAAAAACATCAATACGCGTATGAATCCCTGATATTTTTTGATAGGAAAATTATAAACCGCCATTACCGAACAAGGGGCCCGGCAATGGCGGTTTCTCATTTAGGGGTATTTATCCTTTATCGGTTTGCGTGCTTATGTTGTTATGTCGACAACACGTGTGGATGCCGTAAACACTTGGCCGATCCGTGCGACGTTAGTCCGTTCACGTGTACCTACGTCGACGACTTGTTGTCTAATGGGATAGATACGATTGAGGCGCTGCAAAACATGAATTGTTGTAAGGATGCCCGCTGCAAATTCCACTCGGCGTACTAATTCCATTTAAACAGATAAAGTGTATGCATGCTTCAAAATCTATTAAGGAAGAGGTCCTAGAACGGAAGATAAGGCAAATTCTGGCAGAGATAGAAGATGTCTATCCCAATATGGAACTTCCTGTCAAGATTGTCAATAGAAAACCTGACTATACCTACCGAGGGCGATATTCACAAATATTCGGCCAATTCCATCGAAAAGGTGAAGATTCATATGGGCAAGGAACGGCCAATTATGATTGAGGTACACATGATTTCGGAAGTCGGATTTTTTCAGGTCGAAGAGGTTCTCATTCCTAAAATTCAGTCTAGCCCAGCCAAACATTTCATAGAACTGCATGCTGGCGTAGAAGGTGAGAATATGAAACGCTACATTTAGGCGTTGACCAAATAGCAACAAAAAAACGGGGAAGCACAGCTGTGGTGCTTCCCCGTTTTCATTTATGTTAATTGTGCCTTACTTGTCTATTTCGTTCAGCATGCCTTGTGTCAGCAATATTGGTGCCAATGGGTCTTCAACAATGGTTGCCGTAACGTTTTTCAAGGTCTTGTTGCCCCACTTGAAGGTGCGTAGCACAACCTCGGTGCCAGGTTCAATACCCATAATGTCAAGCTTGTCTTTGTCGCGTTGCGAAACCACGTCGTTCTTCTGCATGTAGCCATATTTCAGCAGCATCTGCACATCCATTATTGAAATGGTGAAGATCTTTGCCGTGTCGTTGCTAGTGGTAAAGGTCAGCATCATGCCGTCTACCGTGCACGGAATTATAGGTAGGTCGTTCTTTACGGTGTCGGTCTTTGCGGCCGCCTTGCGTGGAGCCTTGGCATCGGCAACATTCCATTTTTTCATTAGGGCTGCATATTCGGCAGTCGTGCTCATCTCTTTCAGCTCGCGTTCATACTTCATGGCTCCAAAGCTGGTGTAGCCTTGGTTAAATGCCTTGTCGAGCATATCGAGTGCCTTTGGCTGCATGTCGAGGGTGGCGTAGAGTAGGGCTGCATCGTAGTAGTTGGCTGCGGTAGGGAACTTTGCCAACACCTTGTTCTGCCATTCAACGGCCTCGGTGTTCTTGCCCAGTTGTGCAAGGGCAAGCGGTTTGCGGTTGTTGGCAGGTAGGGTTACCTTCTCGTAGTCTACAATGTTCTCGAGGTCGGTGTTGCCGTTCTTCTTGTTGGCTTTTGCCAGTAGGCCGTGTGTGTAGAGTAGGGTGCTGGCCTTGCGGTCAACCTGCAAGCCCATCTCGTAGTCGCGTAGGGCTTGGTTGCTGTTGTTCTGTGCCTCGCGTATGCGTCCACGTTGGTAGTAGAAATTTGCGTTGGCGGGGTCGGTGTTTACCGCCTTGTTCATAAGAACCAGGGCAGAGTCGAGTTGGCCTTCGTTGAACTTTACCATACCCCAGTTGGCGTATGCGTCGGCAGTCTCTTCCAACTCAATGGCCTTTTTGTATTCGTTACAGGCTGCGGCATAGTCGCCTTTCTTGCGGTAGCAGTTGCCGCGGTTGGTGCATACGGGTGCAAACTCTTCGCCAAGCTGTTCCTCCAGCTTGTTGTAGTCGGCAATGGCCTCGTCGTAGCGGTCTAGCTGCTCGTAAATCTTGGCACGCAACTGCAACCAGAGGTCTAGACTTTCGCCTGCCTTAATCTTGTTGCTGATTTTTGGCAACGAGTAGGTGTCGCACTGAATGGCACGTGCGCTAAGCAGTGGCATCAGTTTGGTGTAGTCTTCGTTAAAGCTAATCTGGTCCATGGCGTCGTCAAACGCCTCCTTGTACTTGCCCATCATTTGGTAAGCGTCGCCACGTAGGGTGTACACGGCGTTGTTCTTTGGGTAGAGGGTCCCAAGTTTAGAGAGTAGGGCTGTTGCCTGACCATATTCGTTGCGTGCCATCATGTTCTCGGCAAGGCCAAGGTTGGCTGGCAGGTTGGTTTCTTCTAGGCTAAGGGCCTGCTTGTAGTCGGTGTCTGCTTCTTCCAACTTTTTAAGGTGGGCTTGTGCCTTACCTCGGTTGGCATAGGCTGCAACGTTCTCGGGGTTGATGGTGATGGCTTGGCTGAAGTCGGCAATGGCTTGGTCGTCTTGTCCCATGGCCATGTAAACCATGCCACGCTGCACCATAAGCTCGTCTTTCTTTATCTCCTTTTTCTTCATCAATCCGGCCTTTGCTGTCATGGCTTTGTTGATGTCCGACAGGGCTGTGGCGCGGTCGTTCTTGCCAAGGGCGGCAAGCGAACGGTAGTAGAGGCCAACCTGGTTGCCCGGATTGTCGTTCAAGAAATTGGTGAAGTATTTGTAGGCGTCGTCAAAACGTTCTTCCTCAATGGCAACCAAACCGTTTCCTATTTCTAGTTCGTTGCTGGCTGCATTCATTTCTAGGGGGAGTAGACTTGCAAACGCAAATGCTATGGCGAGTAATTTTTTCATCTGTTTAAATTGTAGCAGTTAGCTTTCAAAGGCTAAAATAGCAAAATTTGAGTTTAATTCCCACTCTGTTGCACCGTTATTTTTTGTATTGTCAATAACTTGCAATTCAGTTTACCCCCAAATTGGGGCGTGTGCCGGTTAGGGTATCTGTATTAACTTGTGCAACTGCACGCTAAGCCCCCATTCGGGGTGTTGCTTAATGTAGTCGACCACCTCGTTGGTATTGCTGCAACTGCACGGTTGCAGGTACTTGTGCTGGCAGTCGAATTTTGCCCATTCGGCTAGGTCCTGTCCTTGGTAGACCACCTTCAGTTCATTGCTCTTTTTCAACACCCATTTCTCTTTGGGGCTGAAGGTCACCCAGTCTATGTTTTTGGGCAATTCGCGTGTGCCGTTAGTTTCAATCTGAACGTAGAAACCATGCGCTTTCAGTAGGGCAACAAAAGCCTCGTCAATCCACAACGAGGGTTCGCCACCGGTTAGAATGACGTGGCGGGTTGGATATTTCTCCGCTTCCGCAACAATCTGCTCGTCGGTCATCATGGTGCCGTCTTCGTGGGTGGTATCGCAGAAGCTGCACTTGAGGTTACAACCCGAAAAACGGATGAAGGTTGCGGCTGTGCCTGTATAGAAACCCTCGCCTTGTAGGGAATAGAATATTTCGTTTATTTTGCGCATGCGTTATAGTGTATTTTTTTCCTAGGTGCAAAGTTACAAAATTAGTGCTTGGCACTCAAATCTTCGGTGTTCCATTGCATAGCCACCATCTTGTCGAAGAGGCGGGTGGCTATCTCGTCGTCGCTGGCTCCCATATAGTCTAGCTCTAGTTCCTCGCGGGTAACGGTCATGGCACAATGGAAACCCACCAGTTCTGCCTTGCCTTCAGTTCTGGCTTGCTGGCATTTTTCCATAAGGCGTTCTTTCAGCCAGTCGGCCATTTGGCGTTCCACGTCGGCAGCGTCTTCGGTCAGTAAGTTTTCGGTAATGGTGCCGTCGGGGGCAATTATCTGAACCTTAATGTCTAGCTGGGCATAGGTCATTAGCAGAAGGAAGATGGCAAGGGCATCGGTGTAGCAGCCAAAGTCGTTGGGGTAGTACAGTTCCACATTGCCGTTTTTCAGCTCGTCAATCAGCACACCGCTTGCCGACTGTCCTTCCAAACCGAACCAACGGCGAACGGCTACGTTCTCGGGTAGTGTTTGCGTCACCTTTCCACCCCTAACCAAATTCTCGGCACCTTTAAGTTTGGTGCTCATCATAAGGCCAACCACCTTGTCGGTATTGTATTTTGCGCCACCATAGGCTATGAAGCGGTAATAGTTCATCTGTTTCAATGTTTTTACAAACTTACGAAATTTTCAAAAGATATAGAAAACCCCTGAAATTTTGTGTGTTCGTCCCTTTACATTGTTATAAGAAGACGGGTTTATAAAAGAAAATAACTAGAACAATAATGTTTTTATTCCACCACCACCTTCTTTCCGTTTACCATGTAGATGCCTTTGCCCAACGTTTGCTTATAGGTGGTGTTTGCCTTTGCGCCGATGCTATTCAGTAGCTGGCCGTTAGAGCTCCAGATGCTGATGTCGCCATCGGCTTGTGGCTGAATGTATAGCTCGCCGTTTGTGGCGTAAAGAACAACGTCGTTGCAAGTGTTGTGGGTGGTTGGGGCACTAGTCAAGTCCTTAAAAGGCTCGTAACCTAGGCCTTTCATCCATTGGTCGTAGCTGCCGTCGCTCTCGTCCTTTATGGGCTCGTAGTCGTATTTCTGGCTGTCGAAACAGAATGCGAATTGGCAGGCGGTCTGTTTGTTCAGTGTGGCCAAACCCACAATCCCCTCGGCCGTTGGGGTGGCACTGAAGTTGGTCAGTGCTAGGGCCTTGTTGTTGGCCGGTACGAGGTAGTAGTAGCCGTCGTGAGTGCCACTGTTGGTCAGCAGCCATTTCTGGGCATCGGCTTGTGTTGGCTTGGCAAGGTTTAGGTTGCCGTCGGTGGCATCTAGGGCTAGTCCGCTTTCCACATCGGTAAGGGTAACGTAGCCGTTGCCTGCCATTTCAACCTTAAACGAGAGGTTGGTGCCCTCATTGTCTTCGCCTAGCAATAGGCGTCCACCTTTTGCCGAGAGAATCTTATTGGCATTCTTCGAAAGCAGCAGATAGGTGTTTCCGTCTTTAGCCTCGGCAACGCGGCGGTAGCGGTTCAGCTTGTCGAATAGGCTTAAATCCCAATCGGCATAGAAGCGCATTATTGGGTAGCCGGTGCGCATGTCTATTGGTAGCCAAATGTGCCACGACTCGCCAACGTTGGCATCGCTGAAGTAGTCGCCACCTTTCCAACGGTCGCCCATAAAGATGTAGGCATCGTAGTAGCCGGGCACCTTAAAGATGTAGTTGCTTTGCGAGTGGTAGGTGGTGTTCTTGTCGTCGTCGACGCATGGGTTGCCCAAGTCGTTCCAACCGGTAAGTGGTAACTGCGAGTAGGAAGAGTGGCCGGCATTAGGGTCCCAACCCGTGCAGCCAGATGTAATGGCAACAAAGCGCTTGTGGTATTTGAAGATGGCAGGAGCCTCGTACTGCTTCTTAACGAACATACGCTCCCAAGTCGGACCTAGGTCTAGGAAGTTGTCGGTCAGCAGTGTGCCGTGCATGGTCATGTTTTCTTCGGCCGAACCGAAGTGGTAGCCCACGTTATAGTCTGGATCGAACATCAGCGTCTGGTCGCGTGAGCCCGATGGCTGCTCGTTGCCACGTGGTCGCATGGTCTTAATGAAGGTATATGGTCCGGCAATCTTGTCGCTTTCAAGAATGGCAACACGCGAAGCCGCATAGCCCGAACCGTTCTCCCAATGCACCCACATTACGTACTTGCCAGTGTTGGGGCAATACATCACTTTCGGGCGCTCAAGCGTGCGTCCGTAGTTCATGTCTTGATAGTCGCTTCTAAGCGGTGCATCGGGACATTTGTAGGCCATGCCCTCAAACTTCCAGTTGTAGAGGTCTTTCGAGGTGTAGCAGCCAATGCCGTTGCTCTTTACTGGGGTGGCGCGGTAGTTCTCGCCAAACCAGTAGTAGGTGCCGTTCTCGTAGACGACGCAACCGCCGTGCACGTTTATGTGCTTGCCGTCGGCATCGTTCCAGTTCACGCCAAGGCGCAAAGCCGAACTGCCGTTGTGAAATTGTGTGTAGGGCTGGCCTTGGTGGGTGTCGGCAGGTATCAGCATCCAGTAGTGTTTGGCGTCGGTGCCGCTTTTGTCGCTGTACACGCCCTTGTTGTCGCTGGTGCCGTCGGTGCCCAGGTACTTGCTGTTGCTGGCAAACTGAAGTCGTATGTACTTGTCTTCGTTAGGCGCGTAGCCAATTTTCAAGTGGGTGGTCTTGTTGCTTGTGTTAGCCGCAAAGGTGGTGCTGTATTCGCCACTTGCGTTCAGGTAGTTGTTGCCTTGCTTGCTTTTTAGGGCATAGGTGCCATCGTTTAAGGCTTCAATGGTGAACTGTTGTGCGGTGTTGTAGGCCGCATTCTTAATCAGCACCTCGTTGCCGCTGTTGGTCAGGTAGCGGTTGCTGGCATGCATCAGGTAGTAGGTCTTGCCGGTGCTGAAGGGTAGGTTGCGGCTGTTGTTGTAGGTCGTCAGTGCTGTTGTCAGCGCTTTGGTGGCATTTACCACGTTGGTTTGCGAAGTAGGGTTGTCTAGCGCAAACTGCGCATCGTCAATGGCCTTCTGCAAGGCAGTGCGTGCTGCCGTAGGGTAGTCGCCCTCGGCATTGCCGGCAGGCGTGGTGTTTAGGCGGTTCTCGGCTTTGTTTATGGCGCCTTTCAGTCCATCGGTCACAATATCTTTCGCGTTGGCTTCGCGCAAGAACCAGTAGTGCAGGGTTTCGTTGCCGCTCTTGTCGGAGTAGAGGTAGCTGCCGGGTGCAATGGCGTCGGTGCCAAGGTAGCGGTTGTTGTCGGCACATTTGAACTTTACGAAGTCGCCGCCAATCTTCTCAACGGTAAAGCGCGCAGTGTTGCCCGTGCTGGTGCCAAGTCCGGTATCCCATTCGTCTACCTTACAGACGTTGGTGTTCTTGCTCACGCTTTTTATGAGGTAGGTGTTGCCCGACTGCACGAACTGAAAGACTTGCCCATCGGTCGCGTCGAAGGTGTGCAGGTTAGGACGGCCGTCTATTGCCGACATAACCATTCCAGAGTAGTGAAAAATGTAATAGTTTTTGCCAATTTCTTGCGAGTGGGCGGCAACCCCAAAAAAGCTTAACAATAGAAATGCAACGAAACGCATGGTGTTGTGAAATTTATAAACAACTTCTTAGAAGCTGTTTAAATTTTTTTATTGGAGAATTTTATGAGAGATTTTTTAGGATAGTTCGAATGGTTTTGAAAGGAGCAATGGAAACTCCATTGTGACTGAAAAACCAATCGAAATAGACAAAAAAGATCCATAAAATGCCCAATAAGAAATCTTTCGTAAAATTTTTAAACAACTTCTTATAAACAGTTGCTAAATTAATGACTTTTTGGGATTATGAACTGCATTGTGCGTAAAAAACCGAACAAAAAACAACAAATCATCAAACAGCTTCTCACCTTTTTGCCCTAATTTTTGCTCAACACGAAAATCTTCACTAACTTGCAGCATTAAAGTTTGTTTTACACACGCTTTAATGTTTTACACATTAAATTTTCATTCTTATTTATGATTGATGTAAAAGGTAAATGGGCCCTCATTACTGGGGCAAGCCGTGGCATTGGCTATCTTAGCGCAATCTTCATGGCAAAACAGGGCTGCAACCTTGTGTTGCAGAGCCGTAGCAAGGAACATTCACAAAAGGTGGTCGACGAGGTTAAGGCTTTGGGCGTTCAGGCTCATGCTGTTGCTTGCGAACTTTCTGACCTTGTTCAGGTTCAGAAAATGTTGACCGAGGTTGACAACTTGGGTGTTCAGATCGACATCGTTCTTAACAACGCTGGTTTGCAGATTGCTTACCGCGTAGATTATTACGATACCCCTGTTAACGATTACTTGGTTAGCTACAACGTAAACACCGTTGCTCCTGCAATGATTTGCTACCACTTCTTGCCAAAGATGCAGGCTCGTGGTTTCGGCCGTATCGTTAACACTACTAGTGGCATCCGCCTCGAACCAGAACAGGCTGGCTATTCAGCTAGTAAGGCTGCCCTCGACAAGATTACCATTGACTTGGGCTCAAAGTTGAATGGTTCTGACGTTATGCTTAACTTGGTAGACCCAGGATGGTGCCGTACCGACCTTGGTGGCCCTAAAGCGCCAAACTCTCCAGAAAGTGCGCTTCCGGGCGTTCTTGTTGGTGCATTTGCCAACGACAAGAAGTGCGGTCGCATCTTCTCTGCTCAAGACTTCGCTGGTCTTTCTCTTAGCGATGCTGTTGCAAAGGCAGAGTCTTGCGCTGCTCCTTACTAATTAGGGCAAACACGAAATTCACGAAAAATTAGAGTCGCACCAAATGGGAATACCTGTTTGGTGCGTCTTCTTTATAGATGCCTTTCATAGAAGCTTTTAAACTTCTTATTCCAGTCCTAAAAGCTTTGCTATTTTAACTGCATCGTCGTTTTCGTAAATGCTTACGTCTGAACACTTCCTGTAAAGGTAGCCTTCGTATTTGAATTCTTGCAGTGCAACGAACTGCCGGTCTGTTGAGTAGCAAATGTCAACCTTTCCACAACCGTTAGCGTCGTATTCTATGGGCAGACCGTTGTCTATCAGTTGGTCTAGGGTGTTGGGTTCGGCTTCCATTATCTGGTGGAGCCGCGTTAGTGAATTCTTCGTAATGTACATCTCCGTTCCTTCAAGTAAACTGTTGGTCGGAAGGTAGATGAGTTTTTTCTTTAATCCGAAAAACGCATTCTTTTCGCCAATGTGGCAATGGTGGGCAATCTCGTTCCCCATTTCTAGTTTCTGTGGTGCTGTCATAATTTCTACGTTCTTTTTTTACGGCAAAAATAGGCCTGTTCATTCTTTGATTTTCGCTTCCGCTATATTATCTCCTTATGTTTTTATTACGGGCTCTTGTGTGGTAACCGTAGCTCTTGAAAGGGACCGCCAGTCTAGTTGCAAACTGCTGCGCTAGTGCCGATGTGTGTTGCTGAATATGTGGAAAAAATATCCTAACTTTGCGTTCATCAATAACTCAAGATAGAACACAATGAATATTGCGTATTATAACGACGGCAGTAAGGAAGATGCTGCAAAATTCTACTTGCTGACAGCTGAAGATGCCAATGCGGCTAACGTAAACGACTACATGTCTTACCTTTACAATGTCACCAAAATTCAGTCCTTCATTAAGGGCTTGTTCAAGTACACCCTTTACGAAGAGGGTTGGGATGCGATAGATGAAGAGAAAAATGTACAGTATGAAGGCGGAAATAACGTTGGCGTAGAATGTAGCAAGAAGGGACTTTTCGACTTCTTCATGCAACAGCTGGGCTACAGCATAGAGGCTGAACTGAAAACCCGCGATGCCTACGTTTGGCAAGATGCCAGCATGCGCGAGAAAGTTTTGGTTGGCATTAAGCACATTGTCCTTCCCGACTACAACAACTGGCGCAAGCAGAAGGAAGAACACGACAATCGTTAATTGTCGGCCAAATTCTCTATTGAAACTTAAATTCGAGCCATTAGCAACGCCCTGGCGTTAATTGGCGAAATGACTATCAAACCAAACAAGAATTCGTGTCATTCGCGAAATTCGTTGGCGACACATTAATTGCGCATTGTACATTGAATGCAAAACGAACTTGTTCGTTCAAGAAAACAACTACCGTTTGGTATATAAATCCCATAAAAAAAGAGCCCCAAAAGTTCAGTGCTTTTGGGGCTCTTTAGTTCAAGTGTGGCTTATTGTTTCATTAAGCGTCGGGTAACAATGCCAGCATCTGTCTTCATCTGAATTTGGTAGATGCCGTTTGCAAGCGAACCGATGTTGATGTTTCTAGCCGAAGTTTTAATGACCTGTTCTCCCATCAAGTTGAAGATGGTTATCTCGGTCACATCGCCGCTAATGGTAATGTGGTCGTTGGCAGGGTTAGGGTAGAAGCCGGTGGCAACAGTCTTAATGGTGTTTGCCTTTGTTGGGTCTACGCCAAGTTCTTTCGAAATGATGGAAACGTAGTCAACAAACGCATCACTCTTGCCGTTGTCGGTTTCCATCATCAGCTTAAAGGTATGCGGATTTTCGCCCGTTACTTCCACCTCCTTGCTAATGCCGGTTGGGGTGTTGCTAGACCATGTGTAGGTCGCTTTCTTCTCACCGTCGACGTAGAGCGAAAGGTTGGCGTCGGTAGTGGCATCGGCACAGCCGAATAGCTTGACGTTAAACACGCCGTTTGTAGGGTATAGGCCCACGAAGCACTGTGTCATGTCCTTGTTGGCATAGTAGGCCATACCGTCGAACTGTTCGGTGTACTTCTTAATGTATTGGCCATCGGTGTCGGGCATGTCTTCTGTTTGAATAATCAGCTCGCTCTTTGGTGCCATGTTGAAGATGATGCGCTCTTGCACGCTAAACTTAACTTCTGTTGAGGTGACGGTTTCGCCTTTCACATCGGTGGCAACCACATAGGCAACGTGTTCGCCCTTGGCTGGCTTTTCCACGACAAAGGCGTAAGGCTCATCGGTAACCGAAGCTACGTTTTCGCCATCGAGGAAGAGCTCGACCGACTTTATGTCTTCTGCCGATTTTACACTGGCTTCAATCGTCAGGTCTTGGTCTGAATAGATTTCAGAAGTCGCACTTGGCGATGTTATCTTTGCCGAAAAGGCTGCCGAGTTCAGTTCTAGGGTAGTGCCTGCCCAGTCTTTCACCCACTTGGTGTGGTCGGCGTTCAGGGCGTTTTCGCGTATTTTCGTGTCTACCGAGTTGTTGCCCTTCAAGAAGCGGTCAATGAACTTCTGGCACGACGTGTTCTGGCTGCTGGCGGCCTGGCAGTGCGAGTGCCCTTTTGCAAAGTTGAAGCCAATGCGGTCTTCAATGCCCATGGCCTTATATATTTCAATGGCAGCCATGGTAGAAGGGTAGCCCGAAGGGTCGCCCAACCAGGTGTAGTCTGGGTTGCCCAACACAAGCACGGCACGTGGTGCAATTAGGCCAATAAGTTCGTGGTGGTCGTAAGGTATCTTCGAAACGTTGGTGTTGAAGTTGTTCTTAAAGCTCTGCATGAACCAAGAGTAGTTGGTGTTGCTTATCTTCTCAACATCGCCAATGGTTTCGGAAATTCGCCATGAGTTGACACCGCCGCCGCCCGATTCTTGTGCAATGGTTAGTGCTACACGTTCGTCGAGTGCGCCGCCAAACAGCGCCATCTTTCCGGCATACGAACAGCCGGTAACGGCAATGTGCTTAACGTCGGCATTCATTTCCTTCTGTAGCAGGTAAAGGCCGTCAATCAGTCGGCTAATGCCCCACGACCATGCGCAGTAGTCGCCCGCATTCTGCAAGTTTGGGAACATTTTGTAGAAAGGTGCGTTCAAGTCTTTCTTGCCGGTCATGGCATAGGTGGCAACTTGGTCGTGGTTGAAAGGTATTTGTATGCAACCGCTGAAAAGTGAAGACGATAGGCTTCCGGTTCCGCTGTTCATGCCAATGACGATTGGGAACGGACCTGTGCCTTGTGGCATGGTCACCTTCGAGGTTAGTGTAAGGGTTTTGCCGTTTTCTTTAACCGTTACGGTCAGTGTCCCGCCCGAATAGGTGGCTGTAAGGTCTTTTGGCGGTGCCGGTTTCACACCAATCTCGTAATAGCCGATTTCGTTGATGATTTCGTTGCGGCGGCACGACCATTCGTCGAACGATTGCACGCGCCCACTTCCGTCTGACCATGCAAAGGGGTCGGGTAGGTTCGAAACACTTGGTAACTGCGACACCGACGGCAGTGGTGGCATGGCACAGCTTGCACCGGTGTTCTCCACATCGTACACTAAAGGCAAGTCGGAATCTTGTCCAAACGCGGTTGTAGCAGACAGAACTGACGCTGCCAGAACCAAAATACTTTTTTTCATAAAAATAAACACATAATTTTTAGAAAGAGTGAGTTATGCCCTTCCTAAACAGTTAAACAAATAATTATAGTTTTTAATTCAACATTACTACTACACTAAAAAACAACAAATTTTCTTTAAAGCAAGTTTGTTTTTTCCAATGGTATTATTGCATTGTCAAATTTAGGGATAAAATTTTGAATAATACAAGACATTCTGCCAAAAAGTTGATTTTTTGGTGATAAGCTTTCCTAATTTCCTTATTTTTGTATAGAAGGATTTAGAAGCTGTTTAAATTTTTCTAAAAAATTTTGTTAAGCATCAGAAAACAGAA
>JAKSKR010000024.1 GCA_024401645.1 Paludibacteraceae bacterium | reverse complement strand
AGGTGATGTCAACGTTCTTTTCAGTACCAACTTCAGGATCTTCGAACTTGGCAACAGTGTTTTCTTCGTCAATTTCAACCTTGTCGCCTTCGAGCATGCCGGTAAGGGTACCGTAGTTGTCGAGTGTAGCGTCGGTGTTGTTGTCGAATTCTTTAGGGTTAGAAGCCGCACCTTCAACGGTAAGCACCTTCTTGTCTACGTTGCAAGTGAATGTAACGTCGTCAATCTTGTTGTCTTCAGCGTCCTTCAAGGTTACCTTAATGGTGTGAGGGCCAGCAGGAAGGATGTCGCCTTCGCTTGCAGGGTTGCCGTCCACCTCGTAAGAGTAGGTAGCGCCTTCAGGTACGTTGTTGTATTCTGCCTTTTCGTTGTCACCAACCTTGGCATCGCCGTAAGGAACGTCATTCTTGGTGATTGTCCAAGGAGAACTAGTTTCGGTAATAACACCGTCGTTGATAACGACAGGGTTGTTTACAGTGTAGTTGTCAGCATCTTCGCCCTTAAGAGTGTAGGTGATGTCAACGTTCTTGTCGGTGCCAACTTCAGGATCTTCGAACTTGGCAACGGTGTTTTCTTCGTCAATTTCAACCTTGTCGCCTTCGAGCATGCCGGTAAGGGTACCGTAGTTGTCGAGTGTAGCGTCGGTGTTGTTGTCGAATTCTTTAGGGTTAGAAGCCGCACCTTCAACGGTAAGCACCTTCTTGTCTACGTTGCAAGTGAATGTAACGTCGTCAATCTTGTTGTCTTCAGCGTCCTTCAAGGTTACCTTAATGGTGTGAGGGCCAGCAGGAAGGATGTCGCCTTCGCTTGCAGGGTTGCCGTCCACCTCGTAAGAGTAGGTAGCGCCTTCAGGTACGTTGTTGTATTCAGCCTTTTCGTTGTCACCAACCTTGGCATCGCCGTAAGGAACGTCGTTTTTGGTGATTGCCCAAGGAGAAGTGATAACACCGTCGTTGATAACAACAGGGTTGTTTACAGTGTAGTTGTCAGCATCGTCGCCCTTAAGAGCATAGGTGATGTCAACGTTCTTATCGGTGCCAACTTCAGGATCTTCGAACTTGGCAACAGTGTTTTCTTCGTCAATTTCAACCTTGTCGCCTTCGAGCATGCCGGTAAGGGTACCGTAGTTGTCGAGTGTAGCGTCGGTGTTGTTGTCGAATTCTTTAGGGTTAGAAGCCGCACCTTCAACGGTAAGCACCTTCTTGTCTACGTTGCAAGTGAATGTAACGTCGTCAATCTTGTTGTCTTCAGCGTCCTTCAAGGTTACCTTAATGGTGTGAGGGCCAGCAGGAAGGATGTCGCCTTCGCTTGCAGGGTTGCCGTCCACCTCGTAAGAGTAGGTAGCACCTTCAGGTGCGTTGTCGTATTCTGCCTTTTCGTTGTCACCAACCTTGGCATCGCCGTAAGGGACGTCGTTTTTGGTGATTGTCCAAGGAGAAACAGCTGCGGTGATAACGCCATCGTTGATAACAAATGGGTCCTCAACTGTATAGTTCTTTGCATCTTCGCCCTTAAGAGCGTAGGTGATGTTAACGTTCTTTTCAGTGCCAACTTCAGGATCTTCGAACTTGGCAACAGTGTTTTCTTCGTCAATGCTTACGTCTTCGCCTTCAAGAACACCGGTAAGTGTACCATAGGTCTTGAGGGTTGCGTCGGTGTTGTTGTCGAATTCTTTAGGGTTAGAAGTTGCACCGTCAACAGAAAGAACTTTAGGAGTTACCTTTAGTTTGCCGTAGGTTGGCTCAATTACATAGTTTGATGCTTTTGTGCCTGCATTGAAGGTAACGTCGAACTTATTGTCAACTTCGTCAGCATTTTTCAATGTGGTGAAGTTGCTAGTTGTGATGTCGTCGGTTCCAACAAATCCGTCACCGGCAACTGTAACAACCTCGTTCTTCAATTCAGTACCGTCGTATTCCTTCGTCTTGCCTTCTGATGCAATTGTAATGGTACGAGGTGAAACTTCAACGGTCTTTGTAACAACCGAACTTCCGAAATCTGAAACATTTTCAGTATAGTACGAGAAGGTCAAGTTGTAAGTGCCTGCGTCGAGTATGTCATCTTTAGTAACAATGCTGCCGTCTTCTTTTCTAATGATCCATGAACCATTAGCCTCGTCTGCACCATTAACGTCAGATGTTTCCATCTTTGTGATGGCATCTTCCAATTTCTGACCGTACTTAATAGCAACGGTTTCAACATTGATGTTGCTGTCATTAAGTGTGCCGTCGTTCATTACAACGTTAACTGCAATGTTTCTAACGGTAGTTGCACCGTTTTCGTCAACTGCGGTTGTGGTGATGTTGTAAACAACGTTTTCACCTTCAGCTGGGGTGGTGCCAATATAGAAGATGTTTGCGCCTTCTACCTTGAACAATGCTGCATCGTCGCCGCTAATGGTAACGGTTACAGGAGTGTTTTCTGGGTCGTAGATGGCTACTGGCAACATGATAGGGTTCTCTGCGTATGACTTGCCGTTTTCTGCCTTGATGGTAACGTTCAAGTCTTCGGTGTTTTCGTCATCGATGACCGGCTTACCGTTAGGGTTGATGGTAACAGCGTCGCAAGTAACCAAGTTGTTGTTGGTGCCAGCATATTCGGCTGTTGGGTCGCTAGGCATGCCGTCGTCGGCAAGGTTTTCTGCGTCAATTTCATAAACGTCGCCCGGACGCATAACGAATGCCTTTGGCTGAATAGCAGAACCTGCGATAGTTGCATCGGCATAACCTGAAACCAAAACGGTTGCCGATTTGCCGTTCGCCAAGGTAATGTAACCAACACTGTTAACGTCGCCGTTAGGCTGGCTCAAAACCTTGCAGTTTTCGTCGTCGCTTTCAACAATGCTGATGCTGGTTACGTGGAAGCCTCCAGTCTCTAACCATACTCCAATTGCAGCACTGTCGGCGTTGCAATTCAAGTCTACAGTCTGACCGCCAAATTCAACGCCTGTCTTGTTTAGGTTTTCAACTTTTAGTTGATATGTGATCTCTTGACCTACAGCTGCAGTTTCGGTCATTGTCTTAGCTTCAGAAATGGTAAGGTCTACAATCTGAATCTTAGGCTCAACATTCACTTCACCTGAAGATACTCTTACGTATGACCATGTGTCGATAATGGTCTTATCGCCTGAACTGTTTTCCTTTGTCCATTTGTGAGCACCGGTCGCACTAGCTGTACCGGTTAAAGAACTGATACCATCGGTGCCGGTCTCGTCAGTTTGAACATCAGAGTCATCCCAATAGATGATGTCAGATATTGCGTTTTCTTCGTTGTCGATAAGTTCAAGAATGAAACCATTCTCGTTGTTTTCCAAGTCAACGAATGGGAAGTGAACTTCACCTGCGTTGATGGTACCACTAAGGGTGATGACGGTACCAACTCCAAGTTTCACAGCGGTGCCGTCGCCGTCTTTACCATCCCAGCTAATGCTGTTTTCGCCTCTTACGCATGCACCTTTAAGTTGTCTTTCGGTGTAGCCTTCAGGGAATTTCATCTTGATGGTGAAAGAGCCGCTAACGCCAGATGTGAAAGTGATTGCTGCACCTTCAGGGCCTACAAGACCTTTACGGCCAGACTCAAGACCACTGATGGCAAGGTTTTCCATCTTTGGAGTCTTGGTTGCCGGATTCTTTAACCAAGTATCGGTAATGGTTGTGCCATATACTGCTTTTGCAGACTCTGGAAGGTCTGCTGCTGGTTTTGTAAAGAAAATCTTGTGTGTAACGTCGTTATACTTCCATGCGGTTTCGCCGTTTGCGTAAGTAACCAATTCACGGTTATCTTGAAGACGTGGGTCATAAATGTAACCGGTTTCAGAGCCGGTAGTATATTTCCAACTCTTATATAATTCTTCACCGTTTTCGTAGCTCTTGTAGCCGGTAGCTTTGTTGGCAATAGGGTCTACGTATTCGTTTGTGCTGATGTTTCCAGTTCCAGGCTTCTGCAAACCTTTGTTGTTTGAGAAGAAAGTACCGTAGTGTGGGTTCTGACCGTTAGTGTTGATGCGGTAAGTATAACCTACTTCGGTAAGAACGTACAGGTTAGAGTACCAGCTGCTTGCATAAGATACGCCTTCTGGCTCTGCAAGCGACACCATGTTCAATACGTTTGTGTAAGCACGACCAGGTATTAAAGCGGTCTTTTCTGCATTGCAAACAGAAATGTCGAACGCCATTACCGTACCGTCGTTATTGTTCTGTGACCAGTTCTCGAGCTTGTACTTTGTGGTATTGTCGTCCGAATTGTAAGTGTATTTGTAGGTTGGGCTTAAGAAGTAGACTTCCCATACGCCTTCCTGGTCTTCGCCAACTTCAATGGAAATTGGTTTGAAACCGTCGGTAATTGTGCCGTTGTAGTTCGGACCAGCCAATTCCTGCTTACGGTTGTCAATTCGACCACCAACAGATTTGTCATCAAAAGTTTCAGTGGCACCATTTGGCGCACGGTAGATGATGGCTCCTTTACCCTTGCTTGGGTCTTCGCTATCGAACTTTCCGATAGTACTTGAACCAAGTAGAATGAATTCGCCAGGTTTAGCGTACACTTTCATTACGCCAAGTGTAGGGAATGGGTTTGTCTCGTTTATGCAGTCGTAAGAACTCCATAACGAAGCTCGGTAACCCTTGCCTCCTTCCGGAAACATGTCCCTCGAACCATCGGCTTTAACGCTTGGCGTTAAAGTCAACAAACTAACTAGCAGAAGCAGCGCTTTTAGAAGGCCCGACTTCTGAAGTAAGACAGTTTTCATCATTTTTTATTATTTGAATGTTGTTTGTTACTAGATAATGAGAAATTTGGTCTCCATTCTGCAAGGGAAACCACAGATAAATAACGATCTAGGTTGTTTGACATAATCAATCTTTTAACAAAACCCCACAATAACATTTTAGGTAATATACTATATTAATGAAAGAATATACAAGAAAAGAGTGTTTTAGGTTCAATTTGTGTAAAAACTCATAAAACGTACATCCTAAATATTAACCCCAAAAAATTACCGTGTAAAAAAGCAAATTTAGTTTTAAAAGGAACTTTTGTAATTTAAAAGTTATAACCCTTTTATTTTCAGTGCAAAAGTATTCCTATTCTTTAATATGTACAACCGATTACTTGTTAAATATAGTTAAAAATATGCTTTTAAGCATATTTATTCAGCATAAATGCAGAATGTATGAATATGTGAATAAAAATAAATGACGGCAATACCAGATTTTCTGATATTGCCGCCATATGGGACACTTTCTGATGAAAGTAGGACTTTTATGTCTTATTGTTTCTTCTTTGGCATAAGTTTGTCGCCACCTATGGTAACATAGCTTGGAAATTTAACAACCTTCTTGGCAACGGTAAAGTATGGCTTGATGGATACCTTTACGCGGCTTGCGTCGGCATTGTCGGTAGCAAGACCACAAGCAAAGTCGAACAACGAGCTTGCTGTCTTTTTCTTGAAGATGTCGAGAAGGTTCATGCTGAACGGCAAGGTAAGTGTGCCTGTCTGGTTTGCACCAATGTTCATCTGTTTGTTCATGGTACCGGTCAACATTTCAATGTCGTCAATCCAAAGAATGTAGTCAAGTCCGTCTAGGCGGGCGTCTTGATCGTTCGGGTTGCGAACTGATACGTTGACGTTGAGGTTAAGCGGAACGTTCTTCTTTGTGAAGGCCTGTACGATTTTCGGAGCGTCGGAAAGACTCAAATCTTTGAAGCTCTTCACGCGCTGAACGTTGATAGATGCTACACTAACGTCGCTGACGTTGTTGAAGTTGAACTTACATTCTGCAAAATTCTTTAATCCCTTTACCGATGCACAACCGGTTAGGGCTAGGGTTGCTACTACTAGTAGCAAGGTTTTTAATAGTCTCATTATTCTTTTCGTTTTATTTCTTTCTAATAACGTTGCCTTCCAATACCAACTCGGTGGCTGTTGAAAGGTGCTCCTTTAAATCTTCGGGTTTAACGGCAAAGATACGTGGAGAAATTGACTTTGGAAAATTATTGAAGAACGGATCGTTGCTCCAATACCAAGTTGACTTCCTTATGTTGAAGTAGTGGGGCAACATGCGCCACAATTGGAACAGACGTGTCTTTGCCACTACGGTTATGCCGGTTTTCCCGTCGGCAAGTTCGGTTATGCAGAAGAAGTGGTCTTTCTTCTTGGTGTCTTGTGCCCGTTCTTCTGGCGTACTGCGGTGGGTTACGGTAATGTGGCGGTTAAAGTGCTGGTTAATGTGGTTCATGAGTTGGCGAAACAACTTGCCGTGCGGACTGCTGTCGACCAACTGCTTACTTAATATATAGTAATGAATCATTTCGTGGATGAGGGTGTCTTGCACCACATCTTCGGGTAAGTCTATTCTGGCACTTATGGTCAGTTTAAAGTCGTAGAACTCAAACCCGCCGGTTGCCTTCCTTTTACGTTTATACGAAACCCCGCCAAGTGTGCACCTTGCATTACCTATGCGCATGGGCAATGGGGGCAGTGCGTTCTTGAATATAAGCGCATTATATTCCTTGAACTTTTCTTGTATGTAAGGCAATGTGGGTCTCATTTTCGTCTTTTTAAAGGAAAGTTACACTTTCCTTTATTAAATAACAAACCCCCACGTTTCGCAACGCAGAGGTTTATTAGTCCATAAAGGACTTATCTATAACACTAACTACATATTTTTTTAGCCTATGATATTTATAAAAAATATCTATGTCTTAAAATCCTAGTGCAAAATTAAGATATAACTCATTTTATTTCCTACAATATTCTTAACTTTTTTCAAGGAAAAAGCTGTAATCGTTAAATCAGACAACTTTTTGTCCTATTTTTTAAGATTTTGTCACTTGTGAAGGGGTGTAACCGAAGTAATCTTTAAAGCGGCGGGTGAAGTAAGACGGATCGGCAAAACCCACTTTCAGTGCAACATCGGCAATCACCACGTCGGCTTTCCCGTCACGTGCAAGCAGAAGGTTTCTGGCCTTGTTTAGGCGGTAGTTGGCAAGCAACTCTACCGGTGTTTTGCCCGATAGTGTCTTTATGCGACGGCTCATGGTCGACTGGCTGATGCCCATCTCTTTTGCTAGGTCGTCAATCTGCAGTTTGCAGTTGCTGTAGTTGGCCTCCAGCAGTTCCATGAATTTCTTCAAGTCGGGTGCCATTTCTTTTGAAATAGTGTCGTTTTGCTTGCTTTCTGCCTGGTTGTATGCCGCATTCTTTTCGCTTTGTTGCGTCATCATCTGGTCGAGCAACTTCTGCTGAATGTTTTGACGAAGGCAGAGCATGTTGTTCAGCTTGAAGAGTAATTCCTTATTGCTGAACGGTTTGACGATATAATCAACGGCTCCACTTTTCAATCCCTTTAGGCGGTCGTTCTCCTCGTTGTTGGCAGAAATGAACAGCAACGGAATGTGTTGGGTGCTAGGGTCCGATGTGATGTGTTCGCTCAACTCTAAACCCGACATGACTGGCATAGATACGTCGCTTATCACAATATCTGGCATTTTTTCCCTTATCATTTGTAAGCCTTCGGCTCCGTCCGATGCTTCTATGACGTTGGCATAAGGAGCAAGGGCTTCGCCTAGGTTTTTCCTTATAAGTTTGTCGTCGTCCACAACCAAGAAGGTATTTCCGTCGAGCAGGGTGCCGTCAAATTCAATAGATTCATAACCTTCGTTTTCTGGTTCAATGGTGCAGCTGGCAACCTCGGCTGCCGTGTTGGTTAGCGGAAGTGTAATGAGGAACGAGGAACCTTTACCGGGGGTGCTCTCAATGTTGAGTGTTCCCTTGTTGCGCTTTATGTAGGTTTGGCAAAGGTCTATGCCCATACCTGTGCCTGTTTCGTGGTCGGTCCCTTCGGTCGTCTTGTGCTTGCCGCTTTGCATAAGGGCGTTAACGGTTTCCTTGCTCATGCCTATGCCGTTGTCTTTAATGGCAATGTGTGCCTTGCCGTCAACTTCCTTGGTCACAATTTCAACGTAACCGCCCCTAGGGGTGAACTTAATGCTGTTGCTGACAAGGTTGCGCACAACCACTTCAAGCGAGCGCTTGTCGGCAATAACGAGCTTGCCAAGCATTTGATTCGTTTTAAGGGTTATGCCTTTCATTTGAACTTGTTTGCTCAATAGCTTTGCCACGTTGTTGACTATTACCGACGTGTTGGTTGGTTCGGGGTGCCAGGCAAGGTCGTCCTTGTCGGCCTGAACCCAGTCGAGCAGGTTCTGCATCTCGTTTTGAAGCAGCGATGCCGAGTTGTAGATTTCTTCTATCTTTTTCGCATCGTTTGCTGCATACTTGTTCTTGCTTATCCAGTTGCCCAATGCGCCAACAATGGCAAACATGGGGTTCTTCAAGTCGTGTGCAATTACCGAAATGAGGCGGTTCTTTTCTGCAAGTGCATTTTTCAGGTCGCGGGTGCGTTCGTCTACGGTTTTTGTAAGCAGTTCATGCACCTCTTTCATGCGTTTCATGCGTTGCCAGATGATGTAGCCAATAAGACCGATGCAACCTATAAGGAAGAGAATTTTGCACAACCAGGTGTCCCACCATGGGGGCAGAACCTTTATGTTTAGTGAGATGCTGGCTTTTTCTTCGCTCGAATTGTTGCGGAAAGCTTCCACTATCAAGGTGTATTCGCCTTTAGGCAGATAACTGAATGTTATTTGCTGTTCATCGTTAATGGTATTCCAAACATCGTTTAGTCCCTTCAACTTGTAGCGGCAGATGGCCTTGTTAAGGTCGTCGAAGTCTACAACGTCAATGTCTAAACTGATGTTGGTCTTGTCGTGCGGCAACTCAATGGTTTTTAGTGCCGATATTGGCCCCTCTTCCAATATGCTGGTGTAGGGCTTTACCTTTGCACTGTTAATGTAGATGTCGGAGAAGGCAAGGGTAGATATTGGTTTGGCTTCGTGCACGCCGTCAACATTGTAGCAGAAGAAACCGTTGTTGGTACCGAAGAAAAGCCTGCCCTTGTTGTCGCGGTAGCCGGCTTGAGGGAAGAACTCGTAGCGGGCATTCTTTGTGGTGTTGCCTGCCATCTTCTTAAAGGTGTTTTTTGCCAAGTCAATGGTAATGACGCCTTCGCTGCTGGCAGCCCAAATCTTTCCGTCCTTGCCGGTCTGCACTATGTTGTAAACGGCGTTTGGCAGGTATGAGAGGGTGTCGACTGCAGAACCATCGGCCTTTACCACAATTATGTTCTTTGCGGTTGCCACCAGCAGGTTGTCGTTTTCTAGAACCAGGGCGTCGTTAATGTAGTAGGGCGTTTCGTTTGGTTTGGCTGCAATTCTTTTTAAGGAAGGGTCCTTTTTGTTGTCTGTTAGCCAAATGGCGTTCGTTGTCAATATCCATCGGTTTCCATTCTTACCATCAACCACTTTTTTCGACCACATTTCGGGGTAGCCCAGGGTGCTGTCCTTTAGCAAGAAGCGCTCCCATTGCTGGTCGCGTTTGCAGTAGATGCCATCGCCACCGCTGCACACCCAGTATTCGTCGTTGTCCATAATGTCGGCGTGGCACATGCAGTCGTTTCCCTTTCCAATGGAGCCGTAGGTCAGTCGGCTAGACTTTTGTGTTTTTAGGTTGTAGTTTAAGACACCCTTGCCCCAGGTGCCTATCAGCACGTCGTCTTCACTGGCTTTTTTCATTGAAACGAGGTTCTGGCATTCAAGGTTGTGGCGCTTAATCTGTTGGAAGTCACCCACAATTTCAAAGAGTCCGTTGCCGTCGGTAGAAACCCAAAGGTTGTCGTTCTTGTCGGTATAGAAACCGGTGCAGACCGACGTTGGTAATCCTTTTTGGCTCGAAAAGTAAACCAAGCTGCTCTGTTGTTTCATGTAGCCCCATATTCCTGTATTGTAGGTGCCCACCCAAATGTTACCTTGGGCATCTTCCGTCATGGAATATATTTTCGCAATTTCGTTGTTGTTGGCATTGAAGGGCTTTACGTCGGTAAAGTTGGGATGCGGACTGCGTATGTTGGTGGTGTACCACAATCCGTCACCGTCGGTCGAAATCCAGCAGCGTCCGCTGTGGTCAAGCAAGAGTCCTACGGCATTGTTGAAAGGCAGTTGCAAGATGCGTGGTTGTGAGAAATCTTCTTGTTGAATGTTGAAGAACCAAATTTCGTCGGTGTACGAGGTGACGGCCACCTCGTTCTCGCTGACTTCTTTAATGAGTGTAATGGCGCCACCTTTGCCTTGTGGATGCCTAAAGGTAAACAGGTGTTCCCATTTAGAATTGAGCACGAAGACTTGCCCGACCGTACCCAACCAGATGTTGCCCTTGGGGTCGATATACATCGACGAAAGGAAACCGTTCTCCACACCGTCTACGTTGGTGCGGATGTGCTCGTATTTCTTGGTCTGTTTGTTGTATTTGAAGACTCCGCGGTGGCTGGTCAGCATGTAGCGTGAACTGTCGGGCGCAATGTATATGCAGTTGACTGTGGTCTGGTGTTCGCCATTGGGGATGATGTGTGTGAAGGTGTCGCCCTTAATGTCGAATTCGTACAACATGCCATGCATGCCTGTTATTATCAGCTTTTGGTCTGCCGAATACTTTATGCCGTGTACCGATTCGTGATTAAGCGATGGATAATCTTTTTTGAGGAAATGCTTAAAGGTTTTGCCGTTAAAACGGTCAAGACCGAAGTCGGTCGCTATCCACAAGTGTCCGTTTGGGTCGGTTTCTAGGCACCATACCTTGTTTGATATGAGGCCTTCGTTCGAACCGTAGTGCACAAAGTGGGCATACTCGGTGCTGGCAGTAGCATTGAATATTAATATGAGAGTGAGTAGAAATGATAGTAATACTCCTCTGGTTGATACAAATCTCATTAACCGAAAAAATATTTGTTAGTTTAGTGCTATGTTAGTTCTTCAAACCTACTTTTCCCAAAAATACATTAAATAGTGCAAATGTGCCAAATTTCGTGTTGTATTTATAGCGCTGGGTGATGACAGATTTAATTGGCAAAGGTCTATTTGGAACTATTTGTCGTCATATTGTCTATACGTTGAAATAGTAAAGAAGCTGATTATTTTTTTTAGGTGTCTATATACAAGTTGGCACATTTCTTTTGCCAACGAATTTTTACGAATAATACAAATTTATTGGATGGTTGCAAAAATTAAATAGACGGATATAAAGAACCTGTAACCGCACAATAATCATCGCTTTGCACTTTCTAATGCTTGGTGCACCAGGTCAGTGATGAGTTTCATGCCATTGTCGTTTGGGTAAGCGTTTTCACCTGTTGACTGGTAAAGCACCCCATCGTAATTCAAACTCATTTTCCATCTTTCACCGTCCAATATGAGTTCTTTTGGGGTGTACGATGGTTTATAAGCATACATTTCGTGCTGTTTCACAATTTCCTCGATTTTGTCAAACAGGGCGATGTCAACCTCTATGGTGTCTGATATCAGATTCAGAGACGCCCTATCGAAATCTTTCACAAAGATTACTCTGCAGGTGTTGCTGTCCGTTTTTTCCACAGTGAATTGTTCAACGGGCATTACCGATTTTGCTTTTAACTGGTAACTGTAGGAGATGAGCTTTCGCCCTTTTGCGTCTGCTGCCATGGTTGTTGATTTATTTGTGAATATGGAATTTGAACATCCGAAGAGACTACAGATGCTGGAAATTACCGACAAAAATAATACTATGTTTGAGAATGATTTCTTGTGGCTAAACATTTTTTCTGCTTGATAAGTGATGAAATTTGATACTAGGATTAAGTTACTTGCCTGTGAACCGGCTAATCAGCTGCTTGATACCCTTCTTTGCAGTTTCCCACTTACAAACCAATAGGAGGTCGAGCAAGAAATCTACGTCTGAATCCCTTTCAGCCAGCTGCATTGAATAGTTGTAGGTGGCGTCCATGAGCAGGATGCTTCCCATCCCGTCGCCGGGTGTATGTTCCTTAAGACTTGAGAGGATTTTCTGCTTGTTGGTTCGGATCGTCCATCGGCAGATGACCGTATGGAAGTCCGCCAGCATTTCCGAAGCCGCTCCAACCTTTATGCGGTCTATTTCAAGCACTACAAAGTCGATGAGTTTGGCAAGCTCGTCGAGTTCCTTGAATGACGGGATCCTCCCTCCTAGCCTATACAGGGATGCGTAAACATCGGAAACCTGACGCCCCAGTTCCGGGCGTTCCCTAAAAACATCTTCCAAATCCGTAATATCCATCTTATATAAGCTGTTGAAACCGTTGGTTTGCAAATATATCACCATTTCCGCATTTGTGACCATAGACTTGACAACAAGATAGACGGAAAGAGCCTACAGTGAATATTGTTAATTGTATAATTCCGATTATTTTTGCAAAAAAAAGACATACAATATGAGAAAGATGATATACGCGCTGATGGCGTTGGTGATGATGTTTTGCGGAACCGGATGCTCTTCAAAGAAGAAATTTTCTTCTAATGGAAAGAGTATTGTAACCATTAGCGGTCAAATCGCAGGACACACCTATGTGGACCTCGGTTTGCCAAGCGGCACCAAGTGGGCGACCTACAACGTAGGCGCCACCAAGCCGACCGAATACGGCGACTACTTCGCATGGGGCGAGACAGAGCCGAAGGAGGACTACAGCTGGAGCACCTACAAGTGGTGCAAGGGCAGTTCTAGAAGCATGACCAAATACTGCACCGACAGCGACTATGGCACCTTAGACAACAAGACGGTGCTGGATGCGGAGGACGACGCAGCGACCGCGAACTGGGGCAGTGCGTGGAGGATGCCGACAGAGGAAGAAATACAAGAGTTGCTTGAGGGTTGTGACTGGAAGTGGGTTGAGGACTTCAACGGCAGTGGCGTGAACGGCCGCTTGGGCACCTCTAAATCTAACGGCTCCACCATATTCCTGCCCGCCGCCGGCTACCGTTTCGATGCGGGCCTCAACTTCGCCGGCGACTACGGCTTCTACTGGTCGTCTTCGCTCGTCGAGTACAACTCGCTCATCGCATACTTCCTCTACTTCAACGATGGCGACATCTACTGGCTCAACGACACCCGCAGCATCGGACGAAGCGTTCGTGCGGTTTTGAGATAGCGTCCATTGTCCCAAAAATAGAGTCATGTTCAGGTAAAATTGATTCAATTGAATAAACATGTATTTTAAGTTAAAAAATGCAATTACTCGCAAACAAGTTGGAATTCAGTTCCAAACAAAAGGTTTTGTTGATGGATACGATATAGATGGTCCCAATTCCAGGGTCCATTTGGACTATGATGTATTTCCATCCTTTGTGCCAGATTTGAGATTCGAACTTGAGGAAAAAGCCAAACTTACAGACGTTGTCAAGCCTGATAATATATCAGCGAAAGGCTTTTTGATCAATGAAAAAGTGAAAAACATTTTTGATCAGTGCAATCTTCCTGAGCATCGCTATTACGAAGCTTCTTTATTGGATCATGATGGACATATTCTGCCATATTATTGGCTGCACTTGATTTCTAACGACTACCAAATGATTGATTTTGAAAAGTCAGTTTTCAGAAAGTCAGTGTTTTCATTAAAAAGTTCTGACATTAAGAGTGAATCCATCATTCAGGTAAAAGATCTTAACGATTATCAAGAGAAGAATTTGGAACTTAAACATGAAAGTTACGTGGTACTTGATATTCTTAAAGTAAGTAACATAAGTAATTTTGACATGCTCTATTTTTCAAAACTGGATATTCGCTTTGCCTACATATCTGAAAAATTAGCCACTATGCTAAAGAAAGCAAAAGTGACAGGAATAGATATTATAGAAGAACCTGACATGATGGATGTATAGTGCGAGTATCGATTTTATATATTGTTTGACAACGGAAACAGAGATTTAACATACAAGAAATTATATAACTTTAAAGGTAATGTTATGGGACAAGTCCTATATCATTACCACAAAAAAACAGGCCAACTTCACAGCTGTCCTGTTCTATATCTTAAACTCAAAATAAATTCTTTATGGTTTACCATCAGAGCGCAAAATAGGCGTTTCGGATGAAAACCACAGTATAACTAACAAAGAAGGCATCTGCGTTTTGTTGCAGATGCCTTCTTATTGTTGGGTTAATAAATCTCGGTTAACGGAAGAACTTGATTTCGGTGCGGGTGTTGTCGCCAAACGGATTTGGTTGGTCATTACCCATACCTACGGTCTTTATGCGGCTATAGTCAATGCCCTTGTCTACCAAGTAACCACGAACAACGTTGGCACGTTCTTCGGTCAAGAAGTAAGTGTAGTTCTTATTCTTAACAAGTGATGAGTGGCTGTAGATGCCGATGGTCAAGTTTGGATTGCTGTTCAATTCTTCAACCAACTTGTCAAGTGCAGGGTAGCATGAAGGGTCGAGGGCAATGGTGCTAGGGTCTTTCAAGAACTTGATCTTTGCAACTGCCTCCTTCTTAACTGCCGTTTGAGCTGGTGTTAAGTTTGAAGCTGCAATTTCTGTAGGCTCGCCGTTGCTTGCTAAAGAGGTTTCGCTCTCTTCTACAGTTTTCAAAACATCTTCTGTTGCGACCGTAACTTCAGCCTTTGCTTCTTCGGCTTTCTTTGCAGCTTCTTGTTCAGCCTTCATGGCTGCGGCCTTCGCTTCCTGCTCTTTCTTGGCAGCTTCAGCCTTTGCTTCTTCGGCTTTCTTTGCAGCTTCTTGTTCAGCCTTCATGGCAGCGGCCTTCGCTTCCTGCTCTTTCTTAACGGCTTCAGCCTTTGCTTCCTCGGCTTTCTTTGCAGCCTCTTGTTCAGCCTTCTTGGCTGCGGTATTGGCGTCTTCTTTTACTTCCTTGATCTCTTCCTTAACGGTTGCCTTGACTTCTTCTGCTTTAGGCTCTTCCATTTTGGTAGCTTCAGGTAGCTCATTTTGTGGATCTTCAACCCAAACATCGCCTTCGTTTGCATTGTTTGGTTCATCAGCAGTTTCAAGTACGGCAATAGAAGAATCGGCTGCAACGCTAATAGTGTCGATGAGTCCTTCAATGTTGTTCATCTCCTTTAATTCTCTCTTCTTGCTGTAGCCAATGTAGATGTTGGCACCCATGCAGAGCTCGAACTGGTTGGTGTGAGATGGAATGATGAGAGCATCGTCTTTTGCATACTTCAAAGGAATGTGCTCGGCATTGAGGAACATGTTGATTGGACCTGCATTGATGTTGATGCCGGCTCCCAGGTTGTTCCAGTGACCGTCGAACAATCCGTAAGTAACGCTGGCAGAGAACTGGCGCCAAGGACGGAAGTTGGCACTGGCAACACCGTTGCCGTAGAACTTGCCCTGGTAAACTTCGCCACGACCTAAAAGGCCCAAGCCCAAACGGTCTTTCCAGAAACTGTATTCACCTCCTAAAAAGATCTTGGTGTTCAACCACGTGTTGTAGGCTTTGGCATTGCCGTCTTGGCGGAACATGGCTTCGAACATCTCTTCGTACTCCTTGCCATAGTTGGTGGTGTCGTCGTTGATGTCGTATTCAATACCATCCCAAACAAAGTCGTTGACTTTTCTAATCTTGTGCAGATTCTTGTTCCAACGTATGAGGCCGAGGTCGATAACGCTGGCACTTACGGTGATGTTAGGATTTATCTTGTAAGTGGCACCAAGGTCAATGGCAAAACCCTTGCCTTGGGGTTTTGCAACATCGGCAATGTTGTCGTCGTCAATGTCTACATCCAAGTTGTCAATCTGCCCATCTTCCTTTTCCTTAATGGTTAAGCCAGGAAGGGCAGCCATAATGTCGGCATCGCCCCTAATAGCCCATTCATTTTCGTTGCCGGTTATTCTCATGTCTCGGAAGTTGGTGTGTAGGTCGCCATGTCCATAGAGGAATTTTAGCTTTGCACCAACGGTGAGGTCGTCGTTGATAGGCTTGCTCAAACCAAGGGCCAACTGCGAGAATACGGTAGCATCTGCAGCAAGGTCTTTGCCGTCAATAATAAAGGTCTCGCCCTCGTTCATGCCCTTTAGGGCAAGTATGCTGAGTGCCTTTGGAATGAGGACGCTGGTGTTGGCACGGTTTGAAACGTCGAGGGTGAAGAATCCGAGCTTTGTCTTGAAGCCGCAGTTCAACAGGTTGATGCGGTGTTCGTAAAAGACGCGGGTTCCGTCGCTCAATGCGTCAAGGTAGTCGTCTACACTTCCGCTGCGGGCATTGTGGTCAATGAAAAGAACGGTTTTCTTTTCGCCGTTTACGGTAATGTTTTGTATAATGTCGGTTAATACCAAGTCGCTGTTACCTGCATTGAATCCCATGTACGAGAATGCTGGTAGGCCAAAGTAAAACTTGCCTTTTGGCTGGAAGGCAGGGTTTAGCAGGTGCTGCTGTGGGTTCCACTTCATGAAGTAGAGCGAGCTGGTCTGTGCACTTGCGTTGCCAATAAACAGGGTAGCGGCTGCAATGGCAGCTACTTTCTTATGCAGATTTGAATCAAATTTTTTCATCGTGTTTCAGGGCTTACAGTTTGTTAATGAATACGCGTCCTTTAACAAACGCCTTAAGGTTGACGTTAAGCGCATTGTCTTTGCAGACTTTTACTTCCGGTTGGTCTTCAGGTACCAATACACTGTAAATTACGCGCATGTGTTTTGCCTTCTTCAAGCTTGGAACATCGTCGCCGGTGAATTCTAGTTTGACATCAGAACGTTTAGCGTTGCTGACGCGTTTGGTTACAGGGTCAACTGCTGCGCCATCTACTACGATTTCCTTTTCGATGTTCTTGTCAAGAATGTCAACAATTTTGCCTGTAATGGAATCCTCTCTCTGGAAGATGAATTTGATTTTTGCGCTGAATGGTAGGCTGTTCAACACTTCGGCAGTAACGCTAGCCTTGTCGAAACTGTAAGTCTCGTCTTCCAGTTCCTCGCCTAGGTTAATGTTGCGTATGGTGTCGCTCATAACAATGTAGCTACCTGTACGCAAGTGTGCTGGCAATTCAACCGAACACTTAAGGTCAATGAAGGCATCGTCGGTAACGAAGTAGTTGCCTTTTGTTTCAAGGTCCATGTCAACAATGGCGTAGCTGTAGTCTAGGGCTATTGAGGTTGGCAACAAGTTCAACAAGTTGTCAATTGTACCGTTTGTCTTGTCGAAGGTTTCCTTGAAGGCATTCACTTCATCGCCCATCTTTTTGCTGTAACCAAGGTCGGCAAGGTAGCTGTAGCTTCCGTCGCGGAATTTTGCGCGGAGCGACTTGTTACTGTTGGCTGCTTCTAAGCGGTCAATGCCAAGTCGGAACGGAATACCAACGTTGGTGTTGACTTCAATGTCAATCTTCGGGGTTGCCAACTGAAGGTTGTAGCTGATGTCGTTCTCGTTCTTGTTGTAGATGTCGATGTCTATAAGGTTAGAGCCTCTTTGGGTTTCGAGACCGTTGAAGATACCCCAAACCTTCTTGAATTCGAACGAACCGTCGTCGGCCCACATGTTAATGGTGAAGTAGCTGTTCTTGTCAACGGTTAGTGTCATGGCCTTAATGGCAGTAAGGTAGCCGTCGAAGTAGATGGTGTCGGTGTTCGAGATGTCGATGAGGGTATAAACCGGCTCGAAGGTGAGTTGCTGGTTTGCCTTAACAAATGTAGGGGCAATAATGTCGCCGTTCTCACTTCTCAAGCCCATGGTTGCCATGGCGTTCTCTAGCAAACCGTCTATGTTCGACTCGAAGGTTACGTGTATAGGCGCCTTCTTTAAGATGATGCTGTCTATGCGTTGTTGGTCATATTCGGCAATCAGTTCACTAACGGCAATCTTTGCGTCGAATGGCAAGTGAATGGCTGGTATAATTGGGACAAGGGTTCTCATCTCCTTGTCGAAAACCATGTCGTTGAACTGTTGCTTGTCAATGCCTAGGCCGTCAAGCGCCTCTTCCAGCAAGTCGTAAGGTCTAACATCGAAGGAATGCTCAAAGCCGTTAATCTTGATGCCTTCAATTGAAAGGCGTTGAATGGTGTCGTAACTGAAGACTATGAGGCCGGTTGAATCGTAGCCCAGACCATCGATGTCCTGTTTTTCCAAAAGGTCCGAAATGGTTATGGCGCTTCGGCCAATTGGTGCTCCTAGAGCTGTTACTAGTTCTGCGTTTTCTGTATCTATGTCAGAAAGATTGTAGTCTTCCATTTCGCAGCCTGCTTGCATAAGCGTTAGGCCTGTTGCGAAGAGAAGTGGAATAAATGAGCTTTTTTTCATTTAGATTGACTTTTCTATGAAATTTTTACAATAAAGTTAATTATTTACGTAAACATTACAAAGATTACCCCGAAAAGAAACTGATTGAATGTTTCTTTTCGGGGTAATCTTTTTTTAATCTTAAAGAAAATGTCTCTGTTTTATGAGATTTTCTTATCCGTTATTTCTTTTTTGTTGCGGCTGTTGTCTTGGCAGAAGTCTTCTTTTTCACAACTGCATCGGGGCCGCCCACAGCCTTGAAGGTCTCGACCATAAGGTTGGTAATGGCGGTGCGTAGCTGTGTTCGTGTACAGTCGAAATTGTTGACCATAATGGTGAAGGCATACCACTTGTTGTTCCATACGACGTAGCCGCTGTAGTTCTGCACGCGTTCCATGCTGCCACTCTTCACAAAGGTCTTGCCCGAAAGCAATGTGCCGGCAAGGAAACTCTTTACCGTACCAGATTTTCCGGCTGTTGGCAACGAGGCTGTAAAGGTGTTGGCGTGTGGGCTCTTCTTCTTCATGTAGATGAGCATATTGGTCAAGAACGTAGGGTTAATGGAGTTCTTCATCGATAGGCCCGAACCGTCTACCTGGTGTATGTGGGTGGTTGGTACACCATGGCTATTCCAGTATTTCGATACTACCGCTTGTGCAAGGTCGTAGTTGCTTATCTCGCCATTCTGCGAGCCTAGGTACAGGTACAGATTCTCGGCAAAGAGATTGACGCTGTGGTAGTTGGTCTGTTTGATGATTTCCTTAAGGGGCTCAGACTCGTGTGTGTAGATGTAGTTGCCTTGAGGGGCTCTTTCGCTTGACCAGATGGTCGATCTCGTCTTCCCGCTGCAAATGCCATAGGTGTCGAGGGTTTTCCTCAACGAGTCGGCTACCAACAAGGCAGGGTCTGGCATTTCTATCTTTATCAGCGTCTTTTTGTTGGCAGGTATGCGTCCGCGCACAATCTTTTTCCATGCGTAGGTGTCGCCATAAATGTGCCACCAAACAGGGTTGCCCACTAACATGCGGTTGTCTATTTCTAGCAGGTTGGTTCTTGGCAGTATGGTTTCAACTTCGGCGGTGCCGGTTGAGTCGTTGCCTTTGCAAGTAACCATGAAGAGGTTGTCGCGAAAGCAGAATGCCGCAGGGGTTTGTCCGTAATAGGAACCAATGTCTTCCATCAGCCAGTTGCCGTTGGCTCCACTACGCTGAAAGAGGGATGCATCGCCTACAATGTCACCTTCTATCTTCTTAATGCCGGCATTGGTTACGGCATTGACCATGTTCTCGAATACGGGCAAGTGGGGGAAGTAGTCCGACTCGAAGGTTGGGTCTCCGCCACCTATCAGGTAAATGTTTCCGCGCAAAACGGAGTCGGTTATGGTTCCCGAATAGTTGAGTCGTGTCTTAAAACGGAAGGTGTCGCCAAGTATCTCGGTGGCTGTTGCGGTGGTGATGAGCTTGGTTACGGAGGCGGGTATGCGGTTGGTGCCCGATTGGTATTCGGCAATAACATTCTCGCTATCCACTTCTTTAATCAGTACGCCTATGCCGGCAGCCTGCAAGCCGTCGGTATTAACGAATTTCTTAACTGCCGCTGCACCCACTTGTGTGGTTTGTGTAAAAGCATGTTGACTAGAAATGCAGCAGAATAAGAATGTTAGGGTGTAAATCCAATTCTTCATCTCTCTTAATCCGTTTAGATTTACAAAATTACGAAATTCCTAGTGTGAAAATTCCCTTTTCGTTTGAAATGTGCGCAAAAATTGCCAATATGCCTTTATTTCTGTCTTATTTCAGAAGCTGTTTAAACTTTTTTATTGGCGAATTTTATGAGTGATTTTTTAGGATAGTTCGAATGGTTTTGAAAGGAGCAATGGGAACTCCATTGTGACTGAAAAACCATTCGAAATAGACAAAAAGGATCCATAAAATGCCCAATAAGAATTCTTTCGTAAAAATTTTAAACAGCTTCTTAAAATTCTTGCTTCAGTTGTGTAATGGTGGTGGCAAGGCTGTCTTCGGTCAGCAATGTGGGGGCTTCGTTGAATAGTGAGCCTTCTTCTGGGGGTAGGATGTTTTTCGAGTATTCGGTGCAGAACGCTTGGCGCTGGTTGGCAATGGCAACCTTCACGGCATGCCTTGCTCCACTGGTGGCGCTGGCTTCTATGACAATGGTGGCTACCGAGGTGCCGGCTTGCAAGCGGTCTCTTTCTACGAAGAAGATTTGCTGTGGCCTTGTCCCAATGGGGTATTCCGAGAGGATGAGTCCCCCCTTCTCCAAAATTTCGTTAAGTAGGGACTTGTTTTCTGGAGGATAGACCATGTCGAGTCCGTGCGCCAGTATGGCGGTGGTCTTGCCTCCTACACCAAGGGCTGCGCGGTGTGCAGCCGCATCGCAACCAAGGGCAAGTCCACTAACAATGTTGAAGCCTGCCTTTGCAAACTCTTCGGCTACGTGCATGGTGGTTATGTTGCCGGGTAGGGTGGGGGTACGTGTGCCAATAATGGCCACGTTGGGCATGTTGTTCAGTAGCGAATAGTCGCCTTTGCTGTATAGAATGACGGGGCTTTCGTTTTTGCCGTTTTTCGTCAACTGTTTCAGCTGGGCGGGGTAGTCTTTGTCGCAGAACGACGTTATCTTAATGCCGTTGGCTTCGCTGTTTTTCTCTATGCTTTCGGCAAAGGCAATGGCGGTGCTGATTTCGGTTTCGAGGTAGCTCTTTATGCCGCGAGCAACCTTCTTGCTCTTGCATTCTTCTATGAAGGTGTTCAGTTCGGTGGCATTGCCTGGTGTTGCTTTTCGCAGAATGGCATATTCGGCTATGGCAATAACACTCTTCCTACCCATTTGTGGCAGTTGCAGTAAGGCTATAAGTTGCGTGTTGGTCAGCATAATGGCTCTAAATTCTCCTATTTCTTGCAAAGATAGAAATAATCTTTCTTTTGTTCTATACTTGCACCATTTACATTGGCTACGGAAAAATTGATTATTTTTACCTAACAATTTTGGGCTTATGTCAATTTTTAAGAATGAACAACCACAGTTGGTCGTTATAACCCGACCAGATTTCTACGAGGAAGAAGTTGCGCAGATAACGGCGTTGTTAGGGGCCGATGCCAATTTCTTGCTGCATTTGCGCAAACCGGGTGCAACTGCCCATCAGTACCGTTCCATCTTGTCGCAACTACCCGAGGGCTTGCTGGAACGAATAACTTTGGGCGACCATTTTGAACTTGCCGGCGAATTTCCTGTTGGCGGTGTTCACCTCAGTAGCCGTCAGAACTGTTATGTGGGTAAACGTAAGTTGCGCATCAGCAAGTCGTGTCATTCGCTTGGCGAGTTGAAAGACATTGAAGGCTTTACTTATGTCTTTTTCAGCCCCATCTTCAACAGCATATCAAAGCAAGGTTACAATGCGGCTTTTTCTACTGAAACGTTATTAGAAGCTTCGGCAGAGGGGCTTATCAACGAAAAGGTTGTTGCCCTTGGTGGCATCGATGCCAACACGTTACCCCTGCTAGAACCTTATGCCTTTGGGGGGGCTGCTGTTTTAGGCACCGTTTGGTTCCCTTTCAATCTTGAAAATTTTAAGGAAATTACCCGGTATTTTTAGAGGTATTTATATACCAAATGGTAGTAAAAGTTTTCTGTTATTAAAATTGCTACCGATTGGTGTATAATTCCCCAAAAAAGATTCCATAAGAGGCCCAATAAGAAATCTTTAAATATAACATCTTATGAATTTGCTGAAAGTAGAAAAAGGAGTCATAAACATTCTATCATATAAGGATGAATTGGTAAAGGTTTACCCCAATAAGATTAGCATAGGGAATAAGGATATACTTGCTGAACCTACCGATTGTTTTGTTTGCGAAAATGGTCTTCTGGTTAAAACAGAAAACGCTGGAAATCTATCCAAACGGAAGTTTTACGTTTACGATGGCGACTCTTTCGTAAGGATCACCAACAGGTACGACTCCCCCTATTCTATCCATCATTGTTATTCTCCAGACGTTTTTGGTTTTGTCAAGTACGACACTGTAAATGCGCTTTTCAAGATGGCATTCAATAATCGTGGTGCCGAATGCCTATTCGATTATAAGTGTGACGTCAACCTGTTCGACTTCTTCTTCAATCAGAAACATGAGGTCCTTATCTTTGCACATTACGGTCATTACTTCTTTTTCTCGAAAACAGGAAAGAAACTATGGGAATTAGAACATACCAATAATTTCAACACTGCATTTAATACTGATGGTTTTGACCCTGATAGCGACGGTTTCATCTTGAAAGTGATGAAGGCGGGGGAAATGTTTACCGTTTGCTACAACGTGCTTACGGGTGAGGTTATGTGGGAACATAAAGATAACCATCCGTATATTCTAACAGGTAACAAGTGCGCCGACGGCGTGTATAGGAACATATTGCCTTATAAAGACAGTGTGTTATTCTTTGAAATGGATTCTTCAAACGGAGACATTAAAGCGCATCTTCTTAGAGAGGGAAAGAAAGCTGAAGTTTTTGATAAGAATTTGAACGACATTGATGAACAGTATTTTTGTACTTGCTTGCAAGGAGACAAGATATATTTTACAAAAAACTATAGTAACTGCATTTCCGACGATAAGCGTGAGCGTACTATCGGTATTGTAGATTTAAAGGCTATGACTGTTCATGAAACCAAATGCTTTAGCGGTTTTTGTAACCTCTCTGCTCCTATTCTTTTTGAAGACAATCTGTACGTATTGAAGCAACTGGCTTCGGGCCATATGGAATTGATGTGTCTCGACCAGACTACCGTTACGTCTGAACTTAATTACGATTCGGTTCAAGTATTGGATAATGAATGCGCTTCTTTCTTTGAAAACGAAGATGAACAGGAAATGTCTGATGCTGAAATGTCTGCAAGGCTAGAAGAAGCGGAAAACATGTTCAACTTGGCGCTAACCTACGAAAAGGGCGATGGTGTTCCTGTCGATTACGAGAAAGCAGAAGAATTGTACTCCAAATCTGCTGAACAGGGATATGAACCTGCTCTAAAATATTTACGGAAACTACGTGAAAAACTTGAACTGGAATGTCTGACTAGTTGCGAATGTATGGCAATTGAAGGAGACACAGTAAAAAAATACTTCGAGTTCAGAGAGCAAGGTAAGAAAGACGGTTTCATACCTGTAATCGTGTCCTTTGAAGAATTGTATATTGGCAATTTGAAATATTCATTGGGGTGTGAAGACGAGGAGTCGTCAGCAAAGATTAAGGAAATTGTAAAAGCATTCCACGAAAAGATGTTGACGATTGAAGTGGAAGATGGCAAGGCCTATTTAGACAAGAATTATGTAGATGCCGAATGGAATGAAGCTGAATTCAATAAAAACAAAAAGGTTGAAGAATGTTTTTCCCCTTTCATGAGTCTCTACTTGGTGAAGGTTCCTGTAACTGAACCTTGGAGAATTTGGGCATACTTGCCTTATGGCAATTGGAATTCATGTCCAGATGTTAGCAAGCACATGGCTGTTTCAAAATATTGGTATGAGCAATACGGTGCATACCCTGCCGCAATTAGTGGCTCTTGCGTCGACTACGCAGTAGAGAAACCTGTTAAAGATTGCAAGGCACTTGTTAAGGAAATGGGTGGTTACTGTTTCGATTTCATTGAGCAAGGTTTCGAAACATACAGCGCTCTTGGTGCTTGCGTCAAGAAAAACAGAATTTGGAATTTTTGGTGGGATTAAGAATTTGTTTACTTTTCATAAAGAATGGTGTTGGTTATTGCACGTCAGACAAATTCTCACACCTTCTCAATCCTGCAAGTGTGCTCTTTCGTCTTCTCGTCGTAGTTAATGCCCACAAAAAGCACATCGCCCTTATATTGGGTTAGGGCTTGGCAATAGTTCTTGGCTTTTATCTGGTCGATAGCGCTTTCGGCGCTTTTGTTGTGTTTCAGTTCTATCACCAACGCCGGAATGTTCGGCAGATATGGAATCAGCACCAGGTCGGCATAGCCTTTACCGGTTGGCAGTTCCTTCACTATTGTGTAGCGGGTGTTGGCGTAGAAATAGGCCAGGCAGATGGCGCTCTGGAAACAATGCTCGTCGTTGTAGGTGAGCGGGTTTGTTACCTCGGTATGGGCTGCGTCGAGGGCCTTGGCAACAGCGTCTTCGTCGCCGTTTACGGTGGCATCGAGAAGCTTCTTCGAGGCGTTGACGATGCTCATGAGTTGCTTATAGTCTGGACTTAACTTAACAGCCTGTATCCATTGCTGACGCACTTCCTCATTGGGTATCTTGCATGTTTTAGTGTCCCATTCATAAGAGAGGTAACCCAAATGAATCAGATAGGTAAACACATGGTCTTTAGACTTAAAGCAGTTCATCGTGTTTAAATAGCCATATATGTCAACTTCAACAGAATCCCCAGCTATCATACTGACCACATCCTGTCTAATGCCCTCAAAATCCATGAGTATATAGTCTTGTAACGCTTCAAAGGAGCCAGTTGCGGACCAATAACCGTCCATTTTCTTTCGGATAATTGCCGACACTACCGATTTAGGGTTAAACAGACTGACTTTGTCATTGAGTTTGTAACCATCGTACCACCGTTCAAACTCTTTGAAGTCACAACCATACTGGCCGCAAAGCTGTTCAGTCTCCTCACGGGTGAAGCCGATGTGAGCCGCAAACCTGCCCGCTTCCACCATCGTATATTCATCAAACTCGTTCAGTTTCGACTGTATCTTGTCCCTAACAATAGGGATGATGCCGGTTATGTAGGCAAGGGCTATGGCTGGACGGAGCGTGGTGTTCTTGAACAAGCCGTTCAAGAAACTTAAATAGCTCTGGAAAAGCGAGTCGGGAACCTGTTCGCGCACCAACACGTCATATTCGTCGATGATGATGACGAATTTTTCGTTGGTCGTGTTGTAAACACGAGATATACATTTTACAATGTTATCAGTTTCTTTAAAGGAGATAGAGGGGAACTGTTGTTCAAATTCCTCTCTTAATGTTTCATCAATTTCTGCTATCAACAAATCCTTATTAACTGCCGTTTGATACAAGCCGTTCATGTCTAGCTTGATTACATTGAACTTGTTAAGGTACTTGTCGTAGTCGGGCACCTGACCGAGCTTCATTTTAGCAAAGGTTTCGCGGGTATCGCAACCCTTTGAGTAGTAGGCTGAAATCATATTACCGGCCATACTCTTACCGAAACGGCGCGGACGCGACATGCAGACGAAGTCATAGTCGGTTTCGGCAATTTTGTTCAGTTCTGCCAAAATCAACGATTTGTCTACATAAATTTCATTTCTTAAACTCTGTTTTAAAGCCTCGGCGTTCGGATTCAGATATAAGCCCATACTCTAGCTAATTTAATTGATATACAAATATAAACAGAATATTTGGTTTGGATAAGATGGTGTTGGCAAGAAAATGAATATCTGACAATTAAACAACGGGTGCTCCACGTCACGTGGAGCACCCGTTCTCTTCTTTATTATATACTGATTATCTAACTTATATCGTGTAGATGTGTTTAGGCAAGCAGTTCCTTAACCTTGTCAGAAATTGCCTTACCTTCAGCTTTGCCTGCTAGCTGTTTTGATGCAATGCCCATAACCTTACCCATTTCCTTGACGCTGGTAACACCAGTTTCGGCAATGATGGCCTTGATGGCTGCGGTTAGGTCTTCGTCGCTCATTGGCTTTGGCAAGTAGGCTTCAATTACTGCAGCCTCTGCCAATTCGTTTTCTGCTAGTTCGGCACGGCCGTTTTGGGTGTAGATTTCTGCGCTTTCCTTGCGCTGCTTCAACATTTTCTGAAGGATCTTCATACCCACTTCGTCGCTCATTTCGCCGTCGGAACCCTTGGCGGTCTTTGCTTCAATGAATTCTTTCTTGATGCCACGGAGAGCTGTGAGACGCACTTGGTCGCGGTCCTTCATGGCTTGCATGATGTCTTTGCTGACTTGTTCAAATAGTGCCATTTTGTTTATGTTTTAATCTACGTTGTTGTTCAGAAAATCGTTGTGTACAATAGGGTTGTCGCGGTCGCCGCTAATGTAGGCGGTGCTGCTTGAACTATTGTTTTGGAAGCCCCAGTTCGGACTCTCGTTTTCGAGGGTAGAAAGGAAGTCGTTGCTGTCGAAGTCGGAAAGCGACAATGTGCGCGGTTCTTCCTTTGGTGCGGTCATGGTTTCAACGGCTATTGGTTGACTTGCAACCTCGGGCTGAATGTTGGTGTTAACCGCTGGTGCTACCGGCTGAAAGTTGTTGACGGGTTCTACTATGGTGTGGGTAACCTCGGGCGTAGTCAACACTACGGGTTGTGGCTCCACTTTGGTAGGTTGCATAGGCTGCTGCTCGTCGCCTAGGGTCATGGCTATCAGGTCGTCGTTGCTGACGCTCTGAATGCCAGTTACGACGATGGTCACCTTCAACTTCGATTCGAGCGATTCGTCGAACATGGTACCCCAAATCTGGTCGCCATAGTAGCCGATCTTGTTCTTCAACTCGTCGTTGATGATTTCCATTTCCTCAATTGTCATCTCGTATTCATGAGACATGGCATAGTTGAGGATGATGCGGTGTCCGCCTTCAATGCTGTTGTTCACCAATAGCGGAGATTCCAGAGCACTGCGAATTGCAAGTATGGCACGGTTCTCACCGTCGGCTATACCAACGCCCATCATTATGTTTTGACCGCTTTTCAGGGTGGTGCGCATGTCTTCCATGTCGGTGCAGATGCCCTGGGTGGAAGTTACGGCACCGGTAATGCCTTGAATGGCGGTAGAGATGACGTCGTTAGCCTTGCCGAAGGCTTGGCTGACCTTGTAGCTGCCGTAAATGCTCTTAATCTGTTCGTTGGCGATGATGAGCAATGAATCGACATTCTGCCTTAAGCCTTCCAGTCCGTCAATGGCGCGGTGCACGAACACCTTACCTTCGAACTTGAATGGAATGGTAACCACACCAATGGTGAGGATGCCCATTTCCTTGGCTATGCGGGCTACGATTGGCGATGCACCTGTGCCTGTTCCCTTGCCCATGCCGGCTGTGATGAACACCATTTCGGCACCACGCAGAATGTTGCGTATTTCCTCTTCGTGTTCTTCGGCAGCCTTGCGGCTAACGTCGGGATTAGCGCCCGAACCATGGCGTGCAATGGCTAGCTTGTTAGGCATGTTTAACATGGCAAGCGCCTTGGCGTCGGTGTTGACGGCATAGCAACCAACACCTTCTATTTGCTTGTTGTAGATGTAGTTGACGGCATTACTGCCACCTCCACCAACACCTATAACCTTAATGATGGTTTCTTCTGCCGGTAGTTCGTCCAATTCTATTGGCGTCCATTGTGAAATGCTGTCACTCATCTATTCTCTAATTCTAGTTTATTGGATATTTAACATGGTGGTGTCGTCGTTGTTGTTACGACGTTCCAAATCGTTCAGACTGCTGTCGTTCAACAGGTCGTCGAGGCTGATGTGCAACTCTTCCTTTTCAGGGGCTTTGGGAGCCTCTGGTTCAACAGGCGCAGTTGCTACCGGTTCGGCTTGAACGGGTTGCTGGAATGCTGGCTGCTGTTGTGCAGGCTGCTGAAATGCTTGTTGTGCAGGCTGCTGAACGGGTTGCTGAAAGCTTGGCTGTTGGAAAGGCTGCTGAACCGGTTGCTGGAATGCTGGCTGCTGAAAGGTGGTTGCAGCTGGGGCAATTGGTTCTGGCGCTACATAAGGTTGTTCTGCCTTTGGTGCTTCTGGCTTCTTGTTGTCTGAAAGCACGTCGGTACCATAGAATGTAGTGGCCAAGGCTTTTGCTCTTTCCTCGCTAATCTTTTCTGGCTTTCTATCCATCTGGTTAGCGTTGTTGCCTGGCTTTTCTTGCTTTGCCTGTTCTTCCTTGTTGAAAAGCTTGTCGAGGAAGCTGCCGCTGGTAGCTGGTTTAGGAGCTGCCTTTGGTGCCGAATTCTTCGATTCGCTCAACTCTTCGTTGGTGAGGTGAAGACCGGTAACCACAATGGTAACCTGAAGGTTGTCTTCAAGTTCTTCCGACGAGTTGCAACCCCAAATGATTTGTGCACCTGGGCGAAGCTTATCTTGCAAGTAGTTGGTGATTTCAGAAATCTCGTCCATTTCAGCTTCATACTCGTCTACACCAGAAGTGATGTTGAGGAGTACGTTGTTCGATGAACTGATGTCGCTATTGGTAAGCAATGGCGATTCAAGCGCATCTTGAATGGCACGTAGGGCACGACCTTCGCCACTGGCAATGGCCGAACCCATAATGGCGTCGCCACTGTTGGTGAGCACGGTACGCACGTCGTTCATATCGACGTTGATGTAGCCGGTCTTGGTAATAAGTTCGGCAATACCCTTTGCTGCGGTTGCCAACACGGTGTCGGCTTGCGAGAAGGCTTGCGAAATCTTCATGCTACCATAGAGCTGCTTAATACGCTCGTTGGTGATGATGATGATGGCGTCGACACTCTTACGCATTTCTTCAACACCTTCCAAGGCTTGCAACAAACGGTCGCGACCTTCGAAGACGAACGGAATGGTAACGATACCAACGGTAAGGATGCCTTTCTGCTTGGCTGCCTTGGCAATGACTGGGGCTGCACCTGTACCGGTACCGCCACCCATACCTGCTGTGACGAACACCATTTCAATGCCGTCGTCGAGCATCGACTCAATTTCGGTAAGTGAGTCGATGGCTGCCTGGCGACCAACTTCTGGCTTGTTGCCGGCTCCTAGTCCTTTCTCGCCAATGGCTATCTTTTGCGGAATAGGTGAAAGGGCAAGTGCCTTGGCATCGGTGTTGCACACAACGAAGTCTACGTCGTGAATGCCCTTCTTGTACATGAAGTTTGCTGCGTTACCGCCGCCACCGCCAACACCTATTACCTTAATGATTGGCTTGCTTACCTCTTCATTTATTTCGATTTCCATGTCTTTATCTCTGTTTTATTTATTCTTCTGGTTATCTTCTTCAAGCTCGCTAAATAGCCAGCCGATCGATTTGTTGATTTTGTCGATTACGCTTTTCTTCTCCTTCGGACGTGCGTTTATCTTGGTCGATACGGCACAGTTCTCTTTTGCGGTTAGAAGGGTTCCTAGTGCAACGGCATAGTTGTTGTTCTGCTTTACCAACATATCGTATTGGTTAAGAATCTTACCCTTGTGCGCTGCCAAGCCAATCTTTTCTTCAATCTTGCCTTTCAGGCCCAGCAGGTTGCTGGCGTTACCCAACAGCACCACCTGGTCGAGCTGTGGACCTACAGCCAAGTTCGATTCCTTAATACCCAACTTAATGTATTCGAGTATGAGGTCAATTCTGCGTTCAATAACGTCGCAGATGACGTGGTAGCTGACGTTCTTGCCGTTCGACAAGCCCACAATGATGTCGGGTTTCGATTTGTCGATGTGGCAGTTGCCGGCTTTCTTTATCTTTTCGGCTTCTTCCTTCACAATGCGTAGGCACGCAATGTCGTTGGTGATGATGCTGCCGCCAATTGGCACTACAAGCGAATAGCGCATCTTGCCCTTGTGGTAGATGGCAAGGTTGGTGGTAGAATCGCCGAAGTCGAGCATGACGATACCCAGTTCTTTCTCGTTCTTTGAAATGCAGGCGTTGGCTGCGGCTATTGGCGATACGCAGTAACCGGCTAGCTTGCGACCAATGCTCTCGAGGCAAACCCTTAAATTGCCCAATAGGGTCTTCTTTCCGAGAATGATGTTATATGTAGCTTGAATGACTTCGCAACGGCAACCTATTGGCGATGAAATCTCCTCGTCGTCTACCAAATACTGGATAGGGTGGATTTCGAGAATCTCTTCGTCGTTGTGCGGAATTTTTCCGTTCTCGCGGTTGAAGTCGTCAATGTGGTCGGCTGTGATGAATTCACCTCCCAAACGACGGGCAACCTTGTTGATGACCGTGCGGATAGATTGACCGTTAAGGGCAACGTAAACCTGCTCAATCTTTACGTTTACCTGTTCGTATATGTCAGTAACTCCTTTGTTGGTCAAATTCTTGATGTTGTTCTCCAAGTCGGTGAGGACGTGGTTGATGGCAAACTTGGCTTCTTCTATGTTATGAATGGCACCACGCTGAATGCCTTTGGAAGGAGTGCTGGCAATAGCCATAGTCTCGAAATTACCTTGGTTGTCTTTCTTTGCCGCAATGGCGCGCACCTCGGTGGCTCCTAGGTCTAGGGCGACAAAAATACCCATGTCGGTCTTTTCGGGTACAGTAGTCTTTTTATCGTCTTTCTTGCTCATATATTGTATAATCTTTTTTACTTCTTTGTACAAATGACTTGATTGTCAAATTTCAGGTTAATGACGGAATACTGGTTCCATCCTTTTTCGGGAAAAGCCTCGGAGTAGACTTTCTCCAACTTGTCGAGTTTCTCTTCAAAGTTGTCGAGCTTTCCCATTTCAATGATGTGGTGCCCAACGCGTGGCACTAGCCTTACCTCACCATTGTGCTTTACGTAAATCTGTTCAATTTGCGAGTCCCAAAAATGGTCGCCGTTTAGGAACTTGGCAAACTTGTAAAGTGTGCCTGTTGCGAAGGAGTCCCTAATTTCGCCCGACGCTATTGGTACGTAGGCGGGTTCCATACTCGGTATGGGCATCAGGCAGCCGTCGGCATCAATGTAGTAGTCGAGCCCCGTGTTCTTCGTAATACGCAAGATGGGGTGGCGCTGCCAAATGTTTATCTGCAACTTGCAGTCGGGTGTCTTGTAGCACTCAATGTTCTTAATGGCAACCAGGTGCTTGGTAAGCTTTCGTTCCAACTCGGTTGTGTTCAAGAGGTTCATGTTCTTACCGTGCAGCTCGGGTTCGTACTCGTTAATGAAGTTCTGAACGTCGCCCTTATGAATGAACTGAATGTCGGCACTGTCTTTTATGGTGACATTCAGCCCCATGCACAACGAGTTGTCGCGGTCGTAGTTGAAACGAATAATGGCAAAAAGCATATAGGCAACCGTTACCGTAAAGGCAACGCCTGTCGCTATTCTCTTTATTGTCATTTTCGTTTTCTCGTTCATTTCTGCAACTGTTTTGTCTAGTGCTTATTTAAGGGCTTCCTTAATTTCAGGAATGAGTAGATCTACGTCGCCGGCGCCAAGTGTTGCAACCACTTCAATGCTGTCTTTTCTGCTGTTGAGGTAACCCGGAAGTTCTTCCTTGGTCAAAACCTTAACGATTGGCGCATTCACCTTGCTTGCCAACCATTCGCTGGTAACACCCGGTATGGGTTCTTCGCGAGCTGGGTAGATGGGCAACAATAGTGCTTCGTCGAGGTCTGAAAGGCTTTCTGCAAAGCTGTCGGCAAGGTCGCGGGTGCGGCTGAAGAGGTGTGGCATGAATATGCCGGTAATCTTCTTGCCAGGATAAATGCCGCGAATTGACTTTATGCTCGCTTTCAGTTCCATTGGGTGGTGTGCATAGTCGTCGATGATGGTCAACTTCTCGCTTTTCTCGTGGAACTCGAAGCGGCGCTTTACGCCACGATAGCTCGCCATGGCGGCTCGAATCTCGTTGTAGCTGGCTCCGTTGAGTAGGGCAAGCGCCATGGCTGCAATGCCGTTCTCGATGTTGATGTAGACAGGAACGCCTAGCTTGATGTCGCAAATCTTACCGGTGGGGTGAATGAAGTCGAATACGATTTCGCCATTACCCATGCGTATGTTTTCTGCATGGAAGTCGCCTTCGTCAATCGAATAGGTCAGCACGCGAACGTTCTGTTTGGTGCGTGGCTTGATGGGTAGTCCGCTCTTTACGATGAGTGTGCCGCCCGGACGCACAAGTGCCGAGAAGTCTTCGAATGCCTTGCGGTATTCGTCTTCGGTCTTGTAGATGTCGAGGTGGTCGGCATCGGTCGCTGTTATGACTGCCATGTAAGGCGTCAATGTTAAGAACGAGTGGTCGTATTCGTCGGCCTCAACAACAACCAGGTCGTTCTGGGTGTTGATGAGGATGTTCTTATCGAAGTTTTTAGATATGCCGCCCAAGAATGCACTGCAACCCACCTGACTCTGGTTGAGGATGTGTGCGGTTAGTGTGCATGTGGTGGTCTTGCCGTGGGTGCCCGAAATGCAGATGCCACGCTGGCTGCGGGTAATTTCGCCCAACACCTGCGCGCGTTTCATGATTTGGAAACCGTTCTTGCGGAAGAAGACCAACTCGGTCATGGTTTCGGGTATTGCTGGCGTGTAGACTACTAGGGTGTAGTTGGGGTTCTTAAAGTCGGCAGCAATAAAGTCGGCATTGTCGTCGGTATGGATTTGTATGCCTTCGCGTTCCAATTCCATCACCAATTCCGTCTCGTTTCTGTCGTAACCTGCCACTTGGTAGCCATTGGCATTGAAGTAGCGGGCCAAGGCACTCATGCCTATGCCGCCAATGCCTAGGAAGTAGATGTTCCTTATTTTATCCAGCGTATTGGTCATATCTTAAAAGGTTTTGCCCGAAAGGACGTTTTATTTCTTAATCTCGTTCAAAATGATGTCTGCAATGCGTGCTGCAGAATCGAGCTGGGCCAACTTTGCAATGTTCTCGCTAAGGTCGGCAAGCTGTTTGTCGTCGGCAATAAGCTTAATCACGGTGTCAATCAGCTTCTGTTCTGCTTCGGCATCGGTAACCAGAATGGCAGCTCCCTTGGTTGAAAGGGCAAGGGCATTCTTGGTCTGGTGGTCTTCTGCCACGTTAGGCGAAGGTACCAATACGCAAGGCTTCTTCAAAAGGCAGAGCTCTGAGATTGAGCTGGCACCGGCACGTGAAATGACGAGGTCGGCTGCTGCGTATGCCTGGTCCATGTTCTTTACGAAGGCAGTGCAGGTAAGTAGCGGATTGTTGCTCTTGTCTGCTTCGGCCTTTGCACCGTCGTAGTAGAACTTACCGGTTTGCCAAATGACTTGAATGCCGGCATCCTTCAGTTTCTGCAAACCGCCAATAACGCTGTTGTTAACGGTGCGTGCGCCCAGGCTACCGCCAATAATGAGAAGGGTCTTCTTGGCAGGGTCTAGGTTGAAGGCTTTTAGGGCTTCTGCATCCTTAAACGGAACATCCATAAGGTTCTGGCGAACCGGATTTCCGGTCATGATGATTTTTTCTTTAGGGAAGAAACGTTCCATACCTTCGTAGGCAACGCATATCTTGCGGGCGTTCTTTGCCAACATCTTGTTAGCCTTGCCGGCAAACGAGTTCTGTTCTTGCAAGAAGGTAGGTATGCCCAGTGCACTGGCTGCGTCGAGGGTTGGTGCGCTGGCATAGCCGCCAACGCCTACCACAGCGTCGGGTGCAAAGTCTTTCACAATCTGCTTTGCGGTGCGCTTGCTCTTGAAGAACTTCCATGCGAAGGAAATCCATTGGAGCGGATTCTTGCGGTTAAGGCCAACCACAGGCAAACCCTTAATGTTGTAGCCGGCTTGTGGCACCTTTTCCATTTCCATGCGGCCCTCTGCACCAACGAAAAGGAATTCAGCTTCAGGCTCCTTTGCCTTTAGGGCATTGGCAATAGACACTGCAGGGAAGATGTGGCCACCGGTTCCGCCGCCGCTTATGATGAATTTATGTTTCTTTGTTTCCATTTTTTATGTCGAGTGTTACAAGATTTTACTTATGCTGTTTCGGCAACGGTTTCAGTTGTTGCGTTGCCTTTTTTGTTGTTTTCCTGTTCCTCGCATTCGTAGCGCGAAATGCTGAGTAAAATGCCGAAGTATATACTTATGACAATTGCCGAAGTACCACCTCGGCTAATTAAAGGCAATGGCTGACCGGTAACCGGTATCAGTCCCACTGCTACGCATACGTTTATCAGTGCCTGCAAGACGAGCATCAGTCCCAGGCCCGCGGCCGTTATGGCGGCAAACCGGCTTTTGCTCAATGCAATTATGCGCCCTACCCTGAAGAGGAGCAGAAGGTAGAGGAACAAGACGAGGGCTCCCCCAAATATGCCCGTTTCTTCAATAATGATGGCGTAGATAAAGTCGGAATAGGCTTGTGGTAAAACGTCGCGTTCCTTACTACGGCCTGGCAGCACGCCCAAACCATGGCTGTTGGCAATGGCAATCTTGCCATGTATTGGTTGAAAGTTTTTGTCGGTAATCTTAAAGTCCTTGTCGCCGGGCTCTTTCGCATTGACGAATCGTTCCACACGTTCGAAACCGGTGCCTAGTCGACCAAATCCTCTCGACGAGTTTTTCACGTCTTGAAAGATGTCGGTCTTAACGAAAGCAATACCTATGGTACCGGCAATCGTAAGGCTTAAGACGCCAGTGATTAGCCATTTGCTCTTGGCATAAGCCAGGCAAAACACCAAACAGCTCGTCGTCAATATCAATATGGCATTCGACGTGTTGTCTTTACCAATGGCAAAAACAGTGAGCAGGCATATAGGTATAAGCCAAGCGAAAATTTTCTTTTTCGACTCTTCGTAGGAAGGGAAGCACGAGAAAATGTAGGCTATGAAGACAATGTAGGCCAGTTTCAGCAATTCGGAAGGCTGAAGCTGAATGCCTGTGTGGGGTATTGTTGCCCAACGGGCTGCGCCGTTTACGGCATTGCCGGTAAACGACACATACAGTACCCACGCTATGCATATTGGCCAACCTGCAATGGATATGATTCTCGCCCATCGGTTAATGTTGACGAGATGGAATCCGAATGCAAAGCCTATACCCACACAGCTAAGTATAAGGTGTCGGAATATAGGACCATTGAAGTTACCGTTTGACTTCGGACCATAGGCAAGCGAACTACTCGCACTATAGACTTCAATTGCCGAAATGATGATTAGGGCAAAGAAGATGATCCATATAGTGCGGTCTCCCTTAAAATTATTATGCCAGAAATCCTTGGTCATTCTTGCTGCAGGTGCTTATTAAAGATTCTTTACCTGTTCCTTAAATTGTTGGCCACGGTCTTCGTAGCTCATGAAGAGGTCGAAGCTGGCGCAGCATGGTGAAAGAAGGACGGTGTCTCCCTTTTCAGCCATTTCAAACGACTTCTGAACGGCGTCTTGCATAGACTGAACGTCTACGGTAGGCTTGCCCATCTCGTCGAAGAAGGCATGAAGCTTTGAGTTGTCAACGCCAAGGAATACCAATGCGCGAACCTTTTCTTCTACCAGGCTCTTAATCTCGTTGTAGTCGTTACCCTTGTCCTTACCGCCAAGAATAAGTACAACAGGGGTCTTCATGCACTGAAGGGCATACCAGCATGAGTTGACGTTGGTTGCTTTCGAGTCGTTAATGAAAAGCACGTTGCGCACGCGTGCAACCTGTTCCAAGCGGTGCTCAACACCCTGGAAGTCGCTAAGGGCTTCGCGTACCTTGTCGTTTGCAATACCTGAAACATAGGCAGCAATACCCGATGCCATCGAGTTGTAGGTGTTGTGCTGTCCCTTAATACTAATCTTGTCTGCTTCCATACTCATTTGTTTGTTATTGATGTTAATTGTGTAATTTCCGTTTTCTATGTATGCAACTAGGCCATCTTTCTTTTCCAAGTTGAAAGGACACATGGTAGCCTTTATGTCGCGTTTTTCTATTTCGCGTTTTACGATTGGGTCGCCGTCCCAGTAGATGAAGTACTCGCTTGGCGTCATGTTCTGAACAATGCGCATCTTTGAGTCGATGTAGTTCTGGAACTCGTGGTCGTAGCGGTCCAAGTGGTCGGGTGTAATGTTCATCAAGATGGCGATGTCGGCCTTGAAGTCGTACATACCGTCGAGCTGGAAACTGCTGAGCTCGATGATGTAGTACTTGTGTGGGTCGATGGCTACCTGACGGGCAAGGCTGAAACCAACGTTTCCGGCTAGTGAGGCGTCGAGGCCTGCCTTGGTGAAGATGTGGTGGATGAGGGTGGTAGTGGTGGTCTTGCCATTGCTACCGGTAATGCACACCTTTACAGAGTCGCCTGTGTAGCGGCCTGCAAACTCAATTTCCGAGATGATGTTGGTACCTTGTGCACGCAACTTCTTAATGATGGGGGCAGTTTCTGGAATGCCCGGACTCTTAATGATTTCGTCAGCATTAAGAATCAAGGCTTCTGTGTGCTGCTTTTCTTCGAATGCAATACCGTACTGGTTGAGTTCTTGCTTGTACTTGTCTTTAATGGCAGACATGTCGGAAACAAAAACATCGAAACCCTTCTTTTGTGCCAGAATGGCCGAGCCTACACCGCTTTCGCCGGCGCCTAACACTACAATCCTTTTCATCGTGTTTATGTTTTTTATCTTATTTTCAATGTAATAATGGTGAGCGCTGCCAACATAATGGAAGTAATCCAGAAGCGGATGGTGATCTTCGATTCGTGGTATGCACGCTTGGTTCCACCGAATATGTACTTGCACTCGGGGTCGAGCTGCGACTCTTGGGTGCGGAAGTGGTCGTGAATTGGGGTGCGCTTCCAAATGCGCTGCTTAATGCCTTTCTTCTTACCCCTCTTGAAGTAGAGGACCTGAAGGGTGACACTTAAGTTTTCTACTACCCATACGCCACAAAGGATTGGGATGAGCAACTCCTTGTGGATGGAGATGGCTGCAACGGCAATGATGCCACCAATGGTAAGGCTGCCGGTGTCGCCCATGAAAATTTGTGCCGGGTAGGCGTTGTACCAGAGGAAACCGATGAGGGCGCCCACAAAGGCACAAATGAAGACTACCATTTCTTGGCAACCCGGTATGTACATGATGTTGAGGTAGCTGGCAAACTCCATGTGGCTAGACACGTAGGCCAGTATGCCCAGCGTGACGCCCATAATTGCCGAGTTGCCCGCCGCCATGCCATCCATGCCGTCGTTGAGGTTTGCGCCGTTCGAAACGGCTGTCACCACAAAAATGGTTACCAGAACGAAGAGAATCCAACCTGCGTAGTACTTGTACTTGCCGCAGAACGAGGTTATCTCGGCATAGTCGAGGTTGTTGTTCTTAAAGAACGGAATGGTGGTCTTGGTCGACTTAATTTCCTTACTCTTCTGGTATACAATGGTTTTCTGTCCGTCTTTTTCAAGGGTAACATTCTCACAGATTTTAGCCGATGGACTCATGTAAAGGGTAAGGCCCACAATCAGGCCCAAACCTACCTGGCCCACAATCTTGAACTTGCCATGCAAGCCTTCCTTATCTTTCTTGAAGTCCTTAATGTAGTCGTCGGCAAAGCCAAGGGCACCCAACCAGATGGTGGTGATGAGCATAAGTATCATGTAGACGTTGTTGAGCTTGCCGAGTAGTAGGCAAGGTACCAGTATGGCTACGATGATGATGACACCACCCATTGAAGGCACACCAATCTTGTTGACACCAAACGGATCAATCTTTGCGTCGCGCTGCACTTCGGTAATCTTCTTTCTCTTGAGCAGTTTAATGAAGTACTCGCCAAAGAAGGTAGAAATCAACAAGGCGATGATGATGGCCAACAAGGCTCTGAACGATACATAACTGAACATGCGAGATCCTGGAAATCCCGTAGTTTCAAGATATGTGAAAAGATGGTATAGCATGCTTAACTATGGTTGTGAAAATGTCTGTTTTTAGTTGTTGAATATTTCGCGAATCACCTCGTGGTCGTCAAAGTGGTGTTTCACACCCTGCACGTCTTGGTAGTTCTCGTGTCCCTTGCCGGCAACAAGCACAACGTCGCCACTCTTGGCCATCTTGCAGGCTGTCTTTATGGCTTGCTTGCGGTCTACAATGGTCAGCACGTCTTGCTGCTGTTTCTCGTCAAGACCGGCAAGCATGTCGTTGATGATTTCTTGCGGATCTTCGAAGCGCGGATTGTCGCTGGTAATGATGACGGTGTTGCTGGCATTAACGGCCTCTTGTGCCATTAGTGGTCGCTTGCCCTTGTCGCGGTTGCCGCCTGCACCACAAACGGTGATGATATTGCCACGGCCACGCAAAACCTCTTTAATGGTCTTCAGCACATTCTGCAAGGCATCGGGCGTGTGCGCATAGTCTACAATGGCGGTGAAGCCCTCTGGCGAACGCATGGCCTCGAAACGGCCGTTCACTGGCCTTAAGCCGCTAATGTGTACCAGTACGTCATATCCGTCTTTGCCAAGCATAACGGCAGCACCGTAAACAGCCATCAGGTTCGATGCGTTGAAACGGCCAACGAACGGAACGTCGACGGTGTGTGGTCCTACTGTAAGGGTAAGTCCTTCAAGCGTGTCGTCAACTATCTTGGCACGGAAGTCGGCTTGCTGGCGAACCGAGTAGCTGCACTTCTTTGCCTTTGTATTCTGCAACATCACCTCTCCGTTCTTGTCGTCGAGGTTGGTAAGTGCAAATGCCTTTGGCGAGAGGTCGTCGAAGAAACGCTTCTTTGCCTTAAGGTAGTTCTCGAATGTCTTGTGGTAATCGAGGTGGTCGCGTGTCAGATTGGTGAAGATGGCGCCATCGAATTCCAAACCGCCAATGCGGCGTTGGTCTACCGAGTGCGAGCTTACTTCCATGAAGGCATATTCGCAACCAGCCTCCACCATCTTTGCCAAAAGGGCATTCAGCTCAATGGGGTCGGGGGTGGTGTGGGTGGCAGCAACTGCCTCGCCTTCAATGTAGTTCACCACGGTCGACAACAGTCCACACTTGTGTCCGAAGCTGCGGAACAGCTGGTAAAGAAGGGTGGCAGTGGTGGTCTTGCCGTTGGTGCCGGTCACGCCCACCAGTTTCAACTGCTTCGACGGGTTGTTGTTCCAGTTAGCGGCAATGTAGCCAAGGGCATCGTTCGAATTTTCGACCTGAATGTAGCAGACGCCGTCTTCGGTGTTTGCTGGCAGCTGTTCGCACACAATTGCCTTGGCACCTTTTTCAATAGACGATGCAATGTAGGCATGTCCGTCGTTTTGGGTACCGCTAATGGCAATAAACAGTGCGCCTTCCGCCACCTTGCGAGAGTCGAACTGAATGTCTGCGATGTCGATGTCGCAGTTGCCTATGGTCTGTTTGGCGCTAACGCCAACCAATATGTCGCTTAACTTTTTCATCTTTGCCAAATGTTGAAAAAGGTTTTAGTTATGTCTTAATGTTAGGTCTACAACGGTGCCCTTTTGTACGGAGCTGCCTGGGGCTATAGACTGTTTAATAACGTCGCCATATCCTGCTATTCTTACCTTCAGGCCGCTGTGTTCCATCAGATAAATGGCGTCTTTCGCACCCATACCCACCACGTTAGGCACGCTGTTGGTCGAAATTTGGATAGGGTTAACCTTCACCAAGTCGTTGTCGTCGTTGGTGTGGGGTTTTGCCCATCGCAGCTTTTCGTTGCCGTCTACGGTGTAAGGTATCTTCAGACGCTTGTAAACGTTCTCAAGCGACTGTTTGTCGCCCTTTAACGAGTTAGGTACCTTTACGTTAGCCTTCTCGTCACGTTTCTCAATCACGTTCATCTTACGTGCCAGCACGTGTTCGGCAATTTCGCGGAACGTTAGGCCGGCAGGCGAAATACCATTCCTGTTTGGCTGGAAGACAACCACAATGCAGCTATACATTGGCTTGTCGGCAGGGAAGTAGCCACAGAACGAATACTGGTGCTGCTTGCGTTTGCCCTGTTCCTTCTGCCAGTAGTTGGTTTGTGCCGTACCCGTCTTTCCGGCAAAGGTTATGGTGTTTGACTTGAACGTTTTACCTGTACCGTCGGTCACAACCCCTTCTAGCATCGAGCGCACCTTCTTTAGGGTGCTTTCGCTGCAAAGGCGCGACTTCACCACTTTGGTGTTAAACGTCTTAATGACAGTTCCGTTCTCGCTAATCGACTTAACGAAAACCGGACTGACCATCTTGCCGTTGTTGGCGATACCGTTGTAATACGTCAATGTGTAGATTGGCGGTATCTGAATATTGTAGCCGAACGACATCCACAACAGGGTCGCACGGTTAAATCCTGGGCTGCTAGGGTCCATTAGTTTTGGAGTTGCGGCTCCCGGAATAATGATGTCGAGTGGCTCTTTCAGGCGCATTTCGTAAAGGTTGTTTACGAAGCGTCTGGGGTTGTTTCGGTAGTACTTGTCAACCATTTTGGCAATGCCAATGTTTGAAGAGTACCACATGGCTTTTGCCAACGAAATCTCGTGGTAACCGCCTTCGTCCGAGAAACCACCGTCTTTACTATACTTAACGTTGTGGTCGGTCATGGTCCAGTCGTCTTCCTTCCAGTAACCACAACCGGTGTCGAACACTTCGCTAGTGTCGGCCAAGCCATCGTCGAGGGCAGCCATCACTGCCGCTGTCTTGAAGGTAGAGCCAGGTTCGGTCATGGCGCTTAACGCAAAGTTCTGCGACTCGACGTAAGTGCTGTCGCTGGTGCGTGCTAGGTTGGCCATTGCCTTAATTTCGCCAGTTTCCACTTCCATAACCACGGCGCATCCCCATTCGGCATCCGACTGTACCAATCGTTTCTCCAAGGCCTCTTCTGCAATGTCTTGCAAGTCGATGTCGAGTGCGCTGGTAATGTCGTAACCGTCAATAGGGTCAATGGCGTTTATCTTAACCCATTCTCCGCCCTTCTTTTCCACGAAGGCGATACCCGACATGCCTTTCAACTGGTCGTTGAAGGCTTTTTCCAAACCAGAATAACCCATACCGTTGGCATAGTTGTTGCCAATGGTTCGGGCGCCTAGTTTGCCAAACGGGTGTTCCCTATGTATATTTATTTCCCAGCTTATGCCGCTTTTCTTTCCAAGGCGGAAAAGGGGAAAGTTCAGTACTCGCTTGTACTGGGTGTAGCTTAGGCGTTTGCCGTCGACCAGAAAGTAGCGTTTGCCGGCATTGTAGGCCCCACGCAGCCTTTGCTTGAACTGGTAGGGCGTGGCGGTGCCGTAAAGGTCGGCAAGGCAGACGCAAAGGTCGTCGATGTACTTGTTGAAGGTGTCCCTCTCCAAGCCGTCGGCCCTCATGTCCATGTGTAGGCGGTACGATGGTATGGTACTTGCCAACAGTTTGCCGTTGCAGTCGAGAATGTTGCCTCGGTTGGCCTGAACCACCAGACTGTCGTTGCTGGTTATTTCGCCAAGCTCACGATACTTGTTGCCGCCAAAGGTCGATATTTTAACAACTTGCCAAAGGACACAAGAAAATAGGATGAGAATGATGACGTATATAAGCGAATACGTTATCATTATTTCCTTTTTTAAATTTCCTTTATCGTTTGGCATCTTATTAGTTATAAACCTTACTTTGTTCCTATTTCTTTATGAGTGTGGGAGGCTCGGTCGACTCGGTTAAACCCAGTCCCTTGCTTCTCACAGTCTTTACCACCGTCGAGCGCTTGCTTATTTCCATCAGTTCCGACGAACGGGTAATTGACTCGATGCGAACTTCCTTAAGTTCTTTCTGCAGTCGGCTTATTTCCTTTATGTCGTCTTCCACATAGTAGCGGATGCCAACGTAAACGAAGGCCAGTAACATGATGAACAATATAAGACCTGTGTTGCCGGCAATGATGTTTTTGTGGAGGATGTCTCCTTTCAAAACCGACCTTATGTTCTCTTTGGTGGCGGTTGTTTCCTTGAAGTCGTTTATGGAGCCCCATAAACTTTCAACGGCTTGTTTCGCCTTCTCTATTTTCGAAGATTCGCTCTTGCCCATTCTGCCTCCTTTCCTTACAACAGTTCGGCAGCCCTTAACTTGGCGCTTCTTGAACGTGGGTTGTCGGCAATTTCCTGTTCGTCGGGCACAATCACCTTGTTGTTCACCAACTTGAATGGGGTGTTGCGGTTGCCGAAGAAGTCTTGTTCAACCTTACCTTCGCAGTTGCCCGACTTCATGAAGTTTTTCACCATTCGGTCTTCAAGCGAGTGGTAGGTCAGCACCACCAGTCTGCCGCCGGGTTTCAGTACGCTGGTGGTCTGTTCAAGCATACGCTTCAGGGCATCCATTTCGTGGTTTACCTCAATGCGTAGGGCTTGGAACACCTTGGTTATTTCTTTCTTCTGGCGGTCTTGGCCGAAGAACGGCTCAAGCAGGTGCAGAAGGTCGCCAGTGGTGTTGATGGGCGAAACGGCTCTCTTTTTGGCGATGACCGATGCCAGTTTCCTTGCATTCTTTATTTCACCGTAGAAGTAGAGAACGTCGGCAAGTTGGTCTTCGTCGTAGTTGTTTATGATGTCCGAAGCCTTTTGTCGGGCTTTGGTGTTCATGCGCATGTCTAGGTCGGCGTCGAAGCGGAACGAGAATCCGCGCGACTGCTCGTCGAAATGGTGCGACGAAACGCCCAAGTCGGCAAGTATGCCGTCTACCTTATCTATGTTGTGGTACTCCAAGAAGTTTTGGAGGTATTTGAAGTTGCTGCACACAAAGGTGAAGCGCTTATCGTCTACGAGGTTGCGTTGTGCATCGGCATCTTGGTCGAACGAGACCAGATGGCCGTCGGGCCCAAGGCGTCGCAGAATTTCCTTCGAGTGGCCACCTCCTCCAAAGGTTACGTCCACATAGGTGCCGTTGGGCTTGATGTCCAAGCCTTCCATACAGGGGTAAAGAAGTGCGGGTATGTGGTACGTTGGTTCCATAATTCTATATATAAGGAGTATTTACAATTAAGAATTTAGGTTATGCGGGACTGTTGCCCATTTTTTCCTGCATCAGTCTTTCGAACTCTTCAGGGCTGTGAAGCGACTGTTCGAGGTTCTCGCTGTTCCAAACTTCGAAGTGGTCGCTTACGCCAACAAAGCGTGCGTCGGTTGTGATGTTGAGGGTCTCGCAATGCTCTTTCTTCAAAAGAATACGTCCGCTCGAGTCGATGTCGATGACTTCGACTTGGGCAATGAACTGTCGGTAGAGCATCTTGTCATTCTTATCCCACATGTTGAGTTTTGACTTGAATTCCTTGTCCATCTCTTCCCAAACCGACATTGGGAAGAACTCGGCACAGCGCAACACACGGTCAATGCGCATCACGAGGGAAGACTCGTCTTCCTTCTCGAGCTGCTTGCGGTATTGGGCGGGAACGAAAATCCTGCCTTTGTTGTCCGCTTTGACGTCTATGTTGCCTAGAAAATTCACGACAATAAACTTTTATACTAAATTACACCGTAAAGTTACAAACTTTTTCATTTTACTCCACTTTGCCCCACATATTTATTTATTAACCGCTTTAATTCTGTGTATGAACATGTTTTCAACAGCTGTTTCGGTGGAGTGGCCGCCCGCAAATGCCGTGTTTTAGGGCGTTTTGTCCGTTTTTGTGCTGTGGTGGGGCAAAAGTGGGGCAAAGTGGGATGACTTTTCTTGTTGATAACTTTTGTTAATAAATGTGCCCTTGCTTCGGTGCAATGACAATTTCTGTTCCTAATCCTACTTCGCATATCGGAGAATGTAATTTTCGGAAGGTCCTTCAAGATATTGTCAAATAATCCCTTTTCGTCGGAAAAAGTGTGGTCTCGATACATTTTTTCGTCGGAAAAAGTGTGGTCTCAATACATTTTTTCGTCGGAAAAAGTGTGGTCTCAATACATTTTTTCGTCGGAAAAA
>JAKSKR010000023.1 GCA_024401645.1 Paludibacteraceae bacterium | reverse complement strand
TTCTGCTTTTTGATCCTTAACAAAATTTTCCACTAAAATTTAAACAGCTTCTAATGAGAATCTTTTTAATTTATGAACTTAACTGGAATGTAAGCAAGCCATCGTCGGCCATCTGCTGCAAACGGCCTACAAACTCGTTTGACGCATTAACCTTGCACTTGCGTGCGAAAAGTGGCACCACCTTACCCGTGCTCTGCTCGTGAACGCGCAGGTAGAGAAGGACTTCGCCCGCATTCTCCTGAACCAACGGCAGGAACTCGTTGATGAACATTTGGTCGACCTTCTCTTCGCTGATGGTTACAGTCAACTTCTTTGCCAACTGGTCTTTTACAGACGACAAGAGTTTGACATCGCCTATCTTGAATTCGAGCGGATCGTCGGGTTTACTATATCGGAAACGCGGTTTGAAAGCGCCCTGAATATAGACTGCCACATTCTTATGGAACTTGCCTGCCAAATTCATATAGTCGTCGCCAAACAAGGCAAATTCGTGGCTACCCTCGTAGTCTTCTACCGTTACGATGGCATAAGGCGTGTTCTTCTTGGTCATACCCTCGCGCACGTTGGTCACCAAGCCGCCACACGAAATCTGCCTGCTATACAAGGCCTTCACTTCTTCTGGCGACAAGTCAAAGTCGGTCATGTGCGTATTCACCAAATACTTGAGAGCCACCTTATAATCGTCGAGCGGATGCGCCGACAGGTAGATACCCACCAATTCCTTTTCCTTATTCAACCTTTCGAGGGTTGGCCACGGATCAACCGATTTAGGGAACTGTGGATGCGGAATTTTCACGCCCGTATCGTCGGCAAGGTCTGCGAAGAGATTACCCATCAAATCGGACGATTTCTCGCTTTGGACTTTAGAGCCGTAACGCGAAAGTTCTTCAGCAAAAGTACCCTTCGGTCCTGCCACAAACATAAATTCGCGTTTGAAGCCTTCGAACGAGTCGAATGCGCCGCTAAGCGCCAAACTTTCTAGAGCCTTACGGTTCAACGAAGAAGATGGCACACGTTCCACCAAGTCGAAGATGTCCTTGAACTTGCCGTTCAATTCGCGTTCCTTAATGATGGCATCGACCGCGCTTTCGCCCAATCCCTTAACGCCAGCCATACCGAAACGGATGGCACCCGCCTTGTTTACTGAAAAGTTGAGCTCACTTTCGTTCACATCGGGGCCAAGCACCTCTACCTTCATGCGCTTACACTCCTCCATGAACTTGGTCACCTTGGTAATATCGCTCTTGTTGCTGGTAAGGTTGGCAGCCATCAGTTCAGCCGGATAGTGGGCCTTAAGGTAAGCCGTCTGGTAAGCCACCCACGAGTAGCAAGTGGCGTGCGACTTGTTGAACGCGTACTTTGCAAATTCTTCCCAGTCGCTCCAAATCTTGTTAAGCACCTTTTCGTCGTGACCATTCTTGGTACCACCCGAAATGAACTTGCCCTTCAACTGTTCTAGGATAGCCATCTGTTTCTTACCCATCGCCTTACGTAGCTTGTCGGACTCACCACGGGTAAAGTTAGCCAACTGACGGCTGAGCAACATAACCTGCTCTTGGTAGACCGTAACGCCATAGGTATCCTTCAGGTACTTTTCCATGCAAGGAATATCGTAGGTAATAGGTTCCTTACCCAACTTACGGTCGATGAAGGTTGGGATGTACTGCATTGGGCCCGGACGGTAGAGGGCATTCATGGCAATGATGTCTTCGAACACCGTAGGATGCAATTCGCGCAAAAATTTCTGCATGCCGGGCGATTCGAACTGGAATGTTCCAATGGTGTCGCCACGGCTATAAAGTTCGTAGGTTAGGGCATCGTCAATTGGAATATGGTCAATATCCACATCTTCACCTTTTGAGTGCTTGATGTTTGCCAATGCCTCCTTAATAATGGAAAGTGTAGACAAGCCAAGGAAGTCCATCTTGATGAGGCCGACCGACTCGATGACGTGTCCGTCGTACTGCGTAACCTGCACATTCTCGCCCGTTTCCTTATCCTTAATGGTACAAAGCGGCGCGAACTTCTTCAAGTCGTCGGCACCAATAATGAAACCGCACGCATGAATACCAATCTGTCGGTTGGTGTTTTCCAACTGGCTGGCATAGGTAAGTGAGCGTTGCACCACCACGTCGCCATTGTCGTGCGCATCGGCCAGTTCAGGTATATACTTGAAGCAGTTTTTCAGGTTGACTTTAGGCACCTTACCGGTTTTAGGGTCGGCTAGGCTGTCGTCGAACTTGTCGGGTACCAATCCGCAAAGGCGGTTAACCTCGCCCAACGGCACCTGTTCAACACGGCAAACGTCCTTAATACTCGACTTGGTAGCCATGGTACCATAGGTGATGATGTGTGCCACGGTTTCGGCGCCATACTTCTTGGTTACCCACTGCAACACCTTACCACGACCGGCATCGTCGAAGTCGACGTCGATATCGGGCAAGGAGATACGGTCTGGATTCAAGAAACGCTCGAACAGCAAGTCGTACTTAATAGGGTCAATATCGGTAATGCGCAAGCAATAGGCCACGGCAGAACCCGCAGCCGAACCACGGCCCGGACCAACGGAAACGCCCAACTCTTCGCGCGCCGCACGAATATAGTCTCGCACAATAAGGAAGTAGCCAGGGAAACCCATGGTCTTCATGATGTAAAGTTCGAAGTTGATTCGTTCCTTCACATCGTCGGAAAGTACCTCGCCGTAACGCCAGTGCGCACCTTCCCAAGCCAGTTTGGCCAGGTAGTCGCCCTCGAGCTTAATTCGGAAGAGTTTCTCGTAACCGCCAAGGCGCTTAATCTTCTTCTCGCCATCTTCACGACTCATAATCACGTTACCGTTTTCGTCTTGCGTAAACTCGTCGTAAATCATCTCTTCGGTAAACTTTTGGCGATAGTCGTCTTCGGTTCCGAACTCTTCAGGTATGGCGAACTTCGGCATAATAGGTCCCGACTCGATAGAATAGGTCTCGACCTTGGCCGCAATTTCCATTGTATTTTCTAGCGCCTCGGGAATGTCGGCAAAGATAGCCGCCATTTCGTCTGGCGTTTTCAACCATTCTTGTTTAGTATAGTGAAGTCGTTTAGGATCGTTGAAATCGGCACCGGTAGAAAGGCAGACAAGACGGTCGTGCGCCTCGCCATGCTCCTCTTCAACGAAGTGCACGTCGTTGGTGCAGACAATCTTGACACCCGTTTCTTTCGAAAGGCGAATAATATCGGGGATGTACGACTCTTCGACCTCGTAGACGTGCGTATCGGCATTCGGCTTGTCGGTCTTGTGTCGCTGAATTTCCAAGTAATAGTCTTCACCAAAAATACTTTGGAACCACTTAACCGTTTCGAGTGCACCAGCGTAGTCGCCTTTCAGCAACTTCTGTGGCACCTCGCCCGCAATACACGCCGAGCAGACGATGAGTCCCTCGTGGTGTTCTTCCAAGAGCTGGTGGTCGATACGCGGACGGGCATAGAGGCCATCGACATAAGCAATGGTGGCCAGCTTGCAAAGGTTTTGGTAGCCCACCTTGTTTTTTGCTAGAATGATCAAGTGGTTACCACTCTTGTCTACCGAGAACTCCTTACCCTCGAAATTGACGTCCTTCACCGATGGGTCGTGGTCCTTATGGCTACGGCGAGCCACATAGGCCTCGGTACCGATGATAGGGGTAAAGAAAGGGATAGCCTTCTCGGCATCGAGCTTGGCTTGTGCCTCCTGCTTCTCTTCAGCCGAAGCGCCATCGTTCGCCAAAATGCCTTCCAGTTCCTTAATCTTGTCTTTCTTCTTGCCGTTCACCTTGTTGGCATAATCGGTAAATTCCTTAATACCAAACATATTACCATGGTCGGTAAGTGCCATGGCATACATGCCATTCTTCAAGCACTTGTCGACGAGGTCGGTAACTTTCGACATTCCATCGAGGATGGAATAATGCGAGTGTACGTGTAAGTGGGTAAACTGTGCCATTTTAACAAAAAATTCAAGTTAATGCAAATGTACTTAAAAAACCACAAAAAACAGATGACAGGGACCACCGACACGAAAAAACTCATTATATTTATGCTGAAATAAAATACACAAGGCTTATGAGACAAGCAGACTGGAACGAAGAAGACTGGATTGACACCATGCACCGTGCCATTGCCAGCCAAGACCATAACATAATTCGCCGCCTACGCTTTTCGGTATGGGAATCGACCATCGAGTTCGTACAGAAAGGCAGTTACCTTGCCAACCGAAAGGAAGTTAAGCTAGACCTTACGGAAGACGTTGAAGGCAACTCGCTTTTCTACGACCAGGAAGTTCACATACCCAGCAGCGCACCTAGGTTCGAATCGACCCAAGTCCGCGTCATTGTAGAAGACTCGCTCAATGCCGCCCATAAGATGGTGGGAGAAGGCAAGGAGCCTTGCGTGCTGAACATGGCCAACCGCCAGAACCCAGGCGGTGGCGTAAGGAACGGAGCCAGCGCCCAAGAGGAAGACCTCTTCCGCCGCAGCGACTACTTCCGCTTCCTATACCGCTACCAACAAGACAATGCAAAAGACTTCGGCATTGAAACCGACAAGAAGCACAGCTACCCACTAGACCGCAACTTTGGCGGTGTCTATTCCGACAGTGTTACCGTGTTCCGTAGCGACGAAAAGAATGGCTATGCCCTACTTTCGCAACCCTACAAGGTTTCAATGGTAGCCGTTGCGGCCATCAACTCGCCCGAGGTGGTCGACGGTCGCATCAGTCCCGAGTTGGTGCTTCCGACCATCAACAAGATACGTACCATTCTACGCATTGCCTACCTAAATGGCCACCAGCACCTTGTGTTGTCGGCCTTCGGCTGTGGAGCCTTCCGCAATCCGCCTAGCCACATGGCAGAGCTCTTCAAGCAAGTGTTGCAGGAAGACGAGTTTAACCACCGCTTTGTGGAAATTGTGTTTGCCATACTTAAACGCAACGACAAGACCTACGAAAAAGGAAACTACGAATGCTTTAAGGAGGTTTTCGGCGAAAGCTGCACCCTATAAACAGATAATTGAGTAATTTTGCGACAAAATACACAATACCAACATGAATAAAATTTTCTCTTTATTGCTTGCACTATGCATAAGCGCATCGGTTTCAGCCCAAAAGGCCCTAAACGCAGCCGATGCAGCAGAAGTGGAAAAGTCCATTGAGGCACAGACATCGAAACTCACTACCATTAAGAGTAACTTTAAACAGACAAAGCACATTAATGGCATGAGCAAGGACTACGTTGCCACTGGCGACATGATGTACAAGAAAGACAATAAGGTGATACTGAACTATACCACCCCAAAGAAGTACAAGATGGTTGTGAATGGCGAAAAGGTGATGATGGAAAACAACGGCAAGAAGAACGTTTACAACACCAAAGGCGCTGGCGCCAGCATGAACGAAATGCAAGCCATGATTACTGCTTGCATGACCGGCAACCTGCAATCGCTAAAAAACAAATACAAGCTCACTTACTACGAAGATGGACAGAACTACCTTGTTAAGGTGGTGCCCATTACCGGCAAGAAAATCTTTAAGGACATAGAGATGGAACTTAAGAAAAGCGACAAGATGCTGACACGCTTGCGACTGACCGAAACCGCAAAGGCAGGCAAAAGCGGCAACGACTATACCGAATATTCATTTAGCGGCACAGAGCAGAACATAAGCCTTGCCGACTCACTATTTACCATAGAATAAACGTCCATAAATGAGATACCTACTAGCACTGCCCTTCTGCCTAGTGTTGCTGTTGAACAGTGCATGTACACCCGACATATTTAAAGGGATGGAGAGCAAAGGCAAGCAAACCATTCAGCGCGCCAACCTTTACCCCTACCACCTGAATGCCGACCAGTCGACCATGTATTCCATGGAGCTGGGTTTTCACGACAATATGTTGAGTTGCCTGTTACTTGTACAGCCCGACGAAGCACAGAAGAACACGCGCATTGTGTGCACGTCCATCTTCGGTGCCACCATACTCGACGCCACCATCAGCGAGAAAGGTATGCTCATTTACGACTGTGCCGAACAACTGCGCCACAAGAAGGTGTTGCGTCTGTTGGAAAAAGACCTGCAAACCATTTTCCTTAAAAATCTGAAAGGGAACGACTTCAAGGCTAAGGTCTACCACAAGAGCTACACCAACAACGAGAGTGCCATTGCAACCGACCCCATTCTTATGAACGCTGGTTACAGCATAAAGACCACAAAGGGCAAATACCATTATAAGACCAACGAGGTTGAACAAAAGCTGACGTCTATTGCAACAGATGGCAAGCTAACGAAAGGAAAGATGGTGTTTGAATACAGTGACGGAGAATTCCAGCCCAACAAAATCACCATTGAGCACCCTATTCTCCACCTTTCCATCTTGCTAGAACGTACCGAATAAAAACACCCTAAACACAATGAATACCGACATCCGTCAACGAATGAAAGCCCTTAAGTGCGGCATTCTGATACCCACCTACAACAACAGCGGCACCATTGCCACCGTTGCAAGCGAGGCGCTTGCCTATTGCGAAGACGTGTGGGTAGTTAACGACGGATCGACCGACAACACCAACGAGCTGTTGGGTGCCATTGAAGGATTGCACCTATTGGGTTATGAACAAAACGTGGGCAAGGGCAACGCCCTTAAAACAGGCTTTAAGGCAATGGTTGATGCCGGCATGCAATATGCCCTAACCATAGATGCCGACGGCCAGCACAAATGGGAAGACCTTCCTTTATTGGTTGCACAAGCCGAGGCACACCCCCACAGCCTTATTTGTGGCACGCGCAATGTGAAGACACAAGAGGGCATGCCTGGCAAAAACAGTTTTGCCAACCAATTCAGCAATTTCTGGTTCAAGGTAGAAACTGGCATCGATTTTCCCGACACCCAATGCGGCTACCGCATCTACCCTATTGCGCGCCTGGCAAAGAAACACTTTTTCGGCACGAAATACGAGTTCGAGCTCGAAGTCTTGGTTCGTTCGTCTTGGGCGGGTGTTGAGTTGATTGACCAACCTGTGCACGTCTACTATCCGCCTGCCGAGGAACGCGTCAGCCACTTCAGGCCGTTCCAAGATTTCAGCCGCATTAGCGTACTGAACACCATTTTGGTGACCATAGCCTTCTTGTGGATAAAGCCACGAGACTTCTTCCGCAAGATTAGTTGGGCTAACATAAAAAAAAAAATTGACGAGAACCTAATCCACAATCCCGACAGCTCTAGTAGGATTGCAGCAGCAGCCGGACTGGGCGTCATGTTCGGCATTCTGCCGCTTTGGGGTTTCCAAATGGCCCTAGTGTTTGCCATAGCACACTTCTTGAAACTGAACAAGGTCATTGCACTCATATTCAGCAACATCAGCATTCCGCCATGCCTTCCTTTCATTCTTTGGGGGAGCTACGCATTAGGTGGTGTTTTAACCGGTAGCGGAAAATCGTTGCCCGACATTCATGACATTACCCTCGACAACGTGTGGAACGACACACTGCAATATGTGGTGGGTTCCATAGCCCTTGCCATTGCAGCTTCTATTATAGTAGGTCTATTAGTTTTCTGCCTAATCAGTCTGAAAAGAAAGTTAGGGAACAGCAGCAAAGCAACCGAATAAGGGAAGTTGCTTCCCCGAATGCAAAACCAAAACAACGTTCTTGTGCATTGATTTAGAAGCTGTTTAAGACAAGGGCGTCTTCTTCCTATTAACATCAAGGCACATAGCAAGTGAAACATTTAGGCCTTATTTTCCTATTGCGAACAAGTTGCCCGGTATGCGGTGCACCAAACCACGCATTTCCATATTAAACAACAAACTAGAAACTTGCGGAATTGAAAGCGACAACAAATTAGCGATTGCAGACTGGTCGATAGGTCCCTGTTTGCGAATCTCGGCAATGACGGTCATTTCGGGTTCCGACAAGTCGGGTTGGTTCAGTTCGGGGAATGTAGAAGATTGCGAAACCGGAGCCTTTGCACTCGTCCAACCCAACAAATAGTCTACGTCGTCGGCAGAAGTTGCCAATGCTGCCTTATTCTGCTTAATGAGCTGGTTGCAACCTTCGGAATAGACGTCAGACGGGCGGCCGGGCACCGCCAACACCTCACGGTTATAGCTGTTTGCAATGTCGGCAGTGGTCAGTGCGCCGCCATCTACGGCACTCTCTACCACCAACACAGCATCGCACATGCCGGCAATAATGCGGTTGCGGCTGACGAAGCACCCCGGCACAAGCGGATCGCCACGAAAGTGTTCCGACAACAATCCACCCTGTTCCTTCATTTGGCTAGCCACATTGCGGTGTGCCGTTGGGTAAAGCCTATCGAAGCCCGTAGCCATCACTCCTATAGTAGCCAATCCACAGTCTAGAGCCGCCTTGTGCGCCTCAACATCTACACCATAAGCCAGGCCGCTGACGATGACCAAATCGGGATGACGTTGGGCCAGTTCGGCAATAATGTGACGTGTAAACTGCCTGCCATTGTCGGTAATGTGGCGCGTACCCACTACAGCCAGCATTTTGGGTGAGTTGAGCGAGCAATTGCCCTTATAGAAATAAAGGATGGGCGCATCAGCACATTCGCGCAAGCGGAACGGATAGTCCTTATCGCCAAGGAAAGAGATCTGCACCCCATTGGCTTGCAGGAACTTTAACTCCTTCGCCACAAATTCGGCATTTTTTTGAGAAAAGATTTCGGCCGCCACAGCCTTACCGACCAGATGACTTAAAGAAGCCTCGGTTTGAGAAAAGATAGCCTCAACGCTACCGAAATGGGCAAGTAATTCGCGCGAACGGATAGGACCTAACCCCTTGGCACGCGCGAAAGCCATCTGCATAATCAACTTTTTATCATCCATAAATCTAAAACTCGTTAAAATGCTATGCGAAAAAAATCCTAACTTTGCAGAATTAATTCCTAAAATTAAAATTACTAAAAAATATGGATTCAACAAGACAAAGCAAAATAGACCGACTAGTTCAGAAAGAATTGGGCAGCCTCTTCCAGAAGATGACCAACACACTAGGCGGCACCATAGTTAGCGTAACCAGCGTAAAAGTGTCGAGCGACTTAAGCATTGCCCGCGTACGCTTAAGCATCTTCCCAACAAACAAGGTAGAAGAAACCATGAGTTTGATGAAGAACAGTGCGAAAGGCATCCGCTACGAGCTTGGCTTGCGTGTAAAGAGCCAGTTGCGCATCATTCCCGAGCTCACCTTCTTCCACGACGACTCAATTGACTACATCGAGAACATTGACCGCCTGTTGAACGAAGACCACCAGAAAATAAGCGAGCAAGAAAAGGCAATTGGCAAGACCAACGACGATAGCGCAGAATAAAGCATGAAGTTTCCGTTCTACATAGCACTTCGGTACCTTTTCTCGCCGAAAAAGCACAGCGCCATCAACATCATATCGTTGATTTGCGCCATAGGCGTCTGTGTAGGAACGCTAGCCCTGGTGTGCATATTGTCGGTCTACAACGGTTTCCAGGAACTTATTGGCGGAACGTTCAGCCAACTAGATCCCGACTTACGCATCAGCCTTGTGGAAGGTAAGACCTTCGACTGCCAACAACCGGCACTGGCCGAAATTAGGCAATTTGCCGTAGTAGACAACACATCTGCCGTTCTGGAAGAAAATGCCGTAGTAAAATGCGGCGAGCGCCAGACATGGCTGACAGTGAAGGGGGTTGACAATAACTATAAGGACATGATGGTGACGAACCGGCTGATGAAAGATGGCCGATTCGTGTTGCAAGACGGCGAACGCCAATTTGGCGTACTGGGCCTAACACTGGCCATAAAACTAGACGCCAGCCTTTACGTGCCAAACCCGCTTGAACTATATGCGCCACTGCACGACGCAAAAATTGAGATTAGCAACCCAGAAAGCGCCTTCAACCAAGAAAACATCTTCATGGCAGGCATTTACAGTGCCGAACAAGAAGAAGTAGACGGAAAATACATGTTCGTGACACTTGCCGAAGCCCAGAAACTGTTTGGCTACACGCCTAACGACTGCTCGGCATTTGAAGTAAAGCTGAAACAAGGCACCGACATTGAGGCAACGAAGAATGCTATTGCCGAGAAACTGGGCAACCACTTTAAGGTTGAAGACAAGAAGGAACAACACCAAGAATTCTACCGCATGCTAAAGGTAGAGAAATGGATTTCCTTCCTCATTCTTACCTTTATATTATTAATAGCGGTTTTCAACGTCACGGGTTCGCTCTCGATGCTCATCATTGAGAAGAAAAACGACATCAACACCCTACGCAACCTTGGCGCAACCAACAGCACCGTAGGCAACATCTTCTTACTGGAAGGTTGGTTTGTGACGGCAATTGGCGCCGTGCTGGGCGTACTAATAGGCGTAACCCTATGCCTTGTGCAGCAGCAATGGGGCATAATAGCCCTAGGCACAGAAGAAGAGGCGGGTATGTTCCTTACGAACGCCTACCCTGTTAAGGTACAGGTTTACGACATTCTGGTTATTCTGTTTACCGTCTTGCTACTTGGCCTATTGGTAGCTTGGATTCCGACGCGCATATTAAGGACGTCGAAATAAAAACGTCCTAAAAAGACCCAGGACTATTTATTTAGAACAATTCTAAATAAACAATTATAGGGCAAAATTGTTGAAAACCCCTAAAAGCGCCTAAAATCAAGAGTTGAACGGCAGTTGGGGTCTTTATGGTATTTTTATGCACAAGCACATTGCATACTATTGTAATTCAGCATGTTTTACTGAAATTATAGAATATAAAACCATAAAAACCAACAACTTACCGCAACACACTGAAAAACAGAAAGATTTCACAATTTCGAAAAAGCAAATTTGTCAACACTTTTTTTTCAACTGATTTAGTTCAAAATTTGCAATCGAAAGAAGTACGAAAAATATGAACGAAAAGACAAACAACATAGATCAATGTGAAGCTCTTTGGGCAAAATGTCTGCAGAAATTTGAAGACAATTTGAGCGAAGTACAGTTCACCACTTGGTTTCAGCCAATCAAGCCATTGTTGTGGGAACCTAGCACCCATACCTTGAAGCTAGGTTTGCCTAGTGACTTCTTCAGAGAGTACCTAGAAGGCAACTTCTTTGATTTGTTGAAGACAACGCTTACACACGTGTATGGCGAAGTCAACCTTAAATACGTAGTAAACCTCGACAAGGACGTCAGCATTGAGAATGGCGGCCAGCACATGAAAAAGTCGCAGCCAGTTGTAACTGTAAATTCAGTCGACAACCAGGCAGCCATGGAGCAGGCCCTGAATCCGCAGTTGAACCGCAACTACACAATGGACTGCTTTGTAGAAGGCAAGAGCAACAAGCTAGCCAAGAGCGCAGGCTTGGCCATTTCAAAGGCACCAGGCGAAACACCGTTCAACCCACTCTTCATTTATGGCGGTTCTGGCCTTGGTAAGACCCATTTGGCAAATGCCATTGGTAACACCATTCTAGAAAAGCATCCAAACAAGCGCATCATTTACGTAGACGCGCTCCGCTTCCAGACTCAATATCAAGACGCTGTAAGAAACAACAACCTTGTTGATTTCATGCACTTCTACCAGAGCCTTGATGTCCTCATCATCGACGACATTCAAGAGTTGGAAGGCAAGGAAAAGACCGTAAACACATTCTTCCACATATTCAACCACTTGCACCAAGCCGGCAAGCAGCTTATTTTGGCAGCAGACCGTTCGCCAAAAGAAATCAAGCAAATGGACGAGCGCATGCTCAGCCGTTTCTTGTGGGGCTTGTCTGCCGAAATTTCAAAGCCAGACGAAGACATGCGTAAGGCCATCTTGAGATTCAAGGTAGACCGCAACGCCCTCGACATTTCTGACGAAGTGATTGAGTACATTGCCAAGAACACCAACGGCAACATTAGGGAATTGGAAGGCATCGTCAACTCGTTGTTGGCACGCGCTACCCTAACCGACGCCATCATCGACTTGGAACTTGCAGAAGAAGTGGTTGGCAAGAGCGAAGTTGAAGTAGAACGCACCATTGATCTCAGCGACATTCAGGAAGCCGTGTGCGAATATTACAACCTAGACGTAGACGCCATCCATACCAAGTCACGCAAACGCGAGGTTGCACAGGCAAGACAGGTTGCCATGTACCTTGCACGCAAGTTTACGAAGAAGAGTTTGGCAGTCATCGGTTCTGAAATAGGCAACCGCGACCACGCAACCGTACTACACGCTTGCAAGACCGTGGAGAACCTTATTGAAACCGACAAGACCATCCGCCAGAGTCTCGACACCATTGAGAGCAAACTCCGTTAAGGCAACTAGCCGAAAAAACGGTAAACCATAACAAAAAATGCAAGCCACAACGGCTTGCATTTTTTTTGCCAAAAGTAGTCGGCAAAAAAAGGAAACATAGCGCATTTTCTTGCATAAAAGCACTATTTAACTTATTTTTACGGAGAAAATTAAAATGCCGAAAAATGATATTCAAATTTATAATGGTGTCGGACGAAATCGATGAATTCCGTCGCGAAATTGAGATTGAATCTGACAGTACCTTCCTCGAATTCCACAAAGCAATTTTGGACGCTGTTGGCTACACCGACGACCAAATAACCAGTTTCTTCGTATGTGACGACGAATGGGAACGCTACCAAGAAATCTCGTTAGTGGAAATGGATACAGCTAGCGACTGCGACTGCTACACCATGGAAGACACTCAACTCGATGAATTCCTTGAAGATGAAGGACAGAAATTGCAATACGTTTTCGACACGCTTAACGACCGTGCCTTCTACATTGAACTGAAACAAGTGATTACAGGTAAGGACCTCGATGCCCCTATCTGCACCAAGAAGAAAGGCAACGCACCAAAGCAAACCGACGACTCGTTCCTAACCGAAGACATCTTGGCTGACATTACCGGTAAGGGTAAGAAAGGCAAAGGCGGTGACGATGACTTTTATGGCGACTTTAGCGACACCGACGGCTTCGACGACGAAGAACTTGGCGAGCTTAGCGACGACATCACCTTTGGAGACGATTACGAGCGTTAATTGAACAAAGTGAAAAAAAATCCCAATTCCTTTATTTAAGGAATTGGGGATTTATATAAAAGAATCGGCTATTCAATAGCAACAAAAAAGGACATCTAGGTCTAAATTTGCATACACACATTAAGATGTAAAGTCTTAATATAAAGTAATGTTAAAATATAATTTTTGTATGAAGAGCACACAAAAGATACTACCATTCATTTTAACCGCTATGGCAGTGCTTGGTTTCAACTCTTGTTCGAAAGAAGAAGGTAAAGGAGGCAACGCAGCCATTCAGGGTTATGTTTATAACATCATTAACGACGGAGACATTGTTTCTGACGGCATGGGTGGTTGGAAGTTTGGCCTTGACACTGTTAAGGCTCTCGACAAGTCCGTCTTCATCGTCTACGGTGGCGGTATTGGCGAATATGACGACAAGACCGTAACCAACGGCTATGGTTACTACAAGTTCGACTTCCTACGTAGTGGCGACTACACCATTTATGCGATTGGCGACAGTTCAGATGCCAAGAAGGCAAGCTTCCGCAACATCAGCATTGGCAGCAGCGGCACCCACACCGTTAAGAACATCTACCTAGAAAACGGTAAGAATGCCAACTGCAGCGGCGTAATTGGCTGCATTAAGGCAAAATATAGCAGCGAAACGGACTTTGTAACTGGCATTGGCGTACGCGTTTACATTAAAAACATAAATGGCGGCGAACAAAACGACACCAGAACCGACAACGAAGGCAACTTCCGTTTTGCAAGATTACAGCCACACACAAAGTACACCGTTTGGGCCGAAAGCGAAAGCAAGAAGAACGGTGCCATTGAAGCTGTTGGCTACGAAGTTGAGACAGGTAGCAAGGGCACCATCATCAACAAGACCGATAGCCCAATTGAAGTGAAGATTTACTAAAAAAGTAATAATAGAATTACTATGAGACACACCATACTAACTTTAGCAGCACTACTCTGCCTTGGTTGTAATGCCTTTGCCGCAAAAACAATAGACGGCAAGAAGGTTACAGAGGTGAAAGAATGGGTAGTAAACAGCGGCAAGAAATCGCTTGACCATGTTTCGAAATATGACAAGGATGGTAACAAGATTGAAGAAATAGAGTACGACAAGGCCGGCGACAAGAAGAGCCGTACTACCTATAAATACAATGCAAACGGCAAATGCGTTGAAGAACAGCACTTCGACAAGTTCAACAAGTTGGAGAAGACCGTTAAGATTGAATACAACACCGCAGGTAAGAAATCTTCTTCAAAAACCTACTTGCCAAACGGCAAGCTGAAAAACGAACACGTTTACGAATACATTACCGAATAAAACGGTACAAATAAGGCAAAAATGACACAAGCACTGGAAACACCCAACCCAAATGTAGTTCAGGGAGCAAACACCATGAACGACACCCTTGGGAAAATTGACCAGATACTGAGCCAAATGCCGCCCATCACACTGGAAGAAATGAAGGTGATTAAGCTGATGAACCGCATTGACAAGAAGTACATTGTCAACGTCAACCAGCTGCCAATCATACTTCGAATGGCCCAGAACGACTACTATGTGCAGGAAACCGACAATCTGCGCCGTTTCCTCTACAAGAGCTGTTACTACGACACCATTGACGACCAGATGTATACCATGCACTGCAATGGTAAGCTAACCCGACAGAAAATTAGGGTAAGGGAATATGTTTCTTCGAACCTCACATTCCTAGAAATAAAGAGTAAGAGTAACAAGGGGCGAACATCGAAAGTACGCATTAAGGTACCAAGCACCAACGTACTTGACTTGGAAGAAGGTCGGAACTATATTGACGAGAAATCGCGCTACAACCACAGCGAGATAAGGCCACGCCTGAAGAACCAGTTTTACCGCATTACATTGGTAAACAAGGGCAAGACAGAACGCTTGACCATCGACGTCAACATAGAGTTCGAGAACTGCTTAACTGGCGACAAGAACGGCAACAGCCAACTCTGCATCATTGAGTTGAAACGAGACGGCAACGTACCTTCGCCATTCCTCAACTACTTTATGCAGCTACGCATTAAGGCAAAGGGCATAAGCAAATACTGCTACGGCATGATGCTGACCGACCCACACCTGAAACGTAACCGTTTCTTGCCAAAGCTACGCTACATTGACAAAGTAACAAAACATAACATTGCAAATAATTAAAAACAAATGAATATCTTAAGTATCTTTTCTGAATTGGAGAACTATAGTTTCTTCGGTGTTCCAATCATCAACTGCGACAGCTTCAGCGAATTGGTTGTACGTTTCATATTCAACACAATCATTTCATTCATCCTCGTAGGCTATTTCTACTACAAGAAGTCAAAGCGTAGAGATTACCTTTACACTTTCATGCTCATTTCAACAACCGTATTCTTGCTCATCTTCTTGTTGGGCCACGAAAAGTTGCAGATGGGTTTGGCATTGGGTTTGTTTGCCATCTTCGGCATTGTGCGTTACAGAACCGAGACTGTGCCTATTCGCGAAATGACCTACTTGTTCATGGCCATCGGTATTTCGGTCATCAACGGTTTGGCAACTAGCGTAAGCCACATTGAATTGGTTGTTACTAACCTCGTATTCATCTTAATGACTTGGATTATGGAAGGTCACATTATGGAGACCCCTAACTGCAAGTTCATCGTTTACGAAAAGATCAACCTTATTACCCCTGAACATCACGACGAAATGATGGCAGACCTTAAGGCTCGCACCGGTCTCGACATCACCAAGTTCGAAATTGGCTATATTAACTTCTTGAAGGACACTTGCTTCGTAAAAGTTTACTACAAGACCAACGACAAGGAAGTTAACACCATTGACCAAATTACCAAAACAAAGCAGTTTAATGGTTAATTTTAAGCGACATATACTATTGCCCCTTTTGCTGGCAACTGGTTTGTGCGCCCCAAGCAACCTAATGGCCGATGACCAAGACTTTGCTACCGACTTAAGCCTCGGCATAAAGAAGGACTTGACCAAGAGGCTTGACTTCTCGCTTGGAGCAGGAGCCAGACTGAAAAACAACAGTTCGGAACTGGACCGTTTCAGCGCAGAAGGTGGTTTCAGTGTTGCCGCTATTAAGAAATGGGTGGACCTTGATGCCGGCTACGTATTCATTGCCGACTGGAATGGACCCGAAGACGAGTACTACAGCTACCGACACCGCTATAACATTGGTCTTGACTTGTACCATAAGCTAGGGAAACGCTTAACGTGGGACGTGCGCTGCAAATGGCAAAGCTCCTACCGTTCAGAGAAAATGAAGACCTACAAATGGGATCCGAAAGACTACATTAGGGTTCGTGGCGGTTTAGACTATAAGATAAAGGGCCTTCCTTTAAACGCCTATGCCTCTGCCGAGGCTTTCTGTTCGACCAACAATCCAGACGGGAACGACCTCGACAACATGCGATACAACTTGGGTGTAAAATACCACCTGAACAAGAAGAACACCTTTGACCTAGGGTTCCAGGTTGACGATGAAATGCATGTAAGCAAACCAAAAGACAGATTCATGCTGTGCGTAGGTTATAAGTTCAAACTATAGACAGATATGGCTATAAACAAAAAACGAGAGCGACACCGCTCTCGTTTTTTTATGTTTTATATGTTTCGCTTGAACACCTGGTGCCCCAACTTGCACCGTAGGCAATCTTTCTTATCGCAATAGACCTTCTTAAGTTCGATAAGCGCTTGCGAGTCGTAGGCATTCTTCACTTCAACCCCCATGTTCTTCCAAACCTCAACGATGGAATTCTGCTCGGCTGGGATACTATTCAGAAGGTCGAATACCCTGTCGGTCATACCCTCAACGCCCATAGCCTTGCCATAGGCAAACAACATAGGCGCCACACAATTTATGAGGATGCTGTTGCGCAACGCTTCGCCAATGGTCTTGTTCTGCTTCTTGCTGGCCGAAGCCGGCACATAATGCGTTTGCCAATAGTCCGAAGTGCCAAAGCTGAACAGTTTGTGCATCTCCTTCGTATCGGTAGTGTCGACTACCTTACGGAACAAATGTTCGCTGTGGTAAATGAGCATGGCAAACTCGGCCAAACGCACATAAGGAGAATTGACAGGGCGAATGCCACCCTTCTTCCACAATTGCGGATTAATGGGCTGAAGGCTATACTTCTGCCTTAAGAATTTATATTCGGCAATCAGTTTATCGGTATATCCATCGGTCACCTCAAGGTCGTCGAGCAATCCGGCCTGACCAATAAGCAAGGCCTCAATTTGCAGCAACTGGTCCTTCTGTTTAGCAAGAATGTGTTGCGGGAGCGACTTTGCCAACTGCACGAAAGGCACCTCGTTAGTCTTCATGCCAAAGCTCTTGGCCAAGACTTGGTAGAACGTCTCTTCCCAATCGTTTTGGTTCGAGTTCAATATTTCGCCAATCACCTTCACCTTATTTTCAAGACGTTCGCAAAGCAATCCGTTCATCATTAGCGACAGGCGGGCCACCAGGTGAGCGTCCCAATACTTTTCGCAAGCAATAGTCTGTGGCGAAGCCATCAGTTGGTCGGCAAGAGCAATGTAACGCGTATCGATGGGCAGTTGCAACTGCGGCAAGACATTGCCTTTCTGGTTCTTCACCGCACAGTCGCTATCGGCAACCACGTGAAGGATGACCGAGTTGTAAGCCGCATCGGTTTCGTGCTTGTGGCGGTTCCAATCGCTGGCACGAACATGAATCTCTACATTTCCCGCCCAAAGCGTATCGCCTATGCGAATTTTTGCGTTGAAGAAATCGGGCCCCGAGCTATTGTTCGGCAAACCGACATCTATAATGTCAATTTCCTCGCCATTTACAGTCGTTAAAGGGGCCGTACCCCACATTTTATGCCTCCAGATATAAGAAACTAAATCTTCTTTCATGCTTTTTCATTTGTTATAGACAAATATAAGCCGAAATCTAGTAAATTTGCATGTAAAACCTACTAATTTTACACAAACGGACAAACAAATAACGTCTTTAACCCAATGGACAAACTAAAGATTGCATTCATCATCAATCCGCATTCAGGAACATCCGAGAAGAAAGAGCTTCCCGAACAGATAAACCAACTCATCAACAAGGATAAATTCGAAGTAACGACCATATTCACCGAATATGCCGGCCACGGTAAGGAATTGGCAGCACAATATGCCGCCCAGGGATTCAACGCCGTCATTGCATGTGGTGGCGATGGTACTGTAAACGAAATAGCATCGGGCCTTGTTGGAACAAAGACGGCATTCGGCATCGTCCCATTCGGCTCTGGTAACGGATTGGCACGTCACTTACACATTCCTCTTAATGTAAGGGGAGCCATTAAGACGATTAACAACTATGTCCTTCAGCCGCTAGACTGTGGTGTTGCCAACGACCAAAAGTTCTTCTGCACCTGCGGAACCGGTTTCGACGCACAGATTGCCTGGGATTTCTCGCAACAATCAACACGCGGCTTGCGCACCTACCTCAAGCTCATCTTAAAGGAGTTTGTAGACTATAAGCCAAAGCACTACATTATTGAAACCGAAAGCGAGCGTCTGGAGGTAGACGCTGTTGTTGTTACCATTGCCAATGCCAGCCAATATGGCAACGATGCCTACATTGCACCACAAGCCAAGACTAACGACGGATTGCTCGACATCTGCATCATTAAGCCATTCCGCTGGTACCACATTCCAAGAATCACCGCACAGCTAATGAGCAAACACCTTAACAGGAGCAAGCTTGTAACCATGACGCGTGCGAAGAGCATTACCCTAAAACGCGACTTCAGCGGTCCATTCCACTACGATGGCGACCCAACAGAATTTGGCAAAGAAATAAACATTCAAATCATACCAAACGCACTTAAGGCGATTGGGGGAAAATAAAAAAACGGGACCGGCAAAAATGTCGGTCCCGTTTTGGGTATATCGTTAAGTATTCTTCAGTTTTTAAACAACGGCAAGTTCATTACACTTTCCATCGTGTCGTCCATGTCGTAGTACTTATATTCAGCTAAACGGCCACCGAAAATGACATTTGTTTCCTTATCAGCCAAAGCCTTGTACTTGGCATAAAGCTCGGCATTTCGTGCATCGTTAACCGGATAGTAACTTTCCATGCCAGGCACCCATTCGGTACTATATTCCCTAGAGATTACCGTTTTAGGGCAATCGTACACCTGTTGACCAAACATTGCGAAATGTTTATGTTCTATAATACGGGTGTAAGGTACCTCGCGTTCTGTATAGTTTACGACAGCATTGCCTTGGTAATTTGGTTCGTCGAGCACTTCTGTTTCAAAACGGACAGTACGGTACTGCAATTGACCAAATTGGAAATTGTAATACTCGTCTATCTTACCGGTAAAGACAATCTTATCTGCCAAAGCGGATAATTCTTCGCGCTGTTCCAAGAAGTCTACACCTGTTCGTGTTTCCACGCCTTCAAGTAAACCGGAAATCAGCTTGTTGTACCCACCGATAGGCACACCCTGATAGTCGTCGTTGAAATAGTTATTATCGAACACCAATCGAACCGGCAATCGTTTAATAATAAAAGCAGGCAATTCGGTACAACTTCTACCCCACTGCTTTTCGGTGTAACCCTTGATAAGTTTCTCGTATACATCGCGACCAATAAGCAATTGCGCCTGTTCCTCAAGGTTTGCAGGTTCAGTGCGTCCTTCCGCCTTCATTTTCGCAACCGCATCGGCCTTCTGTTCATCAATTTTAGCTTGAGCTTCAGCCGGAGTCTTTACCCCCCACATTTTGCTGAAGGTATTCATATTAAAAGGCAAATTATAGAGTTCGCCCTTATAGTTTGCCACAGGACTATTGGTGTAACGGTTAAACTCAACCACCTCGTTCGCCAATTTCCAAACCGCCTTATTACTGGTATGAAAGATGTGTGCGCCATACTTATGCACATCAATGCCCTCTACATTCTCGCAATAAAGGTTACCACCCAACTGCTCGCGGCGGTCAACAACTAAACATTTCTTACCTTGCTTCTTTGCCAAATAGGCAAATGTAGCACCATAAAGGCCAGAGCCGACTATTAAATAATCGTATTGTTTTGGCATGAGACTTTTCCTATATATTAAAATATGTGCAAAGTTACGATATTTCACAAAAACAATTCAGCCAAGCAATAGGCAATTGCTTGGCTGAAAATAGTTTTATAGATATATATTACAAATTGCTAGAGAATTCCTTTATACGCTGTTCTTCTTCTTTCTTGCAAATGAGCAATTGTCCATTCTTTTCGCTTACGATATAACCGTTAAGTCCTTGAACCACGACATTGCGTTCTTCTGCCACATGAACGACACAATTATCACAATCGTAAAACTTAACATTACCTACGGCTGCGTTCTTATGGTCATCTTTGTTCAACAATCCGTGAAGGGAAGCCCAGTTGCCAAGGTCACTCCAACCAAATTCAGAAGGAATGGTGTAGACTACTAGCCATCTTGTCAATGGAGTAGATCGATCAAAGCCTGTATCCGTTCAGGCATTTAAGCCAGGGCAAATAACGCTTTACAATAATGAAAGCCAATAAGCATACACATATGACAATAATTGGGACGATAAAAATAAGGGACGATAACAACAAACCATTTTGGGGAAGAAAGACTGTAAACAATAAACGTCTGACAATTACTTGCACAGGTTTATGCATTGCAAAAATAAAAAAAGAAGCAGTCGTCAACCATTCGGGGACTCTGCAGCCCTTATCCACAAAAATAGCAAAAAGGCCGAAAACTAGTAAAGAGCCTGTGAATCTGTAGCCTTGGAGACACACCTCATTACCCATTCCTCTAATAACACTAACAGTTAAAACAACGGCAAAAACAACAGTTATCACTCCTATTGGAATCAAGTAATTGAACTGCTTCAACCGTGCTAAAAAATTTGGATTTAAGAGCATAAAACCAGCACCCAAAGAGAAGTACATTTCGGCTAAACCAACATAATATGTATACTCAACAAAAGGGAAAGAAATCCCAATATGACTATACGAAAGCCCAAAAACAATTAGTACGAAGATCCACTTTAAGTACTTTATTCCAAGATATACAATAGGAGAAAACAAAGAAACGACAAACAAATCACGAATAAACCATAAAGGACCATCAATTGGATAATTTGTGCTATCTAATGCCCAAAATGCTTTAAGGTAGTCAACCAAATCATAGTCAGCAATCATCTTATAGCCATCTTTTTGCATAACTTCAGAGTTCCCAATTATCGATTGACAAACAGCAAATAATAAGAGTACTAATAAGTTCCAAATTATGTATGGTATAAATAAAGACTTTAGCCGTGACTTGGTTTTACGTTTATATGTATCCATATTGAAACCATCATTTAATGTGATTCTGTTAAAATACAAATAACCAGAAATCATCAAGAAAAGGGGTACTGGGACTGCAGTTAGTACATTCGTGAAAAGCTCACCTAAAAAGAAATATAAGGTTCCACCTCCTATAGTTTCGGCTGAAATATCAGGTGTATAATAATGTTTAAGAACTATCATACAAGCTAATGGGAACCTTAAAAGACTTATGGTTTCAGAAATGGACTTATTCATAAACATCAAAAGAAACAGAAAAAAGATTATATAGAATTATACTTAAGTATTTACTGCATCTTCAAAAAAAATGGGCAAACGATACTCGGAGATTTTGCATCGTATAAATCTACGCATTTACAACTTTCATATAGATATCCTCAAGATCAGCTATTCTATTCTTGAGCAAGAAATCAGATTCGAAATAAATTCTTGAATTATTAGCCATTTTTTCTCTCTCCGACTTATTATCTAGCAAGAAGTTAATCTTCTCCACAAACTGCTTGCAATCAAGTGGCAAAAGATAGCCATTATATCCATCTTTTACACAATCTTTATTTCCAATCACGTCAGAAGCAACAATAGGCTTACTTTCTGCCATAGCTTCTAGAACAGCAATTGGCAGACCTTCGTATAATGAAGTGGTCAAGTAGATTTCAGAATTCTTTACATGTTGAAGAGTTTCTTCATGCGACATGTAAGGAAGAAGTTTTATTACGTCTTCCAATTCATATTCAGCAATCAGATTCTCCATATTCTCTAATTCAGGAGAATAGAAACCAACACCTAACATATAGAATTTCATTTCAGGATGCACCTTGTGGACTTCTTTCATAATTTCCACCATTAATAGTGGATTCTTTTGATAGCTAGGACGTCCCACCGATATAATATAGGGGCCTTCTAAAGGAGCAACTTCAGAACTATTTTCTGAAAGTGGATCACTAATCGCATTATTCCAAACGAAAGCTTTTTCTTTCTTAAAACCTACTTTCGAAAGCCCAAGTTCCAATTCTGTATTTGAACAGGCTAACAAATTAGATTTCAAACGGGCAATCTTTTCCAGAAACAAGAAAATTGTACTTTTAATGCGCGATTTTGAAGAAAGGAAAGAGAATGCATGCGGCGTATACACTGCCTTCGTATGCGTAAAGAAAGCCGCAAAACGGCCTACGACACCACCTTTTGCACTATGGCAATGAATCAAGTCTGGTTTTTCTTTTCGGATAACCTTTATGGCTTGCATTACTGCCTTAAAATCCTTAAACGGATTTAAGGAACGATACATTGCAATTTTATGTTCTGGGACTAGTCGACCGTTTCTGTAAAATGGATTACCATTGTCGTCGCCTCCATGTACAATTACAAATTCAAACTTGTCACTTGCCGCCGAAACTGTATTTCTTACGTAAGTGTCAATTCCCGTTTTTATACTTCCTAAGTGTAGGACTTTCATAAAACAAATTAACGGTTAGTGCTAATATTAAAAATACAACGCATCGTCTTTAAGCCAAAATACGACAATAAAGCAGCAACTCTAGCTTTCTTACGGGCCTTACCATTGAGAAGAACCCCCAAACGATATTGTTTTATTTGTTTTTCAAAAAATAAGGTAGAAGGATCATCGTTTGCCATGTGCAAATAGATATGCGACAAGAAACTGAATTTTCGGCATTCGTAACTCTTCCGTATGTTTTTGAAGGCCTTTTCATTCGAGTCCATATCCTCTAATAACGTGATCGCGCTCTTTACCTTTTTAGCATTAATTATTCCAGAATCAAGACTACCATTTCTCAAAAGATAGTAATAGGTTTCATCATTTTTGAAGGCCACTTTCTTTGCCTTTATCAACAATTTATAGGTAGTTGGCAAGTCTTCGTAAACCAAGCCTACCGGATACCTAACACCATTGAACAATGAAGTTCTATACATTTTACCCCAGGCAGAATTATCAAAATGCTCTTGATAAAACATCATTTCAACAGATTCTTCACCAGAGTAAACATAGACTTTTTCGCTATATTTAGGAGCAGGCGTTGCCCCCTCGTAAAAAGAACAAAATCCGTTTATAGCAACATCAGCATCATTTTCAGTTATCAAAGCCATTAACGATTCTATATGATTAGTCGCAATGTAATCATCACTATCCACACAAACAATAAAATCACCAGTTGCAACGTCTAAAGCCACATTTCTAGCGTCAGAAAGGCCACCATTTTCTTTATGAATAACCTTTATTCGCGCATCGTTTTTTGCATATTCGTCACATATTGCGCCACAAGAATCAGGACTTCCATCATCGACAAGAAAAATCTCCAGATTCTTATAGGTTTGAGCAAGTACACTATCGATACACTTGTGCAGATAATTTTCAACTTTATAAATGGGAAGAATGACACTTATTAACGGATCCACTTTCATCATCTTTTAGATTTCACAGCCTTCAAGTCCATTTGCTTTCTTCTTGTCCTAAACATTAGCAGCATCAGCTTATACAATTTGTGTTTAAACAAGAAATAACTCAGACCAATTTTCTTTGAGTAACGAAAAACAGACAGGCTATCTACATGGAAGAACCAAATAGGAAAATACTCGGTTTCTCGCATTTCCGATATTCGCTTCGCGATTTCATTATCAGAATAACTACATTGCGGTGCAGTCATAACATCTATTTGACTATTTACTAACGTAAACATCATTTGGAAGATGTACTCCACTTTATGATTATCAACATCTACCCCCAATGTTTTGAAACTTTGGTGAACGGTCTTCGCTAATTTTTGGAAACCACCTAGTTTTGCCTGATTGAATTTGGTTGACGTTGAAATACCCGTACGTGCATAATGCAGATAGAACAAATCGTGCATAGTAGTGAATCGTTCTACATATTGCATAATTTGCACCATATAATCAATGTCTTCACCGCCACTTTTATAAAACTCATCGAAACGAATATTATGCTTTTCTAAGAATTCGCGACGGTACAAGCCATCCCAAACACATTCAAGAACCTTGCCATTCAAAAGTTCCATATAGTTTTCGACAATCTGGTCATGATTGAGAGTTTGGTCAGAAAGTGTAGTATGACGTTCACGAAGGACCACTCCTTCCATAGTCACCAACTCTTGTTTGCAGAATTTCAAGATGTCTGCATTTTCTCTTACTGCAACAAGATATGCTTTTTCCAATAAGCCAGGCAGATACTCATCATCATGGTCAGAATAAGCAATATAAGCACCTTTTGCTATTTTTAAAGCGGCATTACGTGCATTGCAAATACCTCCATTCTTTTGATGTATGACAACAACCCTATCATCTACCGCAGCATACTCATCACATTTATCAGAGCTGCCATCAGTAGAGCCATCATCTACTAAGATCAATTCTATATCTCTTAAACTTTGACACAGAATGCTATCGATTGCTGTTTGTAAATAAACGCCAGAATTATAGACTGGCATAATTATTGTGACTTTCGGTTTTTCCATATATAGTTTTTTGTCTACTACGCAGTGATAACAAAATTCATAGACATTAAAAATGGCTTCAATCGAATAGAAGATTATTACAAAGAGGTTCTACAAAAACTAAAGTAAAGAATGGTCTTATATATGACCAATAGCCAAAATTGAGAGATGCTAAAAATAAAAAGACCGCGCAATCATTCTTTTTCTTAATCATCTTTGACATTTCACAAATATTAATCATAAAGATGATATAGGTAAGACGTCCAAAATCATGAGTTATATATAGCAGTGGCATTAATGCGAACATAATATAGTTTATGGACAAGACTTTTTTACTAATATCATTCTTGTAACCTTTAAAGTATTTATAAGGGACCATAACAATCGCCAAGCACGACAAATACCTAATAATTGCTAATAATAGAACCACTATAACACTACCTCCAGCTTCCATATCTTCATAAACCATTTCAACCTTCTCGACATGAAAAGTTAATAAAAAATGCTTCAGAGTGACAACAGAAAGACTCAAAATTATAAATGCGGGTATAGTATACCTTGCAATCGTCTTTTCTTCGATAAAAAATACAATCAAAAATATCAAGAACACAATGCACGAGGAATGTATCGACATTGCTATTAATGTAATCGAAACATATAATATGAAATCACTTATTTTTTGTTGATTTTTTAATATCAACGATATAGCAAATAATTGTACAGCAAAAGCTAACGTTATTCTCATTATACAAACACAATGCATAAATGCACCAATAAAGAACAAAGCAAGAACGAACGTTGGTCTTTTCGTTTGTTTTTTTATAAACGAATAGACAGAAAATAAGAACAATGTTGCATGAACACCAATGAATGTTTGGTATGTACATCCCATACTATTCATTGTTTTTATCAAAAAAGTGTATAAAGGTTCTGTCGTGTCTAACAAGAAATCTTCATCCCAGTACGTATAACGATTTTCATATATTGTTCTATCAACAGTATAAGAATTCAAAGCAAAAACAATGAAACCTAATAATATTAAATATACAAAATATCCTTTATTCTTAGGGAGTGCAAATGAAAATACTACAGATAAAATATAAATTGGAAGAAGCATACAGTCTATTAACTATTCAATAAAATTCTTATGGCAAAAATCATGATTACAAGAGAAATTCTGCATCAATTATTCAATAGCATTCCATACTTTCCTATAAAACCATGAAGAAGCCCCTTAAAACCCTTACAGTTCTTTTCAATTCGATTGTGTTCATACAAATTGATAAGAACAAATCGCTTTAGGACCACCTTTAATTGGTTCATAAGATTTGCATGTCTTTTACCAAGAAGTACCCTATTCCTAATCATATAATAGCACCTTATAGGTCCGTGATTGAATACGATTTCCTCTCGGCCAAAACAATTCACCTTTTTACTTCGACCTACCTCATGCACCAATTTAACAGAGTTGACTCTATATATCTTATAGCCGTTTTCAGACAATAACATACACATGTCGAAATCGACGCCATCAATGAAAAAAGGTTCATAGAAGCCTCCAACCTTTTGCCAAGCATCCACATTCAATAAAGAAGCCGACGTTATACACAAGGAAACTTCAGAAACAGGTTCTTTATCAAAACCTGTAATCATTCCCACATTTCTGTCTTCGATTACCGGACAAAGCATTCCTGCACAAGGAGTGTTTACAAATTTCTTATATTCAGATATGATGTTTGCCGGGCATACTGAATCTTGGTCCAATGTTAAAACCCATTTGTAAGAATTCTTTTTTGCATAATCGCAAATTTGATTTAGAGCCCTAGCTATTCCTAGATTCCCGCCATTGAATATAACTTCAATATTCTTAAAGAACGGATCTTGTAAATATTCAGTACTTGTAGATCCATTTTCAATAAGAACCAATTTGTCTACCTGATTGACGATAGACGAAATGTTAGCTTTTAATCGTTCGACCTCTGGATTATACAATACAATGCCAGCCAACATAATTGTTTCAAGTCAACTGTTTAACAATTCTAGCAGGAGAACCTGCCACCATACAATAATTGGGAACATCGTGTGTAACGACTGAATTAGCAGCAACAACAACACCATCTCCAATATTCACACCGCCACAAATAGTAACCCCCTCACCAAGCCATACATTACTACCAATTTTGATTGGTCCCTTTGATATCAAAGGACGTCGCATAGGGTGAATATCTAAATGTTTCTTTGAAAATTCACCATGACTATTATCTGTGATCAGACAAAAACGTCCAGTTGTGAAATTATCACCAATTGAAATATGATTAATACATGATACAAATGTGAGATCACCTATCCAACATTCTTTTCCTAACGAAATTCTGGCTTCTTTGTAACCACCCTGACAGAAGATGACGACATTTTCTTTTAGTGTGGTTCCTTCTCCTACTGATACATTATTAGAGACCACAACCCCTTTCATACACCGAACAGACTTCGTACACAATCTCTTATTCAGCCAAGTTGAATAAGCAAAATTTATTATTCTATTTTTTATGTTATTTACTCTCTCGGTATAAATTAAAGAGAAGAAAAGTTTCAAAAAAAAAGAAGCCATATTATTTCAAAAAACGTTTTACTAATAATCGCAAACGATGATATGGATAAACCCCAATAGACCATGTCACCATCTTGTAATATTCAGCCTTTGAATAATATACAGTCATGCTTTCCTCAATATTCTGGAGAATAAAAGTATGATTTGTCGGAAGAAGCACCTCCTTCAAATACCATTCTCTTAAAAAATAGTACAATTCATTTTTTACCAAAAGAAAAGTTTCTTCGGAAATAGAATTTCTATTTTTCAAACCATTAATAATATCGAGAAATCCAACAGCAAATGTCTTGAAAAGGTCATAACCTCCCTTTCCAGAATCATCAGCCATCTGCTCATAAGGTTCGTTCCAAATCACATATTTATCATTTAAGTTTTCATCAAACATATATATCATATGTGGGAACATTTTATCAGCTTTTGACGTGTCTATCTTTTCAAGATCTGAGTCCCAAACCCCGACTCCTGCACTCCAACTAGCATAATAGCTCAAAGACTTCAAAAACTGTTCGGTACTACTACATTCTACGAATGTATCACCATGAGAATTACCTTCAGCAAAGTATAAGATTGGCTTATGCTCTTTATACTTGTTTACCACCTCTATCATTTTATTCAACGCATTTGGCAATAAACAAGAACGATGATTTAGCATTTTTCTAAATGTGCCATTAGCCTTTCTGAAACACTCAATCTGATTAGTGAAACCTAGCGCAGTCGTCTTGTAATAGTGAAGATTTTCGTATTGAAACTGAGATATAATATCGCCTAAATCATTACTTTTCCCATTGTCAGCAACTACTACCTCAAAGAGAGTGCAATCAACATTCTGACTATAGATACTTTTAATGACAGGAACGACCCACTCCACAACACCATTTGTAGGTATACAAATGGATAGTAACACTTTATTTCCCATTACGTTCTTCCTGATAAAATCTTGAGATACCTTCCTTCAACGATACTGGTTGGAAATCAATAAGTTCTTTAAGTAGGGAAATATCGAGAACCACAGCAGAAACATCAACACTTCTTGATGGCAAATATTCAACACTCACCTTTTCTTCTGATACCTCGTCTAAAGCATTTATTATGTCAGTAACACTATACCCAACACCACTTCCAATATTTATTGTTTTATTATAAACATTGTCTAGCATCAGCAAACAGACTATCGCCTTCGACAAATCATCAATGTAAATATAATCTCTTACCGAAGATCCATCGCCCCAAACCTCTATTTCTTGTCCTGATAATATTTTGCCAATTGCAACAGCCACCAACCCCTGTTTACCGTGAATATTTTGTCCATGGCCATAAGGATTTGAAGGGCGAAGAATCAAATACTCGAGATTTTTTGTCCTATTCTTGAAAAGAATGGAATTTTCCATCATCTGCTTAGACCAGCCATAATATGATATCGGCGCGATTTCTGAATTTTCTTTAATTGGAATATTAGTTTTTCTATTACCATAAATTGTTCCTCCTGATGAGAAATAGACAAATTTAATCTTATTCTCAGCACAGAAGTCCATCAATCTTAACGAAGGGAAAGTTATATTAATAAATTCATTTTCAAAGTCATCGCCTGAACTTCCAGGTATAAGAGTTGACACCAAATGAATGACTATGTCAATTTTATTGTTTAATAGAATAGACTGGACTTTATCGACATCAGATAACAATCCTCTATGAATATTAATATTAAGCCCTTCTACCCTACTAACATTAGCAAATGTGGGTTCTAAAAGATGAATACTAAAAATCCCCTTTTTAAGAAGTGCTTTCACCAAATTTGAGCCAATGAATCCCGCACCTCCAATTAACAATAATCTCTTCATACCAAATTATGCTAATAAGAAGTTTCCAATTTTTGTCTTTAAAGACACTTTAGTCAAAAAATATGATAAAGGAAGAACCACTAAAGTCAATATTGTAGGAAACAACAAATAATGTTCCTGCAAAAAAGAAGATATTGGAGGATACCAGCAAATATTCCAAGCTATCCAATGATGAAAAACATATATGCCAAAACTGTATTTGGAAAAGTTATTCACCAATGATGAATCCTTTAATACATTTCCTTTTACGAGAGACTTAAGCACATAATAAACAAAAACTATGTATGAAAAAGCTATAAGCCTTCCAGAAAAAAATGATAAATAAGGGATTTTGAGATGAAATACGCAAACAAATAAAAAATAAGTTAGAAATATATATTTAACTCTACCAAATAATAATTTATCCAACACATCACTTTTACTAAAAAAACATCCTCCCATTAAAAAATATACAACATAGTACAAAGCATTATCCAAGCCCAAAGGCAGTTTAAAAGGTAAGAACCAGAAATTTGGATAACGCAGAACCAAGTATGCACTAAGACAAAATACTGCGACCCAATAAACCAAGTTATTTAATTTAACCCCTACATATGAAATGATAAAGCACCAAAACAACATAGCGCAATACCACATATGACTACCTTCACCCCATATAATTCTATCAATATGAGAATTATAAGAAGTTAGAATTATCAATAAGCCAAGAACAAAAAAAGGTATCAACAACCTTTTTACCTTATTTTTAAAAAAAGGTATTAACTCTCTATACTTCCCCGCACTATGATACAAATAAAAAAACAAGTAACCGCTTAAAAAAGTAAAAAGAGGCATATTAGCATCAGGGATGATATGGTATGCTATTTTTAACAAATTAACAGCAATAGGAGGAATATCCTTAATAATCCCCCAAACTGCCATAGGACAAAAGAAACAATGCCATATCACCAAAGATAATGTAGCAAAGCATCTTAAATAAGTTAACTCAAGAAGTTTACTGTTCATACAAACTCTTTAGCTTAATAAGAAAACGGTAAATACTATAATCAGTACCACGATTTTTAGATTCATGCCAATAGAAATATTCCATTGAGCGTGGTGACTCCTTAAATACAGCATCACCTCTGCGTTGTTGATTAAAATAGCAATTTAATGCTTTGCTCCAATAATGGTTTACCTGTATTGTAAAATCCTTCTTTACTTTATTAATATTATATTTAGTAATAAAGTTTTTAAATTCGTTTATCGGTGGAATTTCAACCTTCTTTCCCAAGAAGGTTACAGGACTTTTAATATTATGCATCATACCCAATTCAAACAAATCAATTTTATATGACGTGTTATAAAAAATCTTTCCTTCGTCGTAATATTTGTCCCAACTTACCACATACTGTTCAGTTACTAATTTGCCATCATCATGCTGCATCTTACCAGATGTACCAAACATACGCCAATATAACTTAACAGTTGGATAATCTTCATATTTCTTAACCCAATCATATACATTGTCACCGTATAAAGGACAAATATATTCATCAAGATCTAAAAAGCAATTCCACTTAGTTTCTTTTCTAAAGTTTTCGTACCAATGCTTATAACTAGGAATTTGTCCTTGTGGAATAGGCCATTCCGTTAGGGTTACCATACCACTTTCGACGAAAGGCTTTAGAACAGACTCATATTGGTCAGATGAAAAATTGTTATACAAATAGAAATGTTCAACACCAATCATTTGGTGATACAAAATCCATTCTTTTATATAGTTTGCTTCATCTTTGAAAATTGCACAAATGGTAAAATTATACTTAGTATCAAACTTTTCCTTTTGTCCCCGGCAGAAAAACAAAATCAGTTTATATAAATAACGTAGAACAAAATCAACAATAACCTTAATTCTATACTTAAGGTCATAATTAACATCCTGATTAAAATAAAATATTTCGTTATGATTACTCATTTACTCTGTCAATTTCTGAGAACAAATAGTCTAATGATTTTTTCCTTTCTAAGTTGAGTTTTTCATAAACCTTATCGTAATCAATTTTTACGCGGAGTTCCTGTATTTTACTTTTAACTTCGCTAGTTGTCTTACAATATCGGTTTTCCAAACCACATATTTTCAACAACTGAATCATACGATCTTCTCCTCCCTTGTAACTAGGAGTAACACAGAATTGTTTTCTAAAAATTATGCAGAATACGGTACCATGAAAAGAATCCGTAAATACAAATTCGGAGCTTTGAATAAGCTTCAACCAATCTTCGACTTTTATAACTGGATTATAATCAACTCCCTTTAATGGCATACGTTCTCCATCAAACCTAGGACTCAATTCTAGTTCATTCGCAACATATTTGATGGTTTCAAGCCACTTATCATTTATGATGAACTTAAACGAATATAGTTGATTAGCAGCATCAAGCGTACTATTTAATGCCAATTTCTCGTACAAGGAAGCATTGAGCAACAAAGTTGGATCTAAGACCAACTTTGAGTCTTTGTCCAAGACTTGCTTTAATAGTTTCTGCCCCTCTTCTTCCCTTACACTAATAGAATTGAACTTATCTAGTAAAGACTTTATTCTATCCGTTTCTTCATTTGGCAAATTCCAATTCTCAACTTTGCAAGTACTTGCCGCATAAGACATTCTTGGTTCGTCTTTCAAGAATGAGAAGAAATACAACGGAGCCTGATCCCCTGTAATAATAGGATTCCAAACTTGGTCACTTCCAACAATGTAATAGTCTAGACCTGTGGCTTGATCTGTAAGTTCAGCTTCAGTATAAAAAGGTCCAACAGTTGTAGGCATATAATTTTCGTAAAACTCGTCGTTTAGTTTTTGGACCTTATCGAGCACCCTAATATCGGCTTCTTGTTCAGCTTTAGTACGAGTATAACGCTCATTTTCAGGAGAACTAACAAGTCGAGCAATCTTTAAACATCCACGCTTAACTTTATTTACAATTCTTGTCACGATGGACAATTTCACCTCATTAGCACCATAACCGTGCAGTGGTATATACAAGATTGAAACATCGTGACCCTTATCCATTAACACCTTTGACAAGGCATAACATTGTAAGGTAGCTCCGAAATTAATATTATGACTGAATGTTAATATTGAGATTTTCATTTTGACAAAAAATCAACTATGAACTCTTACCAATCTTCTGAGTTATCATTTTTAAGATTGCATCTTTCTCAACAGAAGACATGCCTATAAAAGAAATAGTTATGACTATTATGAGGACAGAAATCAAGACAAACATCAATAAGCCGATGAAATTCTGTTCTATCATATTATTAACTTGAAGGATTAATGAGACTGAGATAATAGACACGAACAAAACCCTAGTTATCACTTCTTTTACAAACGGTATGAAAAATTTCATATTTGTAATAGTCTCTAGTATTATCAATCGGATAGCTAAAGATATAATTTCAATAGATATTAATATTACATAACTATACATAGGTTCACACCCCGTACAATAAAATACTAAATATGCTATTGGCAAGGTTAATAAACGAGTACCACCTATCCATAAAGTTGTTGTTGTTAGATTTCCAGTTGCTAACATTTCTGTTACCAAAGCATTAGACAACAAACACAACAATGAATATAAAAGTCCTAAACGAACAAAAGAAACCGCATATTCAGGAAAAACATCTAACCATAGTTCTAATATATAAGGAGCACGTATCATTACTGGTAATGATAAAATTAACATCATAAAAAATGCAAATTTTGATCCCCGGAAGCATAGTTCTTTGGATTTTTCGTGGTTATTTGCAGCATATTCCTTTGTTATCTGTGGATTCAGTGCTGTCATAAAGTCATTGACAAATTTAGAGGCTGCACCTTGAACCTGATTTGCTATACCTCTTGCAGCATTAATCCTAATACCAAAGAAAAGATTTAGTATAACATCTAAACCTTGATTGGCCATAATTGTCGCAAGAGATCCTACAAAATTCGTACTTGCGAACTTGAAAATTCCCCTATATAGATCTTCGTCTTTCACAAGAATAAACGACGTTTCAACAAACAGTCTCTTACAATAAATTATGTATGTACCACCAACAATAATGGAAACAACCAAAAGCAGAACTGAATACGTTATTAAGAAATCAAACGGAGAAAGGAATAAGTTATAAACAACTATTAACCGCATAACGCTTTCAAAAAGTGTTATATACGCATAAGCCGACATTCTTTCATGAGCAATCAAAACAGCTGTAAAAGGAGTGCTAATTATATTAAAAATAAATGCTAAAATAGAGCATTGAAATACCCAGTTAGCCGCCACCATCCTTTCTTCAGGTATATTAAGGTGCGTATTTAAGAAATAAAGACCTACTGTTTCGAAAAGGAAAAAAAGAACCACAGCTAACACCAAATGAATAACTAGTGATGCATTAAAATAAACTTGCGGTCTACTGTTTTCTTGTTTTCCTAACTCAAAATTTAAGAATCGTTGAGTTGTTGCCACTAAAGTTGAGCTGATGACAGAAAAAAGAGCAACAAATCCACCTACTATATTGTAAACTCCATAATCATCAACACCAAGTGTCTTAAGAATCAATCTAGAGGATAACAGTCCTATTATCAGAACTACAAAAGTTCTAACATACAATAGAACAGTATTTTTCGCTAACCGTTTGTTATCGGATGCAGACTGATTTTGAGACATTTCTATTATTTATTAAGAATAGTTAACTTCTAAATTCGATTTCGTAAACTACGCTAGAAAATAACTTTTTTAGAAATTTGGTATAAGAGGACAACATTTCGTGAGATTTTTCATCAACAAACATAAAACGACCAAGTCCATACGTATAAGGTACAAACCTTGATTGTCCAAAAAGTTTAAAGAAAATATCCACGTGTTGTTTATGATTCAATTTTGGAAATTTTTTAGTATGAATATCTATTAATCGAAGAAAGATCTTTCCCAAAAATTTTGGCTCCAATAGGACATAAGTTGTACCCAAATTGTTGGCAGCATTTGGCTGATTCTTCAAACGATCTGCGTGTATATTATCAGCTTTCTTTTGTTCTTCTTCTGCGTTTCCTTTCTCAACCTTTAAAACTACAGATAAAATAATGCCTTTTAGTGTTCCTTTCTTTAAGGATGTAGAACGATATTCTAAATCTAAATCCTTTATTGTCTTGTGACAGATTGTTCCATCAGACAACAACAGTTCAAAAGATTCCAAAAGATTATTTACCGTACAATCGTAACATCCAGCATTTCCATATACAGCAGCAGCAATTGTCCCAGGCAAATCTACCAAGCCATAAAAACCTTTCCACCCTTGACTAACTGCATATTTGGCAAGCTTTGATACGTTTACTCCACAATCACAAACAACTACATTGTCCCTAACTTCCCATTTATCAAATTTTCTGGTACATATCATTTTATCGACATGATAAGTAGGCAAAAACAATGTATTTGAAGAGAAACCTATTAAAGGAACTTTAGTCTTATCATCTTTAGGAGCTAGTTCATCTATCAGATTAAGAAACTCATCTTTTGTTTCGGGGTAAAACAATTCTTCAACTCCGATTTTATCTTGCAATTTATTATTTGATTTGACCCAAGACAAATCTTGTAATGACACCTGCTTCTTAACTTGCATCGTCTTCAATGTTTGAAAGATTTTCTATCAATCCCTCCTAAAAATATCTCTGGTGTAAACCTTGGTCTGCACATCATCGAGGCAAGCGTCGTATCGGTTGGCTATGATGGCTTGCGATTGCGACTTGAATTTCTCGAGGTCGTTGACGACAAGGCTGCCAAAGAAGGTTGAACCGTCTTCGAGGGTTGGTTCGTAAATGATGACAGTGGCACCCTTCGCCTTAATGCGCTTCATCACACCCTGAATGGATGACTGACGGAAGTTGTCGCTGTTCGACTTCATGGTCAAACGGTAAACACCAACGGTACACTGGTGTTCGGCAGATGGGTTGTAATCGCCACGCTGATTGTAACTATAATAGCCTGCCATGTCGAGTACACGGTCGGCAATGAAATCCTTACGGGTGCGGTTGCTTTCTACAATAGCCTCAATAAGGTTTTCTGGTACATCTTGATAGTTTGCCAACAGCTGTTTGGTGTCCTTTGGCAAACAGTAACCGCCATAACCAAATGACGGATTGTTATAATGACTGCCAATGCGCGGATCGAGACATACGCCATCGATGATGGCTTGCGTGTCGAGTCCCTTCACTTCGGCATAGGTGTCTAATTCGTTGAAATAGCTGACACGAAGGGCCAAGTATGTGTTGGCAAACAACTTAACGGCTTCGGCTTCCTTCATGCCCATAAAGATTGTTGGAATATCTTCCTTCAATGCTCCATTCTGTAACAATTCGGCAAAGACATGAGCAGCCTTTTCCATGGCATGAACATCGGCCACGCTGGCAATTGCTGAATTTTCTTCGACAAATTCTTCCTTTTCAATCAGCTTTGGATACCCAACGATGATTCGACTTGGATAAAGATTGTCATATAGCGCCTTACTCTCACGCAAAAACTCAGGCGAAAAAAGCAAGTTGAATTTCTTACCTTTTAATGAAGGTTCAGATGCAAATCTCTGAGCATAACGCACATAAAGGTTACGGGTGTAACCGACCGGAATGGTTGACTTTATGACCATGACGGCATCGGGATTGACACTCAACACCAAATCGATGACTGATTCAACGGCCGACGTATCAAAGAAATTGCGTTGAGAATCGTAATTGGTAGGTGCTGCAATGACGATAAAGTCTGCATCCCTATATGCAGAAGCACCATCGGTAGTGGCTGTTAAGTCCAAAACCTTTTCTGCCAAGTATTTCTCTATATACTCATCCTGAATAGGCGACTTACGTTTATTAATAAGTTCCACCTTTTCTGGAACAATATCAACAGCAACTACATGGTTGTGTTGTGCCAACAATGTAGCAATAGAAAGACCGACGTAACCGGTTCCTGCAACTGCAATATTCATTTCTTAAACTGAAAAGTAAAAACCTAAAACTAAAAACCTACTTATTTTGCGCCAATACTGGTACCGCTACGCAAAAACTGTTTTGATAAGACAAATTCTTTCGTCTCGTCAACAAGAAACCGATAAAGATTGACAATTCTGACGGCAAACGCAAAAATTTTCAGATCTAATAACAGATTCACAAATCTAAGTTTTTAGCTTTTAGTTTATAGTTTATAAGTTAACGTACCACCTCAATAAATTCCGGACTCACCTCTGCAAATGCAGCAGAAAGGAAGCCTTCTATTGAAATAATTAAGCTCTTGCTTCGCTTGCCCTTAATTTTGAGTAGTAAACCTTCGTGACCTTCGAAAGGACCGCCATGAATGCGCACGCGAGTTCCTTTGGCAAGATCAAGTTCTTCAGGGAGAAAATATTGAACGGTGTCGCCAGCCACGTCGCACGCAGAACGGAACTGATCCATTTGCGACTCTGGTATGGCTGTGATGACATTACGTCCACCTTCGTGATTCGTATAGAAGTACAAAATCTGTCCGTGACGAACACGGATGTCCTCCTTTATGATTTCTAGTTGTCTGATTGAAGACTTTACAAAAACTAGGCTGTTAATTGCAGGAACCATGACGCGCTGTTTCTTGCCACGCCTATCTTCACGCAAGATTTGTTTACGTGGAATGTAAACCTCCACGCCCGCCTCTGTTAAACGCTCTTCGGCTTTTTCCTCCTGTCGCCACATGGTCTTCAACACAAACCATGCACACAAATCCTTGTCAATCTCCTTTCTTAAAGGTTGACCAGAACCGCTGGAATTGGGGGTAGAAGCAGTAGGATTAGGCATACTTTTAGCTCCTTGCACAAGACTTAAAACACTAATTCTCAAAATTTTAAGCCTCACACTAGTTTTTCATGTCGATTTTTTCATTCTCACAAAGATAATTATAGTTGAATATAAGGCTACCTTGGAGCATACAAAATCACGCAAAAATAAGCAATAAATCCCTTAAAACACTCTTTTCGTCGATAAATAATGCTAATAAAAGTAAAAACTCTGCAAACAAAATTTCACGCTAGTCTATACCAATAATAATATAAACGCACAAAAACATGGCATTCGCGAATCATGATGAAAGCCAAACAAGCCAAAACACACCAAAAACTATCAAAATGTCACAAAAATACATATTTCTCAGGCCTTTCAAACTTTCACCAGCCACAAATACATAACAAATGCCTGCTTATAGGTACCAATTCGAAACAATGGATAAGCAAAATGACATATTTTCCGGCTTTTTCCGGTGAATTTTTATCAAAATGCTCAACAATCATTAGCAATCAATTCAATTAGAAAGCAAAACACACCACCAACCAGCACTTTTAGATTAATTCTGATTACACAATGACAAACTTTTTTGAAAAATATTTTACAATATTGTTGCATAATTATGTTTTATAACATAATTTTGCAGTGTCAAAACGAAATCAACAGACAAGTGGCGACACAATTAAATGACAAAAGAAGAAAACAATTATGATAGCATTGAACATGATCGTAGTAAAGTTGGTTAAGAAGGTCGTAAAATTCTAATAAGAGCCAACAACCAATAAAAAGAGTAGAAAACAAACAAATTATAGAGGTAAGATGATAGCATTGAATTTAATCGTAGTAAAGTTAGTTAAGAAGGTTGTTAAGTTCTAATAATAAGGAACAACAAAGCTACGATTTTGTGGTTCGTCTCAAGACCACACACCAAAGGAACATAGTTTTTATTGAGGACAAAAGATCAAAAACGCAATTGGACACCGTTCAATTGCGTTTTTGTCGTATTAGGGTGTACCATTAAACTAGAATATTGAATATTAATAAGTATCTTTGTGTTAATAGATTTATAAGAAAATGAAGAAAACAGCTCTTTTCATAGATAGAGACGGCACCTTGATTGTAGAGCCGCCTATTACAGAACAAGTGAACACACTTGACGAACTTGAATTCTTACCCGGCGTTCTCCGCAACCTTCATTTCATTCGCGAAAAACTTCCGACTCTCGAGTTGGTCATCGTCACCAATCAAGATGGTCTTGGAACCCCAGACTACCCTACCGAGACTTTCGAACGCATTCAGGACAAGATGCTTCAGGTCTTCAAGGGTGAAGGCGTTGTTTTCGATGACATTAAGATTGACCCAACACGCAAGGAAGATAACAAGCCAACACGCAAGCCCGGCACTGGCATGCTGACCAATTACATGGATGGCAGCTACGACATGGAACGCTGTTACGTTATTGGCGACCGCCTTACCGATGTTCAGCTAGCCAAGAACCTTGGTTGCAAGGGCATATACATTAAGGATAAGGAAACTGGTGAGAAGGAGATTGCCGAAAATGGTTTAACCGAGCACTGCGCACTAGTTGCAGAAAATTGGGACCAGATTAGCGAATTCATCTTTGCCGGTGAAAGAATTGGTACCGTTCAGCGTACCACAAAGGAAACCGACATCTATGTAAGCATCAACCTCGATGGCAACGGAAAAACCGACATTTCTTCAGGACTTGGTTTCTTCGACCACATGCTCGACCAAATTGGCAAGCACAGCGGGTGTGACCTTACAATTAAGGTAAAGGGAGACCTAAATGTTGACGAGCACCACACCATTGAAGACACAGCCATTGCCCTTGGCGAAGCCATCTACAAGGCTCTCGGCAACAAGCGCGGCATTGAACGCTATGGCTACTGCCTACCAATGGACGACTGCCTTTGCCAAGTTGCGCTCGACTTTGGCGGCAGACCTTGGTTGGTTTGGGACGCAAAGTTTACCCGTGAATATGTGGGCGACATGCCTACCGAAATGTTCATTCACTTCTTTAAGAGTTTAAGCGATGCTGCCAAGATGAACCTAAACATAAAGGCAGAAGGCGACAACGAGCACCACAAGATTGAAGGCATCTTCAAAGCTCTTGCACGTGCCATTAAAATGGCCGTTAAGAGAGACATCTACAAATTTGAGTTACCTAGCACAAAGGGGACTCTCTAATATAGAACAGAAACAAACAATAATAAAATAACAAAAAACAAATGAAAGCTTACGTTTTCCCTGGTCAAGGTGCCCAGTTCACAGGCATGGGTAAGGACCTTTACGACAATTCGGCAGTTGCAAAGGAATTGTTTGAAAAAGCTAACCAGATTCTTGGTTTCGACATCACAAAGGTCATGTTCGAAGGTACTGCAGAAGAACTTAAGGAAACAAAGGTTACACAGCCTGCAGTTTTCTTGCACTCTGTAATTCTTGCAAAGGTGCTTGACATTAAGCCAGACATGGTTGCAGGTCACTCATTGGGCGAACTTTCTGCATTGGTAGCATCAAACACAGTTAGCTTCGAAGATGGCTTGAGCCTAGTTTCAAAGCGTGCAATGGCTATGCAGAAGGCATGTGAAATGAATCCTTCAACAATGGCTGCCGTTATTGGTTTGCCAGACGAAAAGGTTGAAGAAATTTGTGCTAGCATTGAAGGTGAAGTTGTAGTTGCTGCAAACTACAATTGCCCTGGACAGCTCGTCATTTCAGGTAGCAACACCGGCATTGAAAAGGCATGTGTGCTTATGAAGGAAGCTGGTGCAAAGCGTGCTCTTCCATTGGTAGTTGGTGGAGCATTCCACTCTCCACTTATGCAGCCAGCTAAAGACGAATTGGCAAAGGCTATTGAAGCAACAAACTTCAGCAAGCCAATCTGCCCTATCTATCAGAACGTAACCACAATTGCAGAAACCGATCCTGCTACCATCAAGGCAAACCTTGTTAAGCAGTTGACTTCTCCTGTAAAGTGGACCCAGTGCGTACAGCACATGATTGCCGATGGTGCAACCGAATTCATTGAAGTTGGTCCTGGCAAGGTGCTTCAGGGCTTGGTTGGTCGCATCAACAAAGAAGTTAGCGCAACTGGCGCAGAGCTCTAATAAGAAGTCCTAGAAGACAATCAATAAAGTGGGCAATTCCTCATTGGGGATTGCCCACTTACTTTTTATACACAAAAAAATCGGGCAACCCAATTACGAGCTGCCCGAGTTATAGTATTAAGTTGAATGTATATTAACGAACAACGTCGTTAGAAACCGCGTTTTTTGCACCTTCACCGCGGCGGCGATTTTGCAATTCAGTTGTAATTTCGTCCATCTTCTTCTGGTCGATAGTATAGAAATACATACCAACTGCAGCAAAGATACAGAGAATAGAAGGAATCCAACTCATAAGGCCACGAATGCCTTCAACCGCCAACTTAATAGTTGTTGGGTCGGTACCCTTGTAACCATAGTATGCCAACACATAACCAACAATAGCACTACCCAAGCCACCACCAAACTTTGTGGCAAAAGAACCCGCACTGTAAACCAAGCCGGTTGCACGTCGACCGTTAACATATTCAGAATAGTCTGCTACGTCACCCAACATTGCAAAGAACAAGGTTGGGAAGATGGCAGCACCAACTTCAGACAACATACCAATGCAGAAAATAGGAACAATGGCAGTTGGCGAACAGAAGTATAGCATGGTGTTTACTACAGCCGAATAGAACAAAGCGCCAATAAAGAGATTCTTCTTGCCAAACTTACGGCTCAAAGGTGCTGTAATCATTGCGCCAACGATAGAAGCAATCATCAAACCTGTCATGTAACCGGCAGAAAGCAACTGGTTATGTACATAGTGTGTGAAATAGTACAAAGTTACACCTTGACGGGTATTGTTGTAAATATTATAAAGAATACCAACGAACACCAATACGATCCAAGGATAATTCTTAATCAAGTCACCCAATTCATCAACCAGATTGGTCTTTTGGGTAACTGGTGGTTCCACACGTTCGCGAGTTCCGAAGAAGGTAATCAACAAGAAAATAGCCAAGAAAATTGAAAGGAAGTAGATGGCATAGCTGTAACCTTTGTTCTGGTCTACCACACGGAAGCTATCTGCTGTGATTTCTTCACCGTCAGCTTCAACCGTAAAATGATATGGCTTGTTAGCTACAGTTGCAAAACTCTTTGCTTCGGTTGGTTCGTCAGCCTTCATCTGAACCTTACCATCGGCACCAACAACAAGCGCACCAGTAGAGTCTTTAGTTTCGTAAGTAATATCAGGAGAAACCATCTTGGCAATACCGTTGTTAGTTGTAAAGCTTAAGTTGCTAACATCGGTAGGTGTTGTTAGAACAACCTCGTACTTCTTACCGCTCTCAATTGTGTTGACGTTCACGTTAGGATTCACATTTCCGAAATAAGCGACCAAGAAAAGAAGCAAACCTTGCACAAGCATACCACCACCAAATGCGCCCACCATACGGAAGGAGCCTAACGATGTACGTTCCTTGTCGTCTGGAGTCATAACTGCCAGCAACGCACCGTAAGGAATGTTGTTTGCCGTATAAACAAGGGTGAAGACGATGTAGGTAGTGTAAGCGTAAGCAATCTTACCGGTCATGCTCCAATCGGGGCAAGTGAACATCATAGAAAGAATGACAGCCAAAGGAATGGCAGTCCAAAGAATCCAAGGACGGAACTTACCATATTTCGTTTTGGTTCTGTCACAAATAGCACCCATAGCCACGTCGCTGACGCCATCGCTTAAGCGAACCAGCAACATTAGTGTACCAACGACAGCAGGGCTAAGACCGAACACGTCGGTGTAATAAATCATAAGGAAAGCAGCAACACCACGCCATGCAATATTGGCTGCGCCATCGCCAAACGCGTAACAGATTTTTTCGCGAATGGAGAGCTTTCCAGTCTGGATTGTAGAATTGTTTTCCATGATTTTATAATAATTATTGATATTTCTTAATGTTTATAGATTGTGACACTTGGTTTTACATTACGAATATGGCTTAGCATTTCTTCATAATAATCTAACACATCGTTCCACTGATAGTATGGTCCACTAAACGCTTTTGCAGGCAAGGTGGTTTCCTCTTCGTTAAGCAAAGCCTTAACCAAGACATTACCTTTACTGTTACGGTAGAAAACCAGTTGCAAATTAGCAGCCATCGGTATCAACTTATAGTCGGCCCACGACTTGTAGAGTTCTTTCAAGTCGGCCACCTTACAATAAGCGCCACCAACCCTCATCAACGCCAACAATGGAAGTATGCCAGTGTCGTGCCCGAAGCGTAGGGTAACACTCGGTTGGTCAGAACCTATAGCGTTCTGTGCATTGTCGATGATATTACGCAACAAGTTGGCAGCAATTTCAGGTCCATCCCCATCTTGAATCGGCGAAAGTCCTATAGATCCATACCAATAGGCATTCTGGCTCTGCCAAAAATCAAACAATTCGTCATCATTAAACAAAGGGTACAAGCTGAAACCCATATCGGTCATATCTTGCACGTCACAAGCGACATTAAACATTTGACGCATGAACTTGTTCGCCTTGCCTACCGGCAGATAGCCCTTCTTTGTGAAAAGGCTATTCATAAAACGGTCGGAATGATAGTTTGCGTCGTTAAAGGCATCGTAAGCCTTCTTCCATGCCACTTCGGCATCACTAGTCTTATGGCTTTCGGCATGGTTCTTATTGCACATGAAGAACATGTCGTGTTCACTAGCGTCATTGGTAATATCTAAATCACCATTCAACGATTTCAGTTCTTGGCAGAATGCGCCCATGCTCAAAATGGTACGGTGCACAGGGGTTGAGCGAGCATCGATTTTAGTATGCCCGTTAAAAACTTCCGGATATGCTTTAAACATGCGGTTGGCAATACCCTTGTGTTGTTCATGTCCAACGGGTGTAAGTTCGCTGTTACGTCCATCCATCGTCTCAATAAAAACATCGAGGTGCTTAATGGTTTCCTTGCCGAGTTTGGTAAGTACACCATCTTGTTCTGCACTACGCAACACGTCGCGAACCTCCTTCGGATCGACATCATCAATCATATATCTCGACCCATGACGGCCATAGTGGCTGATGTAGAAAGGTTTATAACCTTCCGGCGCAGCTGTAAGTTTTCCCGATGGGGTTGGATATGCATAATAATTACCCGCAGTTCTCTCCTTTACGGCAGACAATTCTTGACGCGTGGTCTGCGCCTGACACAATGTTACAGTGCCAAGGCAAGCCAATAATAAACTTTTTAATAAATGCATTGTGTAAAACTCAATTATTCGTTACCAGTTCGCATAGCGAGGGCCTCATTTTCATGAGCCTCCATTATTTCACGTTCACCCGGTCCTTTGTCGTTAATGCCACAAAGGTGGAGAATGCCATGAATAACCACACGATGAAACTCCTGGTCGTATTCGGCATTAAATTTCTCGGCATTCGTTTTCACAGTATCTAGACTGATGAACAAGTCACCTGAAATCTTTTTGCCTTCAGTGTAATCAAACGTTATAATGTCGGTATAATAATCGTGTTGAAGGAACTGATTATTTACCTCTAAAATTCTTTTATCAGAACAAAATATATAAGAGATATCACCCAACTTGTATCCGTGTTTTTCTGTAACGGCCTTAATCCAAGCCTTAAGGGCTGCCTTTTTCAGCTTTGGCATTTCAATATCCTCAGCATAGAAATTTATCATGAAGAAATTGATTTATGATTAACTAGCAAATATATAAAAAATTACGTGAAGGCAAGGTACAGATTACGATTTACAATGTAAAAATGATTTATGCGGATGAAAATTTACAGTTATTGATTTAGCATAATTTCGTGCAACATGTTTCAACTACGAAGAAACGGGCGTGATCAGTCTGTTGCTGACGTAAGGATGCAACAGGCGAAGCAAGCGAGTTCGGCGAACCCGGTTTTATGTGTGATGGGACAGAGCCCCACCGCGACGAAGGCTAGGTGCATGCAAAAGAGAAGTCCCCCGGGGGTCGATTGAACCCCGGGGGACTGAAGAAGGCAGCTGCCTACT
>JAKSKR010000022.1 GCA_024401645.1 Paludibacteraceae bacterium | reverse complement strand
CTGCCGTTGGCGTCACCGTTACACTTCGCGGCCACGATGTCGCTCACGTCCACGCTGATGGCGTTAGGTACGGTTACGCGGATGGTGGCGCTCTTTTCATTGCCGCACAGGTCGGTCACGGTCACGGTGATGTCCTGACTGCCGCTGATTACGGTGTTGGCGGCTGGACTCTGGGTTATCTTGAGGTCTGATAGTGCGCTACAGTTGTCGCTTACGGTTACCAGACCAGTAACGTCTGGCACGCTGTACTTGCACTCGGCCAATGCGGTCGCTGCAACACTCTCGCTGCCGCTCTTCACGCTGATGGCCGGCACGGTATTGTCGCCACCACTGATGCTCATCGTCTTTTCAATGCTGTTGCCGCAGTTGTCGCTGATGACGTAGGTGCGGGTCAACGTCCACGCGCAGTCGGTGCCTGTCAGCGCGTATTCTCCCTTCAAGCTCACGTTAACGCTGCCGCAGTTGTCACCGTACAAATCCTTAACTCTTTCAACATTGTAGAGTTCGCCCGCAAAACCGGTTGCTGCTGACTTGCAGGCGTTCTTGCCGGTTATGTCGCTTGGCCATTCCTTGTCGGCCAACAACTTTGGAGCCTCGGTATCCACTGTGCTGAACGTCTGCTCTACGGCGTTTGCCACACAGCCCTTCGCGTCCACTACACGGAGGTTGATGGTGTAGTTCGCACAACCGGAGGTGGCTGCGATGACATATGTGGATTCGCTGCCGCCATTGCCGTTAACGCTCCATGTATAGGTGTAACCGACATTGCCGCCATTAACGGTCGAGCCGATCGTGTAGGCGATGTTAGGGCAACCAGCTTCAGGCAACACGATTGAGGCTGTCAACTTTTCTGGTTGCTCGATTTCTACTTCCTGGCTCGTGCTGCAGCCCTTGCTGTCGCTTACCGTCAACGTATGCTTGCCGGCACCTAGGCCGCTGAACACGCCGTCGCTGTTGGACTTGCCGTTCCATGCGTAGGTGTACTCTGGGGTGCCGCCGGTGGCTACGGCCTTGAAGCTGCCGTTGGCGTCACCGTTACACTTCGCGGCCACGATGTCGCTCACGTCCACGCTGATGGCGTTAGGTACGGTTACGCGGATGGTGGCGCTCTTTTCATTGCCGCACAGGTCGGTCACGGTCACGGTGATGTCCTGACTGCCGCTGATTACGGTGTTGGCGGCTGGACTCTGGGTTATCTTGAGGTCTGATAGTGCGCTACAGTTGTCGCTTACGGTTACCAGACCAGTAACGTCTGGCACGCTGTACTTGCACTCGGCCAATGCGGTCGCTGCAACACTCTCGCTGCCGCTCTTCACGCTGATGGCCGGCACGGTATTGTCGCCACCACTGATGCTCATCGTCTTTTCAATGCTGTTGCCGCAGTTGTCGCTGATGACGTAGGTGCGGGTCAACGTCCACGCGCAGTCGGTGCCTGTCAGCGCGTATTCTCCCTTCAAGCTCACGTTAACGCTGCCGCAGTTGTCACCGTACAAATCCTTAACTCTTTCAACATTGTAGAGTTCGCCCGCAAAACCGGTTGCTGCTGACTTGCAGGCGTTCTTGCCGGTTATGTCGCTTGGCCATTCCTTGTCGGCCAACAACTTTGGAGCCTCGGTATCCACTGTGCTGAACGTCTGCTCTACGGCGTTTGCCACACAGCCCTTCGCGTCCACTACACGGAGGTTGATGGTGTAGTTCGCACAACCGGAGGTGGCTGCGATGACATATGTGGATTCGCTGCCGCCATTGCCGTTAACGCTCCATGTATAGGTGTAACCGACATTGCCGCCATTAACGGTCGAGCCGATCGTGTAGGCGATGTTAGGGCAACCAGCTTCAGGCAACACGATTGAGGCTGTCAACTTTTCTGGTTGCTCGATTTCTACTTCCTGGCTCGTGCTGCAGCCCTTGCTGTCGCTTACCGTCAACGTATGCTTGCCGGCACCTAGGCCGCTGAACACGCCGTCGCTGTTGGACTTGCCGTTCCATGCGTAGGTGTACTCTGGGGTGCCGCCGGTGGCTACGGCCTTGAAGCTGCCGTTGGCGTCACCGTTACACTTCGCGGCCACGATGTCGCTCACCTTCACGCTGATGGCGTTAGGTACGGTTACCTCGATCGTCGCATCGGCGCTGTGCTCGCAACCGTCTGACACGGTCACTGTAACGCTTGTTGTTTCGGTGATATTTGCGCCCGCAGCTGGTGACTGGATGACGTTGAGCGTGCCCTTCTTGCATGCGTCTGATACGGTCACGAAGCCGGTCACGTCTGGTACGGTATAGACACACTTGTCTACATTGGCCTTGACGGATGACTTGCCGGCGTTTATGCTGATGGTTGGTACGCTCTTGTCTTCCATCGTGATGGTCTGAACGTACTCGTAGCTGTTTCCGCACTTGTCGCTCACATTGTAGGTGCGCTCTACAACCTTCTTACAGTCGCTTGATGTTATCGTCTTGTCGCTACTGCTTACCGACAAATCGGCATGGGCGGTACAGTTATCGCTGAACGTCAATCCGCTTAACGCTTCCAACGCGTCTATGCCTGTCACGGCTGTCGGCAACGCATCGCTTATGCAGAGGTCGAGCGTGGTCTTTGCTGTGCCGGTCGCGGTTGGCTTTTCGCCGTCTACAGGCGTAAACGTCTTGCCGGTCGCGTTTGCCTCACAGCCGTTCGCATCCTTTACGTGAAGGGTCAACCCATAGTCCTTACAAGCCTTGTCTGTGTTCAGGGTTACGCTTGCGCCACTGCCGCTCACGTTGCCTGACCAGGTGTAGGTGTATGGTGCGGTGCCGCCTTCCACTTTTGAGCTAATGGTATAGGTATTGTTAGGGCAACCGGCATCCGGCAACACGATTGAGGCAGTCAACGCCACAGGAACTTCGACAGTAATTTGAACCGTAGAGGTATTGTTACAACCATCCTTAACAGCAATGGTTACTTCTGTATTTTCTGAAATCAGCTCACCAGCCGCAGGGCTTTGAACGTAAGTCGGAGACGAACTGCACTCGTCGCTGAAATTAATATAAGTATCACTACAAAGATCAGGCACAGAATATTTACAAGTGCCAGCCTTAACAGCAGCCACTTTCGAGACCTTGGCACTAACTGTTGGTGCTGTCTTATCTTCAGTCCATTCATAAGTTACGCTCAACTCTTCAGCCTTGTTGCCGCAGCCATCGGTATAATTGGCTTTCCAAGTCTGTTGTTTAGAGCAGCCAGAGCCAATAACGCCATCGGTCGTAACATTAATATTTGCAGAACTTATCTCACCTTCACAATTGTCGCTCGCAACGAACACAGGGGCAACGATTGAAGGGTTACAAGTTTCGGGTTCGGTCTTTGTTACTCTCAAAACAGGTATTACTTTGTCTTCTTTCCAAGTGTAGGTAACGACTAAAGGTTCGGCCGTTTCACAACCATTTGTATATGACGCCGTATAGACACGTTGGTAAGAGCAATCAGTATGGCTATCCGCGCTATTTACTTCAACCTGGTTTGTGCCACAAGCATTGGTTACCGTGAAGTCAGAAGGCTTTACCTCTGGTATTGATGTTGGATTACAAAGCAAGTCACGACCAACAACTTCGGTGCTTAACACTGGTTTTGCCGACGTCAAGTTGTAAGTATAAGTCCAATCTTGGCTGTTGCCACAATCGGTATAAGTATAGGTATACTTGATGGTACCCACGCACTTCTCCTTTCCGGTCCAATTTTCAGTACGTACAGGAGCTGAAGGTGTAATTACATGTCCACAACCATTTGTAGCAGTAGGTATATGGGTTGGCTGAACAGCAGCATCGATACAAGTAATATCAGAAGAGTTCGGAACCCCTTCTGCATTAATGACAGGACCTGTAGTTGTAACTCGGTAAGTGTAAGTCCAATCGAAGCTATGACCAGCACAGTCCTTATAAGTATAGGTATGGACCACTTTGCCGTCGCAAGTGAAATCTGCAGGCACTTTAGTGCTACCCTTGTATTCTGGTGTTATAGGATTATTCAAGGCATCGTTAACCGTAGGAACAGAGCTTGGTTTAACCGCCTTTTCCACACAGTTTACATCACCACTAAGCGGAGTTGGATGTTCGAAGTCTGGGATAACCACCTTAAACTTCTGCGGGCAACCGGCAGGAATCAATTCATTGCCATCGGCATCCTTAAACTTCCAAACGATAGTATACTGCGTTGCAGAAGCATCTTCGCTCTTTTGGGTTGCATAGTTCTCGGCATTCAAACCGCTTGCCACATAGCCAGCATAACTAGCAGAACAAGCATTCACCTTCAATGCCTGCTTGTTCAATTCGGCAAGAACTTGTGCCTTTGTTGGGTTACACAACGCCAATGTCTTAACAGCATCCATGGCAGGACACTCAACAGTTGGGTAATTCAACGCAATGCTAACTTCACAACCTACGCTAGTGTTAGATGAAGCATCGGTCAACTTGAAAGAGTAAGTTTTCGTACTCTTTGCATTTTGCGTTGCTGCATTGGTAACACTAACAATCAAATTGGCATTGTCGGTGCAGTTGTCTAGTTTAGGAGAAGTTAGTCCATGTATATAATTGGTAATAATACCCTTTATTTCGTCAGCCGTTTTAGAGCAAGCATCAAGCTGTATAGGTTCGGCAATTGTCGGACAAATAGGATTCGTCTTATCGGCAATCCTAATAACCGATTTGCAAACAGTAGTCTTCACATCAGAACCCTTGCCATTAGAAAGCGTCCATGCCAACACATCACCGTCAGCAAGCATGGTGGTAGGAATGCTAGCCGCATCGATGGAAGCCCCATTCAACTTTACAGAAACGCCACATGCTTTGAAAGTATAAGCAGTGGCCCCACTAGCCTTGCAGACTACCGCATCGGCAGCCGTGTTGAGCGTCTGTTCAGCCTCAAAACCAGCAGCACTATTACAAGAAGGCGTAGGGACAACAAACTTGACATTAAATGCCTTACAGCAACCAGTATTTTCCGCAACGATTGCCACCCATTGTCCACAAGGGTCAATAGCCTTATCAACCACAGCCGCATCGTCGCCAAAACTGGTAGCCAACAGAGTGTCGGCAACCGCAGGCTTACCAGCCTGTCCGGTAGGGAAAATAAACCAACGACGTGTGCGAATGTCATCGCCAACGACGGTAGCTTTAGACTTGTCGGTAAGTGTAACCGTATTAACTGCGCCAACCTTATCGGCAAAATCGAAATCCGCCAACACCTCATATACGCTATAAGTAGAAGCGAACTTTTCCTCGTTGCCACACTTAACACCATAAACATTGATGTTGGTAGGAGTTGTGCCAGTTGGGTTAATTACCGAAAATACGTTTGAAGAACCAGCTTCGAGTCTTGGCGTAGAAGCGCCCACAATTTCAACCAAATAAGAATCGAAACCCGCAGAAGCGTTTACCGAAATGACACCATCGGAAGGGCAATAGTGAATAGAAGCGGTTGGGTTTGCAGGTTCAGTCTTGGTTCTTGTAACATTAACAGTAGTGGTACAAACAGGGCTAGCATTGCCTGCCGCATCATAAGCCTTCCACAAGACAGTATGTGCCCCTTCAGAAAGCGGCACCGTAACATTACTTGTTGTTTCCTTGTAATCGGCATCACCTAATTTATAAACATACTTGCTGATGGTACAATTAGCTGTAACCTCTGGCAACGGAATCGTCACATTGCCTTCACAGTCGTCAATTGTAGCAGGTAAAGAACTGTTTGAGCAAGAAGGAGAGGTGAATGTGAATGAGCCCCTAACATTTTTGACGCCACACCCATTCAAGTTTTGTGTTGAGACAACATAATCAACAACCCCAGAACCCGAAGGATTGCCCGTCAACTCATAAACATAAACCCCTTCGCTTTGTGACTTTAGAGAAAGATTAACCCCACTAGGCAAGTCATTTGCAGACAATTCGGTATTACTGGTAAATGTAACTACCGACATATCTCCACCCACACACAATTCCTGGTTCAAATTACCAGAAGATTGTATTTTGGCGGTGTCTTTAACGGTAATTTCAACATCTAACTTTGTAGATTGTGTAACGCAACCCACTGGCAACGTTTCGACATCGAATGAATAAACACCTGCGTTTATAGGTTTTCCAGATATAATAACTTTATCGTTTGATTGAATCAAGCCTCCGGACGAACCCAAATCGAGAGTGAAAGAGCTACCACATGTCTTATCTTTAGTAACGTCAGCCTCAATATAATACAATTCATCCTTCTTTAAAGGACCGATATCATATAAATTAGCATTGTCCCCACAACCATAATTCGTAAATGTGTGAACAATATTTCCATCTTTATCGTAGAATTTTATCTCAAGTTTTTGGCCAATTTCATCACATTTCAAACCAGGATTATTCTTCACATGCAAATAGACGTCAGAGCCTCCATTTCCGCTACCATTCACGATTTCAAAAAAGCCAACACAATCTACTTTTTCCTTACTGTCAGAAACACGCTCAACTTTCAGTCCTGTACCCTGAATTGCAGCGGTCACATTATCAATATTAATAGTAGAATTTGTACTTGAAATGACGATAGGTTCAATTTCACTACCCAAGCAGATTTCTTGGTTATCGTGATTATTAGAAGAGCACTCGATTGAAGGCTCAGATGCGGAAGATGGAAGACCGACAACCGCGAATTCTGGAGAATCGCAGACAGTCATATATTCGCCATCTACAAATACCTCCATTCGGATTATGTACTTATGACCAGGATAAAAAACAGTATTATCATTAGCCTTTTGTTCCTGCCCCCCATCAGTCTTATACCAATAAACTACGCTCAAATTAGTACCACCAGATTGAGTTGGTGTATCTAATTTGTCCTTTATTTCATTCCAAGGGATAAAACACAAGTTTTCAGCCTTCTGCCTTGTACTAAAATTTTGGAAATTAGGACAATTAACAACAATAGCACATCTGTCCACATAAACCTGGTCAATTGAATTTCCATCCAAATTCAATTTAAAAGTTTTAGGCAAGGCTGGGTATAAATCTACAACATAAGACGATTTTCCTTTTAAAGTTTGTCCTTCAAAAGTATATTCCAAATCAGGACACGCATTGTCTATATGAAAAACTGTTTTTTGGTAAGACTGAGAACATTTAGGACCTACCAAAGTTGGCATACAGACCTGCACCTCCCCTTCTCCGTCTTGATCAGCTCTAATTATGATATTAGATTTAAGATTAGGAGGTGCTACTAAATAAATAGTGCTATCATTAACTTTAGTATAGTTATTTATATTATTCCAGCCACCACCATCTAATTTGTATTGCCAAGTATGATTTTTAACATGAGATTGCCTAACAGTAGCGTGTATTATACCACCAGGGCAAATACAACCTTCTCCAATTTCCACATAAGGCTTATCGACACAAACCCTAATGTTAAAACTAGCCTGTCCAAAATAGTAAAGTATGGATGTACGACCGTAATATATCGTATAAATTGCACTATTATGTCCATTGGGAACCGTTAGTTTAAAATGCTCATCATCAATCTTATCCGACTTACTTAAACTTATAATATTTTCTACTGTCCAAAATGGAATCTTAAATAATAATGTTGTTCTATCTTTTCGACTATTTCCAAAAAAATAATCTGAATATTTCACACCATTCTTTTTCGGAAAATAGACGGTCACAGTCTCTCCTGGATTCGCACAATCCTTGCCATCCGGATATATTATAGTTTGCGCCAACACATCCCCACTCACCAACAGAGACATCAGCGAGAGTAGCAAACGGACCATTATATTTCTTGAATTGTTATATATACTATTCCAAAAAAAAGCCATTTTCAAAAAAATTGTAGTTCAAGAATAGGTTTTAGACCAGACAGAATACAATCTGCCACGTACAACATTGTTATGCAAAAATCTATCACCCAAATTCTTAATTAACATTACATTAAAAGGCATTCATATACCCTAACCCATTAGGCAAAGCCCCTTTTGTTAAAACAAGTTAAAGATAATTAGCCATTTAACATTCAAAATTACGGAATTTCGTGAATAGTCGCAACTTTTCAACAATATATCTATTTTTTCAATCGCATCATTGTTTTTCAAGATTTTTCCGATTGTTGAAAGAAAATTCAATTCACCGAAATGGATCGCCAATTACCCACTTATAGTGATTGAAGCATAACGCAACATGCCTTAACTTTGCAACGTAAATTGAAGATAAGAGATGAAGAAACTTGGATTGGCACTTGCCCTTGCAGCAACCGAGCTTTATGCACAAAACACAGAAGACGTCACCACACTCGACGCCATAGAGGTGCTTGCACCTGCCGTAAAGGAAGAAATGCCAATAGCAGAACGCCCAAGCGCATCGACCTCGTTCAACGCGAAACAAATGGAGGCGCACAAGATAGACAACCTGAAAACGGTTGCCGAATTCACCCCCAACCTTCACAACCCCGACTACGGCAGCAAGACCACATCGTCCATCTTCGTTCGCGGCATTGGTTCAAGAATGGACCAGCCAGCGGTTGGGCTATACGTTGACGGCATTCCGTACATGAACAAGAGCGCCTTCGACTTCAACCTGTCCAGCATCAGAAACATCTACATAGCCCGCGGGCCACAAGGCACCCTTTACGGCAGAAACACCATGGCGGGCATTGTTGACATTTCCACCCAACTGCCCGACCTAGACTCTCCACGCACCACCATAGAAGCCGGCTATGGCACATTCAACAAGGCTGGCGTTGTGGCAACGCATTACAACCACGTCAAGAAAGTGGCATTTTCGGCCAACGGATATTTCGACCGAAACGACGGCTACTTCACCAATGCCTACAACAAAGACGACATAGGGAAAGAATGGAATGCCGGCGGACGCGTTAACCTGACCTACAAGAACGGAAACTTCAACTCGCTTTTCACCACCAGCTTCGACCACGACCGCCAAGAGGGCTACGCCTATGCGCAGCTCGACAGTTTGGGCATGGACACAGGCATTGACTACAACGACGACTGCTACTACGAACGCGACTTGCTGACAAGCGGACTTAAGCTGGAATATGCATGGCCTAATTACATCATCAGTTCAGCCACCTCGTTCCAATACATCGACGACGACATGTTGCTCGACAACGACTTCACCCGCCGCAACATCTTCACCCTTCAGCAGTTACAAAGCGAGAAGACCATCACCGAGGAAATCGTCCTAAAATCGAACCTTCGAAACGGCCAATTCAAGCACTACGCCTTTCTCACCGGCATTTCGGGTTTCTACAGGAACCTAAACATAGAAGCCCCCGTTCTGATGAAGGATGGTGGCATTGAGTCGCTCATTGAGCGCAACGTCAACAACGTTCCTGCCCTGAAAAGAATGGGAATGAGCCTTGACATTGCCAATGAAAATCTGCCAATTGGCACAAGCCTAGGCTACCCTAGCAAGGGATTTGCGCTGTTTCACCAGTCGACCATCAACGCAAATGAAAAGTTGACGTTCGAGGTTGGAATTAGGGCAGACTACGAGCAAACCCACCTAGACTACGACAGTCACCTTGAAACCTATTACACGTTTCCGCCAATGATAAACAGGCTGCAGACGGTCACCACCGCCATGCACGGTTCTGTTGAACAAGACTTCTTGGAGCTTTTGCCGAAATTCACGGCTAAGTACATGTGGGAGAAAGGCGCGCACACAAAGATGATGTATGTAACCGTGTCGAAAGGCTACAAGAGCGGCGGCTACAACACCCAAATGATGAGCGACATTCTGCAATACCAAATGCAGAAAGACCTGAAAGAAGACCTATACACCCTCATACCCGACAACATTGGCGCAGCTAAAGATGCCATGAAACCCATCTTGCTTGGCATGCCCAATGTAGATGCGAAAGAGGTGTTGGAATACAAACCCGAATATAGCTGGAACTACGAGATTGGCACAAAGTTGAGCTTCGAGAAGATAAATGCCGAAGGCGCCCTCTTCTTCATTGACTGCCGCGACCAACAGGTGACCGTGTTCAGCAATCTTGGAGGTATGGGACGTATGACAAAAAATGCCGGCCACACCCAAAGCTATGGAGCCGAAATCAGCGTAAGTTATAAGCTGACCGACTGGCTGACCATGTTGGGCAACTACGGTTACACGCACGCATCGTTCAAGGATTACCAGATTAACGACTCGACCAACTACAAGGGCAACCGCGTGGCATTTGCCCCCGAGCAAACATACTTGTTAGGGGTATCGATTAGTAAAATGTTTGACAAAATTGGTATCTTTACATCGAATATCGATTTTTCGGGCACCGGCAACATCTACTGGACCGACGACAATTCGATAAAAGAGGGCCACCACGGGTTGTTAAGCGCCAACATTGGCTTTACGCCAAGCGCATACAACAAACTGACAGTCAGCGTTTGGGGTAAAAATTTAACCGACTGCGACTACAATACATTCTACTTCGAAAGTATGGGTAACAAGTTCGTTCAAAAGGGCAAGCCCCTGCAAGTCGGTTTAAAGGTTAAACTAAAATTATAAAGAAGAAAGAAACATGGAATTGAACTGGACCGGACTCATTCTAGGAGTCATCACCTTCTTAACCATTGGCTTGTTCCATCCGCTTGTCATAAAAGCAGAATACCATTTTGGAGCAAGGCCAACATGGATTTTCTTCATGATTGCCGGCGTCGTTTTCGTCATTGCATCCATCATGGTAGAAAACACAATTGGCAGCACTTGCTTGGGCGTGATTGGCTTCTCTTCCTTTTGGAGTATTGGCGAACTTTTTGCGCAAGAAAAACGAGTTCAGAAAGGATGGTTCCCCCGCAACCCTAAACGTACCTATCCGTTCGACAAGGAGGAAACCAAGGAATAAACAGGCCAGCACAACAATAAAACAAAACGGGAATGCAACACACCGCATTCCCGTTTCTGTTTTCTATCGTAAGAATAAGACTTTCTACTTAATGGTGACTTGAGTGGCCCCAAAACCGTATTCTTGGAAAGAGGCATCTTGGAACGGACAATGTTTATAGCTGTGTTTCAGTTCCTTAACAATAGCGGCACGCAACACGCCATCGCCCTTACCATGAATGAAGACAATCTTCTGTCCGCGGTTACGCAGGTTCTCGTTCATCACCTCACGGAACTTGCCCAACTGATACTGAAGGATGTCGAACGACGACAAGCCATTAATGTTATCGATGAGCGAACCTATGTGCAAGTCTACCTCAATAATATTGTTGCTAGGCTTGCTGCTTACCGACTTCTTTTGCGGCTCAACCGCTTCCTTCTGTTTCGAAGCCTCCATCAGCTGTTTAGAATCTATCACCAAAGGTTCAGCCGACTCATCGTCTTCCACCACCGGCAACATCAGCGCATCCTCATCGAAGAAGTCGTTAGTAACAAAGCTGTGCAGTTTGTAGAAACGTACCGGATTCAGATGCAAGTGCACGTCGGCAGCCGGTTTCTGCACATAAGCCTTATCTTTCTTGAATGCAATAAACTGCACGTTAAGGTATTCAAAATCGTTCAGTTTATCGACCGTTATAGTATCGATAAATTCCTTGGTGTTGGGTTGCAAGAATCCAGACGCCTGCCTTTCCACCTTTACCTGACCGGTAGAGACCGTGTAAGCCAGTTCGTAGTTTGAGTCGTTGATGACGTACCAGTCGAACGACGTAGAGCTCAAGTTGCGGGTGTCGCAAGGCACGAAAGCCAAATAAACATTCAGAACGTTGCCTTCAGGCCTTTCGGGTTGAACCAGTTTAGCATCTACACGGTCTTCGGCATCGAAACGCACCTTCTGCGGAACCTTTTCTTCCACTTTAGGTTGGCTTAATGGCTGGTAGCCGGCAGCAGCCTTTGCCTTCTTCTTCGACTCGTCTTCATTCTTCAAGCGCGTAAACACATCGTTATCGGCCTTTTCGCTAATAACCACACACTCACTAATTGGGGTTGGGAAGTCGAAGCCATCGGCATCGGTCACCTCAACCATGTTATTTTTTAGCACCTTGCTAACAACGCCGCCCCCCTCACTATTAAGGAAACGGACCTTATCGCCTACCTTTATCATTTTTCTGATTGAATTTATACCAAAGTTAACTAATTTTGTAATAACATAACAAAGACGCGATGAAAAACCCGAAAGACATTAATATTGAAGACTACAGTTACGAACTGCCAGAAGACAGGATTGCCAAGTTTCCGCTTGCGCAGCGTGACGAGTCGAAGCTATTGGTCTACAACCAAGGCAACATTAGCGAAGACGTCTTCAAGAACATAAGCACCCACCTTAAAGGCGGCATGCTGATGGTGATGAACAACACAAAGGTTATTCAGGCGCGACTTATGTTCAAGAAGGAGACAGGCACCCACATTGAGGTGTTCTGCCTTAACCCGCACACCCCCAACGACTATGCACTTGCCTTTGTTGCCACCAAGCACTGCGCTTGGGAATGTATGGTGGGCAATGCCAAAAGGTGGAAGAACGGACAAACACTTTCCATGCCACTCACCGTTAACGGCAAGCCCGTAACCCTAAAGGCAGACCGACACGGCGAGAACTGCCGAACCATGGTCATCGACTTCAGCTGGGACGAAGAAGACGTCAATTGGGCCGACATTCTCGACGCATGTGGCGTCCTTCCAATTCCGCCCTACCTTAAGCGCGAAACCCAAGAAAGCGACAAGACAACCTACCAGACCATCTACTCGAAAATTAAGGGTAGCGTAGCAGCACCGACAGCCGGTCTGCACTTTACCGAAAAAGAGTTTGGCGAGCTTGCCGAGATGGGCATTGAACGCGACGAGGTGACCCTGCACGTTGGTGCCGGCACCTTCCAACCCGTTAAGAGCGAGACATTGAACGACCACGAAATGCATACCGAAGTGGTCAGCATTAACCGCAGCACCATTGAACACATCCTCAAGTACAAGGGCAACATCATTGCCGTAGGCACCACATCGGTCCGTACCCTTGAAAGCCTTTATTACTTCGGTGCCATGCTGCACGAGAACATGGACCTACACGCCGACGAGCTGAAAGTCGGCCAATGGATGCCTTACGAAGCCGGCTACACCATTGACGCCACAACCGCCCTAGAAAGCGTTATTGCCTACCTAGACCGCCACGGACTTGACGCTTTGAAGGGTTCCACCCAAATCATCATTGCACCAGGCTACGAGTTCAAGATTGTTAAGGCCATGGTCACCAACTTCCACCAACCAGAAAACACCCTAATGCTGTTGGTAGCAGCTTTTGTTGGCGACGATTGGAAGAAGATTTACGAATATGCCCTAACCCACAACTTCCGTTTCTTAAGTTACGGCGATAGTAGCCTACTGTTACCAAGGGGCGTATAACGAGTTCAGGGAAAGACATAAGAAAGGCGTCGTGGCAGGTATCGAACACAAGCCACGACGCCTTTCTATTTATGAAACAGCCTGTTACTTACCGTCTTCGTCCTTAAACCAAGTTGAGTACATGTGGTAATTGTTAGCCGTGCGCTTAATGATGTTTTCCAACTGTTCAGGCGAAACGTCCTTCACCTTCTTTGCTGGCACACCGGCATAAACCGAATTAGGCTCCACTTTAGTGTTAGCCAACACCAGGGCATTGGCAGCAATGATGCTGTTTTCACCAATTTCGGCATTGTCGAGAATGGTTGCGCCCATACCCACCAACACGTTGCTGTGTACAATGGCGCCATGAATAATGGCATTGTGACCAACCGATACGTTGTCGTCGATGATAACTTGAGACTTTTGGTAAAGGGTGTGCAACACTACCCCATCTTGAATGTTGACATTGTTACCGATACGGATTGAATTGACGTCGCCACGAAGAATGGCACCGAACCAGATGCTGCAATCCTTGCCAATGACCACATCGCCTACAATTGTCGCATTTTCTGCCACATAGACAGAAGGATCTATTTGCGGTGTAAAACCGCGTACACTTTTTATTAGAGCCATAATCAAAATACTTGTTTATGGCACTAAATTACCCAAAATCAAAAAGAAAAATGGCAGAAACAGAAATAAATTAGCTAATTTTGCCGTTAGTATTATAAAAACATTATTATGCAGATTTCCCGAAAAATATGCCAACTGATATTGAAATTAGCCGGTTGGACTGCAGAGAGCAAAGTTGAAATTCCTAACAAATGTATATTCTGTGTGGCTCCACACACCAGCAACTGGGACTTTTGGGTTGGAAAGATTGGCTACACAGCCATTGGTTCTGTCAAGCCCAACTTTTTGATTAAGAGCGACTGGTTCCGTTTCCCTTTCAACCTTTTCTTTGGTCCTATAGGTGGCATACCCGTCTATCGCGACAAGAAAGACAGTAAGGGTTCACTCGTAAAGTCGGTTATTGAAGAAGCCAACAAGCGCGACAAGTTCCAGCTTGCCATTACGCCCGAAGGCACACGTAGTTCAAACGGCAAGTGGAAACGCGGTTTCTACCATATAGCCGTAGGGGCTAACCTACCCATCTACATTGTGGCACTCGACTTTGGACGAAAGAAGGTTTACGTTTCCCACAAGGCAGAAATCACCGGCGATGCCGATGCCGACATCAAAGCCATTCAGCGCTGGTACGTCGACAACGATATTAAAGGCAGATACCCAGAAAAATTCAGCATAGAAGGATGAGAATTCTCAACTACATAATGGCAGCCCTAACAGCTGCCACATTGTTTTATAGCTGTAACGACGACATAGACTGGAGCACCGATCCATCCATTCGCCTTTGTTACTCGACAGACTCCCTAAAATTCGAGCCACTCGTTACCGAGCAGCTCACCTCAACACGTCTCGTCAAAATAAAGAACAACAGTTCGGAAGACTTGCGTATTGAAAGCGTAAAGCTCTACTCGCAAGGGAACAACTTCCAGATGAACGTTGACGGACGTAACGGCACTGAAATATATGACATTCAGTTAAGAAGTAAGGACAGTTGCTACATCTTCGTACGTGCCAACCTTTCAAAGCAAGACGAGAATCAGCCAGTTGTCATCAACGACTCTATTGTCATTTCCTACAATGGCAACACCGACCACATTGTGCTTAACGCCATAGGCCAGAACGCCGTTGTGCTACGCAACAAGACCATTGAGGCCGACACCACATGGACCAACGCACAGCCCATACTCATTTTCGACAGTCTGAAAGTAAAGGAAGGCGTCACACTCACCATTAAGCCCGGCACCAAGCTATTGCTACACCATGGCGCAACCATCACCGTCGACGGCAAGCTCGACGTCATGGGCAATGCCAGCAACATGGTTCAGATGAGCGGAGACCGTTTCGACGAAATTGTGACCGACGTGCCTTATTCGCGCCTTGCCAACCAGTGGGGCGGCTTGCGTTTTAGCGCCAGCAGCACCGGCAACATACTTGAAGGGTTATACATGACCGGCAGCACTTTCGGCATTGTAGTCGACTCGGCAGAAATTGACGACTCGGCATGGCGACTGACCATTGCCAACAGCGAGATTAGGGTTTCAACCAACGGCACCCTGCAAGCCAACAATGCCCGCATAAAGGCCTACAACAGCGTATTTGCCAATGGCGGCACCAGCAACGTAGCCTTAAGGGGAGGCGACTACCTGTTCAACTTCTGCACCATCAGCAACTACAGTTCGTCGACCCGAATACTCAACTCGCTTTTCCTTTCCGGCAGTGAAACACAGCCAATTACGGCAGCCAACTTCAACAACTGCATCATTAACGGCAATTCGTTCAACGAAATTAAGGCCGAAGGTGAGGACTTCTGCCAGTACCATATTGACCACTGTTTCGTTAAGGAAACGTCAAACGACACCATCCATTTCAGCAACTGTGTACACGAAAAAGGTAACGAAGTTGGCTTTACCCTTATCAACAAGGAGTATTTCTACGACTTCCACATCGACAGTACCAGCAAGGCAAGAAACATTGGCGACTCTACCCTAGTGGTCCGTTTCCCCGAATGCGCAACCGACCTCGATGCAAATCCGCGCGACAACGGTGGGAAACCAGACGTAGGAGCCTACACCTACATTAAGAAAGAGAACGCCACCAAACGTAAAAGATAACAGACAGGAACATGAAACCATTGTTTTACACCATAGCCGCACTTATGTCGGCACTTGTTGTTGGCTGCACCGACAACGTGCCTACGCAAGCCAGTCAACCAATTCGCACGCAAGGCATTACCGAAATGAACGAGCAAGAGAATGACGACGAGGCGGTAGAAGAGCAAGTTGATGTTAAGGTCAGCAAGAAGGCCGCAATAGCCATTGCCGAAATGCAAGACGACGTAGACAAGCCCGAAACATTCAGCAACACCGAACGCATTCGCCTGGTTTCGTACAATTGCGAAAACCTTTACGACACGGAAGACGACCCTAAAACCAACGACGACGAATTTACACCCGATGGTGTAAAGAAATGGAATAAGGCAAAATACAAGATTAAGCTGATAAACGTTTCGAAAGCCATCAGGGCAGCCGGTAACGGCACAATGCCAGCCCTAGTCGGCTTGCTTGAAGTTGAGAACAAGACCGTATTAAGGGACTTGTGCAACCAAGACATTATGAAGACGGCCAACTACCGCTACGTACATAAAGACAGCCGTGACGCACGCGGCATTGACGTTGCCCTACTTTACAGAACCGACCTCATCAACATGTTGGAAGAAAGGTGGGTAACCGTCAAGCAAAATTCAGGTAGAGATATCCTGTATGCAAAATGCCAACTGAGCAATAAGGAAGTCCTTCACGTATTGGTCAACCACTGGCCATCGATGCGCGAAGGCGAAGCTCAAAGCGAAAGCAAGCGCGAGGTTGCGGCAAAAGCAGCCCGCAGAGTGGTAGACAGTTTGCGAAAGGCTGAGAAAGGCGACTTAAACATTGTACTAATGGGCGACTTCAACAGTACCATTAAGCAATCGGCCATGAGCAACATCCTTAAAGTTAAGGCCTTCGACAAGAATGAAGGCAAAGGTAGCCTTTGCGACCTCACCAGCCGCTACGATGCAACCGACAACATTGGCTCGCACAAATACGACGGGAAATGGGACGTTCTTGACCACATGATTGTTGAAGGTGGCATGCTCGACAAGAACCGAAAAGTGTTCACCACCATCAAAAGTGGACACATCTGTCACGAGACGTTCCTACTCTCACAGTCGAAAAGCGGCTACTACTCGCCAAAACGCAGTTTTAAGGGTGATGTTTGGACAAGTGGATACAGCGACCATCTTCCAGTCAGTATGGACCTGTACTTAAAGTAAAACGCCTTAAAAACGATTTTTCTCACGCTCCATAAGCAAGAAGCCTACCGAACGCTGTCCGGTAGGCTTCTTTTTTCTCATCATATCTACTTTTTACAAGAATTACTTCTTCATCATCTTAATTTTGTAAATAGCAGCGAATACGAATAATGCACCAAAAATATATGCTAATGTCATAATTTTGAAAAATTATAAGTTAAACTTCAATTAATTGCGAACGCGCTTTCTGTTTAGTGCTTTACAACTGAAATTTTGTAAACTGCAGCGAAAACGAAAAGAGCGCCGAAAATGAATGCTAATGTCATAACCTTAATGTATTTAATTAATTTCTATTTGCTTGTTTTTGATTACGACACAAAGTTAGGGCAATAGGCAAACTTTATATACGGTTTGTTAGAGTTAGATACAATAAGCTATATTAGAAAGCCAATAACCAAACACCGCCACACACAAATACCACCAAGCAGAAGGTACCCAATTTGCCATACTTATGCAAAATGCGAAGAAATGCAGCATATTTTAACGCAAAAATGAATACGCAACGAATAATCAAACAAGTTTACGACTAAATACTGTTATTTGAAAAACGAATAAGGCGAAATACTTTTTACAAAAAAAGAATGGGCTCTCTTCACAGAGAACCCTATCTAGTATCTTGTAAATTACAATGTATTTTGAGTTTCAAATATAGAATTATTGTTTAATAATAACAAATGATATAGGGAAAATTATCGGTATTTCTGTTGTAAAACAAGTATCAAGCCAAGATAATATAAAAAGGGAATGCCGTTGTGCGACATTCCCTTTAATATTGCGAGCCGTAAGCGGGACTCGAACCCGCGACCTACGCATTACGAATGCGGCGCTCTACCAACTGAGCTATAACGGCTAACGGGTGCAAAATTAAACCATTTTTTCTGCTTTGCAAAAAAGAAAGCAATTAAAAAGGCAAACAATACGTCTTACATTTCGTTTTCCTTCATGCGTTCGGCATTTTCCGCAACGATGAGGTGATCGACACAGTCTTGAATTTCACCATCCATGAAAGCCGGAAGGTTATAGATGGTATAGTTGATACGATGGTCGGTAATACGTCCCTGTGGGTAGTTATAGGTGCGAATCTTGGCAGAACGGTCACCCGTGCTGACCATGGTCTTACGGCGAGAAGCAATATCGTCGACGTACTTCTGGTGTTCGCGGTCGTAGATGTAAGAACGCAAACGCGTCAACGCACGTTCCTTGTTCTTTGGTTGGTCACGTGTTTCGGTACATTCAATCAAGATTTCCTCGACCTGACCGGTAATTGGGCTCTTCCAAGGGTAACGCAAACGCACACCCGATTCCACCTTATTTACGTTCTGACCACCGGCACCGCCCGAACGGAAGGTATCCCATTTAATGAGACCTTCTGCAATCTCCACATCGAATGGCTGTGCCTCGGGCAATACAGCAACAGAAGCAGCAGATGTGTGCACACGACCTTGCGTTTCGGTAGCCGGTACACGCTGCACACGGTGCACCCCACTTTCGTACTTCATAGTACCATAGACCTTGTCGCCAGACACATTGAATACAATTTCCTTATAGCCGCCAGCAGTACCCTCGGTAAAGCTACTAACGGTCACGCTCCAGCCCTTAATTTCGCAGTACTTGGTGTACATGCGGAACAGGTCGCCAGCAAAAAGAGCAGCCTCATCGCCACCCGTACCGCCACGAATTTCAACAATGGCGTTACGTGCATCTTCTGGGTCTTCCGGAATAAGCGCCAGCTTGATGTCTTCTTCCATCTGTGGCAACTTTTCGGTCAATTCAGCCAGTTCAGCCTTTGCCATTTCCACCATTTCAGGATCGTTTTCCGAATTAAGGACCTCGCGCGCTTCGGCAATATTGTCGAGCGTATTCTTGTATTGCTTTTTCAGCGCCACAATACGTTCCAAATCAGAATATTCCTTATTCAGCTTAACATAACGCTTCATATCGGCAATAACAGCCGGGTCGGTAATGAGGGTAGAAATTTCCTTGAAACGCACCTCAAGGTCAGAAAGTTTATCGAGCAAAGATGATTCAGCCATAAAACTATAAAGAGATTAATAATATGCAAAGATACAAAAAAAATCAGCCCCAAGGCAGAAGCCATGAGGCTGATTGATTTTCAATCCTAAAATATCAAATTACTTATTTGAATTCTGCAGTGCGTGGAGCTAATTCGTAGTGCTGTGAAGGCACACCGAAACCAGCCTTTGGATAGATTGCACCGTTACCATCGTTAGGAACGATACGAACGTTGTCAACAGCAAGAGTACCCTTCTTACCATTACCACTAGAACCGAAGTCATAGTTGTTTACGAGAAGCTGCAAACCACCCCATGCATCGAACAAGTCATCAGGAGTAGCAACCTTGCTAGCGTTTACTTCAGCATAAGACTTGCCACCTGCAGCATACACGCCAGCCATATCTTCAGGGATTTCCCAACCCTGACCAACGACTTCAGGAATAGTCAAGTAGTTATTATCGTAAAGGTTCCAAACGAATTCAGACATAGGCACAGCAACAGTCATCCAACCATCGGTAGAGAATTTCTTGTAGCTAGAAAGGCTCCAAGAAGTTTTACCTTCTTCGTCTGTTGTCTTGTCAAATACGATTTCTGCAGGTTGGAAGCAAGCTGCAAACTTTCGACCATTAGTCATTTCTTTTTCGGCAGCAGAAGTGAATGCCAAAGCAACACCAAGACCATCGAGAGCGCCAGACTTTGGAACGTTAATTTCGAACTTAACAACATAGTCGTTAAGAGATGCTGGGTTCTTTGCAATTTCCTTTGCAAATGAGCCAAGAACACTGTTGCTACCATCTTCTGCGAACAAATCATCTTCACTTGCAGATGGAGCATAAGAAATACCCTTCCAAGCATCTTCATCAGTGAACAAACCATACTGGTTAGCACCATTAGAAGAATAGTTATCACCGATTTCAGCATTAGCAGTTACTGCGTAAGTACCATCGGCAGCCTTGTCAACATCACCAGACATGAACGTCAAAGCAAGAGACTTCTCTGAGTTGAAGTCAACAAGCATATTGCGAGTATCGCGAAGGCGGATAGCACATTCAGAAGTCTTATCACCATTCTTGAAAGTAACGAATGAAGATTCAGCAACACCAGCAGGTACAGTTGCCCAAATTTCATTAGCGCTCTTGCATTCTACCTTAGTAGCAGCAATTGCAGCACCGTCCTTACCCTGGAATTCAACTACAGTGTTAGCAGTGAAGTTTTCACCCTTTACCTTCAAAACACCGCCGTCCTGAACGAATTCGTTGTAGAACATGAATGCCTTAGGAGTCTTAGCTGTATCGTCAGTCTTTGAAGGGTTTTCTTCCTTCTTTTCATCATCTTTAGAATCTGAACAAGAAGATGCTACCAAACCAAGGCTAAGCGCAGCCACGAATGGGAAATAAAAATGTTTTTTCATGATTGTTAGTAAGTATGTAAAAAGATTGTTAGTAGTCTTTAATGAGTGAATAAAAAAATTGTAGGTAAAGCAGGAGTCAAGACAGCTTTACGTCGGTAAAGTTAGCTATTTTTTATTAAGTTGCAAGAAAAGCAGAGCAAAAAAGATGAGCATCTTATGCATAAAAGTTGCATAGTAAACGTTTAAGTGCTATTATACAAAGCCTTATAATAAAAGAAAAAAGTCCGAATGTTTTTCGGACTTTTTTCTTTCTATCATTTACTCAACTTACTTCGACAACAACAACTTAATGCCAATACCAAAGTCGCTGCTCACCATTGGGTAAGACGTTGAGACCTTCGGAGTAGAAGCTGTGCGGTCGTAGTAGAAACGGAAATTCAAGCGTGAGCTTACCACATAGTCGGCACTAAACTTAATGATGAACGAATTGATACCACTACTCAACTGCGAATATTCGTCTTCAATCTTACGGATGTAAGCATCTGTCATCTTATACGAAACATCGAGACGAAGGTTGAGGTCGTTCTTGATGGTCTTCTGCTTGTTGTTGTTCAAACGAACAATAGCACCGAAGTCGTCGATGCGGTAACCTGTACCAAACACATATTCGTTGCTGTAAGATTCAACGACCTGCAATGCATTCACATCGAGGCCATTGTTTCTTGAACGTTTCATTTCAGCCTTCAACAACAAACTGTTCTTCAAAGTTGCATCAATACCAATGAGTGGAGAGAAAGACTCGTTGATGTTGACGTTGTCGACAGTAACCTCGGAACTGAAATAACCATTGTCGAGTTCTTGCGATGTACCCATCACTTCACCATAACCACCACCAAGGTCTTGCCAATCGGTAAGGCTTGAGTATGAATTGATGTTATAGGTACACTTGTAAGCATGGTTAATATTCAAGCTCTTCAAGTACTGCTGCATATACTCCCAACGCGACAACAAGTCGACTGTAACACGCCAGTTAGGCAACAACGACCACATAGAAGGTAATAATTCTAATGGTGTAGATGCCGCATTAGTACCGGTGTATGCCGACAAGAATGCAGGAACCAATACGTCGCTTGAGTTTAACAACAACTTGCGCTGGATTTCGGTTTCGTCTGAAACACCAGTCTTCATGGTGAAGTCGGTCTTCAAACGGGCACGAATGGTGAAACGATTACTTAAGAACTGGTCGAACAGTTTAGAGTTCAACTTGCGTCCCTTGAATGTAGTACCAATTGCGACATGTGTACGAGAGAATGAACCAGAGAAGGTATTTGCATCGTCGTACATATAATAAATGTCATCGGTTCTAGCCTTCATCCAAGCTGCATTCAAGTCAATCTTAATTCCAGGGAATGGAATTACAGAAGACTTGATCTGCAAGTCTTGTTCCTTCGTCTTGATAACCGGATTGGTTACGAACGAAGAGTCCTCTAACATCCAGCCATGGTCTTTCACCTTCTTCAAATACTTGTTGGCATTATAGAAACCGAATGTGAAATCGTAACCAGGGGCAGAAGCGTCCTGACCCATGAATCCGCTACCAGGGTTGTAACCGTTCAACGTCAACGCGTCAATTTCGCGGTATGAAATAGACAAGTTTCGAACCGACATAAGCACACGTGCCATAATGTCGACTGCAGTAGATGCCGGAGTATTCTGTTTCTGGGTTCCAACAATCTTCATGTTGAGTCCAGACACGTCTTCAACGCCAATAAGGTTAATGACATTCTGGTCTACCACCTTGAACTTAACCGGATATTCTTTACCGTCTTTATCGGTGAGTGTAACGGTCAGCTTGGTAGTACCCAAGCGGTGGCTGATTCGGGTATTGTTGCCCTTACGCAGACGAATGTTCTTGCGTTCGTAAACCTTTGGTTTAGAAGCTTCTTCCTTGCGTTTAGCCTCTGCTTCCTTTTCAGCAGCTTTTGCCGCCTTCTTTTCCTCCTTGGTCATCTTCTTGTCGTCAGCCTTCTTGTTAGGAGCTCGCTTGCTGTTTGAATAACGCTTATTAACGTCCTTCAAGTAAGAACTCTTGTTGTAGAGGGTTTCGAAGTTGAAACGCACATCGCCATTCCACTGGCGACGGCTAACGGCAATGTTACCGGTTTCAGAGCGCATGCCCAAAACGGTTTCAGCACCACGGTCCCAAGAATAGTCGGCAGCATATTGTGCATTCGAAGTTATCCAATCAAGATAAGGCAACTTGTTGATAGGCACATTCCAGTTAAGCGAGAAACGCTGGTTGTACTGGATAGGAGTACCAAAATGCTTAATGCTGCTCCAAACGGTGTCTTTCCAACGTTCGTACCAGTCGTCGGCATTCACTTCACGCAAATATGATGCGCTGATAGGAATATCGCGGTACACACCGAATTCGTCGCGGATGATTTCGTCAATCTGCGAGTTCATGGTGGTAGTGAAGCTCATCTTCAACGACTTCGACAAGTTCCACTTAATGTCGGAAGTACGTGACCATGTGAAGTCCTTGTCCCAAGAGAGATAAGGGAAGGTTGTGTCCTTTACAATATCTACGGTATAGTCACGCAACTGAACCTCGTTGTAGTAACGCCTCATGTTGGTGCTGAATGCCAAAGAGTTTGGCAAGTAGTAGAAGTTAAAATCCTTAAGCAACTTGAAGTAAGAAGACTTGAAAGCCTTCACCTTCTTAAACGGTTCAACCGGTTTAGGCGACAACGAGTAAGCATAGTTAAATGTACCGTTATAGTTCTTGGTAATGTCGTACTCAACATCTGGCGACTTTTCGGTAGTCTCGTTGTAACCTAACGAGAACGAGAAGTTAGCAGGGTCGTATGGCATTGGCTTTTCACTAGTAATACCAACACGCACATTATTCACATTGTAGCTCTTGAACGTTGTGGTAGTTACCGACATGCTGCGAACCGAGTCGCGTGCACGTTTTGAAGTCTGGTTGTCGAGGGTTTCCTCAAGCGTGACGTCTGAATTCAACGGATCGTACTTCGGCATAGACGTCGTTTTCTCTAAAGTATAAGAGAATGGCAAGTTCACCTTCGCCTTTTCAGGGAACAACTTACCCAACTGAACATTGGCCGAGAAGTTATATTCGTAATAGTCGTCAATTCTACGTTCGTCGACGTTGTCTTCAATAGAGCCGAAACCAGACTGTTCAATACGTCCACCCAAGTTCACCGAGCCCAGGTCAGAGAACACAATGCCCAAGTTAGCCAAGCCGGCACAACCGCCATCTTCATCAAAGCCAACCATGCGGAGTTCGTTCACCCAAATGTCGGCACTGTGCATCTTCGAGTCTTCGTTACGGATACCAATCATCATTGACGACAATTCGCCAAGCGAAGGTGTACCGATGACCGTAATCAAGTGGTCGCCAATAAACTCGGTAAAGCGTTCGTTGATGTGAGCCACACCTTCAGCCTTCTTCTTGTCGCGACGTAACTTCAAGTTAGTGAAGTCAGAGAACGGCATATCGATGTTGTTAGCAGCAGGCCAAACGTCGTAATCTTTAGTCGCACCGTCTGGTGTAATGACCAAAGGCACCTGATATTCGTAATAGTTCTCGGTCAAGTCAGAACCCAAACGCAAGAACAACCACAAACGGTTGTCTTCAACCGGTTCTTCGTTAATACGGCTTTCGGCATGTACGAACATGCGCAAACGCTTGTAACGACGGGTGTCGAGTGAAGTGTTCTTGTAAACGGCACGCGCCTGCTTTGTACCCAAGCTGTCGATTGAGAGAAGCATAGACTGCTCGTTCTCGCGACGAACCTGTGTCTGGCTAGGGTCTTTAGTACGTTCAACACCCGGAGGAAGGATGTAGCCTACAGGCACCTTGCTTTCGTCGTTTTCAATATTAACGGAAGAAACAGAAATAGTACCACGGCCCTCGTTGCTGTTAATGCCATCGTTGTCGGCACCCTCGAACAGGTTCTTGTTTTGAGAGTAAACGCGCCAATCGGTACGCACCAGGTTCAAAGCACCGAAACGCAAGAAGGTGTTGGTCGAGAATCCGGTCATATACATACGCATGTAGCGGATAGACTGGAAGTTTGATATTGAACCTTCAATACGATTATACTTTTCGATTGGCACACGGAACTGATACCAATGAACGGTTTCAATTTCACCTGTTTCCTCGTTCTTAATGTCGTAGTTAACACGGCTTGCAATGTGGTGAGCCGCCCACTGCGATTCGTTTTCGAATATGTTCTTGTCGATGTCGATAACATACTCGAAATACTGTTCCTTTTCATTCAAGGTGTGGTCGCCATTCAAGTCTTCAACATCTGGCGAAGTGGTGCTCGATGAATAGTAAGAAGATGATGACGATGAGTTCCCTTCGAAACCGTTGTAATACTTATAACGTTCGAGGATGCCCTTTTGAGCCGCATCGTAATCGCCACCCAAGAAGTGGTGGAAGTCGTCACCAGCAGGGTCGTTCAAAGGAGAGAACATCTGGTTGCTGAAACGGTTGAATGCGTCGGCGTTCAACTTGGCACGAACAGCATCAACATACTTCTTATAGGTAGGGAACTGCATTTCGTCTTCGTCAGACAAACCGTTCAAGCCGACGTCTTGCTGCGACAAGTTTGAATTGTCGAACGCGTAGGTAATAGCCCTGATGCGAGGTACACGTCCCCAAATGGTAGTATCAACGACGTCGAAAGAGCCGCTCGTTGGCATACCGTTTTCGAACGAGATTCGTCCATCTTTCAAGATGTCTTCTGAAACTTCACCCAAATTGAATACCAACTTACCTGAAGAGGTGTTCACATCATCGTAAACAAACGGATCTAACATCCAGAATTCGATGTATTCCACATTCGACTTCTTGAAGTCGGTGTTATCGAGTTTGCGCATAATACCACCCCAACGGTGGCTAGGATTGTCTAGTCGGCCGTCTTCCTGCATACCAGAAACATCGAGGTTGTAAGGGCCACGTTCTTCTGGGTAGAAAGAAAGGTTTAAGGTAGGAAGGATGGTAGACTCGCCATAAACAGCTTCCTTGTTCTGGTACAATTCCTGTTCGTGAACAAGACGAACAAAGTGATTGCTTCTTTCTGCCTTATTGTTTCTCAAGTGACGAGGCATGTCGGAAGTCACATTGTTCAAAACCTGGTCGATGCGGAACCATGCGAAATGAGAACGGTTCAAGCCATAACCAAGGTGACCCTTCGAGGTTACCAAATCGTTACCCCAGAAAGAGTCGACATCGCGAATGAGTTTGTGACCAACATAAGTAGCATCGCTAATAACTGGCGTACTTGCCAAAGTCCAAGCCAACGGGCTCATGATGTTGATGGATGACTTGGTACCTTCAAAATCGTCGATGTAAGAAACGCCCTGACCGTCTTGGTCTACAGCCGTTGCGTGGCCAGGAACCAGTTGAGCAAATTCACCCGAAACAGCAATAGTAGAAGGAGCAGTTGCGTTAATCAACGGCAACTTGTCGACCATATTGGTCAGCCACTGGCTAGGTGTGTTGTAGGCAGCGTTTAAGCCCCAAATCGTATTTGAGATTGGTTCTTCACCATAAGCCACCTTCTTCGTCATTGGTTTTTCGTTGAGGTGCATGAATGTACCACCAAAGGTGAAGTGCTCGTTAAAGTCGTACTGCAAAGAAGTACCCAACAAAGACTTGCGCTGGGTGTTGAAGAACGACTCACTTTCCAACGAAACATTAATAGGTGTATTGCTTGAGAGGGCCACCTCGTCGAGGATAGTTACCACACCAAGGTTGTAGTCGACAGTATAGCCTTCGTTTTCTACCAGATTACGACCACCGGCAGTTACACGAACCGAACCACGCGGTACGTTGGTTGCACCCAAACGAATTTGAGAGCCCGACGATGAGCGGTATTCACCAGCCAAACGGAACTTGTCTTTCTCGGCATATTCCTTCGCCTCAATTTGCGTCATTTCATACAATTCGGTAAAGGCATACTGCTCTGCCAAATCCTTGTCTTCAATCTTATCAATCAAATAACGGCCGAAAGGCTCAACCGAAGGCAAGTAGACGCGACCGTTAGTAGCATCGACCGTATAGCCGTCAACAAAGTCGAAGTAACCATCGGAAACGGCCTTCTGTCTCGAATTCAAGCGGTCGAGATTGAGGACCTTAACCAAAGGCGTCTTCTTAATGTTGCTGATAGGAAGATACTTCAGGTAGCTAGAAATAGAGTCATTGGTATAGTAATACTCGACATTGAGTTTGAACTTTTCAGCAGAAACGTTGTAAGCCGACAAAGAATATACGTTCTTCATCATCATCTTCCAAAGGCGTGCATTGTCGGGCGATGAGCTGGTACTCTTCAACAACTTAACGAACAGGGTTGAGCTTGTTGAGTCGGTTGAGACATGGTCGGTTGAAAGTTCACCCACCTTATAAGACTTACCCTTATAGGTATATTGGAAGGCAACCGCCAAGACGTCGCTGGCATTAAGCGTGCTGCGCAACGAAATGGTACCCAAGTAAGGGTTAAACTTATACTCGTCGGACGACAACATACGTGCACTGTTAACCACCTCGTAGTCGGTACCATTCTTCAAGTACTTACCATTGTACATAACCATGTCTAACTGGTTAGTACCATAGTTACGAATGCCCGCATTTTCGGCAGAAGACAAGGTTGAATAGAGGTTATTTGCAGCATTGCCAGGGCAAACAGTTGACGAATTGCTTTCAGGTTCGCCCAGTTCGGTGAATGCCACAACATTACGAGTCGTTTTATCGGCAGACGAAGACGTACTGGTTACCCAAACTTCTACCTTATTGATAACCACACCCGAGGTAATGGTTGGAATCTTCGACATCCATTCATCGTAGTTGTCGTAGAAGAATTGAGAAAGGAAGAAGTGTCGGTTAGCCTCGTAGTCGGAAGCACTAATCTCGAAGTCGGTTGTTTGAGCACCGCCCTTTGTACTAATTGTCTTACGGTCAGACTCTTGTTGAGCTGCAACAGCAGACACACGCAACTTACCGAACTGCATATCGGTGCGAATACCAAAAAGGGCAGATGCACCGGAAATGAGTTGGGTTGAAAGCGGCAACGTAACGTTACCGGCTTCAATTTTCTTTACGATGTTGTCTTCCTTACCTTCATAACCGAGGTTAATAAGCGACTGGTCGAAGTCGAAAGTAGCTTCGGTGTTATAGTTCATGTTGAACTTAACGCGGTCGCCCACCTTACCGGATGCATTTAACTGAATTTTAGTATCGAAGTCGAAGATATTCGTCTTACGGTTACGTTCAGCAATAGTCGGATTGTCGCGTTTAGTATGCTTCAAGCCGAAAGTAAGGTCAACCGAACCTTGCGTCTTTAACTGAACACCACCAGGACCGAAAATCTTGTCACCGGTATTACCGATGTCCACCTGAATATCGTCGAGCGAGAATTTATTGCCCTTATCGGTATTTTCGGCATTCTTCTGGTTCCAATATTCGTTCATCGACTCCTTTAGCGACTGCTCGTGGTACTCGCTTTCGTCGAGCACAAAAGGGGTTGCGACTTCCATATCGCCCACTTTAGTGCGGTAGATATAGTAGCCGTTTTCGGGGTCGTAATCGACTTCGTGCTTAACATTTGAGGGGTCGCGCAAATCGGCAGGAGACTTTTGCTGCAAATCTTCATAAGTCACCGCTTCCATCTTACGCAACGGATAAATCAAACGTCCGGTGTCGGCCGTAGCCGCATCGGTAGACGATTTTTCAGAAGTAGGAACCGGAGCCGGCAATGGAGTCGGCAACGCTTGTCCCGCATCGGGCTGTGCAAGCACAGTAGTGGCCGAAGCGCCAATTATAGCCACCGCAGCAAGTGGCGCAAAATATTTTTTTAAACTTGATCTCAAAACTACTAGTATATATACGTTGTTTGCGTCGGAAAGTGACGAAACATCACGAAATTATAAACGAGAAATGATGCTTTTTAGTATATGTATGCTATAAAAGCCTTACTTGTTAAGTCGAAGTGCCTCCTTAACCAACTTGTTAAGAGGCAAATCGGGTTGGCTTGCCAACACCTTATCGACCAATGCCGCAGAGTCGGCAGCCGTATAGCCCAACATGGAAAGGGCGGCAATAGCCTCATCGCGGTCTTGGCTACGAGGGTTAGCCAAAGGCAAAACACCATCGTTGCCAGCTGTAGGCACTACCTTATCCTTCAAATCGATAATAAGACGTTGAGCCGTTTTAAGTCCAATGCCCTTTACTTTCTTAATGGAATTAACGTCGCCATTGGCTATAACCTGTTGCAATTCAGGCACAGAGAACGAGGACAAGATAACAGAAGCCGTATTGGCACCAACGCCGGAAACCGACATCAGTTGGCGAAACAACAATCTTTCAGACACTTCTGAAAATCCATATAGGTTATAGGCATCTTCGCGGATAATCTCTTCAATGAAGAGTTTAGCGTTGGCTTGTCCTTCCAATGCCGTATAGGAATTGAGTGTAATGTGAATCATAAAGCCAATAGAATTGGCTTCTATCACCGCATAAGTCGGCGTGAGTTCACTTATTTTCCCACTAATATATTCGTACATAAGAATTCTTAATCGATCAAGGTGTAAAGTTAAGAAAATTATGGCAGAAAATAAAAAATTGCGTGCAATAGACACTTTCGTCCACAGCACTACAACAAAAAGGGCGAATGAAACACCGTCCATTCGCCCTTTTGTATCGTTTCAGTTTAATGCTGATTATTTCTTTCTGATAGGATCGCAAGTCAGTTCAACGCCCAGTTTCTTGAAAATCTTGCGGTCAACTTCACTCAACATTACGGTTGAGTGCACCTGGCAACCACGCAATTTAGGCAACTGCTCCAATGCGCGGCGGCAATTTTCGTCGCTTTGGCTGAGCACAGAGAGAGCAACAAGAACCTCGTCGGCATGCAAGCGTGGATTCTTGCCACCCAAGTATTCAATCTTGGTCTTCTGAATTGGCTCAATCATATCTTGTGGAATGAGCTTCAACTTATGGTCGATGTTAGCCAAGCTCTTGGTTGCATTTAGCAATAAGGCTGCGCTAGAGCCCAAAAGTTCGCTCTGGTGGGCTGTTATGATAGTACCATCTTCCAACTCTATGGCAGAAGAAGCCACACCGGTTTCTTCCTTGCGCTTCTTTGCCGCAACGGTTGTCTTTCTGAAGTCGGTAGAAATCTTGACCTGCGGCATCAGCCTTGCAATCTTGTTCACCTCTTTCTCGTTGCCAGCATCTAAAGCCACCTTGTTCAAGGCGTTGTAGTAACGGCGTATTATCTCGTCTTTAGAGGCATTGCAACAAACCTCGTCGTCGGACATACAGAAGCCCACCATGTTAACGCCCATGTCGGTTGGCGACTTATACGGGCATTCGCCATATATACCTTCGAACAACGCAGTTAGCACAGGGAAGGTTTCCAAGTCGCGATTATAGTTGATGGCAATCTTATCGTAAGCCTCGTAGTGGAAAGCGTCAATCATGTTAACATCACCAATGTCGGCAGTAGCAGCTTCGTAAGCCACGTTAACAGGGTGCTTCAAAGGCAAGTTCCAAACCGGGAAGGTCTCGAACTTGGCATAGCCGGCCTTTACGCCACGCTTGTGTTCCTGGTAAAGTTGAGACATACAAACCGCCATCTTTCCAGAGCCAGGTCCAGGGGCTGTAACGATAATCAACGGACGGGTTGTTTCCACATAGTCGTCCTTTCCGAAACCGTTTTCCGAACAGATGAGGTTAACATCGTGCGGATAGCCTTCGATGGTATAATGGAAATAGGCCTTAATGCCCAAACGTGTCAAACGAGCCTTATAGGCATCGGCACTACTCTGCCCTACGTAGTGGGTAATAACGACAGAACCAACGTAGAAACCACGGTTCATGAATTCGTTACGAAGGCGAAGGACATCTTCGTCGTAAGTGATGCCCAAGTCGCCACGCACCTTGTTCTTCTCAATGTCGACAGCGCTGATAACGATAACGATTTCTGCCTTGTCGGAAATCTGCTGCAACATTTGCAACTTGCTGTCGGGTTGGAAACCAGGCAACACACGACTTGCGTGATGATCGTCAAACAACTTACCGCCCAGCTCCAAGTAAAGCTTATCGCCAAACTGCGAGATGCGTTCCTTAATATGTTCAGACTGAATCTTAAGGTACTTTTCGTTATCGAAACCTATCTTCATATTCTTTACGTTATCAAAAAAAATCGACTGCAAAGATACGCAAGTCTATTCACTAAAACCACAGTTTTACCTACAAAAATGTGATTCCCGTGCATATTGCCTTACAGAATAGCATGCAGTACGTGCATAATCTTACAAATTGAAAAAAACATTCACCCTGAACGGCAGCAAATCCTCCACCGGAAATAAGAAGCTATAAAAAAATTCAAACAGCTTCTAAACTTTATTTAGCAAGAAAAACAGGTTGTAATTTTCGAAAGCCGATATAAATGCCGAAATTTGTAAGCATAAAGACAAGTTCAAACCAAATGAGAATAAAACGCAATTGGGTCGTTCCGGCAGGTCAGGAACCTACCGAAATGGACAAGAAGATACTCCACTACCAGAACAGCGGTTGCTTGGTTCCGCCACGCCGCTTGGTGCTTAATGCAGAACAGATAGAAGGCATTCGCCGCAGTAGCGCCATTAACACCGGCGTACTCGACGAAGTGGCAAAACACATAAAGGCTGGCATGAGCACTGAAGAAATTGACCAGATCGTCTACAACTATACGGTTGACCACGGAGCTATTCCTGCCGATTTGAACTACGAAGGCTACCCCAAGAGTGTCTGCACATCGGTTAACGAGGTTGTTTGCCACGGCATACCAAACCCTAACGAGATTCTGCAAGAAGGCGACATTGTGAACGTTGACGTATCGACCATTCTCGACGGCTATTATAGCGACGCTTCGCGTATGTTCATCATAGGTAAGACAACACCAGAGAAGGAACGACTTGTAACTGTTGCCAAGGAATGCCTTGACCTAGGCGCAAAGGCAGCAAAGCCTTACGGATTCGTAGGCGACATTGGCAACGCCATTCAGGAGCACGCCCGCAAGAACGGTTTCTCGGTTGTTGAGGAATTCTGCGGCCACGGTGTCGGCTTGAAATTCCACGATGCACCAGAAGTACTCCACTACGGAAGAAAGAACACCGGCATGTTGCTCGTTCCGGGCATGGTCTTCACCATTGAGCCGATGATTAACATGGGTTCAAAGCACATCTTCATTGACGAAGAAGACGGTTGGACGGTGGTAACCGACGACGAGTTGCCAAGTGCACAATGGGAACACACCTTCCTGATGACAGAAAACGGACTTGAAATTTTGACCTACTAAAATGGCACATTACGAATGGGAGCCTATTAACGGTAGCGCCCCAACCGAACTCGAAGAAAAACTGCTCGCCTACGAGAAAAAAGGCATCTTGGTTCCGCCAAGACGCGTCGTACTTAACAGCGAACAGATTCAAGGTATAAGGGAAAGCAGCGCCATAAACACTGCCGTACTTGACGAGGTGGCAAAACACATTGAAATTGGCATGACCACCGAAGACATCAACGAAATTGTCCACAATTTCACCATTGCACACGGTGCCGTTCCTGCCCCACTCAACTACCAGGGTTTTCCAAAGAGTGTCTGCACATCCATCAACGCACAGGTTTGCCATGGCATACCTAGTTCAACGGTCAAGTTGAAGGAGGGGGACATCATCAACGTTGACGTTTCCACCATTTACAACGGCTATTTCAGCGATGCCTCGCGCATGTTCATTATGGGCGAAACCAGCAAAGAGAACAAACGCTTGGTGAAAGTAACCAAAGAATGCCTTGAAATTGGCGCATACGCGGCAAAACCATTCGGTTTTGTTGGCGACATTGGCGCAGCCATTCAAACCCACGCCGAAAGGAACGGCTACTCGGTTGTTCAAGAACTTTGCGGCCATGGCGTCGGACTAAAGTTCCACGAAGTGCCAGAAGTACTCCACTTCGGCACCAAGGGCACTGGCATGTTACTGGTTCCGGGCATGGTTTTCACCATTGAGCCAATGATTAATATGGGTTCGAGAAAAGTGTTTGTCGACCGTTCGAACAACTGGACCATCTACACACAAGACATGAAGCCTAGCGCACAATGGGAACATACGTTCTTAATGACCGAAACCGGTTTGGAGATTCTGACTTACTAGGAAACCGTATAAACATTCGATACAAACATGAAGGGGAAGACCGATGGGCCTTCCCCTTTTTGCAAATAAAAACCAGGTTAACAGATTTTTTCACATCGCCTTTCAAACAGGCGAAACAGAACTACTTAATAGGTTTTGATAGGGTAATATTATGTTGTATCTTTTTGATGTAACAAAGATATCAAGCCATGGCGAATGTAGGAAAAACTGCAAGGTTGCAAGGATTTTTGCGTTTAGCTTTCAGTTATAAGGGAATTGTTGTATATTTGGATTAACTACACAATTAAGCAACAATGAGAAAGAACAACATAGGTCTACTTTTTTCAATTGGTTTAGCCTTTTCTAGCCTAACAGCCAACGCCCAAACCGAGGTTGAACTGAACCCCATCTACAAGAATTTGAAGACGGGTCAGTTAAGCCTATTTTTGCGCGAAAGCCCGCAGAAGCTGAAACAAGTTTACGGCACTTGTTCAACAAACGGCATGAAAGGCGACACACTTTGGGTTGCCGAAGGTTCGGCAGGCCAATATGCCCAACTGATTAAGAAGCTCCGCCTCAACCTCGTACCCGTTGAAGTGAAATCGGACACCATGAAGACGCTCCCTTCAGCAACCGACAGTTCCCTAATAAGGGAAGTGAACGGTGCACACTTTAACATGGTTAAGGTAGAAGGCGACAGCATTCACCAAAAATCGTTCCTCATTGGTCAAACCGAAGTTACCCAACGCCTGTGGATTTCGGTTATGTATAGCAATCCGAGCGAATGGACAGAAAAAGAATCGGGTTGGCCGTGCTATAACCAACCGGTTGAGAACGTGACTTGGCGCGAAGTCAACACATTCATTAACCGCCTAAACAAGAGTACCGGCCGCAAGTTCCGCCTACCAACAGCCCACGAATGGGAGTTTGCAGCAAAAGGCGGTTTAAAAAGCGGGGGACACAAATATGCAGGCAGCGACACCCTACAGAATGTAGCTTGGAGCAAGATTGACTTCATAATTGGTAGCGGACCGCACGATGTTGCCCAAAAGGCACCAAACGAACTTGGCATTTACGACATGAGCGGTAACGTGTGGGAACTATGTGCCGACGTGTTCAGAAGAGGTGGCATGGAATGGGTCATCATTAAAGGCGGCTGCGCCAACGAAATCAGCACTGATTGCGACATTAACCGCAAGCGCCTTATCACCAGCAACGACAAGTTGCCCTTCCTCGGTTTCAGATTAGTAGAAGATATAGAATAAGATGGATATGAGTTCAAAAGAATCGGCCTTGCTTGCACTCATGCAAGAAGAAGGCTACACCATGGGAATCATTAACCTGACGCTACACGTATTGGGCGACGAGAAAGAAGCCCTCGACGAAATGATTCTCTACATAGACGATAACCACCCTAACGAAGACGACTTCATTGACCACTTGGCTGAAGTATGTGCCGACATGGGCATTGAAATGTAAAGACAACAACGCCACTGCATAAGCTCCTATTTTTTAGGAGCTTTTTTGTTTTCTGTGGTACCAAGAAGGATGGATAGTCAGTTTACGCCATAATGCAGACTTTTAGCGCCATTTTGCTCTTTTATTGCGCCTATGCACACACTATCTTTGCCGTGTGAAGATTAGGAACATTAAGAAATGAAAGTATGATTAGAGCCATTGACTACAATAAACTTACAGAAAACGCCATCATCTATTTGAAAATTGGTAGTATGGTGGAAAGGTTTAACATTCAAACAGAAGACTCGGTAATAAACGGATGCAGGAATGCTAACTTTGAATTAAACAATGAAGAGAAAGCCGTGGTAAAATGGTTAGTAGAAGAATTCAACATTGAAGATTACAAAACAGAGATTCAAACGTTTTGCAAAGAACACGGGAAGAAAAGCTACTCGAAGGCTGACTTCTTGAAAAGCATAAAGCGCCTGAAACTTACGACAAAGACGGCCCAGAGGCAGCCTAAACATCCCGACGTCATCTTTTACGGAGAGGGCGAGGTTAACTTCAGCATGGGCTTCCGCAACCACCAGCTGACAAAAATCGTCACCCAAAGTTCAGTAGTATATGACGAAAAGAAACGGAAGATTGAGGAATGTAGTTACGATGCCACCGGAGAACTAACGAGCCGAGAAACCTACAAGTACGACGACGAGGGCAACAGGGTAGAGATTTGCACCTATTACAGCAACGGCAACCTATGCGACACACAGAAGTTTGACGGACACGGCAACAGAACCGAATACTGCAAGTTCAACAAAGACGGTCGTCTCTTCATTAAAGAAGCTACCATTTACGACAACACGGGCAACCAACTTGAATACCGTACCTGGAAAGGCGACGGTAGCCTACAAAGCAAAGAGACCAACAAGTACGACGGAAAAGGGCATAATACTGAGCACTGCTTATGGGTGACAGAAGACCTAATACGCACAAAAGAGTGCTTCGTGTACAATGCCAAGGGGCACATTCTAGAAAAAAGCGACTATAATGGCGAAGGCATCATCACCCAGAACATAAAATTCGACAGCAAGCCCTACTGCATAGCCAAAAAGCTTGAGGTGACGACTTTTTACGAAGACGGCAAGCCGAAAATGGTAAAGAAATACAATTTAAGAGGGTTACTAATAGAAGAACGCAACTACCAGCCAGACGGTAGCGTTGATGTCAGGAAAGAGTAACGAACAGAAGACAAACAGCCCTACAAAGCGAAGGGGCGGTGCCGACAACGACACCGCCCCATTACTTTATGGCGAAGAGTACATTAACGAAAGAATTCTTATTTAGAAACGTCCCATTGCCTCGATGGTATTCTCGCGAGACCCGAGAGAAGATAAACGGATGAAACCTTCGCCTGAAGGTCCGAAACCAACGCCTGGCGTTGTAACAATGTTCTTTTCCTTGAGCAAGTAATCGAAGAAGTCCCAAGAAGACTGGGCATTAGGTGTAGCCATCCAAACATAAGGACCATTCACACCACCATAAACTTCGAAACCTGCCTTCAAGAGCGATTCGCGAATAATCTTGGCATTGCCCATATAGTAGTCGATGAGCTGACGCACCTGCTGCTTACCTTCTGGAGTGTAGATGGCAGCCGCACCACGCTGTACGATGTAAGGAGTGCCGTTGAACTTGGTGCACTGGCGGCGCAACCACAACTTGTTCAATTCAACCACCTGTCCGTCGCTACCCTTTGCCTTAACAGTGTGAGGGATGACAGTATAGCCGCAACGTGTACCGGTAAAGCCCGCAGTCTTTGAGAAAGAGCGGAACTCGATAGCACAGTCGCGTGCCTCTGGAATTTCGAATATAGAATGCGGAACGTCCTTCTCGGTGATGAAAGCCTCGTAAGCAGAGTCGAAAAGGATTAGAGCTCCGTTCTTGTGAGCATAGTCAACAAACACCTTCAACTGGTCCTTTGTCAAGGTTGTACCAGTTGGGTTGTTAGGGAAACAGAGATAGATAAGGTCAACTTTCTCTTTTGGCAATTCAGGAACGAAACCGTTCTTTGCCGATACCGGCATATACACCAAATTGCTCCACTGTCCGTTAGGCAAGAGTTCGCCGGCACGGCCAGCCATTACGTTTGTATCGACATAAACCGGGTAAACAGGGTCGGTAAGCGCCACCTTGCAGTTGGTGCTGAAAATGTCGCCAATGTTACCACAGTCGCTCTTCGAGCCGTCGGAAATGAATATTTCGTCAGCAGCAAGGTCAACGCCAGTCTGCTTGTATTCGGCAGCAATAGCCTCACGCAAGAAGTCGTAACCCTGTTCAGGTCCGTAACCACGGAACGATTCCTTGTGTGCCATTTCGCTAATAGCCTTCTGCATAGCCATAATAGAAGCCGCAGGCAAAGGCAAAGTAACGTCACCAATACCCATCTTAATAACAGGAGCCTGTGGGTTAGCCTCCTTGTAGGCAGCCACACGGTGAGCAATTTCAGTAAATAGATATGATCCTGGAAGTTTTAGGAAATTGTCGTTTACGTTTATCATAATTCTTATAATATTTACACATCAATATCGCCAGAGAAAACCGTAGTAGCAGAGCCAGTCATGAACACATGGTTGGTTGCTTCGTCCCACTCAATGAGCAAGTCGCCACCATTGAGGCGAATGGTCACCTTTCTACCGGTAAGTCCATTCAAGCAAGCAGCAACAGCCGTACCACACGCACCAGTGCCACACGCCATGGTTTCGCCAGCGCCACGTTCCCAAACGCGCATACGCAAAGTCTTGTCGTCAATCACATTCACAAATTCGGTATTGGTACGGCGAGGAAAGAATGAATGGTTCTCGAAATGAGGGCCAATCTTCTCAAGCGGAAAATCTTCTACACTATCTTTAAGGAAAACAACTGCATGGGGGTTACCCATTGACACAGCCGTAAACTTATAATCAACATCTAACACCGTTATGGGTTGTGCAACAACTTGTTGCAAGTCGCTAACAACAGGAACAAGGCTTGGGGTAAGAATAGGTTCGCCCATATCGACGGTAACCGTTTCAACCTTGCCGTCGGCACCCAAGTGCAAATTCAAGATTTTAACACCAGCCTTCGTTTCGAGTGTGACCTTGGTTTTAGTGGTCAACCCATTGTCGTAAACATATTTACCCACACAACGAGAGGCATTTCCACACATTTCGGCTTCAGAGCCATCGGAATTGAACATGCGCATACGGAAGTCGCAGGTCTCGGAAGGAAGAATCAAGACCAAGCCATCGGAGCCGATACCGGTATGGCGGTCGCTAATCTTAATTGCCACCTGACAAGGATCGGCAACTGTTTCCTTAAAACCATTGACATAAACGTAATCGTTAGATATGCCATGCATCTTTGTGAATCTCATAAGCACGAAATGATACTAATTTATTATTCCGAGCGCAAAGGTAGAGCAAAAAGACAACTGCATTCGGTTTTCACGTTTAAGTTTTAAGAACAAAACAAAAGTTAGTTTCAAATCATAATTCAATAACAATACCTTACTTTCAGATTATAAGAAAACGCTTTAATTACATAACAAAACACAAGTACTATAATCAAGAAATAGTAAACAAGTGGCTAAAAAAGAAAGAGGGACACGAAGTAAAGTCAAAAACATAGTTAAAGCCAGAAAAAGGAAAGAGGGTAAACCATAAATGAATTATGATTAACCCTCTTTTGGTATTTTAAGCACGATTTACCTTGTTTATTCGTTTCATCCACTTTCTCTGTTTATTCATATAGTAGAGTTTGGTGATGAAATAGATGATTGGGGTTTTCCAACCGGCATCCATATCGACCTGATGGGTACACATTGTTTTGTTTTCATCAACCTCTTCAACGTCGATGTAGTGCGTCCACTGCCTGGCGACAGAAAAAGTAGATTTAGAATAAACACGTTTATCCTCCATCTTTAAGAAATTAATAGAATAACGACCTATAGGGAAGATTGACAGAAACTTCGCTTCAAAATTATAGGTATGTCCTTCAAGTAACTCCTTTGGTTGCTCGTTGTCGGTAGACACATATTTAAGGAGAGGCTTGGCGCAATCCATCAAAACTTCAACATCCTTCAACTGCGAGAGGAAGTAACTTGAAGAAACAGGATAGACTGCTTGAGTGATAAATGTCTTCAAAGCCATACAGATTAAAATTAATGCAAATCAATAAATAGATAGCATATTACATTAACTATGGTTACAAAATTAAATAAATTATGTGAGATAAGGCAAATGCACGCCATTTAGTTATTAACCATGAGAAGAAAAAACGTCCTCGTCACCAAACGCATATGGTAACGAGGACGTGAAAATAAAAATTACTTAACGAAATGTCTGGAATTAATGATGATGGTGGTGGTGCACAGGTGCAGCATGGTGATGGTGCGCAGGTGCATGATGAACTGCATGGTGATGAACAGGAGCATGGTAGCATGAGCTAACATGGTGATGGTGTGCATGACCGCAATTTACAACAGGGGCTGGTGCTGAATAAACAACAGGAGCGGGAGCAGTGTAAACCACAGGAGCAGGAGCCGCAACAACAACCGGAGCCGGAGCTGTGACTGCCACATGTGTGCGAACAACTGGAACCGGAACGGCTGCATGTACACCTACAAACACTTGTGCATTGGCTGTTGAACCTATTGCCAACATAACTGCACCTACAATTGCTTTTGCTATATTTAAGAGTTTCATACGCTTCAAATTTTAAATGGTTTGTTAATCGTTTACACCCAATCTTATCCAAAAGCCGTGCCAAAATATTGGCACAGAAAATTCAAAGCACAGAATCCGGGACATTAGCCGACGCAACAAGCACACATATTCAGCGAGTTAGACAAATAACATAGCTTATAACATTGCTGAAAAGCATAAGAAGTGGCACGTTTTTTTTCACATTGTCACTACGAGCACTTTTTCCAATCGACTTGCGCATCACCACGTACAATAGCGGGAAGCAGTGGTTGAAGGCAAAGGAGCCGTTCCCTGGTAACGTCTGATCCCGATTCTAATTCCTTACGCCCGTCAGTCGTAAGTTCGAACGAATTTGATTTCATTTCGTAAAGGCATCCCATATATACAATAAGGTGCGCATAGCCCAAATGTTCGAGCGCATAGCCAAAGAAGAAATCGAAATCGGGCGACACATTACCAAAGGAAGCAACAGCATCCTTTAATTGTTGGTAAGTACAAGTTCCTTTTTCCGATAAGGCCCGAAGTATGTGCGAATAAACATCGCCCATTGTGGTATTATAAGTATTTTCCATAATCTTGTTCATTTAAAATTAAAAACTAAAGTTTGATGTTATCGTTAAATAACAGGAAATAATAGAAGTGTTTCCATCCTTCTATACCGACAAATTTATTGATAACCGTAAAAGCAGAAAAGAGCAAAACAGCTATAAAATTGAGCGGATAAGAACAAAATCATAACCATGAAAAAAGTCAATAATTCCGCAAAACGCCACCAAAAAGGCCGATTTAATCGAAGAATATTTGGATAATCCGCTCAAAAATTGGATTAATAAGTCAAATAACAATTCACAACGCAATTAATCACAAAATTACTTTTCCCACATGGCTATTTAGCCTATCTTTGTATCACTTAAAGCAAACTTAGAAACAACAGAACTATTATTTTAACCTAAGCTTTATGTGTGTCGAAAAAGGCGTCTCGGTTCCGAGTCGCCTTTTTCATTTAGCAACACCGCACAAAATTTAATGGAACGGTAGCAGACAAACCCTAAAGACAAATTCACCACCCTATTACACAAAAAAGGCCACCAATCAACGAGATTGGCAGCCTTTTATTGAAAAGAACCCAATTTAAAGGTCTTCAATTTCCTTTTCAGTCAACCCAGTGGCTTTAGCTATAGTATTCACATCAACACCCAGGTTCTTTAGATTTCTTGCATTACGTAAACAAGCATCACGTTCACCTTCAGCACGACCTTCAGCACGACCTTCAGCACGACCTTCAGCGCGGCCTTCTGCACGGCCTTCTAACAGACCTTCTTCGCGACCTTCTGCCAGTCCCTCGCTCTTGGCAGTATATATCACATCGTTTTGTATGCGCACATTATCAAGATGTCGTTCATAAGCCATACGATCTTCAGGAGTCATGGAAATATACTTCAGTTTTTCGCGAGCCTCTTGAAGTCCAGGCACTGTAGTATCGTCTTTAATGACACCATCTTTTATATATTCCATCCATTCCTCAATTGGCGTTTTTGCCAATTCGTTGAACTTGTTCACCCTAATAAGGTAATATTCGGGGAAAACAGAGCCAGCAGGCCACTTACGGAACGTTTTCTGTTGTTTGCGGCTAATCTGCAAAACATCGTCAGTAAACACGCCTTTAAATTCAGTCATGCCATGGTACAAGTAATCGTCACCCGTACCCATGTCGAAATAAAGGATGTTAATGGAATATACTTTCCTTACCTTATTATAGTCGTTACCCAACGAAATATGCTCACAAATAGTCTTGCTTACACCGTAAAGGATGCGCTCCAAGAAATAGACCTCACGCGACAACTGCACCTCAACAATGATAATTTCATCTTTCGAGTTAAGGGCTTTTATATCCACACGGTTGAACTTATCGTCATAAGAGTCTTGATTGCTCTCGCTTTCAAGAATTTCCTTAATGACGATTTTCTCATCGAGCAACACTGTCAACAAACCTTCCAACACGCCAAAGTTAGCCTTGTCGCGAAGCATTCGTTTCACAGCCCAATCGAAATGTATGTATTTTTCAGATACCATATAGATCGTTTATACTTTACACAAAAGTACTTCTTTTCTTAAGAAGCTGTTTAAAAATTTTACGAAAGAATTCTTATTGAGCCTTTTATGGAACTTTTTTGTCTTTTTAGATTGGTTTTACAGCCACAATGGAGTTTTCATTGCTCCTTTCAAAACCATTCAAACTTTCTTAAAAATCTCTCATAAAATTCTTCAATAAAAAAAAATTCAAATAGTTTCTAAAAAATTCAAAATCACTCCGCCTTCGGTTCCTTATGCAACCATTTGCGAAAATCGGCAAACGTGCCACTAACAAACGCCCAAGCCCTGCTAACATAAGACCAATGCTTACAAATGCTGTAAATGGGATAAACAGCCACAACACCAATGCATGCAAGAATATACCAGAGGTCGTCGCCCGAAAAATTGAAAAGCTTTGGAATGAAAATGAGCAGTACCAAAAGCGAGAGTGTGAGATATGCAAACCACTTTGCTACCGACAAAACGATGAGTAAGAACTTCCTTAACACGTCTTCGAAATCGACCGAACCCAAGACGTTTGCATTCATTTCCTTATCCGCCCCACCAGTGTTTACAGAACCTTCGCTTTCTGCAGTTTCGGTTGAACGGCTACGATTGCAGAGGACGGAACCGCCTTCCATCCAATTGAATAGTATTCTTGCAGCAATGAAGAAAACGATTGACAAGAATCCGAATGCCATTAAATAGACACACAACATAGGCTAAACAAATTAAATGGTTAATTCTTATGAAGGAACAGCAAAAACTATACCTTTTTCCTCAAGTTGCGCGGAGAAATGCCCATGTAGGTACGCACAAAACGTCCGAAAAGCGAGAGCGTGCTGAATCCTGTTAAACGCGCAATTTCCTTAATGGTCACATCTGGCTTCGACAGAAGGTATTGAATGTCGTGAACAACACTTTCCTGAATCCAAGTAATGGCACTTTTGCCACTCTCTTGCTTGCATACATTTGCAAGATACTTTGGCGTAACGAACAACTGGCTTGCATAATACTCAACCGGGTGATATTTTACCGGTGTGTTGTTGAGCAAGTCGAGGTAATTGCGGAAGATGACACTACTCTGCTTTGTATGTTCGGTGAGACGGCGTTTCAATAAGTCGGAAGCATTTTCCACCATACGGCCACACAATTCGAGAACAACGGCATAAATGATGTTTTGCACAATGACCTCGTTGTAACAGTTAGGAATTGGCTTCATAAACTTGGTTGCCAACAGGTCGTAATACCTATACCAAAGTTCCTCGCCCTGTTCGTCAAGCTTCAGCACGTTTACCTTGTCGACATAAAGACACTTATTCCAAATGCTAATGTTGTTCTTCAAAGCCCCATTCAAGATGTTTGAGCTGATGGATAGACCATGACAATAACAGTCTTCACTCAAATGGTAGTTGCACAAGTTTGCCATAGGCGGGCATATAAGAATCTGCCTATCGGTCAGCGTGTAGCTAACATCGTTAACATCGAGGCTGATGGTACCACAGGCACAATAAAGAATGACGTTGGTGTCGGACACAATGGTGTGCAAGCTTACGTTAGACAGAGCCAACTTGCGAATATCGTTAAAAATAATGATGTCGTCGTCGCTATAGGTAGCCACCTCCTTAACGCCATCGAGCATCTTAAAATCTGGTTTTTCTACTGCCATAGGTTAGTTTTTTCTGCAAATATAACATTAAGATTTCACACCATTTGGCAAAATGAAGGGTAAAGTGGGCAGAATGACGGAAAATCACATGAGATGATATTCATTTTTATATACTTTTGAAGCACAAACATAACAATAAACTACATGAAAAAACTTTTAACTTTATTGATGCTAACATTGTGCATTACAACGTTCGCACAGTCTAGACGTCCTATCGACAATCGTCACCCCATGTGGATGATTCACGTCGACGTATGGAATGAGGCCGATCCTCAAAAAATTATCGATCTAGTGCCAGAAGATATTAAGCCATACGTTTGTATGAATCTTTCGCTCTCATGCCAATACGACAAGGATCTGAAAATCTATAAGATGCCGCAAGATGCCATACAAACCTATCGCTCGTGGGCATCGGTCTGTTGCAAAAACAACTTGTGGTTCACCTGCCAACCAGCCTCGGGCGGCCACACCCACTTGCAAGACGACGCCTATCATGCAGACGCGTCGTTTGCGATAATGGAGTCGTTCTTTAAGGACTATAAAAACTTCCTTGGGTGGAATTACGCCGAACAGTTTTGGGGATTTGGCGAGCCCAACGATGCAAGTTCGAGCACCGATAGTGACCGAATAAAGTTCTTCGCACGTCTTGTGCCAATGCACCAAAAATATGGAGGTTTCCTTACCATTTCTTTCTGCGGAAACGTATGGTCACACCCAGTGAACCCTATTGGCATGATGAAGCGAAATGCAGACTTCCTTAATGCCTGCAAGGCCGCACCAGAAGCGGTGCTTTTCTTATATAAATATACAACTTCTGCCAACTGGTTCAATAACGAGTCTGTGACAATGGCTCCGTTCATTTCGGGTTTAGCAAAAAACTATGGCGTTCGCTATGACAATTGCGGATGGAACGGAATGATAGATGAATTTGCAAAAGAAAATGAGGCCTACAAAAACATGGCCTACCCCGGCGCTGTTGGTGTAGCACCAGTGCTTGAACAAATGGCACTTAACGGTGCTTGCGTATGGGATGGCCCTGAACTCATTTGGACGGAAGATTTCAGAAACTTGAGTCCTACAAAGACTGCAGACGGATACACACAACGCAATTGGACAACGTTTACCAACTTCGACAACATTTGGGTTGACATGTGGCGTAAAGTTATTGATGGAACCATATACATTCCAAGCCGCGAGGAAGTTATTGCCCGCACAAAGATTTGCATCATCAACGACATAAGTGCCAGTCAAGATGCTACAAGCTTGAAAGTTAATGCCTATGCAGCACCTATTGACCTCTATCACGGTCTTTACTTGCAAGACGACCCTGCAAACGCACGCACAAGCATGGAAGGAGGAATAGGCACGATAAATGGCTACGGCAACAACAACTATCTCTATTTCAAGAAGACCGGCCGTTACCAAACAATACCTGTCGTCATCGACCTTTTTGACAATGTTGCAAAGAAGATACCTACCCAGATAAAACGGTCTGCCATCAACAACAAGACGGCATGGGCAAACCAAGCTGCAAAAGTACAGCTGTTTAACGCAAACTACCCAGAGATTAGCTCAGGAGACCTGTTTGTGGCTCGCAATAAGAACGCATTGGTCTGCTATTATCCTTACTCATTCATGAACGAGAAGACCACTGCATCGGCCAGTATTCCGTTGAAATACAACACTTGCCAGAAGGTAGACTTGAAGTTCGCCCAATATAGCAGTGCCATCATAAACGAGTATAGCGACCTGATGGTCTGTTACTTCAACAACTACCGTGCAGACGACGCATCGGTAAAGTCTGACGTCATCACCATTTACGGCGCAAAGTCGCAACCGAAAGCAACATTAGCAGAACGCCGTCAGCCATCTAACGCATCTGCCAAAGCAACAATATCTGAATCGTGGAATGGAGGTGTTTATACCTGCACGCTCTCTCACTGCGGTCCTTGCGACCTGACTATTGCCTGTGCAGGTGAAGAGTCTAACCGTTCAACAGACTATCTTCCTTCAACTGCCCTAGATGCGGCATCAATCAAGCAGCCTACAAGCTACGCAACCGACCTCACTATTGAAGCAGAAGACATGGATTACAAGAACATAGCTTCATGCGTCACACACCAGTACAACTGGAACGGTGGTCAGCTACGAAACATTAGGGGGCACTCTGCCATGGGTTTCCAAATGATGGGAACTAACAATGCCGCATCGCTACGTTGGTCTGGCACTATAAACAAAACCAGCATGTATGAAGTGCGCATCAAATACATGTCTAAAGGAGCAGGCACTATCACCTCTTCATTTGGCGATGCGGAAGATGTGAGCCTTGATGTTGAGAACACAGGTACCGAATGGAGATATGCCACCTACAAAGCAAGCGCGAAAGAGGGAGAAAACACATTCACTGTTATCAATACTGGCGGAGTGGATATGTACATTGACAATGTAACATTCTCACCTATCTATATTGCCTTGAATGGTGTGGGTAATGCAGAAGCCATTGGCGACCGCCACTATTTCAAGACAACGACATGGGCCTATTTCCCATCGGACATCTTAAAGGGGAAAAAGGTGGAAGAAGTTGGTGGCTTATATATTGAATGCGGCGAAGAGAGCACCACTGGCTATCGTCTAGACTTTGAAATCTTCGATGCAGAAGGTAAGAAAATAAACGATGATTGGAATATTGGCTCTGCAGTTGAAGGCACATCTTCTTCTGACCCTGTATTTTCAAAGACCTATCATCTTCAAGAGTTGCTTTCGCAGTTCATCAAACAATATCCTGGTTGTACCTTCGGTCAGATTCGCCTCAACACCGCCATTCCTGAAAATTCGGAAGACAACTATTTCTTCACGCTCACGGACCTAAAACCAATTTATGGCGAATTGGAGGGCATAGGCCTACACATGGCTAACAAACACACATCGGAAGAAGCCGGACGCTATAAGGTTACGGGCGAACAAGTAAATCAAAACAACCGTGGATTCCAGATTGTCCGTATGAAAGACGGCTCATTCAAGAAGGAAATCATACGTTAATCTGCCAGAAAATGAACATCTTATAGCAATCTTTGGCGTTGGCGTATAAGACTAACCGATGCCAAACAGATTGAATGTAACAAAAAAATCAGCCTTCGGGCTGATTTTTTTTGTTTGTATGCGCTTACCTGCAATTGTCTATAGGACCTTATTTTTCACTAACTTTGCGCTACAAATTGTGCGGTAATGGAGTTTACACTAACAACAACACTCATTTTAATAGGCGCCGCAGCCATTGCGTCGTTCATTCAACGCGTCAGCGGGTTTGGTTTTGGCATCTTCATCATGACCCTTTTGCCTTATATCTTACCCAGTTACGGCGAGTCGACAGCCCTTTCGGGACTGTTAGCCATGTCACAGTCGGCCGTAGTGGCTTGGAACGCTCGCAACAACATTGTTTGGAAGCGCGTGCTGCCCATGCTCGGCATCTTCTGCGTTTTCGCCTTCATTGCCATACAATACGTCGCCATCATCAACCGAAAAGGGCTAATGATAGGGCTAGGCATCATATTGATTGCGCTTAGCATCTACTTCCTCTTCTTCTCGGAAAAAATTAAGATTAAACCGTCCCTACCCATGCAATTGGGAATGGGAACGATAAGCGGATTAATGGGCGGATTCTTCGGCATGCAAGGTCCACCAGCCGTACTGTACTTTATAGAATCGGAACCCGACAAGAATCACTACATTGCACAAACACAAGTCTACTTCTTACTAGGCAACCTTTTCATGAGTTTTTCACGTTTCGGTAAAGGGTTCGTCACCGCCACCGTAGGGCACGCTTGGGTGTTTGCCATATTGGGGGTGTGCATGGGCACCTACATTGGTTCGAAGGTATTTGAACGCTTACCCGCCCCTGCCCTACGAAAAATCATCTACATCTACATGGCCATCAGCGGCGTGGTAGCCATAGTCTAAACCATTCAAGCCTTCTCGCTAACCGCATTCGCATTCAACTTACCAATGCGTTTAATGGCTTTTGCATACATCCACACGCAGAAAACCAACCAGATTGGCAGCGCAATAATATTCAAGTCTTCGTCTTGCACACTTAACAACCCGTCGTAAATGCCGTGCAACAGCATGGGCACAAAATAGGCCAAGAAACGGTAAACCATGTTCCACGACTTGCCGAAATGGGCCTTTGAATAGAAATAGCCCATACAAACCGCGAAGCAGAAATGGCCAGGAATGGAGAACACGCCACGCGCAACTGCAAGGGAAATGATGTCGGCAGAGTCGAGCAGATAGGCAATATTTTCAAGCCCTGCAAAACCCATACCCACACAAACGGCATAAACAATGCCATCAATCGGTTCATCGAAATACTTACACTTTCGCACAAGCCACCAAAGCATAATCAGCTTTGCCAATTCTTCGGGAATGGCAGCGCCAACAAAGGCATCGACAACGTCTTCAACACCGCCCTCTTCCTGAAAAGAGGTGAAGAATAACGACAAGCAGCACGAAAGCATTCCATAAAAGATGCCCTTTATCAACATGCTGATTGGTTCGGGATTCTTTTTATCCTTACGATAAATGTAAATAAGGAACGCAGTTGCCGGGAACAATGCCAGCGACAATAGAGCTATGATTTCCATTTTTGCTTTTAACTATATTGTAGTTCTTTTGCAAAGATACACTTTTTCATGCACATTTGTTGTTGTCTATTTTTGGGAGAGTATTATAGTCCCGACAATTACGCTTTATGAATTATTGGCCTAAAGGACATTTTTTAGGATAAAAAGTCTGCGAAGCCTTATGATTACTA
>JAKSKR010000021.1 GCA_024401645.1 Paludibacteraceae bacterium | reverse complement strand
GCAAATTATTTCGGGAATTATTTTCAATTATTTTTTCTTTTCGCTGATTATCAGGCGAGTTGTTTTTCATTTTATTGCAAGGATGTCGCACTTTCAGCGCTCCCATACGCCGTGGGAACTGACCGAGCGCTCACGCACCCGGCTGGAGGAAGAAGGTAACGGCAATGAAGAAGGTGGCAATGAAGAAGGTGGCAATGAAGAAGGTGGCAATGAAGAAAGTGGCAATGAAGATGGCGGCGAACCTATGCATAAGGCCAACATGCATGTAATAACCACCAACGGAGCAAATGACACCTTTGCAGTTAAGGACATTTCTTCTATCTATTTTGAAGAAATGTTGGTAAAAGATGCTACACAAGGGCTTACGGTGAGTGGTGCTGTTGACGGCTATTCTTACGTAGACCTTGGACTAAAGAGTGGCACAAAGTGGGCAACCTACAATGTGGGGGCTTCCTTACCAAGTGAAACCGGACTTTACTTTGCTTGGGGTGAAACTGAAACGAAAAACGATTTTTCATGGGCAACCTACAAATGGAGCGAGCCAGAGTCGGACAATATTTCTCACGACTTTACGAAATACTGCACCAATGAAAAATATGGCATTGTTGATAATAAGACAGTACTTGAAGCGGAAGACGACGCTGTTATAGCCAATTGGGGAAATGGTTGGCGCTTGCCAACACCTACCGAGCAAGACGAATTGGCAGAAGGTTGTATTTGGGAATACGTCGAAGATTTCAAGGGAACAAAGCAGGACGGATATTTGGGAACCAGTAATGCAAATGGCAACACCATCTTTATTCCTGCAGGCTGGAGTCGTTTTTACAAACATGCAGCCAATGGTGGTTACGCCTACTACCTTTCGAACGCACTTTCGGACGCACTTGATTACAATAACTATAGTTCTTGTTTATATTGTACTCCAAAAGGTGTCGCCTCTTATTGGATGGAGCGTTATATCGGCTTAAATGCCCGTGCCGTAGTGAGTGCCAACGGTGTTGAAACCGAACACGCAAACAACACGGTAAAAAAACACACCATGTTCATTAAAACAACCGACGGTAAAGTACATAGTTACGACGCCCAAATGGTTGTGGAAGTCAACTACGAAGTGGAAGACGAAAGTCAAAAATTGGAAGGTGTAGCGGAAAGCGGAAAGGTTGACGGCTATTCTTATGTTGACCTAGGCTTAAAGAGCGGCACCAAATGGGCGACCTACAACGTGGGAGCAAAAAGCATCGACGAAAGAGGCAGTCAGTATGCATGGGCTAACACCGAACCATATTTCGCCATCAACAGAAATTATAAGTATATAGAATCGGGAAAATACACAAAGTACTGCATCAACGAAAAAGAAGGTACTGTTGACAACCTTCGAACCCTTGAGCCAGAAGACGATGCTGCCACCGTTAATTGGGGAGACGCATGGCGTACACCAACCGATTTGGAACAGAAGGAATTGATTGATGGCTGCACGTGGGAAAAGGTTTCCAACTACAACAACAGCGGAATTACGGGTATGTTGGGCACTAGCTAGGAGAACGGAAACACCATCTTCTTACCACATGAAGGCTACTGGACTGGCATAAGTCATTTTGGAGAAGTCACCTTTTATGGTTCTTCGACCTTGTCAGACAAAACCTCTAATGAAATCAATGCTATAGAGGTTGATCCAAATGAATATGCAGGATACTCAAAAATAGAAAGAGATACAGCAATGCGTTCATGGACCATGTATGTACGTGCAGTGGTAAAGTGAAGCTTGCAAACTGAATATAGCCAGTGGCTGACACCAAATGGTGCCAGCCACTGCTTTTTTCCAGCCACTGCTTTTTTATAGAGCCCCCCGATAGATAAGAAAAGAGTACTTATTGGTCGCATAAAGCTAAAGTTAGACTATCTTTGCAAGAAAGGCTAAAAGTATGGCACTAGAAGAAAGGTTGAAAGACCGCATACACAAAAAAGACATAGACGAGATTGTCCAAATGGCAAACGGCGACAAGAGGGTGATTGACACATTACTCACCCTTATGGATGATAGCGACAAGAGGGTTTCGAACAATGCCCTTTGGTGCATTCAGCACCTGTTACCTTCCGATTTCAAAACGCACATCGTCCCCCGAAAGGATACACTGATTGACACGCTGCTGAAAACTGACGACACCAGCAACCGCCGTATGCTGCTAGCCTTGTTAAGAGACATGGATTTTGACAAGGATGAAATACGTACCGACCTGCTCGATTTCTGCCTCGAAAACATCGTCAACCTAAAATGGCCAGTGGGTACAAGGGCACTGTGCATTCACCTTGCCACCAAACTCTGCACCTTCTACCCCGAACTTTGCACGGAACTGAAAACCATTCTTGGCGTGATGGACAACGAAGGCCTTCAGCCTGGGCTGGCTAGTGCAAAGAAGAACGCCATGAAGAAACTGCACCGTTTAGAAGCTGTTTAAAAATTTTACGAAGTAATTCTTATTGGGCATTTTATGGATCTTTTTTGTCTATTTTGATTCGTTTTTCAGTCACAATGGAGTTCCCATTGCTCCTTTCAAAACCATTCAAACTATCCTAAAAAATCTCTCATAAAATTCGCCAATAAAAAAATTTAAACAGCTTCTTAGAAGACATTAAAACGATAAGGAATGAAGAACTGGATTGACAATGCACGCATATACCACATTCTGGTAGACCGTTTTTCGGGCAACAAGCAACTGAAAAATGAGAACAAGTTTCTGGGTGGAACCCTTAACGGCATAACCGAGCGGCTCGACTACATTCAGGAACTGGGTTACAATGCCCTGTGGCTGTCGCCCATCTGCACCAGCCGCAACTACCACGGCTACCACATTACCGACTTTGAGCAAGTCGATCCGCACTTCGGCACCCTCGACGACCTTAAGCGACTGATTGAGATAGTGCACAGCCACGGCATGCACATCGTAACCGACTTCGTTCCCAACCACTGCGACTTTACACATCCGTTCTTCACCGAGGCGAAGTCGCACCCAGGTAGCCGCTACCGCAATTGGTTCTACTTCAATGCCAACGGCACCTATAAATCGTTCCTTAACTTTGACGAACTTCCCAAGTTGAACCTCGACTTTCACGAAGCCAGAGACTACATGACCGATGTGGCAAAATATTGGTGCGGATTGGGTTTCGACGGTTTACGCATTGACCACATTATTGGTCCTTCGTTCGCATTCTGGCGGTACTGGATGAAGGAGATGAAACAGGCGTTTCCGAAGAAGGTCTTCTTTGGCGAAGCATGGGGAATTGGCATAGACACTACCCTAATGGCAACCACACACCTTAAAAACATTTGGCACAAGCAGCACCATGGCATCAGCCAAGAGGAACTGCAAAGGGACTATGTGGGCGAGTTGGACGGGATTCTCGATTTCCGTTACCGCGACATCTTGCTTTCGCACATTGCCAAGGGCGAGCGCATACTGGACAACAGGCAGCTAGAGAAGGAGGTCAGACATCACTTTGCCAGGTATCCGAGGGGGTTCAAGCTGTTTCTCTTCCTCGACAATCACGACACCAACCGCATCTTGTTTGAATGCAAGGGCGACCGCACGCTGGTAGATGAAGCTATCTTTTTCAGCCAACAACAGGGCAAGCCGTTCATCCTATACTATGGAACCGAGGCGGGAATGACGCACAAGGAGAGCATTTTCAGTGGAAAACTTTTTGCTGACTTGGCAGTGAGGGAATGCTTGTTTTGAGAGGAACGAGATATGCGTAGCCCGAGGTTTCAACCCGGGCAAGACGCCGCAACAGATGGTCGCCAACGAATTGCACGGATTTCACGGATGGTTGGTGGGTAAGGATATTTCGCGAATGAACGCCGGGGCGTTGCTAATGACACGAATTTAATGCGCTATGCGCATTTGAAGATTGCTAACGTTGAAATGACGGGAATCTAGGTGAAGAGATGAGGTTGCAGGGACAGCGCTGAAGGCGCGACGTATGCGTATAGCCCGTGGGTTTAACCTCGGGTGAGACGCACAACAGATGGGCATCAACGAATTGCACGGATTTCACGGATGGTTGGTGGGTAAGGATATTTCGCGAATGAACGCCGGGGCGTTGCTAATGACACGAATTTAATGCGCTATGCGCATATTTGTTTTGGTGAGGCGGGACAGAGCCCCGCCTGTGAGAATTGCGGTGGGACAGAGCCCCACCGCGACAATAGTCATGCTCGTGCACGCATACGCCAGGCGGGACGAATTGACACGAATTGAATGCGCTTATGCGCATTTGAAGGTTGCTAACGTTGAAATGACGGGAATCTAGGTGAAGGAATAAGGTAACAGGAACATTAGCAATAAAAATAAGGAAAATGTTGATAATGGATAGTAGGGAGATATTGTGATTTTTTTCACGTTTGCTTATTTTTGCAAGGCACTTTGCACCCTATTTTTAGGGACATAGTTGTGACATACGAAATTCAATTAATAGCGTCGCTATTTATTCTGGAAACGCTTCAAAGCTTGGCCGCAAAGAAGTTCATATACAGAATGATAAAAGCAACGCCCGCGCCTTGCGTGGGTGGTGTTTATCTGTATATGAGGGTCTGGCCAAGCACCCGAAGCGTAGGTAAGCATTTGCCCACGCTTCGTGTGTTTAGTCAGGCCCTATTTGTTTGCATGATATGGAATAGCAGAACGCTCTAACCCAACCGACCCAGTTGGGGACGAGCCCACCTACCCAATTGAACAACTATTTAACCCGCCGAAAAGAGCGCTTTTCGGCGGGTAAGGGAATTTCTGCGCCTTTTTTTCAGGCAAACAGCCCTTGTGTGTTCGGTTTAGGCTCTTCGCCATCAGGTCGGAAAAGAGCTATAAACCATGAGCATTTTCGACATTCTCGCTAAAATTAGACAGCATTCTGTAACCGAACGCCAAAAAGGTGCATTCTTTGAAAAACTGATGCAAAGATGGCTGAAATCGGACCCTCGGTACTGCAACCTACTAGAAAAAGTGTGGCTGTGGGAAGAATTTCCGGCAAAAGCCGAATTTGGCGGGAAAGACACCGGCATAGACCTTGTGGCACGCACCGACGAGGGCGAATATTGGGCTATACAGTGCAAGTGCTATGACGAAAACGCCATTATTGACAAACCTGCAGTAGACACCTTCCTTTCTACTTCGAGCAAGAGTTTCACCGACGAGGTCACCTTGAAGACTGTAGGCTTCAGCATTAGACTATGGATTTCGACCACCGACCATTGGGGACCTACTGCCACACAAACAATAGCCAACCAGAATCCACCCGTTCAGCGCATAGGATTGAAGGACTTGGAAATGAGTCCGGTGGACTGGGCCAAGCTGGAAGGTGGCAGCCAGGGCAACGATGCACGCTTGGCTGGCAAACAACTGATGGAGCACCAGCTGAAGGCCATAAGCAAGGCAAGAACCCACTTCGTTGAGGAAGGTAACAACCGAGGCAAGCTGGTTATGGCTTGCGGTACGGGTAAGACCTACACGGCGCTGAACCTTGTGGAACAGCTGACCGACAGCAAGGGACTAATTCTGTTTATGGTGCCAAGCATTGCCTTGCTTGGCCAGGCACTGAACGACTGGAGTGCCGACAGCAAGAAACCGTTTAAGGCAGTCTGCATCTGTAGCGACAGCAAGAGCAGCAAGATTACCAAAAAGAACAACAACTTCGACGACAAGGAAGACAGCATAATAGACTTGCCGTTGCCTGCAACCACGAATGCAGACACCATTGCAAAACAGCTGAAGCTCTACAGAAAGTACAGCGAGCAAGGCAATGGCATGGTGGTGGTGTTCAGCACCTACCAGAGTGTGGATGCCGTAAGTGAAGCGCAGAAAGCCATCTTGAAGGAAACAAACGGCGAGTATGGCGTCTTCGACTATATAGTCTGTGACGAGGCGCACCGCACAACAGGTGTAATGAAGGACAGAGACAACGAAAGCAGTTTCACCAAGATACACGACGACAAGAATGTGCAGGGCAAGAAGCGCCTGTACATGACCGCTACCCCACGCCTTTATGGCGAAAGTGCACAGAAGAAGGCGGCAGAAAAGGATGCGATCCTCTTCTCGATGGACGATGAAGACATCTATGGAAAGGAGTTCTTCCGCGTGAACTTCAGCTATGCGGTAGAACATGGATTACTGACCGACTATAAGGTGTTGGTGCTGACAGTTAACGGTAGCGACCTACCGGCAAACATTAAGGAGAAAGTGGAAAATCCCTTGAGTAAGGAATTTGACTTTGACGACACAACCAAGCTGATTGGCGTTATAAACGGCCTTGCGAAACAAGTGAAAGGCGATGGCGGCAAGACTTGGGAAGTGGACCCAAGGAAAATGCACCGCGCGCTTGCCTTCTGTTCGTCAATTGGCGACTTGGGCAAGCCGGGAACATCGAAGAACGTGGCTGCCGTGTTGCCACAACTCTCGCAAGACTATTACAACAGCCTGAACGATAGCGAGAAGAACAAAGCCGTATTGATTGAAGCCAAACACATAGATGGCAGCATGGACTCGATGCAACGCAATGAAAAATTGCAGTGGTTAAGAGAAGAACCCGAAAACGAGAACGTCTGCAAGGTAATAACCAACGTAAGGTGCTTGAGCGAGGGAGTGGATGTGCCAGCCCTCGATGCCGTGTTGTTCCTATCGGCCCGTAACAGCCAGGTCGACGTCGTGCAGAGTGTGGGCCGAATTATGCGAAACTTTAAGAAGGGAACCCCTGAAGAGAAGAAATACGGCTACATCATCATTCCTATTGTGGTGGACGAAAACCAGAAGCCGGAAGAGGTGTTGAACAACAGTACCACCTTCGAGGTGGTTTGGAGCATATTGAACGCATTGCGAAGCCACGACGACAACTTCAATGCCGAGGTAAATAAAATTAACCTAAACAGGAAGAAGAACGATCCGACAGACGACCCATCACGCAAGATTACCATTGGTGGCGTAGCGTTGGGGGGCGACGACGACAAGCAAGATGCCGACGATGCTGTAGTGCTTGGTGCTGATGAAGTAGGCAAGCAGCTCACCCTCCGTTTTGGAGAACTGAAGGAAGGTATTTATGCCAAGTTGGTAGAGAAATGTGGTGACCGACTTTATTGGGAGAACTGGGCGAAAGAGGTTGGCGAAGTTGCCAAGAACTTTATAGCCCGCATTACCCAGATGGTGTTGAAGGAGGGTGTCCACAAAGAAGAGTTTGAGAACTTCTTGGAAGGTTTGAAGAAGAACATCAACGACAGCATTGATGGCCCACAAGCCATTGAAATGCTTGCCCAGCACCTGATAACCCGCCCAGTGTTCGATGCGTTGTTCGCTGAATATGAGTTCGTAAGGAACAATGCCGTCAGCCGCAGCATGCAGCACATGGTTGAACTTTTGGAAGACAAGGGATTGACCAAAGACCTTGACGTGCTCGAAAAGTTCTACGATTCGGTAAAACGCAACGTAACCAACATAGACAACCTAGAGGGTAAGCAGAGCATTATTAAGAGCCTGTATGAAAAGTTCTTTAAGGGAGCATTCCCGCTTACTGTGGAGAAGTTGGGTATTGTCTACACGCCTGTAGAGTGTGTGGACTTCATCATCCGCAGTGTGAACGACATTCTAAAGCAAGAGTTTGACACAAGTCTTACCGAAGAAAATGTCCACATTTTGGATCCGTTTACCGGCACAGGTACATTCATCACCCGCTTGATGCAGAGTGGATTGATTAAGAAAGAAGACTTGGAGCGCAAGTATCTGAACGAGATACATTGTAACGAAATCGTCTTGCTCGCCTACTACATTGCCGACGTAAACATTGAGAGTGTGTTCCACGATATTGTTAAGCGTGACCAATACTTACCATACGATGGTATTTGCTTGACCGACACCTTCCAATTGAACGAAACGGGCGACAACGACATCTTCAGTCAGTTGTTCCCAGAAAACTCGGAGCGTTTGAAGAAACAGAAGAAAGCTCCGGTTAGGGTTGTGATTGGCAATCCACCGTATTCGGTAGGACAGAAGTCTGCTAACGATAATGCACAGAATTTGAGTTATGAAAAATTGGATTCAAGAATAGCAAGCACCTACGCAAAGAACACCAGTGCAACAAACAAGAACTCACTTTACGATAGTTATATCAAAGCCTTCCGTTGGGCGAGTGACCGAATCAATGCAAATGGTAACAAAGATGGTGGTATCGTTGCCTTCATCAGTAATGGCGCATGGTTAGATGGCAATGCTCAAGACGGTATGCGTAAGTGTTTCGAAGACGAGTTCAGCAGTATATATGTGTTGAATTTAAGGGGTAATCAGCGAACTTCAGGCGAATTGAGCCGTAAAGAAGGAGGTAAGATTTTTGGTAGTGGTAGCCGCACCCCTATTGCTATCACATTCTTGGTAAAGAATCCGAAGGCAGAAAACAAAAAAGCGGTTATCCATTATCACGATATTGGCGACTATTTGTCGAGAGAAGACAAACTAAAGAAGGTTAAGGAGTTTAGAAGTCTTGGCTCTGGTAAGATTGATTGGCAGATAATTGAGCCTAACGATAAATACGACTGGATTAACCAGAGAGATGGGGTGTTTGATACACTGATTATGATTGGTGATAAGGATGATAAAAGTAATAAGCAGACTATCTTTAATCCGATATATAGTAGAGGCTTAGCAACAGCTCGAGATGCATGGTGCTATTGTTTTAACGAAAGACAGTTAGAATGTCAGTTAAAAGAGAGCATTGCATTCTATAATGAAAACAGAATGAATTTCATTACTCAGAAGAATAATGGCTCAAATGCATCTCTAAGAGATATATTGAAATATGACTCCACAAAAGGTTCATGGAACAGAAGTTTAATAAACTTTTGTGAAAAAAATGTTGAAATTAAATTCACCAATTCTTCTGTAAGGGAATCTCTTTATAGACCATTCACCAGACAGCATGGATATTTTGACAAGTATATGAATGATATGATTTACTTGTTACCTCAAATATTACCAGAAAAAAGTACTGATAATTTGATAATAACAGTTCCTGGAATTGGTAATAATAAAGACTTTTCTTTAATTATAACAGGACTACTTCCGGATTTGGGATTACATTCGGCAACACAATGTTTCCCTCTCTATTGGTACGAAGAGCGAGGAGAAAAGAAAGCAGGGAACCAGTTGGAATTGTTTGAGCAAGAAGATGGCGAAGGCAAATACATCAGACATGATGGCATCAGCGACTGGATTTTGAAGGAAGTCCGTAGCCGTTATGGTAACTTGACCAGCATAAGCAAAGAAGACATCTTCTACTATGTGTATGGCATACTCCATTCAGAAGAATACCGCACACGTTTTGCTGACGATTTAAGAAAATCGTTGCCACGCATACCAATTGTAGATAAAGTTGCTAACTTTGTAGCGTTCAGTAAGGCAGGTCGTGCATTGGCAGAACTTCACCTCAATTACGAGCAAGTGGAACCATGCCCAGAGGTGAAGGTTACAGAAACCCAAAAGCACGAAAACTGTATTGACGAAGAGACTGGTGAAACCATTTTGAACGGCGATGCTTTCAACTATTACAAAGTGGAGAAGATGCGCTTCCCAACAGGTAAAAAGGCAAAGGACAAGCCAAGCACCATTGTCTACAATTCGCACATCACCATCGAGAACATCCCTGCAGAAGCTTACGATTATGTGGTGAATGGCAAGAGTGCTATTGAATGGATTATGGAACGCTATGCGGTAACCACAGACAAAGACAGCCTAATAAAGAACGACTGTAACGATTGGAGTAAGGAGCACAATCAGCCACGTTACATTTTAGACTTGTTGTTGAGCGTCATCAACGTCAGCGTGAAGACCATTGCCATTGTTAATCAACTGCCAGCACTTAACCTAGGCGGAGCAACCGCCAAGAGCGAGGCAGTTCAGCCAGAGAACATCAAGCCAATGGCAGAGATAGTAGAAGAGGTTGCCGAAGCCGACAAGTACGTCACACATCTGCCAGTCTTCAACCTAAAAGCAGCTTGTGGAGCGTTTGAAGACAACGAGTTACCAAGCGTGAAAGGTTGGTTAAGCATAGAAGGCAGCGGCGTGCATCCAAAGGGAGACGAGACCTATTTCGTATGTCAAGCCAAGGGACAATCTATGCAACCGAAAATAGAAGATGGCGACATGGTCATCTGCCGTTTCTACACGCCACAAAGCGCCGGCAGCCGCAACGGAAAGATGGTGATTGCACAAATAAGCGAGTTCGACAGCGACTACGACGGCCGCTACACCATTAAGGAATACCGTAGCGAAAAGAATGCCGACGGCAGCCGAAAGTCGATCACCCTCTACCCTCTCAATAAAGACTACAGCCCAATAGAACTCAACGAAGAAGACGACGTGAGGGTTGTGGCCGAAGTTTTGGGCGTGGTGAGGGGGTAAGACTCCTTAATACAAAACACTTTTAGCATTAGAGGGAAACATCCACGACATTAATGATTAATTGAAAAGAACATGAAGACATTAACGCCAGAAGATAAAGTAATAAGAGAGTCCAGACAACAAGTTATAGAGTCTTTGAGAACGATTTTAAACGGACATGTAGCTTTAGATTTGGAGGTTCTTTCAAAATTATAAGTCGAATTATATGACACAATTGGACCTGTTAAAGTTTCTTCCCCTTGATACTGAACAATCAATTAATAAGTTGATAGCAGACTTTTTACGTCAAAAGGAAAGAGATTCATATTTTTCATTAGATATTGAAAATCAGATAATAGCAAAAATTTCCAATAGTTTGCTTGTTTCCTATTTTAAAGATAATTACGAACCGTTTTTAGAGAAGGACAAGAGAGACGGCAAAGAAAGGCTATTATTTTTGTGTCAAAAAGGTCAAAAAGATAAACCAAAGTCAACAACGGCAAGATCTGAATCTTCGAAAATTGTATATACAGTTAGGCTGGAAAACGAAGGTTTGATTGCTAAATGGGAAAGAGAGGCAAAAAGAGAAAGAAAAGCAAAAAAGGGGAAAAAAGCCAAAAAGAATAAAGTTCAGGTTTTGGTTTATACACCACCTGCGACTCCCCAAAAAGAGATTAGCAAAGAGGAAATAAAAGCTAATGTATCAAATAATAAAAAAGAGAAATCAATCGCAGCAAATAAAAGCGGTAAGATGTATATTGATAACCAGATAATGAATCTGAATAATTCTAGTGATGTAAGAATGTTTTTTGCAAAATTTCCAGATTGCTGGAATAATGAATTGCTTCATTATTTATTAGAGTTATCCTGTACTCTTGACCTAAAAGAATCTGTAAGATCCGCAATTCAGCATAATTTAAAATTGGAAAAAGAGAAACAAATTTCCCATCTGAAAGCTTCATTACAAAATAACGAAGAGAAAAACAAAAAAGAAAAGACAAATTGGGTGCATATTATTTATAATTCAATGCGTAAGTAGTTATTGATAATTGCCACAACTTATTGTAAGACATGAAATAAAAGAAGGATGTCGCACTTTCAGCGCTCCCCTACGCCGTGAACTTTAACCGAGCGCTCACGCACTCGGCTGGAAGATGACGCGCCTTCAGCGCTGACGAATGGTGGAAACGAAGATGCAAGGATAAGGTTTCAACCTCGGGCGAGACGCACAACAGATGGGCATCAACGAATTGCACGGATTTCACGAATAGGTGGTGTGGGAATTTCGCGAATGAACGCCGGGGCGTTGCTAATGACACGAAATTAATGCGCACGGCGAATTTTGGCTTTGCTTTGGTGAGGCGGGACAGATAATGAACGGGGGTGAGTAAGTTTGTCAATTGATAATTAGGTCGGTGTGAAAATGCCGACCTTTTTCGTTATATTTGCACATCCTTTAAATTAGGTAGATTATGGGCATATATCTGAATCCGAATGCAGATGCGTTTCTTGACGACATGAACGCAACCATTTATGTAGACAAGTCGTTAGTTATAGATGAACTGAACAAAATGGTCAGTTCGAGGAATGACTTTGTCTGCATGTCTCGAGCCCGCCGTTTCGGCAAGAGCATGGCTGGCAACATGATTTCGGCCTACTACAGCAAGGGATGCGACACCAGGGAGATTTTCAGCAAGATGAAAATCGGCAAAGTTGCCGATTTCGACAAGAACCTTAACAGGTTCAACGTCATCAAGTTGGACTTGAACGGATGGTACCAAAGATCTATTCAGAAAAACAGAAAGGATGAACTCTTTACCGACATTCATAAAGCGTTAAGAGAAGAATTTGTTGAGGAATTTCCGACAATAAAATTCGACGAAAACGATGTAATAGAAGAATGCATCCTTAAAGTATATGCTAAAACCGGTGAGAAATTCGTCTTCATCATCGACGAGTATGACGTGCTAGTTCGTGAACAAGTGACTGAAAATTTGTTTCTGACCTATCTATCATTTCTGAACAATCTATTCAAAAACGGCACCCTACGCCCAGCTTTTGCCCTCGCCTACATTACCGGCATCATACCCATCGTGCGCGACAAGGTACAGTCTAAACTGAACGAGTTTAGAGAATACACGATGATTGATGCACAACAATTTGCCGGCATGATTGGCTTTACCAAAGAAGAAGTGATTGACTTGTGCAACCAGCATGGGCTTGACATAGAAGAATGCAAGCGCTGGTACGACGGCTACAAAATGTCGCCTACCGTTGAACTGTTTAATCCGCTTTCGGTAGTCAGAGCCATTGAGTCGAAAGAGTTTGACAGCTATTGGACTGCCACCAGCTCGTTTGAAGTCCTTAAGGACTACATAATGATGGACTTCGACGGCATTAAGCAAGACGTCATTAACATGATTGCGGGGGAAAGCGTGCCCGTTAACGTGACAAAATTCAAGAACACCCTTGACTCGATTGACAACAAGGACAACGCCTTCACCTACCTTATCCACTTGGGCTACCTCTGCTACAACAGGGCTGACAAGACTTGCTACATACCCAACATGGAGGTGCAGAACGAATGGATAAACGCCATTGAAGACGAGAAGAAATACAGTTCGGTAATGGCTTTGGTCAACAACTCGAAACGACTGCTCGACGACACCATTAACGGCAACGAAGAAGCCGTTGCAAAGGCGCTAGACGCCGCCCATTGCGAGGTGACAAGCAACCTGACCTACAACGACGAGCACTGTTTCCAGAGCGCCATCAGCCTTGCCTACTTCTATGCCAACACCCGCTACACGGTTGTTAAGGAAATGCCGACAGGCAAGGGCTATGCCGACATCGTCTTCATTCCCTACGTGCCCAACATTCCGGCAATGGTGGTGGAACTGAAACACAACAAGAGCGCCGAAAGTGCCCTGAAACAGATTAGGGACAAGAACTACTGCCAGGCACTCAACAACTACAACGGCGACATCTTGTTCGTTGGCATCAACTACGACGAGAAGACAAAGGAACACAAGTGCAAGATTGAAAAGGCGTAACACGCCCATGCACGATGGCGCGTAGCCATGACTGGACGATGTCAATTGATAATTAGGTCGGTGTGAAAATGCCGACCTTTTTCGTTATATTTGCACATCCTTTAAATTAGGTAGATTATGGGCATATATCTGAATCCGAATGCAGATGCGTTTCTTGACGACATGAACGCAACCATTTATGTAGACAAGTCGTTAGTTATAGATGAACTGAACAAAATGGTCAGTTCGAGGAATGACTTTGTCTGCATGTCTCGAGCCCGCCGTTTCGGCAAGAGCATGGCTGGCAACATGATTTCGGCCTACTACAGCAAGGGATGCGACACCAGGGAGATTTTCAGCAAGATGAAAATCGGCAAAGTTGCCGATTTCGACAAGAACCTTAACAGGTTCAACGTCATTAAGTTGGACTTGAACGGATGGTACCAAAGGGCTATTCAAGAGAAAAAACAAAATGTCTTACTGGACTATATACAAAGTAAGTTGTTAGGAGAATTCAGGAAGGAATTTCCTAGCATTCATTTTGAAGACAATAGTTCGTTGGCTTCCTGCATCTTAAATGTTTACGAAGAACTTCAAGAGAAATTCGTCATCATCATCGACGAGTACGACGTGCTAGTCCGTGAACAAGTTTCAGAATCCATATTCCAAAGCTACCTTTCATTCCTTAACTCATTATTCAAAGACAGCACCCTACGTCCTGCCTTTGCCCTAGCCTACATTACCGGCATCATACCCATCGTGCGCGACAAGGTACAGTCTAAACTGAACGAGTTTAGAGAATACACGATGATTGATGCACAACAATTTGCCGGCATGATTGGCTTTACCAAAGAAGAAGTGATTGACTTGTGCAACCAGCATGGGCTTGACATAGAAGAATGCAAGCGCTGGTACGACGGCTACAAAATGTCGCCTACCGTTGAACTGTTTAATCCGCTTTCGGTAGTCAGAGCCATTGAGTCGAAAGAGTTTGACAGCTATTGGACTGCCACCAGCTCGTTTGAAGTCCTTAAGGACTACATAATGATGGACTTCGACGGCATTAAGCAAGACGTCATTAACATGATTGCGGGGGAAAGCGTGCCCGTTAACGTGACAAAATTCAAGAACACCCTTGACTCGATTGACAACAAGGACAACGCCTTCACCTACCTTATCCACTTGGGCTACCTCTGCTACAACAGGGCTGACAAGACTTGCTACATACCCAACATGGAGGTGCAGAACGAATGGATAAACGCCATTGAAGACGAGAAGAAATACAGTTCGGTAATGGCTTTGGTCAACAACTCGAAACGACTGCTCGACGACACCATTAACGGCAACGAAGAAGCCGTTGCAAAGGCGCTAGACGCCGCCCATTGCGAGGTGACAAGCAACCTGACCTACAACGACGAGCACTGTTTCCAGAGCGCCATCAGCCTTGCCTACTTCTATGCCAACACCCGCTACACGGTTGTTAAGGAAATGCCGACAGGCAAGGGCTATGCCGACATCGTCTTCATTCCCTACGTGCCCAACATTCCGGCAATGGTGGTGGAACTGAAACACAACAAGAGCGCCGAAAGTGCCCTGAAACAGATTAGGGACAAGAACTACTGCCAGGCACTCAACAACTACAACGGCGACATCTTGTTCGTTGGCATCAACTACGACGAGAAGACAAAGGAGCACAAGTGCAAGATTGAAAAGGTGTAAGAAACAGCTACAAAAAATCCATTATAAAACAATGAGCAGCAAACTATACAGCAGAATTTTTCAAGGCGTATTTTCAGTTGTAAACCAGCTTATGCCCCACCGCCAACCCAAGGTTGTTAGCGGACAAGGCAGCATTGAGCAACTACCGCAACTGCTAGCCAACAACGGTGTAAAGAAGCCGATGATTGTGACAGGTCCGAGAGTGGGAAAGTCGGAAGCAGTGACTACCCTACGCAATGCCCTAGCATCATCGCACCTGTTTGCCGAAGTCACACCCGACCCGCCAATCAGCCAAATAGAAGAAATGGTACGCCAATACAATGCCAACAACTGCGACGGCATTGTAGCCATAGGTGGAGGGTCGAACATGGATGCGGCCAAGGCTATGGGAGCCCGCATTGCACGCCCCAACAAGAGCCTTGAGAAGCTGGGCGGCGTGATGAAGGTATTGCGCGAAATTCCGTTCTTCGTAGCCGTTCCGACCACAGCAGGAACAGGTTCGGAATGTACGGTTGCGGCGGTTGTAACCGATGACAAGATTGGCAAGAAATATGCCATTAACGACCCCGTGCTCTGCCCTAACATTGCGGTGCTAGACGCTAACCTAACAACCAGCTTGCCTGCAAACCTAACCGCCTACACGGGCATGGATGCCCTTACGCATGCCATTGAGGCTTACTTGAACAAGCCTTACCACATAAAGCACACTAAAGAAATGGCCTTGAGTGCCCTGTGCGACATCTTCAAACACCTGCAACGTGCCTACAACGACGGCAACGACCTTGAGGCGCGAGAGAAGATGCTGGTAGCTTCGTACAACGCCGGCATTGCCTTTACGGTGGCTTGTGTGGGTTATGTCCACGCCATTGCACACACGTTTGGCGGACAGTACCACATTCAGCACGGACTGGCTAACGCCGTTATCCTGCCCCATGTGCTTGAAGGTTACCTACCCAAGTGCGACCAGGAACTGGCAGACCTTTGCGATGCCATTGGCCTTAAATGCGATGGCGACAAGCACGCAAAAGCGTTGGCATTCATTGAAAACCTGAAGGCGATGAACAAGCAGATGGGAATACCCGAAAAGTTTGACGTGCTAGAAGATGCAAACGTTGAAAAGATGGCCACTTGGGCAGAAAAGGAAGCAAATCCGCTATACACATGTCCGGTGTTCTTTACGAAGGAAAAACTGGCTGAAATAATTAGAAAAGTAGGTTGAAACACTATACCCATTCGGGCACAAAGGTGGGCAACCAACAGCAATAAAAAAAGGAATCGGATAAGAGGCAATCCGGTTCCTTTTTATGTCTTGTGTTAATTTCTGATTATTGAAATTCGACGTTGAGATCGTATTCCTTCATAAACGCCATGGCAGCCGCCTTCAACCTTTCGTTTATTAGTGTAGTTGAGTCGATGTAACGAGCACCAATGCCCGATTCGTGCCTTAAGATAGCAGCCTGATGCTCGTGCAGGAAGCGCGACGTAAATTCGGCATTGGCCTTGGCATAAACATAGACCGAATCTTCGTCGTTGTAGGCGTCGAAGGAATTAAATTCGGCAACCACCTTGTCGATGTCGGCAAGCAACTGCTTGAAAGCATCGGGATCGTTAGAATTGAAAGCCTTTAGCGTATTGGCCGACACTTTGGTGTTAAGCCCCCAAACGCGGTCGAAATGGTCGGCAGGCGTAGAACAGGCCGACAAACCAAGCGCGAGCAGAAGATATATTGCAAGTTTTTTCATGACTACTTTCGTTTAAGATTTAAAGTATAATTGTTTTTCAGCTAAAATAGATGCTATAAAGATACACTTTTTAGGAGAAACGAACATTTAAGTAGGTACTTTTCTGCAAAAAAAGACGATTTTTAGACGAAAACGCTGATTATAGCGCACAAATTAGGGGCATTCTTATTTCATAAAGAGCGCATAATTTGTTAAATTTGGGGAGTAAAACAACAGAAAGGTGGACGCGAAAGAGCAAGTCATAAAAATAGGAGTAATAGGTTTAGGCTACGTAGGCCTACCACTTGCCGTGGAATTTGCCAAACTCTACCAGGTTGTTGGCTACGACATTAACAAGAAACGTGTGGAAGAACTGAAAGGCAACAACGACCAGACACTGGAAGCTGACCTAGACACACTGAAGGAAGAACTAGCCAACGGAAAAATAACCCTAACATCTGAATTAGAAGCACTTAAAACGTGTAACTACTATATAGTAACCGTTCCAACCCCAATAGACAAGTCGAACAACCCAGACCTTGCGCCACTGCTTTCGGCCAGCAAGTCGATAGGTTGCGTGTTGAAGAAGGGCGACATCGTCATCTACGAGTCGACCACCTATCCGGGTTGTACGGAAGAAGCCTGTGTGCCGGTATTGGAATCGGCATCAGGTTTAAAATATAACGTCGACTTCTTCTGCGGCTATTCGCCAGAACGCATTAATCCGGGCGACAAGGAGAACACCTTGACCAAGATAAGGAAAGTGACCTCGGGTTCAACCCCAGAAGTTGCGCAGAAGGTAGACCAACTCTATGCCAGCATTATAACCGCAGGCACCTACCTTGCACCAAACATTAAGGTAGCCGAGGCAGCCAAAGCCATAGAGAATGCCCAGCGAGACATCAACATATCGTTCATCAACGAACTTTCGCTCATCTTCGACCGCATAGGCATAGACACGAACGACGTGCTTGAAGCCGCTTCAACCAAGTGGAACTTCCTACACTACAAGCCAGGACTAGTGGGTGGCCACTGCATTAGCGTAGACCCTTACTACCTTGCACACAAGTCCATCAGCCTAGGCTACTACCCCGAAGTTATTTTAAGCGGCCGACACGTGAACAACGGCATGGCAAAGTTCATAGCCGAAAAAGTGATTAAGCTGCTCATAGGCAAGGGTTCGAAGCTGAAAGGTGCCAAGGCACTGATTTTGGGTTTCACCTTTAAGGAAAACTGTCCAGACACCCGCAACACCAAGGTAATTGACATCTACCGCGAACTGAACGAATATGGTTTAGAAGTGGACGTGTGCGACCCTTGGGCAAACTTCGACAAAGTAAAGGCGGAATATGACATTGAACTGAAGACCGACACCAACGGCAACCTCTACGACGCCGTAATAGTAGCCGTTTCGCACGAACAGTTCAACAGTTTCGACTTCCAGCGCCAGAAAAACAACGGCGCCATCATTTTCGACGTGAAGGGCAACGTGCCGCGCGACCTTGTAGACGCACGTCTGTAACCACGCATCCGTAAGAAAGAAATAAACACTATATAATGAAGAAATACATCATCGATTTCAGCGTTAGCAGTAACGAAGAGATGGGAAACAACGCCATCTTGCTAAAGCTGAAAGCACCAGAACAATTGCCCGAGATGAAACCCGGACAGTTTGTAGAAGTGAAGGTTGAGAATGAACCGAACACCTTCCTTCGCCGCCCTATTTCCATTAACTACGTCGACCGCGCAAACAACGAAATGTGGTTGTTGGTGCAGAAGGTGGGCAACGGTACCCGCAAGCTTGGCGAACTAAAGAAGGGCGATACCCTTAACTGCGTAGTTCCGCTTGGCAACGGTTTCGACACCGCTGCAGCAAAGGGCAAGAAGGTACTTTTGGTAGGTGGTGGCGTTGGTGTTGCCCCAATGCTTATGCTGGGCTCTACCCTAAAGGCAGAAGGCACAACCCCAACATTCCTTTTGGGTGCACGCACCAAGAGCATGCTGCTAGAACAGGACCTCTTCGAGAAGAACGGACAGCTTTACGTGACTACCGAAGACGGTAGCCTTGGCGAGAAGGGCTTCGTAACCAACCACAGCATTCTTAACAAGGAAAAGTTCGACAAGATATATGTTTGCGGCCCAACACCAATGATGAAGGCCGTTGCAAAATATGCCAAGAGCGAGGGCATTTGCTGCGAGGTTTCGCTCGAAAACAAAATGGCGTGTGGCTTGGGCGCTTGCCTTTGCTGCGTAACTGAAACTCAAGAAGGCCACAAATGCGTTTGCACCGATGGTCCCGTATTCAACATAAACGACTTAAAATGGCAGATTTAACCACCAACATAGGCAATTTGACTCTTAAGAATCCGGTTATGACCGCTTCTGGCACCTTCGGATTCGGACTTGAATTTGCAGACTTCGTCAACCTTGAAGAGATTGGCGGCATCATAGTTAAGGGCACCACCCTACACCACCGCGAAGGTAACGCTTACCCACGTTTGGCAGAAACCCCAATGGGCATGATTAATGCCGTTGGCTTGCAGAACAAGGGCGTAGACTACTTTGCAGAGCACACATACCCACAGCTTAAGGACTTGAACACACAGGTCATCGTCAACGTAGCCGGCCACTCTATCGACGACTACATTGCCTGCGCCGAACGTGTGAACGCACTTGAAAAGATTAACGCCATTGAGCTTAACATTAGCTGCCCTAACGTGAAGGAAGGCGGCATGAGCTTTGGAACAAGCTGCCCTATGGTAGAAAAGGTGGTAGGTGCCGTACGTAAGGTCTACAACAAGACCCTCATCGTTAAGCTTACGCCTAACGTTACCGACATTGCAGAAATTGCAAAGTCGGCCGAGGCTGCTGGTGCCGACAGCGTTAGCCTGATCAACACCCTTATGGGTATGGCCATCGACGCCGAAAAGCGTAAGCCATTGCTTTCTACCGTTACCGGTGGTTTGTCTGGCGCATGCGTTAAGCCAGTTGCCTTGCGCATGGTTTGGCAGGTAGCCAAGGCGGTTAAGATTCCGGTAGTTGGTTTGGGCGGTATTATGAACGCAACCGACGCCATTGAATTCATGCTTGCCGGTGCATCGGCCATCGAAATCGGTACAGCCAACTTCATCGACCCAGCCATCACCGTAAAGGTAGCCAAGGGTATTGACGACTATTTGGAACGCCACGGCTTTAAGAGCGTTAAGGAAATTATTGGTGCTCTTGAGGTTTAAGACTCGCTAATAAAAAGGAAAAGATGAAGAAAATAATCATTTCCATCGTGTTACTCTTTTCGGTATGCGGCAGCGCCTTCGGCATCTACAACTACATTAAGAACATGAAGGAGCTAGAAGCCCTTCGTTCGAGCACGTGGACAGTAGACGAGGTGAAGGACATGACCGTGCAGGGCATGACCATTGACAACGACAGCCTGATGACCGATGCACTAACGGCCCTCATTATCCGCAAGATTGAAAACGGCAATGCCGACTGCAGTCTGGGAATGAAGATAAGCGACTCGCAAATAGACATGGGCAACCTGAAAACGCTGATGGTTAGAATCAGCAACGGCGACCTGTCTATTACCGACACGCTAGGCAATACCGAAATTGACGGACACAGCATTAGCGGTTCCCTTCATTTCACTGGCGAAGAAATACTGAAAGTCAGCACTCAAAGCGAAGAAACCCTACAATACATTTTAAGCCTTTGCAAGAAGGAAGAGCTTAAGATTGAGGTGAATCCGGACTTTGGAAATGGCGAAACCGAATGGTTACCAACCAACTATAAATAACGCGCAGTTGACAGAAGACTGTGCGTGACCTACACACTAAAAAGAAACAGCCCTCCGCGCCACAAGTACGGAGGGTTTATTATACCAAACATATACCCAATATGATATTCTATTTTTCGGCAACAGGCAACAGCAAGCAGGTGGCAACACAACTTGCCCAAATAACAAACGAAAAACTAATAGATGTGACAGATTGCCTGACCAATGGCCGCACAGATTTCGAGGTGCAATCCAATGAACGCATTGGCTTTGTTACGCCCACCTATTTTTGGGGATTGCCGGTGCTGATGGTCGACTTTGTTAAGTGTTTGCAGTTGAAGGGATTCAGCCATCAATACGTATATATAGTAACGACTTACGGTTCGTTTTGCGGCGGTACACATAAACACCTGGGTCGGTTGCTGAAACCTAAAGGCATTGCCCTTGACGGAGTTTTCAGCATTAAGATGGTGGATGAATGGACGCCGATTTTCGATCTGAGTAATCAAGAAAAGAACAAACGGGTTACGGCGGCGGCTAAACCGGCTATTTACAACACTTGCATGATGGTGGCAGAACGTGCGAAGGGCAATTTCATGAAATGGCCTGTACCCGATTTGTTGTGCCGAGCATTTTACATCGGATACGGCATTTCGCGCAAAACGAGCAATTTCTATGTGCTCGATTCGTGTACAGGCTGCGGTTTGTGCGAGAAAAATTGTCCGCTTGGGGCCATAACCTTGAAGGATGGAAAACCAACGTGGACGAAGGACAAATGCGCCATTTGTTTGCGATGCCTACACCAGTGTCCGCAATTTGCCATTCAGTATGGGCACTTCACCAAGAAGCATGGTCAGTTTGTAAATAGGGGCGATGTAACATATAGGAAGGACTAGGTTGCAGTGTCGTTAGAACTCGATGCGGAAACCTTTGTCCTTAAGGCGTTCGTAGCTTTCGGCGTTGAACTTGTATAGCTTGGCTCCGCGTTTTGGAGTTGGCCAAGAGGTTTCCTCGAGGTCGATGAGAAGGCCGACGTGAAGGATTTTCTTGCTGAAGTTGCGACGGTCGAACTCAACGCCAAGAATGGCTTCATAAAGATTTTGCAGTTCACGCATGGTGAACTTTTCTGGGAGGAGTTCGAAACCCACAGGCTTGAACATGATGCGCTCGCGAAGGCGCTCTAAAGCCATGTCGAGAATCTGTTTATGGTCGAAGTAAAGTTCAGGTAAGTCGGAAAGCGAGAACCAGTCGGCACTGGCGGCGTTGGCTCCTTCCTTCACCTCCTGCTTGCGCACCAGCGCATAGTAGGCGATAGAGATGACGCGTCCGCGTAAGTCACGATCGGGAGCAGTGAACGTATGGAACTGCTCGATATAGGTGTCCTTAAGTCCGGTTTTCGAGAAAAGCATAGACTTGGCACTGTCTTCTGCCGACTCTTCCATCTTAATGAAACCGCCCGGCAACACCCAACAATCCTTATAAGGTTCTTCGGCACGTTTCACCAGAAGGACCTGCAATTTCTCACCATCGAAACCGAAGATGACGCAGTCGGTAGCCACCATTGGGCGTGGATAATCGTAAACGTATTTTTGTTTCTTCATATAGCTAGCAAAATCTTACCTTAAATTACAAATTTTTGAGCAATTCACATTCATGTAAGTGCTTTCCTTTTCACATATAGCAAAAGAAAAGTGTTATTAACCGGAATGATGGCGTTGAGCTTCTTCACAACATCGGCAAAAACCTCGTTCTGCATGATGGACTCAAAGCCACCATTGAAGCGTTTGAAGTTTACAATCCATTGGTTCTTTGCTTCGTCGAAGTGGTGCCTAGAACATTCAATGCGGGTAATGCCCTGGTCTTTCAAGACAAAACTTTTCTAGTATTATTTTTACACAAATATTAAGGTAGGACAAGAGCACCACAACGACAATAACATTGAACATCATACAACAAAAGCCAAGGGAAGGCCTTGGCTTTTGTTACCTGATTTATTCGGAATGGGGCTAGCCCAAACGTTTGAGTTCTTCCTGAAATGCGGGCTTGTAGGTGGCGAACCAGTTGTCGATGTCGTCTTTGCGACTCTCGTACTGCTTTTCGGCCATAGCCTTGCGGTCTTCGTTGCCCTCGTAATAAGTAATGAACCTATCGGTAAGGAAAGGAAGGCAGTCGGCAAAAGAAGCCTGCTCAACAATGCTCTTTACAAAGGCGAGTTCGTCGTCGTCCCACGAGAAGAATCCCGAAGACTTTAGTCGACGCAACAAGGCCCATAAAATAACTTGCTTATCCATAGATTGGTATAAATAATATACCCCGACTGTGTTTGAGCCGGGGCATACCTATATGTTTAGAAAAACCGATTAAGCCTGAAGGTTTTCAGCCTTTTCGTCGGCGTTCAACTTGCGAAGAAGGTGCTTAATGTTGCAAGCCTTGTCGATGATGTTGAACAAGTCGTCGATCTTAACACGGTCCTGCTGCATTGTGTCGCGGTAACGCAAAGTAACAGTGTTGTCTTCGAGAGTCTGGTGGTCAACGGTTACGCAGAAAGGAGTACCGATGGCATCCTGACGACGGTAACGCTTACCGATGGTATCCTTTTCTTCAGAAACGCACTTAAAGTCGTACTTAAGAAGATCCATGATTTCCTGTGCCTTTTCAGGAAGACCATCCTTCTTGATAAGAGGGAGGACAGCCACCTTGTTAGGAGCAAGAACAGGAGGCAAAGAAAGAACGACACGTGTTTCACCGTTTTCGAGCTGTTCTTCCTTGTAAGAAGAGCAAACGATTGAAAGGAACATACGGTCAACACCGATAGAGGTTTCAACAACGTATGGAGTGTAGCTTTCGTTCAATTCAGGATCGAAGTACTTAATCTGCTTGCCAGAGTACTTTTCGTGGCTAGAAAGGTCGAAGTTGGTACGAGAGTGGATACCTTCAACTTCCTTGAAACCGAACGGCATTTCGAACTCGATGTCGGTTGCTGCGTTAGCATAGTGTGCCAACTTGTCGTGGTCGTGGAAACGGTACTTCTGGTCACCCAAGCCAAGCGCCTTGTGCCAGTTCAAGCGGTGCTGCTTCCAGTAGTTGAACCACTTCATTTCGGTGCCAGGGCGGCAGAAGAACTGCATTTCCATCTGTTCGAACTCACGCATACGGAATACGAACTGACGTGCAACGATTTCGTTACGGAAAGCCTTACCAATCTGGCAGATACCGAAAGGCAACTTCATACGACCAGTCTTCTGAACGTTGAGGTAGTTAACGAAGATACCCTGTGCAGTTTCAGGACGGAGGTAAATTTTAGAAGCGGCTTCTGCAGTTGAACCCATTTCGGTAGAGAACATAAGGTTGAACTGACGAACGTCGGTCCAGTTCTTTGTACCACTGATAGGGCAAACGATTTCGTAGTCGAGGATGATCTGCTTAAGTTCATCGAGGTTTACGTCGTTCATTGCCTTCTTGAAACGTTCGTGAATTTCATCGCGCTTTGCAACGCTTTCAAGCACGCGAGGGTTGGTAGCCAAGAACTTTTCCTTGTCGAACGCATCGCCAAACTTCTTAGCAGCCTTTTCAACTTCCTTATTTATCTTTTCGTCGTACTTTGCCATAAGTTCTTCAATAAGAACGTCGGCGCGGTAACGCTTCTTTGAATCGCGGTTATCGATAAGAGGGTCATTAAAAGCATCAACGTGACCAGAAGCCTTCCAAGTGGTTGGGTGCATGAAAATAGCAGCATCAATACCAACGATGTTAGTGTGAAGGAGACGCATGAAGTCCCACCAGTAACCCTTGATATTGTTTTTAAGTTCCACACCATTTTCACCGTAATCGTAAACAGCGCCAAGGCCGTCGTAGATTTCGCTTGAAGGGAAAACAAAGCCGTACTCTTTACAATGTGCGACTATCTTCTTGAACACATCTTCTTGTGAAGCCATAATTGTATAATCTGTTTTAAATTAATTTCACTTAAATAACATACAAAGATAAGTATTTATGACTTAAAACTAGAATTAAGGACCAAAAATTAAGAACAGATTTGTTGAAATGATGCAAATGTGAAACGAATGGTCTGGGTATAAACACAAATTAAGGGAAACTTCCCAGCCTCCCTTAATAATATAAACCTTAACTATGAAAAAATCTACCTGTTTTTGTTTGCATAGCAAATATGTGGAAATTTCTGCGTTCCGCAAAATATTGCCGTATGTTATAGAGCAGATGTCGCACAAACATCGCGCTCATTTTCCGCAGCGACAGTGCTCGTAAATGAAGTAGGAAGGAACAGAGAGGAGGGACGTGGGTTATTCGAAGATGGTGGTGGTAAAGCCCGAAGCTTTGAGCAAGGCTGCAATCTGGCTGCGGGCGTTGGCCTCGGTTTGGCGCAGGTTCTTGTCGGTGAGGGCACGGGCTTTCATGCGCTGCTGCGCACGGCGCTTTAACGACTCCATGACAACGGGGGCAAAGTCGCCATCTTGAAAGAAGACCTGGGTCTTGGCGTCTTGCAGGAAGTGTTCGTCTAGCAGTTTGGCTTGGGGCAACTTCACGAAGGCGGTGTCGCCACTGGTGCTAATGCAAAGGGATTCGTCGGCCATGTCAATGCCCAAACGACAGGTGCCCTTGTAGATGCACGAAATGCGGTCGGCACCAAAGGTTTTGGCAATGGCGGTATCTACCAATTCCTCAACGTCGATGGTGAGAAATTCCCACTGACCAATGTTGCGGAGCGAGACAATGGTGTTCTCGGTCTTATCAATCTGGCTGTTCGTCACAACGTTAACCGACACAGGCACAGCCTCGGCAGTCTTTTTCATAAAGAAATAGGCCGCAACACCAAGTACGATGGGTACGGAAAGGAGAAATAATATCAGTTTTTTCATCAATTCGTTGTTTGTAAGTTAATGCCAAATCTGCAAAAAGAGGTCCCTGTGAAACATCAAAAATCACAAAATAAGCCCGGAAATGTAAAAAAAGGGTTGGAAAACTCCAACCCTTTTATGAGGAAGCCGCACTGATTGTTAGTATAAACTCCTAAAGATAAGGATTTGGGCTGTTATTGTTCGCTGTAATCCACCGGGCACCACAAGGATGCTTACCCGAAGGCGTGGCCCGCCATTGAACATTTGAAAGTCGCCCGGAATTTCAAAATAATTGTAAAGTTTAACCAGTAACTTGCAATGCGGCTAAATTGTGATTCATTTGCTTTACAGTTCAAAATTATAACGAAATTAGGAATGGAACAACAGTGAAAGGATTTTGTTTTCCCATTTTTTTATCATACCTTTAAATTTATGAATTGCCAATGAAGGCAAAATACACGCAAAACAAGAAACTAAAACAAAGACCGATATATTATGGCAGGCACGTTGTACCTTATACCGAACACCCTAGGCGAGTGTGAGCTGAACAGCATTTTTCCGGCAAAGAATCACGACATCATTGTGGGAATTAAGCACTTCATTGTAGAAGATGTTCGCACCATTAGGCGTTTCCTTAAGAAGGTAGACAAGGAAATAGACATTGACAGCCTTACTTTCGATGTACTGAACAAGCATACCGACCCCAAGGAGGTTGCGGGTTTCCTTAAACCGCTAGAGAATGGCGAAGACATGGGTGTCATTAGCGAAGCGGGCTGCCCAGCCATTGCCGACCCAGGGGCCGATGTGGTTAGAATAGCCCAGAAGAAGGGCATCCGCGTGGTGCCGATGGTTGGTCCGTCGTCTATTCTGCTAGGGCTGATGGCATCTGGCTTCAACGGACAGAGCTTTGCCTTTGTGGGCTATCTGCCAATTGAAGATGCCGAGCGCCAGAAAGCCATTAAGCACCTTGAAAAACGTGCACACAGCGAGAGCCAGAGCCAGATATTCATTGAAACGCCCTACCGCAACATGAAGATGCTGGAACAGCTGACCAACACGTGCCAAGGCAGCACTCTACTCTGCGTGGCTTGCGACGTGACGCTGGAAACGGAATACATCAAGACGAAGACGATTGCCGAGTGGAAGAAGGGTCCGCTACCCGACCTGAACAAGCGGCCGTGCATCTTCATCCTCTACTAGGAGAATGAGGGGGACACACCCCATCCGGTTAACATTGCGACGGGACAGAGCCCCGAACGTAAAGAACGTTCTTGGAGCAGTGCTGATGAAATGGCACGAATTTTGAATGAAAAACACAGGAGGTAGGAATGATGAGTAACTTTACGCGACATATTGGCAACGCAGTGCTTTGGGCAGCCACTACCCTTTTGGTGAGCTGTGGCGGCGCTGCCACCGAACAGGTTGAGCAAACTGAACCTGCAGACACTTCTGTTATTACCATTGGTACACTTTCACAATCTATTTCTTACTACGAGAAGAGTGATAAGATAATGGGGTACGAGTACGAACTGGCCGAAGACTTTGCAAAAAGCCAAAACAAGCAGGCAAGGTACGTGCTGGGCAAGGACGTGAACGACCTGGTTGAGAAAGTGCGCAATGGCGAAATTGACATTGTGGCCTACCCTATTGTGATGAGTAACGAGAACCGACAACAGATTCTGTTTACCGACAACACCTACATTACCCACCAGGTGCTGGTGCAACGCAAAGACGTTTCGGCAACAGCCAAGAAGCCGACGAAGAAAGGCAAGAAGGGTAAGAAGGTTAGCGAGCAACCTGCGCCAAAAAGCAATATGGTGACCGACGTTACTCAACTTATTGGCAAGGAGGTGTGGGTGCTGAAGGGTTCGAAACACGAGGAACGCCTCCTTCACCTTAACGAGGAAATTGGCGGCGGCATCGTCATTAAGACATGCGGCAACGAGAAGGACGAGGAAGACCTAATTGACGAGGTTTCGAAGAAGGAGATTGACTTCACCATCTGCGACGAGAAGATGGCCAAGGCAAACTCTACCGAATATACGAACATAGACCTGGGTACCAACGTCAGCTTCGACCAACGTGCGGCTTGGGCAGCTAAAGACACTACCCTGCAGAAAATGGTGAACAGCTGGGTGCTACAAAAACAGACCCAGAAGCTGGTGCAAACACTACAGATGAAGTACTTTGCCACCCACCACCTGGTAACGGTTCACCACAAGGTGCGCATCACCAAAATACCGAAGGGCAGCCACCTCATCTCGAACTACGACCCTTACTTCCGCCAATATGCCAAGGATAATGGTTTTGACTGGCGCCTGGCAGCAGCTGTTGCGCACAAGGAGTCTCGTTTCACACCACATGTGGTGGGTTGGAGCGGTTCCATTGGCCTTATGCAGCTAATGCCGAACACGGCCAAGAACTTTGGAGCGAAGTCTTCGGAAGACTTGTTCGACCCCGAAATAAACGTGAAGGTGGGTTGCCGTTGCCTAAAGAACTACATAGACTGCTTTAAGAGCATTGCCGACATGGATACCCGGGTTAAGTTTGCTCTGGCCAGCTACAACGCAGGCTTGGGCCACATTAAAGATGCGCAGGCTTTGGCTAAAAAATATGGCAAGGATCCGCAGAAGTGGGAAGACAATGTAGAACCGTTTGTCCGCCTTAAGAGCAACCGCCAGTACTATACCGACCCCGTGGTGAAGCATGGCTATGCCAGCGGCCACAACATCGTCAACTATGTGGCTACCATCATGGCACAGTTCAACGAATACAAGGCCAAGGTTAGCGAAAAGGGCGACAAGGTGAAGGAAGAACCCATAAAAGAGATTGCCGACGAGCAACTGGAATTGCCAGAATGATTTAGTTTATGAGTTGATTGGTTAAAATATTTTATACATAAGAAAAGCGGACTTTTCAGTCCGCTTTTTCGTTTTTCTTCTTACTTGTTTTTCACCGCCCTAATGCAGCAACCACAATTGCGGTATTCACTGCTGAAGTCGTTTATTTTCACCGTTTTCCAATAATAAGCCATTGGCTGGAAATCGCTGACGGTGTTGGTCCAATAGTGGCATGTATTCTCCGACGTAAAACTACGGCCAAAATAGAGCATGCCTGTGTAAGGGAAGAAGATGGTGTTACCGTTAATCTTGCTGGTACCCAACTTGCCATCGATGCCCGAATTCTTGTAATTCTTCACCTCCACAAAGTCGCAATTCTTAACAAGCTCGTTGTAGTCATCAACCGAAGGCATGTGCCAACCATTGCCCCAGTTAACCGCAGCCGCATCGTCGGCAGCCTCAAGCACCTCCAGGTTATCAACCACGCCAGTTTCAGGTTTAGCGTTGTACTTGGTTAGCTGCTTGCTGGTCCTAATGGTGTACTTGTAGCCCAGGTTGTCGAAGTAGTTCTTTGGTTCGGTTTCGCCCCATGCAAAATAGCAACCCACCTGTGCATCGTTTTCAGCCCCCACGTTATAGGTAGCCCAAAGTACCTTCAGGCCCAGGTCCACACTCTCGTAACTGTCTTTCCTAGCCATTTTGCACGACACATTGCGCTGTTTTTTCGACGGTTTAGGGGCATTGAAAGCAACCGTTTTCTGGTGTTGCCTGCACCAAGAAAGAATCTTGTCGTCGGCACAAACATATTTCGTTTCGCTGTCGGGGCAGCCTGCCGGCAAGTCGCAGTCGTTCTTAAACTTGAAATCTTTCGGGAAGCCCTTCACCATTTCATCACGACTAATCTGCGTCAAGATGAAACGCGAAACGCTGGCATACATAGGGCTACAAGGCCTTTCGCTTTCATCATCATCATCGCTAGCATAATCCATACAAATGTATCCGTCAACCACATACTTGTTTGCATTTTGTGCCGCCCAGCCCAAAAGGTAGCCATAGGTCTTCTTATTGTAGAAATTAGAAAGTCTTTTAATCAAGCCGCCCACCTCAAGCACACTTTTGTCTGACTTCAGTTGCCTGTTAATCTCGGCAATGGCAATATCGATGAAATCTGTAGCCTTACGTTTCAAAAGGATGACTTCGTAGGAACACCTTGCCTTTGTGTTATTCTGCACCTGTTCAGACTTGAACAGTTCACGGAATTCAGTTTCGGGCACGACATCAACGTTATTCACGTAGAACTCTAGCAGTTTGGTGTTAGTGGGGGCCTTCTTCAATTCAGCAAACAAGTTCATGGCAGGTTCGCCAACCAGTTTGTTGGTTTGTGCCAAACTTTTTAGAACAGCCATTGCATCCTTTTTGGTAGCCATACGTTTCACCAACACGTTGAGGGCCTCGTTCTGTGTGCTGGCATCGCCCGTCTTATAGCGGAAGACGATGCTGTCGACCAGCTGTTTGTAGTTATTGGTGGTGTAGTACCATTCGGGCAACTGTTCTGCGCTAGCGGTGGAACCCAATAGGGCACAGAATGCAAGTGGGGTTATTATGTGTTTCATAAATGTTATTTTATGTGTGTATTTCTTCCTTTTAGCAACCTGTAAATCTCTTTAACCAGCCTTCCAACTTTTCGGTAACCGTGCGTATCTTGTTCTCGCGCTTGCTACCTGCTCCTGCACCAAACAAAGGCATTGGGGGCAGAATGCTGGTTAACGCCATACCATTGGTCTCGACATAACCATTCGCCTCTGCAGTTTCCATTAAAGCACGTGTCTTCTCGGGGTTAAGATTCTCTTCCTTAATGATGTTGTTGAGCTCGCGTTCACGTTCGCGGCGCACGTACCGTTCCCACAATTCAGTAACATCGGTCTGCTTGTTGCCGTATGCTGGCATTGTTTCGGCAGCCACAGACATTTCACCTTCTTCCTGCAAGAACTGGTTCCATTCGTCGGTCACATCCTGTCCATCGGTCAACGAGCCGGCTTTCGGCGTCATGCGTTCAATGAAACGCTCAATGAGTTCCTTCTTGTCACGCATGTCGGGGCTGGCAGCAACGGCCTTGATAATCTTAACCATGATTTCCTTGTTCGTGCAGTTGCTGTCGTGGTATTCCTGCACCAACTGAAGAATGTAGGTGATGTCTATTTCCACCTGCTTAACCAAGTCCATCTCGAAGATGATGTCATCGTCAATCAGTTCGGCAGCGTGTTCCTCGCCCTTGTTCTTGACCATTTCATCGTGGAAGTCGATGTACTTGCCCCTGTAGTCCTGCATATCAGCATCGTTGATGATCATCTTCTCTTCATCAAATTCGTCGAAGGCAGAAAGCAGGTTCTGCAATTTTAGTATTCGGCTATAGAGCTTGACGAACTTCTTTTTCTGCTCTTCGGTCATGATGCCCCCACCGGTCATTACCTCAATAGGGAACTCGCTTTGCAACGTTTCCACCTCTTCCTTATAGCCGTTGATGTGCTTGCCCTTCTTGTCGTCGTAACCATAGTAATAGTCGAAGAAAGGACGGAGCAAGACAATGCCGCCAGCATCCTTGTCACCAAACAAACCCAACGCGTCGTTGGTAGCTTGTTCAAGGTTGCGGAAGCATACGATATTACCGCAGTCTTTCACTGCGTTCAGTATGCGGTTGGTACGGCTATAAGCTTGCAGCAAGCCATGCATCTTCAAGTTCTTGTCCACCCAAAGGGTGTTAAGCGTCTTGGCATCGAAACCGGTTAGGAACATACCCACCACAATAAGGATGTCAATCTGCTTGTTCTTCATACGGAGCGACACATCCTTGTAGTAGTTCTGGAACTTGTCGCCATCGGTGCTATAGCTTGTGCCCCATTCGGCATTATAGTCTTGAATGGCTGCCTCTAAAGCGTCGCGACTACTCTTGTCGAGCTGTGCGGCACTTTCCGGATTCTCGTCTTCCAATAGTCCGTTCTCGTCATCGTCAGGATTGGCAGCAAAGGTAAAGATGGTGGCAATCTTCAGTTTCGGATTGCCAGGTTCAGCCATCTGTTTCTTAAACTCGTTGTAGTAGGCAATAGCCATGGGCACGCTGTCAACGGCAAAGATGGAGTTAAAGCCTCGTGTCACCTTGCGTTCACGCTGCTCGTTGACCTTTACCCTACCCTTCGCCATACTCATATCTTCCACATTGGTGGTAATGCTGTAGTTGTAGGCGTCGGCACCCTGCTTTGTTTTTTGTGCGAAGTGGTCGAGTATGTACCTGGTTACTATTCGTATTCGTTTAGGCGAATGTAGGGCTTCTTCCGTATCAATACCCCACACATCCTTGCTTTCCACATCGTCCTTCATACGCATGGTGCGCTCGTAGTCCACACGGAAACGGAGCACATTCTTATCGTTGATGGCGTTGATGATGGTGTAGGTGTGGAGTTTGTCGCCAAACGCCTGTTCGGTAGTAAGCAATGCACTACCGGCGTTCTTGGTGAAAATAGGAGTTCCGGTAAAACCGAAAATCATGTATTTCTTGAAACGCTTGTTGATGACCTCACGCATATCACCGAACTGGCTTCGGTGGCACTCGTCGAAAATCAGCACCACATTCTTGTCGAGAACATTAACATTCTCTTCTTTCTTCTTGAGCAGGATGCTCAACTTCTGAATGGTGGTGATGATGATGTTGCAGTTCGGATCGTTCAACTGCTTTTGCAGAATCTTATAGTTACTGTTACCATTGGCACAGTCCTTCTCGAAGTTGTCGTACTCCTTCATGGTTTGGTAGTCCAAGTCCTTTCGGTCTACCACGAAAAGGACTTTCTCAATACCTTCCATCTTGCTAGCAAGCTGCGCCGTCTTGAAGGAAGTCAAGGTCTTACCACTACCGGTAGTGTGCCAGATGTAACCACCAGCCTTTATTGTGCCCTGAAGCTTGTTGAGCATGGCCACATTGATGCGTTGCAGAATCTTCTCTGTTGCCGCAATCTGGTAAGGGCGCATCACCAAGAGTTGCTTGTCGGCATTGAACACGCAATACTTGGTAAGAATGTTCAGGATGGTATGCTTGGCAAAGAAAGTGCGGGTAAAATCGTCCAAGTCCGGAAGGTTACGGCACTCCTGGTCACTCCAATAGGAAGTGAACTCGAAGCTATTGGCATCGGTCTTCTTATGGCGTTGCTGTTGCTTTTTCAGTTCCTCAACATGGGCGTAGCGAGTGGTGTTGCTGTAGTATTTGGTATCGGTACCGTTACTAATGACAAAAATCTGCACATAATCGTACAGACCTGTTCCACTCCAAAACGAATCATTTTGGTAACGGTTTATTTGGTTGAATGCCTCCTTAATGTTTACGCCCCTACGCTTAAGCTCGATGTGTACCAATGGCAGACCGTTGACCAAGATGGTCACATCGTAGCGGTTGCTGTGCGCACCGCCATCGGGTGTGTATTGGTTAATGACCTGAAGGATGTTGTTATGAATACTCTTCTTGTCAATCAGGCGTATGTTCTTGGTCTCGCCACTGTCGAGTGTTATATTAAGAATCTCGTTGCGCTGTATGGTCTCCGTCTTGTCAGCAATACCCTTGCTGGTATCTGCTATCTGGCCGAGCAATGCTTTCCACTCGTTATCGGAAAATGTGATGTTGTTGAGTTTCTGCAAGCACTCGCGAAGGTTCGCCACCATCTGCTTGTCGGTGGTGAGGTTCTTCTTGTATTCGTAGCCCTGCTTTTGGAGTTGCTCAATCAGCGACTGCTCCAACTCGTTCTCGCTCTGGTAGCCGGTACGGGTGCGCTCTGGCGCTTCGTACTTGGCTACTACAGTTGAGTTCTCTAACTCGGCAATGATGTTATATTGGGTGCACATAGGCTAATTAGTTTTCAAAACAATCCAAGGACTTCTGTTATCTTTTGTTGCCTTTTCGATAAATCCATTTTTTCGAAGGAAAGACAATTCAGTCTCTACAGTACGTTGCGAGACACCTATCAGTCCCGCAATTTCAGGGGCAGTTTTCCCGCCATCGTTTACAAGAATTTTAATGATATCACTTTGTCTATCTGTAATTTGAATACCGCAACCACTCCCGCAATTTGAGTTTAAGAATAATATCCGCTACAGATTATTGCGTCTTATATCTATCGAAAAACCAATCGAACGCCAACAACTTGTTCCAATACAACTGAGAACCAGTTCCTATTGCTGCATATTTCTTATACCTATCATCTATCTCCTCAAAATTATTTGTTTGAAATGCTTCTTTAAAGAATTGAATTCTTTCTTTTAATGTAGCAGTTTCTAGATAAGAAGAACTCAACAACGATGTAGTACTTAACTTATACCAAATAAATCTGACTTCTTTCAAAGAATCTGAGTTAAGATGATATAGAAGGAACTGAACACCTGGGCGAGATTCTGGATATTCTATACCATTTGAAAAATAAAAAGAACCATCCAAACCATATTTTATATCTATTTCTGCTTTAGGTGTTAACATTATGGGGAGCAAATATTTCTTACCCCTTTCGTTATTGCAATTACAACCTAACCAATCTAATCCTTCTTCACCATTATTCTTGACAGGTTCAGGACATGCTAAAAGAAGATTTGTCAACCCAACGATATGTGGCATCCGACGTTCTGATGATATAAATAGAGTTCCAGCAGTTAACAGACGATTATATTCATCTGCTAGCATGACATTATCATGTATCACAGGAGCATCTCTTACATAATCAGCAAATTCATAAGAATTTCTTAATGAAGAAAAAGACCTTGGCACTACATGTTCTATACTTACATTCGATAAGTTCAGCCTTTTCATACAGTAACAGCATCTGCTTTTTTGTTCTTTTGCCAATAACAAATGCCATTGAGATCTATATTTAGGTTTATTGAAATTCTGAAAAGTTTTTTTCTTGTCATCAATTGGCCAACCATTAGTGTTAGAATCATAGATAAACTGTACATTAATTTCATTAGCTTGTCTATGCTCTATTGTTTTATCTATGTACATCATAATCCTTGCAACTCCTTGACAATAGAATGTTCAGAACCAACCTTCTCGATGATTTTTTCTAAAATTGTATTGCACTCATTATTCAACTCCATATTCTTGTACATTTTATACTTTTCAACCAAGTCGCCCAATAGTTCGTTCTTGGAAGGTGTTCCCATAAAATCTCTTAATATAGAGTTGTAATCAACACCATAGACATTAGGTAAAAGCACCGCATATTCTGGATTCTTACCAATAACAACCACTGAATTCTCTTCATTCACATTCAAATTTCCAATCACCCCAACAGAGTGAGTTGAGACAACAAACTGAATCTTTGGGAATGTATCCATTAAACATTGTAAAACTTTCTGTTCTAATGACGGATGCAGGTGTAAATCCATTTCGTCAATGAGAACAATGCCTGTTGGATCTATCTTTTCATAACCTAAAATGAAAGATCTGTAAGCAATATCAATCACCATACTATATAACCTTCTATAGCCAGCAGGTAATTGTTGTAACAAAGATGTTCTTCCATTTTTAAACCCTAACTGTAGGTATAGAGTTTTATCTTTTAGAACAGACGATAAATAAGAAATCAAATAATCAGATTCGTCCTCAGGAAACAAGAAACTATTAAATTTCTTTAGTTTTTCCTCTATAAAAGCTGTTTCTTTATATTCAAGAGTCCCCCTTATAATATTCATATCTACACCCGAGTGATTTGCAGAATTTCTATTATTTAATTGGTTACAAAGTCTAGTTTCCCATACTTGAGTACAAGACTCTTCTTCGTTCCACTTATTATAAGCAAAAAACTGAGGCATTACGGTCTGAGAAATATTTTCTTCCTCTCTTTTTGAGATTTCCGCATTTATGTGAGGATACGAATCAGAAAAATAAGCATAAACAGGCAGTTTCCCTGTCTGTTCATTCCATTCTTCAAGGAATTCAGTCAAAGCGTCCTTATACCCGTTAAATTTAATTGAATTATTAATAGTGTCATAAGAATATGTCCACTTCAACACACGTTCACCGAATGCGGCATTAGCAGATAGTTGCGACTCCTTTTCATACACCCTTTTTTTTGTGTTGAAGTAAAAATCCTGAGTGGTAAACTCACTTAAGTTTGCAACTGTTTTTCCACTCATCAAGGAATTGTCCTTACTTTTTGAGAATATAAAACTTAACGATTTATGAATACCATTAATTATTGTCGATTTTCCTGCACCATTTTGACCAATAAGTACGGTTGCACGAGACGAAAAATTTATCTTATATTTCTTAAAGCCACGAAAATTATCAAATGCTAAGCTTTTTAGTTTCATATAGTAAATGCGTTTCTACAAAAATAATACATTCTTTTTATCTTTTTTTAGAAAAAGGGGCTTCATTCAAAACATATCATCAGAAATTTTATTTACAGAATAAATGTTTGTTTTTAAGTTCATTTATGCAGTTTTGATCATTTTTTACCCAATTCATAAATAAACATCTTCCGTTTTTAATCTTCGAACATTTTTTGTTTTCTCCAAATCATTATTAATGGTAAACGAGAGTTTGTACCATCATTCTTATGCAGTCTTAAAGTTCAACAATTGTTCGCGGATGTGAGCATAACTGACTTTACTCGCTTCTAAAGCATCTGAAAGTTTATTTATACATGATTCAAAACAATTCAACCGATAAAGAATTTCTTTAAGAAGATTTGAATTTGTAGGATACTTGACCGGTAACTTGTTAACATCTTTTTGAGCTATCATTTGAACAGTGCCATGACCAACTATTTTATCTAATGATTCTTGAAAAGAATTACCAGTCATATAGTAAAATATAAATTTGCTATCACACTTGAAATCCTTAAGCAATAATAATTGGGGATTGATTGTTGATTTTTCTATAAGAGAATCTATAAAAGCGACTTTCCCTATTGAACCTCTTTGGCACAAGATTATATCCCCTTCTTTAACCATTATTTCAGGTGATTCAAAGTACTTTTCCCAAGTAATATATGTGTCGTCTCCATAACATATATGAAAATCCTTTGATATATTAGAAGCCGTCAAAGCCAAACAACCTTCTCCTTTTTCTACTTGATCTTCTCTTGTGTAACCTCTAAAACCTATTCTGCCTTTTATACTACAAATTTCTCCCAATGTAGTATTTATCCACTCTTCTCCTTCTTTTGGAGTCAGCAGTTGCTCACGATAGTATTCGTATTGTTTCTTTCGGAGTTCAATCAGTTTTTCCAACTGCTCCTGCTGCTCCACAAACTTGTCTAATATGCGGACTATCTCTTCTTGAATGGGGAGAGGGGGAAGGGGGATGATGATTTTAGCAACTATATCCTTAGACAATCTTGGAATACTGGCCTTTCTTACATTAGAATATAAAATAGTTTGCTTTGATTTTAAGATATAATAAAGAAATTTATCTTTAACCCCACAACAATCAAGGAAACATAAACAATCATCTGCTGACCAATAGTTTGTGTCACAAAAACCAACTTCACCTGCTGTTCCTGCTGAAATCAAATAAGTTGTACATGCAGATCTATTATAATCATCAAAATATCCCATAGGAGCCAAACTATTTTGAAAAACAGGATATTTACCGTTTGTCTTCAATTGAGATTTCACAACACGAACTCCTCTTTGAATAGTGCATACCTCACCCAACTTCTTCCACTCCACCCCATTAGGGCAAAGTTCCTTAATCAAATCATCAATCTTACTCATAGTCCTTTTCAGTTCTGGGTGTTGTAAATAGAAAATCTGTTTTTGTTTTTCAATTTCGGTGCGGAGTTGCTCCTCTGTTGGAAGATACAACTTGTATTTTGTAGCGAAAATTTGATCATTCCCATTTAAAATGGAATACTTCGCATTATCTTCATCTGTCTCTGAACTCAAGACAATTCCTATGGTTGGGTTATCTCCTTCTGTTCGCTTCAGTTCATCATACATTCGCACATACAATTCCGCCACTACAGGGTTCTTTATGATTTCTAACTTATTGGCAGCAATCTCCTCGTCCTTCTTTACAGGCAGTTGAAGATGCCTTTCGTAATACTGTGTACTAATATTGCGGTCTAAAGTTCTTACGCTCCACATCTCCTTTGATGATGTTTCCAAATACCACCTTATAGCATTTTGATTCTCCAATCGAAGACACCGAAAGATGTGAGTCCACATGAGATTTGGAAATCGCGATTTCCAAATCTCATAATCAGGGATTGTGAGATAGAATTGACGAAAAGAACGAAGGTATCTTGCACCATAACCGTTACCATAATCTTTTCGCAACTCAACGGCAATTTTATCTATCAATTGCTTCCCATACTCTGCCCTTGCGTCTCCTTTCTGCTCTTCTTCCACAATTCTTTTACCAATATTCCAATAGGTTTGAATCATCAGGAGGTTAACCGACGAATAAGCAGCCTGTCTGCCTTGTTCAATTATCGATTTTATGTCGTTGACGCAACTGTCAGTCTTCACAATATCAGCCATAACACTACCGGTTAGAGTTCTGCAATAATCTTGTTGATTTCATCGTTGAGTTTAACGGCTTTCGCCATCAGGTCGTTTATTTCGGCGTTCACCTTAACGATGTCTATCTCTTCCTTGATAACCTCCTTCTCCACATACGAAGAAACACTGAGGTTATAGTCGTTCTTGGCTACATCGTCGCAAGAAACCAGCTTGGTAAAGTACTGTTCTTCCTTTCGGTCTGCAATAGCGTTTACCACAGCATCTTGGTGTTCTGGCATCATACGGTTCTTGTTACCTTCCTTCTTGAAAAGGTTGCTGGCATCGAGGAAAAGGATGTTGTTGTCCTTCTTGGCACTCTTCTTCAGTACGATGATGCAGGTTGCAATGCTTACACCGAAGAAAAGGTTTGCAGGCAACTGAATAATAGCATCCACGAAGTTGTTATCTACGAGATACTTACGAATCTGCTGTTCAGCGCCGCCACGGTAAAGCACACCCGGGAACTCAACGATAGCCGCCGTTCCGGTTTCAGCCAAGTGGTAGAGCATGTGCATGGTAAAAGCCAAGTCGGCAGCACTCTTTGGCGCCAAGACACCAGCAGGGGCATAGCGTTCGTCGTTGATGAGGATGGTGTTGTCCTTGCCATCCCACTTGGTACTGTATGGCGGATTAGAAACAATTGCATCGAACTGCATGCCAAGGTGTTGCGGCTTGTGCAAGGTATCTTCTAACTGAATATCGAAGTTGGCGAAGTTGATGTTGTGCAGGAACATGTTTATTCTGCACAAGTTATAAGTAGTAGGATTGATTTCCTGACCATAGAAATGCAGGTCTTCCTTGTTAGGTGCTAACTTGGCTGCCTTTAGCAAGAGCGAGCCTGAACCACAAGCGGGGTCGTAAAACGTCTTCACGTTGCTTTGGCCTTGCATAACGATTCGTGCAAGGATTTCGCTGACCTCTTGTGGCGTAAAGAACTCGCCACCACTCTTACCGGCACCACTGGCATACATCTTCATCAGGAACTCGTAAGCGTCGCCAAAGGCGTCGATGTTATTGTCTTCGAAAGCAGATCCAAGGTCGAGGTCACGAATAGCGACCAATACTTTTGCGATGAGTTCGTTTCTCTTTGAAACCGAGTTACCCAGCTGTGAGTTGTTAACCGCAAAATCGGAAAACAATCCACGAATGGCGATTTCGGAATCGGTACCTTGGGCAGAAGACTCGATGTAAGCGAAAACCTTGCTCAAGGTTTCATTTAAGTTTTCATCCTTAGCAGCCTTGTTAGCTACATTGATGAAGAGTTGGCTTGGCAGAATGTAGTAACCTTTAGCCTTAACCATCTGATTCTTGATTTGTTCGTCGGAAGCTTCCACATCAGAGAAACCGGCATAATTGAATCCGACAACTCCAGCCTCGTGTTGCAACTGGTTGATGTAGTTACAAAGGTTTTCGGAGATGTATCTGTAGAAGATGGTACAAAGAATGTAAGACTTGAATTCCCATCCATCGATAGCCCCTCTTAATTCATCAGCAATTTTCCAGATAGTTTTGTGAAGTTCTTCACGCTGTGCTTGTGCGTTAGTTATATCTGCCATAATAGTTCGTTTTCTTATAGAATATCCCAAAATATTCAAATTTACAAAGAAAAGAGCGGATTTTAGGGGGAAGGGAGGGGAAATAATGATTATTCTTCAAATTCTAACATTCTCCTACATTTATCGCATAAATAATAGTAGTCACTCAACTCATTCAAGTCAGAGTCATGATAATATTCACCACAATGAGAACATTCATAGCCATCATCGAACGTAATCTCACGACTTAAATCAGCCTCTCGCAAAATCAGACCTTCTGGACAATCTTTTTCACCATTAAATATTATCTCTTGATCATAAAATTGTCCCGCTGGATATTCCGTTACATTTAATTCTAATTCAAACTTATAATCCGAGCCTTCATATTTTATAATATCATAATGATAATAAGTAGAATCATCATTATCCATTCGCCATGATAATTTATAATTTTTCAAAGGAAATTCTAACAATTTAGATCCTACTTGAACTACTATCGTATTATTGACATCTCTTTGTTTTTCTAGAGCATTTGAAATCAAGTTTTCACGTATAGAAGCTAAACCTGTAGCCAACTCAACATCTGCCCCCAAATGTTTACAAATAAGTAGTACCAAACCATCTAAAGTAGAAAACACGATTTTTCTACTTGTATTTAATTCAAATTCATCAAAGAGTTCAATTCTAGGTTTAAGCTTACCCTCAGAATCATGTGAATACCAATCCTCTTTTTTATCTTCTCCAACAAAAAGAATATCTTTCTGTTTATCAATAGACAATTTAATGATTTCCTTCCAAATGAATAAATCCCCATATTTTTCAAATCCTTCTTTATTTTTTTGCTTTTGCCCATAAGAATCTGACGCCCCCACAACACCGTCCATATAGCCAGGTGGGATTTTATTAGCATATCTAAAATGACCTTCCTTTAAAATTTCCAATTTTTCATTGAAATTTAGATTCTTACCAGTCTCACAGTTTTTTATTAAATCATATAAGACATCATTCGACTCCAACTTTTCAATTGACAATTTTCTAGTATTATATCTAGAATCGATAAAACTAATAACACTTTCAAATTTCTTTATCAATTCATTACATTCATACTTAAAGTCATTTATATCTGGTTCAAGAATAATTGGATGTAATTGTTTCTTCTTATCAACTTCAGCAACCTTCTTTTCAAACTCCGACTTATTGAATAATTTTTGAAATGTTTTTTTTAATTGTTTTATTGAATCTAAAGGATTATGTATTGCCTTTTGTCTGTTTTTTTCATATTCATGTAGTACTTGCGACGGTATCCAAATTCTATTTCTAAATAAGGACAAGGCCTCATACATTTTCTTTAAATCTTCAATTTTCAAGTCATATAAATTACATAATGCAGAAGTGTCAAACACTACAATACCATTCTCAAATACTTCTTCTGATATGTTTTCTGGATATAACATAATTAATCTATTAATATATAGTGACTAATACCCAGAAACACCTAGTACAAACAAACATTCTTAAAAGAGCGACCAATTTCGTTAAGGCAATAATATCCCTTAACATAAGTATACTCATATTCAGGTGTGTAGTTTTCTATCATTTTCTGTATTATTGGCAATGTGTCAAAAACATAATATTTGTCATCTTCTATTAGCCACTCTAGATTTGTAAGTGTTATTAATCCCAAAACCTTCAGGCGTTCAAGACTAGCAGAAATATCATAATCATCGTAACCATCTATAGTAAGATCAGTTATCCAAGTTGGAGTTGTTAACAACTGTTTTTTACCCTTAACAAATCTAGGACAAATTGTAGGCATATTTGTATTTAATTTGTTTATTATTTGAGCGTCAAGACTATTCATTTGTTTGATAATATTCACATAGATTGGGTGTACAGATTTTTCCATATCTACATTCATAGAATTAGCCAACAAATTCATATACATTTCCCTAAGCATTACATTATTAGCTGTATATTGTAATGATTGAATAATAGGAACTGCAATTATAGGGTCTGGGGTTTTAATCTTTTCATCACCAACTTTCTTCAATTTATTTTCTAAAGTTGATTTTACTAATATTTCGATCTGATCAAATCCCCAAATAAAACCTTTCAAAGGAGCTAATGCTAGATTTACAGCTTGACCTAGTGTGGAACCTAAAACCTTTGCAGCAGGGTGAACAAGATCATCATAAACATCTTTTACTAAATCATTGGTAACTTGTTTAGCCAGTTCCTTACCTGTTTCATCAATCATATCAACTTATTTCTAATGTTAATCTAATATTCATCAAATTAAAATTAATAAATTCAAAACAAATGTACAGAAAGGTTCATATTTTTATGCAATGAAAATCTATCAAAATTCTGAAACCATTATGAATTTTACTTATTGCAATTCAATTAATGTTGCACTTTCCGCGCTCCCGTACTACATGAATGAAAACCGAGCACTCACGCACTCGGTTGGAAGATGTCGCGCCTTCAGCGCTTACCTGTGTTCGGGCATTGTGCGGAGCGGGACGAGTTGTAGGGACGAGGTTTATTAGGGTTGAGTGATTTTAGCGGGACAGAGCCCTGCAGAGATCATTGCAGCGGGACAGAGCCCCCGAAGCTACAGAGTTGGTGAACTTGTTGCATCATTACGCCAGCAACAGATTCATCACGCTCATTTCCCGCAGCTACAGAGCTTGCAGAGACAAAATGTAATAAGAAGGTTGTCAACGAATTTCACAGATTACGCTAATGACAGATATGTATGGATATTTCACGGATGCACGCCGGGGGCGTGACGAATTGACACGAATTCATGCGCTTGGTCGCATTGGGGGATTGCATTCGTTGTTCCTGGGCGGAAAATAGACAAGGGAAAGAGTGTTGGTTGCTCTTTCCCTTGTGTCTTATTGCGATGGGAGCAGGCGCCCCCATAGGCTTTAGCGATTTGCTGGTTTCCAGTTGGAGTCGATGGACTCGATGTACTGCGTGAGTTCGTCGGCCATGCGCTGCTGTTGCTTGAGCGATGGATGCCAGTCGGCACCATAGCCAAGACTGCCATCTTGCGGTGTGAAATTGAAACGGTAGACGTCGTTTCCGCCTTTCGACCTTAAATTGAAGGCAACATAGTCGAGCACCTTGCACTGGTCGGCCAATCGCTGTCCGTTCAACATGGATCCGGAAATGAGGATGAGCTTCGCTTTCGGATTCAAGTCCTGAATGTGCTGGGCGAACTTGAGGTAAGCGTCCTGGAAACGGTTGAGGTCGTACTCGCCAACGCTGAGGTCGTTGGTTCCAAGGCAGATGCAGACAATTTCGGGCTCGAACTGGGAGAAGTCCCATTTAGGAGAGTCGAAGATGAAGGCGTTGCCGTAAAACGACGGCATTGGCTTTTCGGAGCCGGTGATGGTGTCGTTGAAATTGCGGTAAACACCAATTCCGGAACGTGCAACCACCATGGCAGCGGCGTTGAATCGCCTAGAAACGATGCCTGCATAAGCCAAAGCAAAGTTTTCGGTAGAGTCAGCAAATCCGCATTCCTTGTTAGGCGCCTCTACCCCATAGCCACAGGTCATGGAGTTGCCAATGAACTCGATGCGATGTGCCTTGGCAGGGACTGACTTGACAGTGTTTGGTGATGGTAGGGCGAAACCATAGAACTCAGGCTTGTCGTTAAGTCCCTCGTTGATGAGGGTTAGCTGAACGGTGTGGTTGCCAATGCCAAGGCTGTCGGCCAAAAGGAAAAGGTTGTTTTCCTTGTTCCCAACGAAGGTGCTGAGCTTGAAGGCTGGCAGGCTGTCAATTTCAACCCAATAATATCCCGAATTGGGTTTAAGGCTGGCAGAAACAGATGAGCCGGTGAACGCCATGCGTACGGCGGTGCCAGGGTAACAGAATGCGGCCGATTCGTCGGTTAGGACGACACGTCCCTCATAAACTAGATTGGAGTTTGAGGGTGATATAAGGCCACGGTCGGGAGTGCATTGTACAAACGACAGCGACACCATAAACGTTGCAAGTGACTTAATTAAATTCATAGATTCGTATAATGATGTGCAAAGTTAACAAAACGGCGCCAAAAATGTTAAAGAAAATTTAAGAAATGTAATGAATGTTCACAATTTGGAACATATTTAGGGGAAATGAATAAAAATTTGATAAAAATTTGGCTTGGCATTTGGAAGAACGAAAAGAAAGGGCTAAATTTGCACCGCAAAACAAGCAAAGGAATTGTCCCTTGGTGTAATGGTAGCACATCAGTTTCTGGCACTGCTTGTCTGGGTTCGAATCCTTGAGGGACAACACGATTAAGACTTCGTTGATTTTCAACGGAGTCTTTTTTTTGTCATGAAATTCTGTTGGTGGATGTCGCACTTTCAGCGCTCCAAAAACGCGCGAACGATAACCGAGCGCTCACGCACTCGGCTGGAGGATGTCGCGCCTTCAGCGCTTGCCTGTTATCGGGCATTGAGAAATGAAATAAGATGGTCGCCAACGAATTTCACAGATTTCACGAATGACAGATTCGTAAGGATATTTCACGGATGCACGCCGGGGCGTGACGAATTGACACGAATTCATGCGCTTTTGCGCATTTGGGGATTGCATTTGGGCACAAAAAAAGGTGCGCCAAATGGTGCACCTTTGTGTTTCGTTCGGTAGAGTAACCTACAGAAGCGTGTTGATTAGTTCTTGTTCTTAACCTGTTCAACAAATTCCTTGCATGGCTTGAATGAAGGAATGTTGTGTTCAGGAACAACTACGCTTGTCTTAGCACTGATGTTACGAGCAATCTTCTGCTTGCGAAGCTTGAGGCCAAATGTTCCAAAACCACGCAAATAAACGTTTTCGCCCTTTGAAAGTGAGTTCTTCACTACTTCCATGTAACCTTCTACGATGCTCATTACATCTTCGCGGCTAATACCGGTCTTCTCATAAATCTCGTTTACGATGTCTGCCTTAGTCATAATATATTTTGTTTTCTCATTAAATTCGGGTTGCAAAGATAGAATTTTTCTTATTTCACAGCAAACTAAAAAAAGTAAAAAAATTTCAAAATCAGAAAAATAGCCTAAAAAGGGAGCCGTTTTCACACATTTTAGACATTGGCAGGCTTGCATTTCGGAATTTTTGAAGTGAAGTGGAGATTATTTAGGGAGAAAAGGAGTAAATTTGTATTTAGAAGCTGCCTAGAATTACCCAATAAAAAAATTCGAACAGTTTCTTTGATTTTTTACTTGTACAAATGGAAAACGAAACTAACAACAAGGAAGTGGTTGAACAAACCAACGATACGAAGGGGAACACTACCCCAACACCAAAGAAGGGCGGACAGATGAACAGCATGATCTACAACATCGGCGTTCCAATTCTCTGTCTCTTCCAACTGCCTAAACTTTTGGTGAAGTTTGGCGGATTGGAACAGGGTTTCAGCAACAAGCTGGGCCTTGTTATTGCCTTGGCCTTCCCGGCTGGCTACTTCATTTACCACTTGGCGAAGGAGAAGAAGACGAGCATGATGGCGGTGGTGGGCTTCTTGGGCATTCTGGTGACTGGCCTCATTGGGCTCTTGGAACTTCCACGCGAATATGTGGCGTATGAACGTGCCGCTGTGCCCCTCGTCTTCGCACTTGCCATTTTGGGAAGCAACTTCACGAAGAGTCCACTGGTGAAAAAACTCTTCTACAACCCTATGATGTTCAACACCGAAAAGATTGAACAACTGCTGAAGAAAAACAATACCGAGAAGGATTTTGAGGGAACCCTGACCAAGACGTCTTTCATTTTGGCGGGCTCGTTCCTCTTCTCTAGCATCTGCAACTATTTCATCACCCAGCACTACATGCTTGACGAGAGCCTGAGCTTCAACGATGCCTATGCCAAGGTGAAGCTGATGAGCATAGCCATTACCATTGTGCCACTGATGATCTTTATGGTGGGCGCCATCTTCTTCTTCCAGAAACAGTTGGTGAAACACACCGGGGTTGCCGACAGCGAGGAACTGTATGCGGACAGCATTACAAAGAATTAAGAAGCTGTTTAAAATTTTTACGAAAGAATTCTTATTGGTTCTGATTGGCGATATTACTGCGACCAAAACAATAGAAAGAAAAAGTATTTCCCCTAGGGAAAGAATGATATAAAAAAGGCAAAAAACTGAAATGTACAGTTCAGAAGAAATTAGCCACCTTACAGGCGGAATGCTGCAAGGCGACGGAAAGAAACAAATAGCTAAATTGTGTACTGACAGCCGTGCGCTATCGTTGCCAGAAGAAACACTATTCGTAGCGCTTAAGACCAGCCGACGCGATGGCCGCCAATACATTGAAAACCTATACCGCAACGGCGTTCGCTGCTTTATGGTGAACGAGATGTGCGACAGCTTCGGCTCAATGACCGATGCCGACTTCGTGGTGGTTGACGACACGCTGAAGGCACTACAGAAACTGGCGGCTAAACACCGCGAGCAGTTCAACATTCCGGTAATTGGCATTACGGGCAGTAACGGAAAGACCATTGTGAAGGAATGGCTGTACCAACTGCTTCAGGCCGACTATAACATTGCACGCTCGCCACGCAGCTACAACTCGCAGATTGGCGTTCCGCTCTCGGTTTGGGAACTGAACAAGGACAGCCAACTGGGCATCTTCGAGGCCGGCATTTCGCTACCTAACGAGATGGAACGCCTTGAAGAAATTGTGAAGCCAAGCATTGGCATCTTCACCACCCTAGGCGATGCCCACCAGGAAAACTTCAGCTCGATGAAGGTGAAGTGCAGCGAGAAACTACAACTGTTTAAGGGTTGCGAAACACTAATATACTGCAAGGACGACAAGCTGGTGGACATCTGCATACAGCAAGCCCACCTGAAGGGCAAGGTGCTCAGCTTCGGCGAATGTGCCGATGCCGACATCTGCATAAAGTCGCAACAAAAGGATGGCCGACAGACGACCATTGCCTATACCTACAACGGCGTTTCTAGCCAATATACCATTCCGTTTACCGACGAGGCTTCGATTAACGACTCGCTGCACTGCCTAGCCACGATGCTACTTCTGAACATTCAGACTGACACCATTCAGGCACGCATGGCAAACCTTGAACAGGTGGCTATGAGACTGGAGGTGAAACGCGGACAGAACGGTTGCATGGTGATTGACGACAGCTATAATTCGGACATCAACTCGCTGGAAATTGCGCTAGACTACCTGAACCAACAGGCGTCGATTATGCACACGAAGAAGACGCTCATCCTCTCGGACATCATGCAAAGCGGACAGAGCACCGACCTGCTTTACGGCAACGTGCAGAACCTACTAATTGCAAAGGGGGTGGACAAGCTGATTGGCATTGGTACCGAGATTGGCAAATATGCCGACCTGATGGATGCGGAAGAAAAGTACTTCTTTGCTACAACCGAGGACTTTATTGCCCACTTCAACACGTTCAGTTTCAAGAACGAAACCATCTTACTTAAAGGTTCGCGCCGCTTCCACTTCGAGGACATCAGCGACCTGCTTGCCTATGCCGTGCACGAAACTATTCTTGAGGTGAATCTGACCGCACTGGTGAGCAACTTCAACTACTTCCGTTCGTTCCTAAAACCAGGCACCAAGATTTGCAGCATGGTGAAGGCCTACGCCTATGGCAGTGGCGACATTGAGGTGAGCCGCACACTGCAACAGAACGGCTGCGACTACCTGGCGGTGGCGGTGGCCGACGAGGGTGCTTCGCTACGCAAGGAGGGCATACACATTCCGATTATGGTGATGGACCCCGCGCCGAACACCTTCCCAAAACTATTTGAATACAACCTTGAGCCTGAAATATACAACTTCCAGATGCTGGAGCGCATCATTAGCGAGGCTAAACGAATGGATATTCAGGACTACCCTATACACCTAAAGATTGACACCGGCATGCACCGATTGGGCTTCATGCCAGAAGAGATTGACAAGGTGATTGACATACTGAAAAGCCAGAAACAAGTGAGGGCACGCTCGGTATTCAGCCACCTGGTGGGTAGCGACAGCAAGGCCTTCGACGCCTTTACCATGGAGCAGATAGAACGCTTTAAGGGTGTGAAGGAAAAAATACAGGGCGCCTTCGACTATAAGGTGATGGCACACATCTGCAACTCGGCGGGCATTGAACGCTTTAGCGACTACCAGTTCGACATGGTGCGCCTGGGCATTGGCCACTACGGCATTAGCGCCATTGACAACAAACGCCTGCAAGAGGTGTGCGCACTGAAGACCAACATTCTGCAGATAAAGCACGTGCCAGCCTGCGAAACGGTGGGCTACAGCCGCAAGGGCAAGCTGAACCAAGACTCGGTGATTGGCGCTATTCCTATTGGCTATGCCGATGGCCTTGACCGCCACTTGGGCAACCGCAACGGCAAGGTGTGGGTGAACGGCAAGTTTGCACCTATTGTGGGTAACGTGTGTATGGACGTATGCATGATTGACCTGACTGGCATTGATGCACAGGAGGGCGATGTGGTGGAGGTATTTGGCCCGCACCAAAGCATTACCGAGCTTGCCGACAAGCTAGGTACCATTCCTTACGAAATCCTCACCAGTGTTAGCCGCCGTGTGAAACGCGTGTACTACAAGGAATAAAGGAATTGCCTGGGGTTTGTAATAAAATTTCGGGCAGTTTCTTAAAAAATTTGTCTATAATTTGTTTTGGTAATGTTTTTGTACTATCTTTGCAACGCAAAACCAAAGCATGGTCTCTTGGATGAGTGGCTTAGTCACCGGTCTGCAAAACCGTTTACGGCGGTTCGAATCCGCCAGAGACCTCGAAAATAAATTAAGGCCGTATGGTCTCTTGGATGAGTGGCTTAGTCACCGGTCTGCAAAACCGTTTACGGCGGTTCGAATCCGCCAGAGACCTCGAAAAGCATCAGAGTAATCTGGTGCTTTTTTCGTTTTAGGCACAGCTGCAGATAAAATTCTATTGCTGTCCGCTTAAAAATTTTCATCCGACAAAAAAATAGGCTGAGTCTCCATTGCGAAGATTCAGCCTATTCGCTTATTTGTCTTTTGCTACAAAAACATAATAACGATAGGCAAAAGTACACATTTAAGCGGACAGCCAATGTATGGACAGCTGGTAGATTTGCTAGGCAAGCAAAAAGTTCTTGATTTTGGCCAAAAAGTCGGTTCGGAAAGTTATGTAAAAAGCTTTGACGCATGGCAGCATAATTGAGCAGAAAAAAGAGCCTCCAATTCAGCTGTCATTATTTGATTAGGGAGCCTGGTTTTCAGAAAATGAATCCGCAACACCGTGGTTATTGGCACTGCGGACTGTATTATCATGTGTATTTATGTTTAGCGGACAGCAATAATTTTAATTAAGCCGCCCGTCAAGGACTGCTTTGTTGTTTAACTTATGTTTTAAAGTCCTATAAATTCCGCTATGTTAAATCTAAACGTGCATCTATTAAAAAGGCAATAAAACTTGTTAATGGTCAAAATTAGCCAATTCAAATATCTTCCAATCGCTATCTGGAATTTTTGAAAGATATTCAACCCATTTAGGTTTATTGTTTCTTTTGACATATAAGAGATAGATGTGTGAATTGCATGATATCTCGCTATGCCCAAAATCTTCTAAATATTCCTCCTTTGTATAAGGATATCTAAATAGTTCTTTTATCTCCTTCTTGGTGATGTTGTGGTCAAATATTGTCTCCATAAGAATTAAATTTTGGGAATTATATACCAATCGGTAGCAGAATAATAAAATGTGATAGTTTGTTAACA
>JAKSKR010000020.1 GCA_024401645.1 Paludibacteraceae bacterium | reverse complement strand
GAGATTTTTTTTCTCTCTCAAATTAGTTTTGAATTAAATTTAAACAGTTTCTAAACGAATTCAAGAATTGACTGACAGTCTTAATGTTATAGAGTCACGTGTAAACAAGAAATGAGGGGAATCATTATTGTTTGTCTCCACCGGCGATAGCCGGTCATGCACCGATAGGCAGTCCACTTCATAGCGGTCTGCCTATCTTCTTTTATGGAAAATCTCACATTCTTCTACGGACTTCTCCTCCCAATACTCGTCATGTTCAATTTGTACGGTATTGCACGCATGAAACTGAATTGTAGGGGATAGGCATGAATACTTTGTCAACAATAAAAAAGTACTTAACTTTGTATTGGATAATAAATTGGGATAAGTATGGGCATATACCTCAATCCGAATGCAGAAGCATTCAAAATGGATAAGAATACGGACATCTATGTTGACAAATCATTAGTGCTGACAGAGTTGAACAAACTACTTGGCACAAGGCAAAACTTTGTCTGCATGTCTCGTGCCCGCCGTTTCGGCAAGAGCATGGCTGGTAATATGATTTCCGCTTATTATTCAAAGGGATGCGACGCCAAGGAAATCTTCTCGAAGATGAAGGTTGGCGATGTGCCCGGCTATGAGGACAACCTTAACAAATTCAACGTGATTAAGTTGGATTTGAATGGATGGCTTGCTAATACGAGAAAGAAAAATGAAGAGGATAAGCTTATTTCCTATATTGACAAAAGTGTAACTGAGGAATTTCAAGAACAGTTCGGAGACATTGATTTTTCGGAAATGGACAACTCCATAGACAAATGTATCCTTAAAGTTTACAAGAAGAAAGGAGAAAAGTTCATTATCATCATCGATGAATATGATGTTCTGGTGCGAGAGAAGGTTTCTGATGATTTGTTCCAAAAATATTTAGATTTTCTGAATGGACTAATCAAGGATGCAACCCTTCGCCCTGCCATCGCTTTGGCCTACATTACAGGAATTCTGCCAATAGTAAGAGACAAGGTGCAGTCAAAGCTCAATGAATTTACCGAGTATTCCATGGTTGATGCGCAGCAGTTCGCAGGACTTATTGGTTTCACCCATGAAGAGGTTGATGATCTCTGCAACACACACGGCATCGATAAGGATGAGTGTGCTCGATGGTATGATGGTTATAAACTGTCAGAATCTGTGGGCGTTTTCAATCCGTTGTCAGTTGTTAATGCAGTAAGAAGAAAAGAATTTGGCAGTTACTGGTCTGCCACGAGCACTTTTGAGGTCCTAAAGGACTATATAGGCATGAACTTTGATGGCACAAGGGAAGACATCATCAGTATGATGTCAGGAACGCCCGTACCAGTTAAAGTCAAGGATTTCCGCAACAAGTTAGACGATATCACAAACAAAGACAATGTCTTCACTTACCTAATACATCTGGGATATTTGTCATATGACCGAAAGACCAAGACCTGTAAAATCCCTAATGAGGAAGTTCGTGAGGAATGGGTTAGTGCCATTGATTATGACGACAATTATGTCAAGGTTATGGAAATAGTCAATACCTCAAGGAAGCTCCTTGACGACACTATCAATGGTAATGAGGATGCTGTAGCCAATGCTCTTGACGCTGCCCACACCGAGGTGACCAGCAACTTGACCTACAACGACGAGCATTGTTTCCAGAGTGCCATCTGCCTGGCGTATTTCTATGCCAACACACGCTATACGCTGGTAAAGGAACTGCCAACTGGCAAGGGGTATGCTGATTTGGCATTGATACCTTTCTTGCCGAATATTCCAGCGATGGTTATTGAACTGAAACATAACAAGAGTTCGGAAACTGCCTTGCAGCAGATAAAGGACAAGAGGTATGATGATGCCCTCAAACACTACCGGGGTGATTTACTTTTTGTTGGCATCAACTACGATGAAAAGACTAAAAAGCATGAATGCAAGATAGAAAAGCTTGTATTGTGAACGTGATTTTCATAATTAGTCCCCAATACTCGTCATGTTCAATTTGTACGGCATTGCACGCATGAAACTGAATTGTAGGGGATAAGCATGAATACTTTGTCAACAATAAAAAAGTGCTTAATTTTGTATTGGATGATAAATTGGGATAAGTATGGGCATATACCTCAATCCGAATGCAGAAGCATTCAAAATGGATAAGAATACGGACATCTATGTTGACAAATCATTAGTGCTGACAGAGTTGAACAAACTACTTGGCACAAGGCAAAACTTTGTCTGCATGTCTCGTGCCCGCCGTTTCGGCAAGAGCATGGCTGGTAATATGATTTCCGCTTATTATTCAAAGGGATGCGACGCCAAGGAAATCTTCTCGAAGATGAAGATTGGAGATGTGCCCGGCTATGAGGACAACCTTAACAAATTCAACGTGATCAAGTTGGATTTGAATGGATGGTATCAGAGAAGTTTGATTGAGGAAAACAGAACAGATGTCATAAAATACATACAAGAAGAAGTTCTCGAAGAATTTCGTGAGGCATTTCCATCTATTGATTTTAAACAAGGAACATCAATTGCTACGAACATTCAGAAAGTTTACGGGAAGACTGGCGAAAAGTTCATCATCATTATCGACGAATACGATGTCCTTGTTCGTGAACGTGTGGCAGAAAATGTGTTTGAAAGCTATCTCCAATTTTTAAATAGCCTGTTTAAGGACACAACTCTTCGCCCTGCCATCGCTTTAGCCTACATCACAGGTATTCTGCCAATTGTAAGAGATAAGGTGCAATCTAAACTCAACGAGTTTAGAGAATATTCCATGATTGACGCACAGCAGTTTGCAGGTATGATTGGTTTCACCAAAGAAGAGGTTGTTGAATTATGCCACCAGTACGGGCTTGACGTTGACGATTGCAAAAGATGGTACGATGGATACAAGATGTCTTCGACTGTTGATCTTTTCAATCCGCTTTCGGTTGTTAGGGCGATAGAATCGAAAAGATTCGGCAGTTACTGGACTGCCACCAGCTCTTTCGAGGTGCTGAAGGACTATATTATGATGGACTTCGACGGCATAAAGCAAGACGTCATCAGCATGATTTCAGGAAAGAGCGTTCACGTTAATGTGAACAAGTTCAAGAATACCATTGACTCTATAAACAACAAGGACAATGTGTTCACCTATCTGATTCACCTTGGCTACCTGTGCTACAACTACGAGGATGAAACTTGCCACATACCTAACGCGGAAGTTCGTTCAGAATGGATAAACGCCATTGAAGACGATGCCAACTACAACGCTGTGATGGCCCTTGTGAACAATTCAAAACGATTGCTTGACGCAACCATTGACGGTGACGAAGAGACTGTTGCCAATGCACTAGACGCTGCCCACACCGAGGTGACCAGCAACCTTACCTACAACGACGAGCATTGTTTCCAGAGTGCCATCTGTTTGGCTTATTTCTACGCCAACACACGCTATACGCTGGTAAAGGAACTGCCAACTGGCAAGGGTTATGCTGACCTTGCCTTGATTCCGTTCTTGCCGAATATTCCAGCGATGGTTATTGAACTGAAACATAACAAGAGTTCGGAAACCGCCTTGCAGCAGATAAAGGACAAGAGGTATGATGATGCCCTCAAACACTACCAGGGTGATTTACTTTTTGTTGGCATCAACTACGATGAAAAAACTAAAAAACATGAATGCAAGATAGAAAAGATAGTATTATGAAAATGATTTTCATAATATTAGTATGTTTCCCGAAGCCTTCTATCTGAAGGCAAAATGAATAAAATTTAAAGGCGGACATTTTTGAGTGTGTGGTGGAAATGTTCCTATAACCCGGTGAATTTGAAAAATGTAGCTGTGGTTTAGGTGTAAAAAACGGTAAGTGATAAAGGTGCTTATTTTTTGTTTGTTTTTCTCTTTTTTTCGTACATTTGCGAGATTGTATTGACAAATATCTAATGTTTGAAAAAAACACATGAAAAAATTATTACTTTCTGCATTCGCTTTGGCTTGCTCTTTGCAGGCTAATGCACTCGATTATTCAAGCCAATCTTCATGCTTGAACAACGACTACATTAAGGAATGGGGTCGTTTGAAGTTAGTAGGTAACCAGTTGTGCTCTGAATCAGGTAAGCCTGTTCAGCTCCGTGGTTGGAGTACTCACGGCTACCAGTGGTCTGGTAAGTCTTGTTACGACGACGAGGACGACTTTAAGGGTATGAAAGGCTTTGGTGCTAACGTTGCACGTATTGCCATGTACATTACCGAAGGCGGTAGCGTAAACGACGAATGGGTAAAGAACTGTATTGACTGGACTGCAAAGCAGGGTATGTACTGCTTGGTTGACTGGCACATTCTTACTCCAGGTCTTCCTTCACAGTACTCACAGTACAACCCTAATGGCTTCTTCGACAGAATTTCTTCTTACGTAAAACAGAAGGGCTACAAGCACGTTCTTTACGAACTCTGTAACGAACCTAACGAAGACACAGAAGGTAACATCTACCGTCCTGCAGTTTGGGAAGACATTAAGGACTATGCAGAAGAATTGTTGCCATACATTGAAAAGAATGACCCAGGTGCTGTTGTTATTGTAGGTACTCCACAGTGGGACCAGGCAATGGTGTTCCCTATGGAATATCCGCTTGAAGGCGACTTCGACTTGAACATCATGTACACTTTCCACTACTACGCTTGTTCACACGAAGTTTACTTGGGTGGCATGCAGGCTGCTGCTGGTAACCTTCCTGTATTCGTTACCGAATGGGGTACTACCGAACACAAGGGTCAGCAGGGTTTGTGCGAAAGAGAATCAGATATGTTGATGGAAACTTGTAACGGTAACAACTTGGGTGGTCAGTTGATCAGCTGGTGTAACTGGAGCTTCTCTACCGAAGGTGGTGAATCAAAGTCTTTGTACAGCGCAAATAACTACAACGAAAGTAACTTGTCTACTTCTGGTAAGTACATTGTTAAGCAGTTGCGTAAGGGTGACAACATTTCAGCACCAAAGGCTTCTTCTGCTTACAAGAACACTCCGTTGGCTATTTCTCCTGCTAAGGAAACCATCCTTAACCCAGAAAACTACGACGAAGGTGGCGAAGGCGTTGCTTACCACGACTACGATGCTGAATGGGTGTTTGACCAGTGTGGCGGCTGCCAGGCTGCAATTGGTACTGGTAAGATGGATAAGGACTTCCGTCCTGCCGAATGTCTTGACGTTTCTTGGATTGACGACGACAAGTCTGCTTGCAACCTTGGTTACATTGTAGAAGGCGAATGGGTTAAGTACACCATCGACGTTAAGAAGGCTGGTTACTACAAGTTGGTTCCTATGGCTAACTCACATAACTCTTTCAACGTTATTGCCATCTCGGTTGACGGTCAGAATGCAATTCGTGACTTGAACGATAAGGAAAACACTAAGATTGCTGCTGTAAGAATGGAAGTGTTTGGTACTCCAAGTAACGATGGTGGTTATAACACTTGGGGTGAAACTCGTTTCACTTCTAAGTACGATGGCAAGAAGGGTAAGGCCGATTACGGTATCTACTTCGCAAAGGAAGGCGTTCAGACCTTGTCTATCGCATTCATGACCGAATGTGCAGGTTTCGGCCCTCTTAAGTTCATCCCTGAAACTCCAGACTTTACCGATGTTGCTGCTGAAGTTGCAGAAGCTGCAGTTGCTGTATATCCTAACCCTTCTAACGATGGTAACTTCACTGTTACTGCTGACGGCGAAGCTAATGTTCAGGTTTACGACATTGCAGGTAAGCTTTGCTACAATGGCAACGTAGAAGGCGAATCGTTGGTTAAGGCTAACCTTGCAAGCGGTATCTACTCTGTAAAGGTTTCTTCTAACGACGCCGTTAAGGTTGTTAAATTGGTAGTTCGCTAATTAATAGCAAATTTCCATATAATAGACGGGCAGGCTGTTTAGCCTGCCCGTTTTTTTGTATATTTACGTAATGATAAAGACGAAAATATGAGTCAAAACTGTGTAAATAAAAGTGTCGTCTTTGCGAGAGTGATACATGTGTCGTTGTGCTTGCTTGCCTTGTTGGTGGTGCCTGTTGCGATTAATAGCTATCTTTCTACGCCAAGTTATGGTAGTTCAGACGGCGCAGGTATGCGTGCGTTGGGACTTTTATTGGGCTTGGCTGTCTCGCTGGCGTTTACATTAGTTGGGCTGGCAATGTTGCATGTGGTGGCGGCGGAAGGCAAATGGTCGATTAAGATAGAACCTGAAGCCCTTAAGGTTGTTTTAATTGTAGCATTGGGTGTTGCACTACCTTTTTTTTGTTATTCCTTTTGCTGTCTGTTCGTTTGTTTTATTAAGGTATAAACGAATGATGGTGCCAACTTTGTTGTGGATGCTAGTAGCATTGGCTATAGCTAGTTTCGTTGCGGAAGACAAGCTGTTCTCGTACTCGCTATTTGCAACCATGCCTATCTATGGCATTATAAGCTGGTGGTTTGACCGGTGGGTGGCAAAACATAAGTCTGAAGGACTGGTGTGAGGCTCTGAACGAATGATTGTTGTGTGGGGAAGTAAAGGTCACAAGATTCAAGGATTAGTAGTTGCAACGCGAATTGCAATAATAGGGTAAGTGCTGGTTGATGCGCAAAGGTGATGCAAACAAAAAAAGAAAACCCGAAACGAAAGTTTCGGGTTTCTTCTGCAGTGGTACCAACAGGAATCGAACCGGTGACACAAGGATTTTCAGTCCTTTGCTCTACCAACTGAGCTATGGTACCAAACCAAAATCAATAAGAATATGAATACTTTTACAGAGTGGTACCAACAGGAATCGAACCGGTGACACAAGGATTTTCAGTCCTTTGCTCTACCAACTGAGCTATGGTACCTTTTTGGTTTTGCGATGCAAAGTTAAGAACTTTTCTTTAGAAATCAAATGCTAGCTGAACTTTTTTAGCAAAAAGTGCAATTTTTTCTTTTGCTTGGCGTGTGCGTGTCCCGAATTTACGCGTGGTTAGATTAAGAAACTATTACAAAATTCTCCAATAAATAATTCTAAACAGCTTTTAAATCTGCTATATTTGTGCATTGAAATGAAGGGTGGCCGTTGTTGTGCCCCTTGCTAATAACAGACAAGACATGGGTGTTGAAATTGAACGCAAGTTCCTCTTAAGGAACGACGATTGGCGCAAGGTGGCGCCTAAAGGCATAAGAATGGCACAGTGGTACCTGAACGAACATGGTAACACCATTAGGGTGCGCATAGCCGACGACAAGGCTTACCTGACCATTAAGAGCAAGTCGGTTGGTATTTCGCGTATGGAGTTTGAGTACGAGATACCGCTAGCCGATGCGAAGGAGCTGATGAATTTGACACAGACCCCAATTGTCGATAAGTTCCGCTACAAGATTCCTTACCAGGGCCATGTGTGGGAAGTTGACGAGTTCTTGGGCTTGAATGCCGGACTGGTGGTTGCCGAGGTGGAAATGAAGTGCGAGGATGAAGAGGTAGCAATACCCGATTGGATTGGCGTTGACGTGTCGGATGACAGGCGTTACCGCAACACCTATCTGGCAAAGTGCCCATATAGCACCTGGACCGACTAAAATTCGCCTATGATGCGCTTATAAATAGAAAAGGTGGTAACCCTTGGGTTGCCACCTTTCTTGTTGTTGTAGACTTTCTTTCTTTGTTATGCCATGCCTGAATTGCCAAAGCTGATGGGTGTTGGTGTGTTACCGCCATTGTTTGGCTGGTTGTCGGTAATGATGCCGTTGTTGGCTTCGTAGATGTTTATCTGTCTTTGAAGCACATCCCTTAAGCGTTTGGCTTGGCTTGGGGTTAGAATGATGCGCGACTTTACCTTTGCCTTTGGCAAGTTTGGCAGAATGCGCACAAAGTCGAGTACGAATTCGCTAGGAGAATGAGTCACGATTGTCATGTTTGCGTAAGCGCCTTCGGCAATCTCGGGGCTCATTTCAATCTGCAACTCGTTTTTCTTCTGTTCTGTTTCCTTTTCGTCCATAATAGGGCTTATTTTTTATCAGCCGCCTTCTTTGCCTCGGCTTCTGGTCGTTTAATCAGTTCTTCTTCGAGAATCATGCCAAGGGTAGGCATGTCAATCTTCTTGGCAATAATCTTGCCGGTCTTGCTCTCTATGAGGTAGATGCCAGGGGTTACGCTAGCATCGTAGAATTCCCAGAAGTAGCTTTCGCGGTCAGGGTCCCAAACGTTAACCCAGTCTTGCAACTTGTGCTTTTCTACGAATTCCTGCCATTCGGCCTTGTCGGTCTGTGTGTAGACGCAGAACACTTCGAAACCAAGGTCGTGGTATTTTGAGTAAACCGAGTCGTGAAGAATTGGGGTGGTCTTACGGCAGTGGCCGCAAGTAGGTTCGAAGAAGTAGGCAAGAACAAACTTGTTCTTGTCCTTGTTGCGGGTAAGGTCGCTCAAGTTGCTAGGCTTGCCTTCTGCGTCCTTCATTCTAAGGTCGCGAGCTTCCATGCCAACTAGGTTGTAGCGAACCTTCTTAACTTCCTTTCTGAGGTCTTCAACCCAAGCAGAGTCGGCCCAAGTTGCCTGGCGTGGGTTGCCAAGGTAGTACTTCTGTGCCAACTTGCACCACAAGGCATCCATACCCATCTGGTTGCTGGTAAGGCCGTAGTTGATCATCTTGCTGCACATGGTCTGGAAGGTTTCCTTGTTGAAGCGGCTCTTTTCAATCAACTGAACTGCAGCTTCGTAAAGGGTGTCGGGGTGCTGTAATAGGAAGTTCTTCATGTAAGCATCTACGTTGCTTGGGAAGTAAGGGCAACGCAAGAAACGCGCATCGCTCAAGTTAACATTGTCGAAGTAGTGTTTCTTCTTGTACATGTAGCGAGAGTAAGCACGGGTTGAGTCTGGCAGTTCGTCCATTGCTGGTACCTCAACAGGAATGGTACCTTTAATGAAGGCTTCGAGCCAGAGGCCCTTGTTGTCGTCCATAAGCTTCTTCTGGAACTGTTCAACCTCGGCCGCAATTTCGTCTTGTCTCTTTGCGTTTGTGGTTGAGTCAATCTTCTTATCCTTGAACTTCAAGGCGACTTCCTTCGACTTTTCGCGCTGGGTGCCCATGAAGTTAACCAAGTTTTGGAAACCTACGCTTTCCTTGGCGCCAGAAACAACCACCTTGTCGAGCTTGGTTGTGTCAATCTTGAGTTCAATGTTTTGGTCGGCACCAACGAGTACGTCGAAGAACTTGTTGGCATCGAAGTATACAATGTAGATACCCTGGTCGAGTGGTGTCTTCTTGGTGAAGGCGCCTACGCCCTTGTTGTTAAGGGTGGTAGTGTCTTTTGAATAGGTCTTGCCGTTGAAGTAGAATGCCAGGTAAACCTTTTGGTTCTGCATGCCAGGGTTGGTGACATTCAACTTGATGTTGTAACCTTTGCTATCTGCAGCGAACGAGCTGAAAGACGCTAGCGCTAAAAGAATGCAAGTGAAAAATTTTTTCATCATATTGTGTCTATTTTCTATTTACAAAGTTTGTTAGGATATGAGTTGTGCAAATTTAGGCAAATTTGTCTTATGGTAGCATTATTTGCCTTGTTTTGTTTCTCAACCATTCCTTTTCTTCCGTGTTTAGCCGGTTGGTCGCAGCCAAAAGCTCGAAGGTTTGCTGGTGGTAGCTGTTAATCCACCCGATTTCTTCGGCTGTGAGCATGTTGGCGTCGATGGCGTCGGTGTCGAACGGAAAGAATGACATGGTAGCAAGTTCAAAAAACTTGCCAAACTGGGTCTCGCAACAATTTTTAACGCAAACCATGTTCTCAATCCTTATGCCGTATTGCCCTTCAATGTAAAGTCCAGGTTCGTTAGAGATGAACATGCCGCACTTTAGCGGAACGTTGTTGTTGCGTGCGCTTATGCGTTGCGGCCCTTCGTGTACGCACAAGAAGTGACCAATGCCGTGGCCGGTGCCGTGACCATAGTCTTTGGCGTTCTTCCACAGGAATTGGCGGGCAAGCGTGTCGAGCTGTGCACCGGTAGTCCCTTCGGGGAAAGGCGTGGTGGCAAGGGCAATGTGTCCTTTCAGCACCAGCGTGTAGTCCTTCTTTTGGACGAGGGTAGCCTTGCCGCCAAGAATGACTGTGCGCGTAATGTCGGTTGTTCCCGTTAGGTAGTTGCCGCCCGAGTCGACCAGGAGGAAGTTCCCGTTGTGTAGCTCAATATCCGTTTCTGGGGTTACACCATAGTGAACGATGGCACCGTGGTGGGCGAAACCGGAAATGGTGTTGAAGCTGAGGCTATAATAGAGGTCTTGTTCCGAACGGCACTTGTCGAGATGGTTGGCAAACGAAAGCTCGGTGACCTTTTTGCCGTTGGCCATCTGCTGGTCTAGCCAACAGAAAGCCTTCACCATGGCAATGCCATCGGCCGTCTGTGCCTCTTGTAGGCGCTTTATTTGTGTAGGGTTCTTTATGGATTTCAACACCATGGTTGGGGTGGTGCTGACCTTGCACTTTGGCGATAGGAGGGTGTCGATGTCGGCATTGGTGTAGTTGACGTCGTAGCACCAGTCGGCTTGCATGGCGGCAAGGTCGTCCATCAGGTCGTTGTAGTCTTTAAGCCGTACGTTGCTTTCTTTTAGGTGGCTGGCAATTCTTTCGTCTTTGCCAAGGTTGCGGCCAGTTTCGCTGTTGTTGGCGTAAAGGGTGCTGGTGCCGTTGCCCGAAATGACGAGGTAGGCGTAGAAGACAGGATTGTACGAGATATCTCCACCTCTGAGATTCAATACCCATGCAATTTCGTCTAGACCAGAAATGAGGGTGGCATTGGCCCCCTTCTCTTCGGCATATTGGCGTATGGCCTTAATCTTGTCGGATGCAGTTTCGCCCGCATATTCCAATTCGTGGACGAAGATGTTGCCGCTAGGCATTGCTGGCCTATTGGCCCAAGTGCGGTAGAAACCCGTGCTGTGGAATAGGTCAATACCATTCTCCTTCAGTTGGCAGGCTAGTTGCTTGAATCTTGTTGCCGTAAACAGTCTGGCATCGGTAGCCACCTTGCAGCCTTGGGGCAACTTTTGGGTTAGGGTGGCCGGTATGCTTGGCACGCCGGTTAGTCCTTCCTTATAGAGGTCTATGCCTGTACCTTCCAACTGTTGTGCGGCTTGAATGAAGTAACGGCTGTCGGTCCAAAGCCCTGCCCATGTTTCTGCCACCACAAGTGTTCCAGCACTGCCGGTAAATCCGCTTAACCATTCCCGAAGCTTCCAGTGGTCGGCAATGTACTCACAAAGGTGAGGGTCGGCAGTGTTGACAATTGCGGCAGACACCCCCTCTTGGCGCATCCATTCACGGAAGGCCCCAATGCGTTCTTTTATTGTTGTATTGTTTGACATTCGTTAGAACGGTTATTTGCCAATAGGCAATTTGCTGTTGTTCTCGATGAGCTTGGCAAGCGCTTTCACTTCGCTGCTCGAGAACGCCTTGATTTCCATTTGTTCCTTGTGGATTTTCAACTTGTGCAGGTCGGTGCCCACATAGGTGTATTTGCCTTGTTCTAGTAAGGCTTTGCCCTTCTTCTTGGCATGTTCGCCATAAAGGCCGATAAGGGAAAGAAGGTTGAGCTGGAAGTTGATGCCTTTCGACAGCAGCTCGTCATACTCTTCCTGATGCATGTAGAAGTAGCGCTCGGGGTGAGCCAGCATGATGTCGTAGCCGCGGTCTTGAAGTTCGAAGAGAATCTGGCTCATGTTGATAGGCCCTTGCTGGGCAGTCGTCTCAACCAGAATGGTCTTGCCCGAAGCACAGAGGAAGTCTTCTTTCTGGTCGAGCAACTTCTCGAAGCCGTTGTCGAGCATGTATTCGGCACCCAATGCCAATTCAATATTACCCTTGTATTGTTTCTTAAGTTCGTCGAGGCGTCGGAGCAGGTTGTCGCGGTTGTTCTCGTGCAGTTCTTCGGCCACGTGTGGCGTGAAGAAGACGCGCTTAACACCGTTCTGCTCATAAAATTCGAGCACGCGCAAGGCGCTTTCCATTTTCTGGATGCCATCGTCTACGCCTGGAAGAACGTGGCAGTGAACGTCAACAAAGCCGTTGATGAGTCCGCTGCTTATGAATGATTTCTTAAATAAACCGAACATTTTTAATGTAATCTTAAAAAATACCCTTGTGTTAATACAAATATATTCCTTATTTACAACCTATGCAAACTCGCGGGCTTTTTTAATACCCTTTAGTATGGTGTGGTAATGAATGTAAAAATGTATGAAAATACAATGCATTTTTTTCTTTGTTGAATTTTTTATTTATACTTTTGCACCGCTTATGTAAGGTGGTACTTTTTCAGTAAAAGCTATGTTTTGGTACACCTGACAAAAAGTTGAGCAGACTATAATATTAACGTAATGGACTTTATATTGTCGTTATTTACAGGAACCGGAATGGCTTCTGTGCTAGTTTACCTTTGCATTACCGCATTTGTGGGTGTTGCCATTGGTAAGTTGTCTTTTAACGGACTGAAACTGGGCATTGCAGGTGTCTTGTTCGTTGGCTTGTTGTTGGGCCATTTGAAGGGGGCAGATGCTCCGCTTGATGCAACAATTCTTGGCTTTGCCAAGGAATTTGGTTTGATTTTGTTTGTTTACTGTATAGGCGTGGAGGTAGGTCCACGTTTCTTCTCGGCATTTAAAGACGAAGGCATAAAGATGAACGTCTTGGCTTGTGCACTTGTGCTGATGGGTTTGGGCATTGCCTTTGCCATTAAGATGAGTGTTGGCGACGGCATTTCATCGTCGAGCATGACCGGCATTATGTGCGGTGCTGTGACCAACACACCTAGCTTGGGTGCGGCACAGGCGGCACTGAAAGACGTGGCCATGGATGCCAACGTGAGCGAAAGCTTAAGAAGTGCGGCTGCCAGCAGCGTGAAAGACTCGGGTATGGCCTATGCGGTTGCCTATCCGTTTGGCGTACTTGGATTGATTGCCGCCATCATCCTTATCCGCTTCATTTTCAGAGTAAACATTGAAAAAGAAACCGAAGACTATAAGGCGGAATTGTCTGGCGATTCGGGTAAGCTAGAAAGTGTACAGATCACCATCACCAACCAGAACCTTTTCGGTAGAAAGATTTCTTTCTTGAAGGATTTCGTCGATTCTGAATTGGCTATTTCACGCATATACCGTAACGGAACATTCTTCGTTCCGAACGATGACGACGAGTTGCTTAATGGCGACGTTATTTATGGCGTGTCTTCTAGCGAGCACCTCGACCGTTTGCGTGCGCAGATTGGTACGGTGGAAATTGGCCAAAAGCGTGAGGTTGATGGCGACTTGGCAATGATTGACGTGTTGGTTACCAACCGAAACATAGCTGGTAAAACCATTAAGCAGGTAGGTATTTACCGCCGTTACGAGGCGCAGGTTACCCGCATCTTCCACGATGGCCGTGAAATATTGCCAACCCTTACTTCGACTTTCGAGTTGGGCGACACCGTTCGTATTGTCGGTAAGAAAGCCTTGTTGCCTGACGTGCAGAAGGAAATCGGTAACTCGGTTCGCGAGTTGTCTCGTCCGAATGCCATACCAATTTTCTTGGGCATCTTCCTTGGCGTGTTGCTAGGTAGTGTGCCAATTGCAGCTCCTGGACTTCCGGTTGCGGCCAAGTTGGGCTTGGCAGGCGGTCCGCTCATTGTTGCCATCTTATTAGGCTATAAGGGTAGAATTGGTAAGCTCGACTTCTACATGACATCGGGTGCAAACTTTATTCTCCGCGAAATAGGTATCATCTTGTTCTTTGCTGGCGTAGGTCTTTCTTCTGGCCCTGGTTTTGCCGATGCCGTTTCTTCGGGTGGCGTGGCATGGTTGCTTTATGGTGCAGCCATCACATTCGTTCCGGTTATGGTTATAGGTATTGTTGCCCGCCTAATGAAGATGAACTACCTGAAGATAACCGGTATGTTGGCCGGGTCGATGACCGACCCTTCGGTGCTTGACTATGCAAACTCACTTGCTCCGGTTCAGGCACAGAGTACTGCCTATGCAACCGTTTACCCACTGACCATGTTCTTGCGCATATTGGTGGCGCAGATATTGGTGTTGACGACCTTGTAATTGAAAGAAATATAAATAAATACTCAAATAGTTAAACGTAATGGTTTCTAAAAAAACATTCAAGATCTTACTATGTGTACTTTTGTCACTAGTGGCTCTGATGGTGCCATCGACTGTGTATGGCATTGATGGCTTGTCTGTTGTTGAACAGCGCGTAATTGCCATCTTTATTCTTGCAGCAATGCTGTGGATTCTCGAACCAATTCCAATTTGGACGACTTCGGTATTCATCATGGTGTTGATGCTGGTTACAGTGTCGAATAGCTGTTTTGCTCCTATTAGTGGTGAGGCTGGCGCCGATGGCGTTATTGTGCCTTACGAAAACTTGATTCCTTACAAGGCTATTATGGCAGCATTTGCCGACCCAGTTATCATGTTGTTCTTGGGTGGTTTCGTGTTGGCTATTGCAGCAGGTAAGATTGGCCTTGACGGCCAGTTGGCAAAGATGTTGTTGAAGCCTTTCGGCCGCGACCCTAAAATTGTAATGCTCGGTTTCTTGATCGTTACCGGTTTGTTCTCTATGTTCATGAGTAACACTGCAACAGCAGCAATGATGTTGGCTATTATGGCACCGGTGTTCAAGTCAATGAAGAACGAAGACGGCTCTATTGACCGTGGTGTCGTAGGTTTGGCAATGGCAATTCCTATTGGTGCAAACATTGGTGGTATGGGTACCCCTATTGGTACACCTCCAAATGGTGTCGCCATCAAGTACCTTACCAGTTCAGAATACTTGGGCCTTAACATCGGTTTCATGGATTGGATGATTGTTATGGTTCCGCTTGTGTTGGTCATCTTCGCATTCGCATGGTTCTTGTTGGTTAAGATGTACCCATTCTCAACAAAGGAAATCACTTTGAAGATCGACAACGAAGCATTTGCAAAGTCAGATGCACGTGAACGTAAAATCATTTGCGTAACCTTCGCAGTAACCATCCTTCTTTGGGTAACCGATAAGTTGACAGGTATTAATGCAAACGTTGTTGCCTTGATTCCATTTGCTGTGTTGAGCGTAACTGGCGTATTCAAGAAGAGCGATTTGAGCCTTATTGACTGGGATGTTCTTTGGTTGGTTGCTGGTGGTTTTGCTCTTGGTATCGGTTTGGAAAAGACCGGTTTGGCAAAGCACATGGTAGAATCAATCCCATTCGGCGAATGGTCTCCAGTAGTTGTAATGTTGGGCTCTGGTTTGCTCTGCTTGTTCATGTCTACTTTCATGAGCAACTCTGCATCGGCAGCATTGCTTCTCCCAATCATGTATACAGTAGGTAAGGGTATGGATCTTGGCGCATTCGGTGGTGTTTGCACAATGCTTTTGGGTGTTGCACTTTCAGCATCATTGGCAATGGCAATGCCAATCAGTACCCCTCCAAATGCTTTGGCTTACTCAACAGGAACCATCAAGCAGAAAGATATGGCAACCGTAGGTATCATTGTTGGTCTCTTCGGTTTCGCACTTGCTTTCGCAGTGTTGATCTTCATTGTAGGTCCAATGCACTTGCTTGGTTAATTACTAACTGCAACATATTAGAAGGCGAGCCCTGTCGGCTCGCCTTTTTTTGTTTTGTTACCTTATTGGTTTGGAATGGTAGGGTGTGTTGACGAGAGCATAAGCTGTAAAGGCATGCCTAAACGCACAGTCGTGTTGGCGTATTCTACCCACCTTGTGCATAAAACGAAAGGAGTTGTGCCGCTGTTGCCGGTTGTGAACATTGCCGTGGTGCAGTTATGATGCAAATATTTTGACGAAATGGTAGAAAAACCAAGTCCATAATTTGCAATTTGTTGAAAAAGAATCTAACTTTGCGTCAACAAAATCCAAGAATACATGAAATTAAACGGTTTCGCATATTTTCATTATTACTTTTACTTTAGCCGGTAAGAGCGGGTTTTGATGTTTAAGAAATTACTAAAATACTAAATATTGAATCCCGCTCATTAGAGTGGGATTTTTTATTGTTGGCCTGGGTGCAATTCCCCAGACTGATACAGAGATATCAGAAGAGCATTTATGAAACGAAAAGTTGCAATTCAAGGTGTAGCAGGCTGCTTCCACGACATAGCAGCACACGAATATTTTCAAGGTGATGAAATAGAAACTATACCTTGCAACACATTCAAGCAGTTGTTCCAGACTGTAAAGTCCGATTCTTCAATACTTGGTATTGTCGCAATCGAAAACACTATTGCCGGTAGCTTGCTCGAAAACCACCATTTGCTGAATGAATCTGGCTTGAAGGTGGTTGGCGAACACCGCTTGCGCATTAAGCAGAACTTGGTGGCGTTGCCCGGACAGAAGGTCGAAGACTTGCGCGACGTCTATTCGCACCCAATTGCATTGATGCAATGTAAGGAATACTTGAACGAGCACCCTAACTTGGTGGCCATTCAGGCAGAAGACACCGCATTAAGTGCAAAGGAAATTGCCGACTTGGGCGAAGCTGCAAGAGGCCGTGCCGCTATTTGTGGCGAATTGGCAGCCGAAATTTACGGTTTGGAAATCATAGCAAGGAGTATTGAAACCAACAAACGCAATTTTACCCGTTTCTTGATTTGTTGCGACCCTTGGCAGGTTGAAGATATGACCCAGGGTAAGCGTATTAACAAAGCATCGTTTGTCTTTACGTTGCCTCATGAAGAGGGTAGCTTGGCAAAGACATTGTCCATCCTTTCTTATTACGGTCTTAATCTTACCAAGATTCAATCCCTCCCAATCATAGGTCGTGAATGGGAATACCAGTTCTATGTCGACTTGTGTTTCTCTGACTATTTACGCTTCAAGCAGGCCATAGACGCCATTGTGCCGTTGACCAAGAACTTGTGCGTTTTGGGTGAATATGAAGAATCGCTCCCACCTGTCGATTAATAAGAATAATAATAGTAAAAATAAACCGATGAATACAGAGGTTAAACCAGCCGAAAGGCTCAACTTAATACAAGAATACTACTTCTCACGCAAGTTGCGTGAGGTGGCAGAAATGAATGCAGCAGGCAAGAACGTGATTAGCCTTGGTATTGGTAGCCCCGACAATATGCCTTCGAAAGAGGCCATTCAAACCCTTTGCGACAATGTTTGGAAGGAAGACGCACATGGCTACATGCCAACAGTGGGTATTCCACAGCTTCGCGAAGCCATGGCCGACTGGTACAAGCGTTGGTATGGTGTAGACTTGGATCCGAAGACAGAAATTCAGCCGCTAATAGGTTCAAAGGAAGGCATCCTTCATGTAACCCTCGCTTTTGTTAATCCGGGCGAACAGGTGTTGGTGCCAAACCCTGGCTATCCAACCTACACCTCGTTGAGCAAGCTGTTGGGTGCCGACGTTGTTTATTACGACTTGAAGGAAGATAACGACTGGCAGCCAGACTTCGAACAGCTAGAGAAGATGGATACCAGCAAGGTGAAGCTTTTGTGGAGCAACTATCCGAACATGCCAACTGGTGGTCCTGCCCTTATGGAGACTTACGAAAAGTTGGTCGACTTTGCACGTCGCAAGAACCTCATCATCATCAACGACAACCCTTACAGCTTCATTCTTAACAAGAAGCCAATTTCCATATTCAACGTTCCAGGTGCAAAGGAATGCTGCATTGAGTTCAACTCAATGAGTAAGAGCCACAATATGCCAGGCTGGCGTACGGCAATGTTGTCTACCAACGAAACTTTCATCAAGTACATCCTAAAGGTGAAGAGTAACGTAGACAACGGCACATTCAAGCCAATGCAGTTGGCAGCAGCCGAAGCCTTCCACAACAGCGCAGAATGGCACGAGGAATATAACTACAACGTGTACCGCCGTCGCCGCGACGTTGCTGAACAGATTATGGATGCAATGCACTGCACCTACAGCAAGAACCAGGTGGGCATGTTCATGTGGGGTAAGATTCCTGCAGCATATGCCGACGTTGAGGAGTTGACCGAGAAGGTGCTTCACGAGGCAAACGTGTTCATTACGCCAGGGTTCATCTTCGGTAGCAATGGCCAGCGCTTCGTTCGCATTTCGCTTTGCGCCAAGTACGAAAAGTTGGTCGAAGCCCTCGAGCGCATCAGCAAGTTGCAAGGCTTGAAATAATACAAACAGCATAACAGAATAAAAAGATATAAAGAAAAATTATGGATATTGAGAAAATCAATTTGCCAGGCCTAGAGGACAAGCGTCCCATCGTAATTGCAGGCCCATGTAGTGCAGAAACAGAAGAACAGGTTTTAGAGTCTGCTAAATTGTTGGCAGCTCAAGGTATCAAGATCTTCCGTGCAGGTGTATGGAAGCCACGTACCAAGCCAGGTGGCTTTGAAGGTAACGGTGTTGATGCATTGCCTTGGTTGCAGCGCGTTAAGAAGGAAACCGGCATGTATGTTTCTACCGAGGTTGCTACTGCAAAGCACGTTGAGTTGGCACTTGAATATGGCGTCGACCTTCTTTGGATTGGTGCACGTACCACTGCAGACCCATTCGCAGTTCAGGAAATTGCCGACACTTTGAAGGGCCACGACGTTCCAGTTCTTATTAAGAACCCAGTAAACCCAGACCTCGACTTGTGGATTGGTGCAATTGAACGTCTTTACAATGCAGGCATCAAGCGCCTTGGCGTTATTCACCGTGGTTTCTCTTCTTACGACAAGAAGTTATACCGTAACTTGCCACAGTGGCATATTCCTATTGAATTGCACCGTCGCATGCCAGAAGTTCCTATCTTCTGCGACCCTAGCCACATTGGTGGTCGTCGTGACCTCATCGCTCCACTCAGCCAGCAGGCTATGGACCTTCAGTTCGACGGTCTCATCATCGAATCGCACTGCAACCCAGAAAAGGCATGGACCGATGCTAGCCAGCAGGTTTCGCCAGATGTTCTTGGCTTGATTCTCAACAACCTAGTTGTTCGTGAAATGAACCAGACTACCGAATCGTTGGAAGCACTTCGTAAGCAGATCGACGAAATCGATATCACCATCAACGAGATTCTTGCAAAGCGCATGCGCATTTCTCGCGAAATTGGTCAGTACAAGAAGGAACACGACATGGCTATCCTTCAGACCAACCGTTACGACGAAATCATCAAGCAGCGTATGGCACAGGGCCAGAGCATGGGCATGGACCCAGACTTCATGAAGGCTATCTACGAAGCTATCCACGAAGAGAGCGTTCGTCAGCAGTCTGAAGTTATGAAGTACAAATAAATAGGGTTTTAGCCTAAAGAAAATAGTAAACGGGCCGCCTACTCTTAAGGGTTGGCGGCTTGTTTCATTTAGCATAATCAAGATACAGAAAAATGAGAATTTTGATTCTAGGTGCCGGCAAGATGGGTACCTTCTTTTCAGACGTACTTTGCGACAAGCACGAAGTGGCCATCTTCGATGTTAAGGCCGACAAACTGAAATTCGTATTTAACACCCAGCGTTTCACTAAGGTAGAAGAAATTCAGGATTTTGCTCCCGAATTGGTGATTAACGCCTCAACCATTAAATATACACTCGATGCATTCCGCATGGTAATACCTTATTTGCCAAAAGACTGTATCTTGTCAGACATATCTTCGGTTAAGACAGGCTTCCCTGAATTCTATAAGGACTCTGGCTTCCGTTTCGTGTCAACCCACCCTATGTTCGGCCCTACCTTTGCCAGCTTGAGTGACTTGAGCACACAGAATGCAATTCTTATTTCAGAAAGTGACCACTTGGGTAAGGTGTTCTTTAAGGACTTGTATGAGAGTCTTCACCTCAACATTTTCGAGTATTCTTTCGAAGAGCACGATAAGACAATGGCCTACTCATTGTCAATTCCGTTTGCTTCAACATTGGCATTCTGCTCGGTTATGAAGCACCAAGAGGCTCCAGGTACCACCTTCAAGCGCCACATGAGCATTGCGCATGGCGTGCTTTCTGAAGACAACTACCTGATTCAGGAAATTCTGTTCAATCCGAACTCGCTTGAACAGTTGGGACTCATTCAACAGCACTTGTCGGAACTTTCCGACATTATTTACCGACGCGATGGCGAGGCTATGGTTAAGTTCCTTGACCAGGCCCGCGAGAACATAAAGTAAAAGGAACCTATTTACAGGTAATGGTTAGGCAAATCCGTTAATTCGGGTTTGCCTAATTTTATATTAGTACCATTTGGTTTAACTTTGCAACTTGTCAATTCCTAATTGAAGAACTATGTACAGGATCCCTTTTTTTATTGTAGCAATACTTGTTTTTTGCTTGGTACTGTTTGTGGTTGGTTATCTGCTTCGCCTTTTGAAGAAGGAATTTGATGTTTGCAGATTCTTTTCCAAAACCGATTGGGGAAGGCAACAAATGGCACGAGACCCTTGTAGATTCCATATTAGCATTGTCTATCTGATGGCTGTTATGTTGCGAAGCTCATATTTCGTAGAGCTAGAGAAACTCACCCTTATTGTGCGTTATATCTTGGATGTGTGCCCTGAACCTTATCGTGAAGAAGCGTTTACCGCTTTAGACTATATGACTAAAAAGTTAGACGATAATGCCGAAGCTTATTCCCTTATAGATAAAAAAGCGCTGTTGAATGGTAAATTCGACAGTTGTTTTTTCGCCGATAAAGGTGGACGTAATTATGCTAATGATTTGCATGGAACCCAACTGGCGGAGGAATTAGCTCGCTATATTGATGAGGTAGACCGACGTTACCTTATGTTCCTGCTATTCCGTTTGGCAATTGCCGATGGCATGGTCACGGATGATTGGAAACTTTCAGAATTGAGTTTGTTGAAAAAGCTTTGCCTTGACGGACTGCATATTCCCAAGAAAGTTTTTTCTGCTATGTATACTGCATGGCAAAAGGACAATTTAGACGGGTGGTACGATGATAATATTGCTCTACATAATAAAGGATTGTATGCCGACCGTGAACGTCTGGCGAATATATTTCATTCTACCTATTCATTCTCGCAGCCTGATGCTTACGCCGAACTTCCATCCTCTTCGTTCTTCTCTACGATTAAGGAGCGCCTGATAGGTCTTTCGGTTGTTGCACTAATCTTATTGTTAATAGTGCCTTTTTATGAGTGTGAGCTGATGGTTAAACATTATCCGTTCTGGTTGGGACTGGTGTTTGGTGTTTTCTCTATTGCAACAATCTTATGGAATATGAAGTATGAGGCGATCGATTCTTCTGTCGTTTCAATCTTAAGAAGCAAATGTGAAAACGTGCTACAGCGTAATAGGTTGATAGTGAGTTTTGTGTTGTTCGTTGGTACTGCTTCTTCCTTATATTTTAACGCAATGAATATTCTTTACTATTTTGCTAACAAGCGTTTCCATTGTGGAACTATTTATAGAAAGAAGCTGGTGACAAGCACTTCTTCTCTCGGGAGAAATGCCACATACTGTCTTTATTTTGATAAATTTAGTGTGAGCAACGAAGATGCAAGGATTTTTGAAAAACCTGTATTGCCTTGGTACAATCGTATTTGCGTTGATGCTTTACCCTATTTATCGGCAGCTTGGTTATTCAGAGATGAAGGTTGTACGATGGATGTAACTTCCTGTTCCCTTTCCGATTATACGGCCGCAAGGTGTGCGACTGGTGATGTATATGTCAATCTTCAGTTTAAGGTGGGGTATTACGGGATGATAGTTAAAGATGGCTATAACTTGATTATGGAAGACAGAACTCCACTTGAAGACTGATTGTCCGACATTTTTTTAGTCATCATTTCATTAGCAAGGCTAATAGCTCTATCTTTGTTGAAAAAGATGTTTCGTGATGAGTAACAATTTCTATATACTGGTAATAGTAGTTCTTGCAGCCGTAGTCCTTATTTCAAGGCACTTGTTAAGGTTGCTGATGAAAGAGTACGTCCTCTATAAACTGTTTTCGTCAAACGACTGGTCTCGTGAACAGTTGGCACGCGACCCTAGTCGTTTCCATACCAGCATCATATACCTCATGGCTTATATGATGCGTACCGATGGTGACTCTGTACAGTACGATAAGCTAGACCTTATAGCTCGTTATATACGCGAAGTTTGCCCTGAAAGTTGTCGTAAGTGTTGTGCTGATGCCCTAGACTATATGACCAAACGAGTTAAAAAGTCGGGTAAGCATTTCATCTATTATCCCATAGTTAATACCGAGGCTTTGTTGTTTACTGAAGATAGTGACGCATACTTTTTCATGGATAGGGGAGGCCGCTATGAGAATGATTTGCACGGAAGACGTTTGGCTGAAGAAATTGCACACCATCTCGATGAACCGGGACGCATGTACTTGATGTACTTGCTGTTTCGTCTGGCTATTGCCGACGGTGATGTTACTATGAAGGACAAGTCAGGCTATCTTACGGAACTTTCAATGCTGAAGAAGTTGTGTGTTAGGGGAATGCATATTCCAGAAGCAGAATTTACGCAGATGTTCGAGTCGTGGAAGGCTGATGATATTGACGGCTGGTACGAAAAACACATTGCGTCACACGGTCACGGCTTGTATGCCGACCAAGGAAGCTTGGCTAACCTTTTCCACTCAACATGCTCGTTTTCGCAGCTGGAAAATGATATTTACGAATCTTCTGTCTTTCCATCCATCAAGCCTTGGATTCTGGGAGCTTGCATTGCTGTTGGACTGCTGGCTTGTGTGGTGCTTAGTTACGATCGGGCCTTAATGGAGGAATACTATCCGTCTGGTCTGTTTTACGTGCTCCTGCTTTTTGTGGCACTTACGTTTGTTCTGATGATGCTGTTGTCGCCTCTCAACTCTAGCATATTGCCTATCCTCCGCACCAAATACGAGAATGTTTTGCAAAGGAATAGACTGATAATAATCTCGGTGGCTATTATAGGCACAACCTTTCTCCTATTTTTCAACGCAACCAATTATCTGTACCTGCTAGCGAATGAGACGTACATCTGCAAAGTGGTGAACAAGAAGGCACATATAACCCGCGCGTATACTACAACAACTAGAAGTAAGCACGGGACAAAAACGCATTATCATATTGCATTTGAAACGGTAGAAGTTGACGATGTGAGAGGCTCGACTCTTAAGATTCCCGTTATGTCTATGCCAAACAAATTGTGCGTACATGTCTTGCCTTACTTGTCTTGCGCAAAATATTTCGGACGCGATAAACACTACAAGTCTATGTCGAGATTAACAACGTCGTACGCAAATTATAATAAAGTGCTTGACAATGATGTCGACATTGAACTCATGTTCAAGGTAGGGTGTTATGGTTTGGTCTATTATTCAGGGTACGAACTTATACCTGCATTTGTGAAAAGGGAAATACCAATCGAACCCGAGTACTAGGGCCGTGTGGCACCGTAATGCGGCACAATTACGGTTAAAGACATACCATTGCAAAATAACTCATTTAAGCGGAATGGACATTTTTTAATGCGTTAATTGTGGTCAATCCAAAAATAATCTGTAATTTTGCGAGCATTTTTGCGAAACTTTATTCTAAAATTTAAATATATATTATGATTATTGTTCCTATTAAAGAGGGCGAAAACATTGAAAAGGCCCTGAAGAGATTCAAAAGAAAGTTTGAGAAAACTGGTATCGTTAAAGAACTTAGAAGCCGTAAGGAGTTCGTTAAGCCTTCAGTTTTGAAGCGCGAAAAGATGAACCACGCTATCTACGTTCAGGCTCTTCACCGCGACGAAGACTAATATAGTCTTACTTGCCGCGTAGGCTTATTCAACAAAGGTGGGCTTTGGGCTCGCCGAACGAAAAATCTGAAACATAGTTAAGGTAAACAGACATTAATGTTTATCGATAAATTTCTACAATATATAAAGTATGAGAAGGCCTATTCTTCTCATACTTTTATTTCATATCAGACCGATATGAAGCAGTTCGCTGCATTCGTAGAGAAACGGAAAGGAGGGTTTAACCCACCAGATATAACAGCAAAAGATATTCGAGAATGGATCCTTGCCATTATGAACGATGGGGTAGGGTCGAGAAGCGTTAACCGTAAGCTGACCACGTTGCGCACCTTCTTCAAGTATATGCTTAAGGAAGGCTATGTCGAAACGGACCCAATGGCGAAGGTTAAGCCGCCCAAGATGCAGAAACGCCTGCCTGTTTTCTTGAGGGAAGAACAGATGGAGGAACTGCTAGACGTAGATAAGAATCTTTTCCCCGATGATTTTGAAGGAAAAAGAGACCATCTTATCATTGAAATGTTCTATAATTTGGGAGTACGACTATCGGAGCTGATAAATATAAAGGACAGCGACATCGATTTTGATAGAAAAACTGTCCGAGTAACTGGAAAAAGAAACAAACAAAGGTATATTCCTTTTGGAAATTCGCTAAAAAGTGATATATTAGCATTCGTAAGCGATAGAGATGCCGAAGTTGGCAGCGAGGAAGGATGGCTTCTGGTGCGAAAGACCGGGAAAAAACTTTACCCAATGCTGGTTTGGCGAGTCGTAGAGAAATATATCACATCGGTGAGTACGCTAAAGAAGCGTAGCCCGCACGTGCTTAGACACACATTTGCGACTGCGATGTTGAATAACGGCGCAGACATAGATGCAGTAAAAGAGTTGTTGGGGCATGCCAACTTGGCGGCGACAGAGGTGTATACGCATACGACATTCGAACGTTTACGATCGATTTATAAACAAGCTCATCCACGAGCATAAAATTTAATACCATTATGAACGTTAACATTCAAGCAATCGATTTCAACGCTAAGGCAGAGTTGGAAGGTTTTATAAATGAAAAGATCGCAAAGCTAGAACAGTATTCAGACAAGATCACATCAGCAGACGTACACATGCGTGTGGTTAAGCCTGAAACAGCCAATAACAAGGAAGTTATGTTGAAGGTTGCCATCCCTGGCGAAGACCTCGTTGCAACAAAGGTTGCCGATTCTTTCGAAGAGGCTTTTGCTAACTGCATGGATGCAATCAAGACACAGATTGTAAAGGCAAAAGAAAAGAATAAAAAATAATTTCCAATCTAGTATTGCAAATTAAAAAATTATGCCTAAATTTGCACGCTGATTTGGAAAAGCGGTTTTCTAATCAGCTTGCAATTAGGCAATGCCTCTTTAGCTCAGTTGGCCAGAGCACGTGATTTGTAATCTCGGGGTCGTTGGTTCGAATCCGACAAGAGGCTCAAAAATAGATGCGAAAGCATTAGGGTACATACCAGAGTGGCCAAATGGGACAGACTGTAAATCTGTTGGCTCTTGCCTTCGGTGGTTCGAATCCATCTGTACCCACAAATGTTGACATCGCCAAGCCGACTGTCGAAGCGATGTTTGAGTAGTTAACAGTTGCCAATGTAGCTCAGTGGTAGAGCGCTTCCTTGGTAAGGAAGAGGTCACGGGTCCGACTCCCGTCATCGGCTCTTTTATTTTATTAATTTATTTAAAACATAGATTTATGGCTAAAGAAGAGTTTAAAAGGACCAAGCCACATGTAAATATTGGTACTATCGGTCACGTTGACCACGGTAAGACTACATTGACTGCCGCTATTTCTAAGTGCCTTCACGAGGCTGGTTTCGGTTCTGAAGAAATTAAGTCATTCGATCAGATCGACAACGCTCCAGAAGAAAAGGAACGTGGTATCACTATCAATACTGCTCACATCGAGTACGAAACTGCTAACCGTCACTACGCTCACGTTGACTGTCCAGGTCACGCTGACTACGTTAAGAACATGGTAACTGGTGCTGCTCAGATGGACGGTGGTATCATCGTAGTAGCTGCTACTGATGGTCCAATGCCACAGACTCGCGAACACGTTCTTTTGGCTCGTCAGGTAAACGTTCCTCGCTTGGTTGTATTCTTGAACAAGTGTGACCAGGTTGAAGACGCTGAAATGCTTGAGCTCGTTGAAATGGACATGCAGGAACTTCTTGCTAAGTACGAATTCGAAGCTGAAACTCCTATCATCCGTGGTTCTGCCCTTGGTGCATTGAACGGCGAAGCTGAATGGGTTAAGTCAGTTATGGATTTGATGGACGCTGTTGACAACTGGATCCAGTTGCCTCCACGTGACGTTGATAAGCCATTCTTGATGCCAGTTGAAGACATCTTCTCAATCACTGGTCGTGGTACTGTTGCTACTGGCCGTATCGAAACTGGTAAGGTTAAGGTTGGTGACGAAGTTCAGATCATCGGTTTGGGTGCTGACATGAAGTCAGTTATCACTGGTGTTGAAATGTTCCGCAAGCTTCTTCCAGAAGGTGAAGCTGGTGACAACGTAGGTTTGTTGCTTCGTGGTGTAGATAAGAAGGATATCAAGCGCGGTATGGTTATCTGTCACCCTGGACAGATCACCCCTCACAACCACTTCAAGGCTTCTGTATACGTTTTGAAGAAGGAAGAAGGTGGCCGTCACACTCCATTCCACGATAAGTATCGTCCTCAGTTCTACCTCCGTACAATGGACGTAACTGGCGAAATCAAGTTGCCAGAAGGAACTGAAATGGTAATGCCTGGTGATAACGTTTCAATCGAGGTTACTCTTTTGACTCCAGTTGCACTTGACCTTGGTCTTCGTTTCGCTATCCGTGAAGGTGGTAAGACTGTAGGTTCTGGCCAGATCACTGAAATTCTTGACTAATATTTATTCAAGATAAGTTAATAGCCCCCTCCGAAAGGAAGGGGCTATTCCTACGGGATTAGCTCAGTCGGTAGAGCACTGGTCTCCAAAACCAGGTGTCGGGAGTTCGAGTCTCTCATCCCGTGCTAATTTTAAAATCATGGCAAATCTTGTAAATGTCCTAAAGGAAAGTTATGACGAACTCGTTCATAATGTTACCTGGCCAAGTTTTCGCGAAATTAGCGAGAGCGCTGTATTAGTTTTAGTTGCTTCCCTTATTATAGCGCTTTTGGTATTTGCGATGGACCAACTTGTTAAAAACGTGTTACTTAATCTATTTTATTAATTAGTGTAATGGCTAACTCTCAAGATCTAGGATTAAAGTGGTATGTTCTTCGTGCCATCAGTGGTAAGGAGAATAAGGTAAAAGAATATCTTGATGCTGAAATCAAGAAAGGCCACTTTGGGAAAGCCGTTTCACAAGTAATGGTCCCTACAGAAAAGGTTTATCAGCAGCGCAATGGTAAGAAGGTCGTTAAAGAGCGCAATTTCTTGCCAGGCTATGTTTTGGTAGAAGCATTACTTACGGGTGATGTGGCATACCGACTTGTTTCAGCACCAAATGTACTCGGATTCCTTACCGATGGTAAGAACCCGCAGAACTCAAAGCCAGCTCCAATTCGTGAGGCTGAGGCAATGAGATTGTTGGGTCAGTCTGAGGCCATGCCTGAAGACGATGAAGTAATCACTGCAGATTTCGAGATCGATCAAAAGATCAAGGTAATCGAAGGTGCATTCAGCGGATTCCAGGGTGTTGTTGAAGAGGTAAACCGTGAACGTAAGAAACTAAAGGTTATGGTTACCATCTTTGGTCGCCAAACCCCATTGGAATTGGATTTCACGCAAGTAGAGAAGGACGCTTAGTAGCGTAACAACTACAGTTTCCTTTTTCTTAATTAATTACTAATTATTCTCAATCAAAAATGGCTAAAGAAGTTGCTGGACTTATCAAGTTACAGATTAAGGCTGGAGCAGCTAATCCATCACCACCAGTAGGTCCTGCATTGGGTTCTAAGGGTGTAAACATCATGGATTTCTGCAAGAAGTTCAATGCTGCAACCCAGGACAAGGGTGGAAAGATCCTTCCTGTTATTATCACAGTTTATGCTGATAAGTCCTTTGATTTTGTTGTAAAAACACCTCCTGTTGCTCTTCAATTGCTTGAATATGCAAAGATCAAGAAGGGTTCAGGTCAGCCTAACCGTAACAAGGTTGCTGAAGTTTCATGGGATCAGGTTAAACAGATCGCTCAGGAAAAGATGCCTGACTTGAACTGTTTCACACTTGAATCTGCAATGAAGATGGTAGCTGGTACGGCTCGAAGCATGGGTATTACTGTAAAGGGAGAATTTCCCGCTAATATTTAAAAACTTCAATTGTAAAAATGACTAAGCTTACTAAAAACCAAAAGTTGGTTGCTAATAAGATTGAAGCAGGGAAATCTTATACCTTGAAAGAGGCTTCTGCCTTGGTAAAGGAAATTACTACTACAAAGTTTGATGCTTCTGTTGACATCGACGTACGTCTTGGTGTTGACCCTAAGAAGGCTAATCAGATGGTTCGTGGTGTGGTTTCTCTTCCTCACGGAACTGGAAAGCAGGTACGTGTACTCGTACTTTGTACTTCAGATGCTGAATCAGCAGCTAAAGAGGCTGGTGCTGATTATGTCGGCCTCGATGAATATATCGAAAAGATTAAGGGTGGATGGACTGACGTTGACGTCATCATCACTATGCCTGCAATCATGGGTAAGATTGGTGCTCTCGGTCGTGTGCTCGGTCCTCGTGGCCTTATGCCAAACCCAAAGAGCGGTACTGTAACTAACGACGTTGCTAAGGCAGTGAAGGAAGTTAAGCAGGGTAAGATCGACTTCAAGGTTGACAAGGCTGGTATCGTTCACACCTCTATCGGAAAGGTTTCTTTCACTCCTGAACAGATTGCTGAAAACGCAGCTGAGTTTATCAACACTTTGATCAAGCTTAAGCCTGCATCTGCAAAGGGTACTTATGTAAAGAGCGTATTCCTTTCTAGTACAATGAGTGCTGGTATCAAAGTTGACCCTAATATTTAAGTAAGAATTTATGAGAAAAGAAGAAAAAAGCGTGATTATTGATCAGATCGCTGATACGCTCGGTCAATACGATCACTTTTACATCACTGACGCTGCTGGCTTGAATGCTGAAGATACTGCAGCTCTCCGCCGTTCTTGCTTTGATGGAGGTATCAAGTTGATGGTAGTTAAGAACACTCTCCTTAAGAAAGCTTTGGAGAAGAATTCTAGCGAAGACTACTCTCAATTGTTCGATTCTCTCAAGGGTAACTCGGCTATCATGTTGTCTTCAGTAGGTAATGCACCTGCTAAGCTTATCAAGGATTTCTCAAAGAAATCTAAGTCTGGTAAGCCAACTTTGAAGGCTGCTTACGTTGAACAGAGTGTTTACGTTGGCGCTGATCAGCTAGATGCATTGGTTGCAATCAAGAGCAAAAACGAACTCATCGCAGACGTTATCGCTCTCTTGCAGTCGCCTGCTAAGAACGTTATTTCCGCTTTGCAGAGTGGCGGCAACACCATCACTGGCGTGTTGAAAACTCTTGCAGACAGATAATTTAATTGATTAATAAAAATTTTAAAAGAATACTAAAATGGCAGATTTGAAAGCTATCGCAGAAGAATTGGTTAACTTGACAGTTAAGGACGTTAACGAGTTGGCTGAAATTTTGAAGAACGAATATGGTATCGAACCAGCTGCTGCAGCTGTTGCTGTTGCTGCTCCTGCTGCTGGCGGTGCTGCTGCTGCAGAAGAAAAGACTAACTTTGACGTAGTTCTTGCAGACGCTGGTGCTAGCAAGCTCGCTATCGTTAAGCTTGTTAAGGAAATCACTGGTCTCGGCTTGAAGGAAGCTAAGGACCTCGTTGATGGTGCTCCAAAGGCTATCAAGGAAGGTGTTGCTAAGGCTGAAGCTGAAGATATTAAGAAGCAACTTGAAGAAGCTGGCGCTAAAGTTGAACTTAAGTAAATATAACTCCTGTTTTAAACAGGGTTTTGGTTTAGAACCTGATTTATATAGGTTCTAAACCTTTTTGTGTCTATATTATTTTTAAGTTCAATAAAACGCGTAACAATGTCACAATCCGTTAATAAGAAGAGAATAAGTTTCGCTAAGGTTAAGAATCAGCTCGCATACCCTGATTTCTTGGATGTGCAGTTGAAGTCTTTTAGAGACTTTTTCCAACTTGACACCCCTCCAGAGAACAGAAAGAGCGAGGGTATGTACAAGGTGTTTAGCGAAAACTTCCCTATTTCAGACACGAGAAACAACTATACACTGGACTTCTTGGACTACTACATCGACCCTTCTCGATACACTATTGACGAGTGCATCGAGCGTGGTTTGACTTACTGTGTTCCTTTGAAGGCTAAGCTTAAGCTTACCAGTGCAGCCGATAACGACGAAGGCGAACCAACCGTAAAGATTCAGGACGTTTATTTGGGCCAGATTCCTTACATGACCGAAAAGGGTACTTTCGTCATCAATGGTGCTGAACGTGTTGTAGTTTCACAGCTGCACCGCTCACCAGGTGTATTCTTCGGCCAGAGCCAGCATGCTAATGGTACGACTCTCTATTCTGCTCGTATCATTCCTTTCCGCGGTTCTTGGATTGAATTCGCTACCGACATCAACAATGTGATGTATGCTTACATCGACCGTAAGAAGAAACTTCCGGTTACCACATTGCTTCGTGCTATCGGTTTCGAGTCTGATAAGGACATTCTCGGTATTTTCAATTTGGCCGAAGAGGTTAAGATCAGCAAGACCAATCTGAAGAAGATTGTGGGTCGCCAGCTCGCAGCTCGTGTCCTCCGTTCTTGGAACGAAGACTTCGTAGATGAAGATACTGGTGAAGTTGTATCTATTGAACGTAACGATGTCCTTGTAGAACGTGAAACCGTTCTCGAAATGGAAGATCTTGAGAAGATCGTCGATTCAGGTTGCACTTCTATCCTTCTTCACAGAGAGGATAGCAACTCTGCAGACTTCTCAATCATGTACAACACCCTTCAGAAGGATACTACAAACTCTGAAACTGAAGCTGCAAAGTACATCTACCGCCAGTTGCGTAATGCCGAGGCTGCCGATGATACCCAGGCTCGCGAAATGATTTCTAGTTTGTTCTTCTCTGACAAGCGTTATGACTTGGGTGAAGTTGGTCGTTACCGTATCAATAAGAAGTTGCACCTTGAAATTCCAATGGAAACTCGCGTCTTGACAAAGGACGACATCATTGAAATTATCAAGTATTTGGTTGAACTTATCAATTCAAAGGCTGCTGTCGATGATATTGACCACTTGAGCAACCGTCGTGTTCGTACTGTAGGTGAACAGCTCTACAACCAGTTTGGTGTAGGTTTGGCACGTATGGCTCGTACCATTCGTGAACGCATGAACGTTCGCGACAGCGAAGAGTTCGCTCCTGTTGACCTTATCAACGCTAAGACCATTTCATCGGTCATCAACTCGTTCTTCGGAACAAACGCATTGTCACAGTTCATGGACCAGACCAATCCGTTGGCCGAGGTTACTCACAAACGTCGTTTGTCTGCCCTTGGTCCTGGTGGTTTGTCTCGTGAGCGTGCCGGCTTCGAGGTTCGTGACGTACACTATACTCACTATGGTCGTCTTTGCCCTATTGAAACTCCAGAAGGTCCAAACATCGGTTTGATTTCTTCTCTTTGTATGTGTGCAAAGATTAACGACCTCGGTTTCATTGAAACTCCTTACCGTAAGGTGGTCAATGGCAAGGCCGATATGTCTGACGAGGGTATCGTTTACCTAACTGCTGAAGAAGAAGAAGGTAAGACCATCGGTCAGGACAACGTTCCTGTAGACGATGAGGGTAACTTCCTTTGCGAAACCGTTAAGTCTCGTAAGGAAGCCGACTTCCCTAACGTTGCTCCTTCTGAATTGGAATTGATGGATACTGCACCAAATCAGATTGCTTCTTTGGCTGCATCTTTGATTCCGTTCTTGGAACACGATGACGCGAACCGTGCGTTGATGGGTTGTAACATGATGCGTCAGGCAGTGCCATTGCTCCGTACCGAGGAGCCTATCGTAGGTACTGGCGTTGAACGTCAGCTCGTACACGACTCTCGTACCCAGATCATGTCTCAGGGTGCTGGTGAAGTTGTTTACGTAGATGCCCACAAGATTTCTATTAAATACGACAGAACAGAAGACGAAGAGTATGTAAGCTTCGAGTCTGCTGTTAAAGATTATATTATCCCTAAGTTCCGTAAGACTAACCAGAGCACAACTATCGACTTGCGTCCAACTGTTAAGGTTGGCGACCGTGTTGAAGCTGGCCAGGTGTTGACTGAAGGTTACTCTACCAAGAACGGTGAACTTGCAATTGGTAAGAACTTGCTTGTTGCGTTCATGCCTTGGAAGGGTTACAACTATGAGGACGCTATCGTAATCAACGAAAAGGTTGTTAAGTACGATATGTTCACTTCAGTTCACGTTGACGAGTATCAGCTCGAGGTTCGTGAAACCAAGCGTGGTGTTGAGGAACTTACTGCCGACATCCCTAACGTTGGTGACGATGCTACCCGTAACCTCGATGAACACGGTGTCATCCGCATTGGTGCTCCTGTAGAACCAGGCGACATCCTCATCGGTAAGATTACTCCAAAGGGTGAATCTGATCCTTCTCCAGAAGAAAAGTTGCTTCGCGCCATCTTCGGTGATAAGGCAGGTGATGTGAAGGACGCTTCTTTGAAGGCTTCTCCTTCTATCCACGGTGTTGTTATTGACACCAAGACTTTCGAACGTGCCGTTAAGACACGTAAGTCTCGTCAGCAGGACAAGTTCAAGTCTGACCAGTACGATGAAGAGTTCCAGCAGCAGGCTGATGCTTTGAAGGATCAGCTTATTGAAAAGCTCTTGAAGATTACTGAAGGCAAGACTGCAAACTCTGTTCGCGACTTTATGGATCAGCCTATCGTTGCAAAGGGCGACAAGTTCACTGCTACCAAGTTGCGTGGTATTGACTACGCTACCGTACAGTTGACCGATTGGACCGGTGACGACCACAAGGACGGCATGATTCATGCGTTGATAATGAACTATCTACGCAAGTATAAAGAGTTAGACGCTAAGAACAAGCGCCAAAAGTTCAACCTTACAATTGGTGACGAACTTCCAGCTGGTATCTTGAAGTTGGTTAAGGTATACGTTGCCAAGAAGCGTAAGATTCGTGTAGGTGACAAGATGTCTGGTCGTCACGGTAACAAGGGTATCGTGTCAAAGATCGTTCGTCAGGAAGACATGCCATTCTTGGCAGATGGTACTCCAGTCGACATCTGTTTGAACCCGTTGGGTGTGCCTTCTCGAATGAACTTGGGTCAGATTTTCGAAACTGTACTCGGTTGGGCAGGCTTGAAGTTAGGCGTTAACTTCGCAACTCCAATCTTCGACGGTGCTTCACTAGAAGAGATCAACGAATTGACCGACAAGGCAGGACTTCCTAGAAATGGCCGTACTTACCTTTACGATGGTGGTACCGGCGAACGTTTCGACCAGCCTGCAACCGTAGGTGTCATCTATATGTTGAAGCTCGGCCACATGGTCGACGATAAGATGCACGCACGTTCAATCGGTCCTTACTCTCTTATCACTCAGCAACCTCTTGGTGGTAAGGCACAGTTCGGTGGTCAGCGTTTCGGAGAAATGGAAGTATGGGCGCTCGAGGCATTCGGTGCTTCACACGTGCTTCAGGAAATCTTGACTGTTAAGTCAGATGACGTTATGGGCCGTGCACGCGCATACGAAGCTATTGTTAAGGGTGAACCAATGCCACCTGCTGGTATTCCTGAATCACTTAACGTATTGCTTCACGAGTTGAAGGGTCTCTGCTTGAGCGTTAAGCTTGATTAAGACCATCTCCTAACTGAATTTTTAACGTTATAATTTTTTATAACTCTTTTTATAAAAACATAATATGGCTTTTAGAAAAGATAATAACAAGATAAAGAGTTCTTTCAGCAAGATCTCTATCGGTTTGGCCTCTCCTGAAGAAATTCTCGAGGAGTCTCACGGTGAGGTCTTGAAGCCAGAGACCATCAACTATCGTACTTACAAGCCTGAACGTGACGGTTTGTTCTGCGAACGTATCTTTGGTCCGGTGAAAGATTATGAGTGCCATTGCGGTAAGTACAAGCGTATCCGTTACAAGGGTATTGTCTGCGACCGTTGTGGTGTTGAGGTGACCGAGAAGAAGGTCCGTCGCGAACGCATGGGCCACATTCAGTTGGTTGTACCTGTAGCTCATATCTGGTATTTCCGCTCTTTGCCTAATAAGATTGGATACTTGCTTGGCATGTCAACCAAGCACCTCGACGAAGTTATCTACTACGAACGCTACGTCGTTATCCAACCTGGTAAGTTGGCTGAGTTTGGTGTAAAGGAAAAGGACCTTCTTACTGAAGAAGAATATCTTCAGAAGTTGGACGAAGTACCTGACAACTACAAGCTCGACGACACTGATCCTGACAAGTTCATCGCCAAGATGGGTGCTGAAGCTGTTTATGACATGCTTAAGAAGCTCGACCTTGACGCTGAATCATATAAATTGCGTAACCAGGCTAACACCGACTCTTCACAGCAGCGTAAGAACGAGGCTTTGAAGCGTTTGCAGGTATTCGAGGCATTCCGTGCTTCAAATGGCCGCAGCAAGCCTGAATGGATGATTGTAAAGATCGTTCCGGTTATTCCGCCAGATCTTCGTCCGTTGGTTCCACTAGACGGTGGCCGTTTCGCAACTTCAGACTTGAACGACCTTTACCGTCGTGTTATCATCCGTAACAACCGTTTGAAGAGATTGATCGAAATCAAGGCTCCAGAAGTCATCCTTCGTAACGAAAAGCGTATGCTTCAGGAAGCTGTTGACTCATTGTTCGACAACTCACGTAAGTCAAGTGCAGTTAAGAGCGATGCTAACCGTCCATTGAAGTCTTTGAGCGACAGCTTGAAGGGTAAGCAGGGTCGTTTCCGTCAAAACTTGCTCGGTAAGCGTGTCGACTATTCAGCTCGTTCCGTTATTGTCGTAGGCCCAGAACTCAACATGGGTGAATGTGGTCTTCCTAAATACATGGCAGCTGAACTTTATAAGCCATTCATCATCCGTAAGCTCATCGAACGTGGTATCGTTAAGACTGTTAAGTCTGCGAAGAAGATCGTTGACCGCAAGGACCCAGTTGTTTGGGACATCCTTGAAAACGTGATGAAGGGACACCCAGTATTGCTTAACCGTGCACCTACATTGCACCGTTTGGGTATCCAGGCATTCCAGCCTCGCATGATTGAGGGTAAGGCTATCCAGTTGCATCCGTTGGCATGTACAGCGTTCAACGCCGACTTCGACGGTGACCAGATGGCAGTTCACCTCCCATTGGGTAACGAGGCAGTTCTTGAAGCACAGTTGTTGATGCTCGAGGCTCATAACATTCTTAACCCTTCAAATGGTGCTCCTATCACCGTTCCTTCACAGGATATGGTATTGGGTTTGTACTACATCTCAAAGGTGCGTAAGGGTGCAAAGGGTGAAGGTTTGACCTTCTACGGCCCAGAAGAAGCAACAATTGCATTCAACGAACACAGAATTGAATTGCACTCACTCATTAAGGTTGTTGTTGACGACCGCGATGAAGAAGGCAATGCAATTAAGGTCTTGAAGGAAACCACTTATGGCCGTCTAATGATTAACGAACGCGTTCCTAGCGAAGTTGGTTATGTAGACTACGTCATCAACAAGAAGACCCTTCGTGACCTCATCACCAAGGTAATTAAGGCTTGTGGTGTCGACGTAACTTGTAAGTTCCTCGACGACATTAAGAACTTAGGTTACTATATGGCGTTCCGTGGTTGCTTGTCATTCAACTTGGGTAACATCATCATCCCAGAAGGCAAGGAAAAGTTGGTTAATGGCGGTTATGAGGAAGTTGAGGAAATCCTCAACAACTATAACATGGGTTTCATTACCGACAACGAACGTTACAACCAGATCATCGATACTTGGACACACGTCAATGCAGAGTTGACTAACTTGGTTATGAAGACCATTTCTAGCGACGATGACGGTTTCAATTCAGTATACATGATGCTTGACTCTGGTGCCCGTGGTTCTAAGGAGCAGATTCGTCAGCTTTGCGGTATGCGTGGTTTGATGGCTAAACCTCAGAAGAGTGGTGCTACCGGTGGTCAGATTATTGAAAACCCAATCTTGTCTAACTTTAAGGAAGGCCTTTCTGTGTTGGAGTACTTTATCTCTACACACGGTGCTCGTAAGGGTTTGGCCGATACCGCGTTGAAGACAGCCGATGCAGGTTACTTGACTCGTCGATTGGTAGACGTTTCTCACGACGTCATCATCAACGAAGAAGACTGTGGCACTCTCCGTGGTTTGGTTTGCACAGAGTTGAAGAACAACGACGAAGTTGTTGCATCTTTGAGCGAACGTATCCTTGGTCGTGTAGCAGTACACGATGTTGTTAACCCATCTACTGGTGAGGTTATCGTTAAGGCAGGTGAAGAAATCCGCGAAAAGCAGGCCGATATCATCGAAGCTTCTCCAATTGAAAGCGTTGAAATTCGTTCAGTGCTCACTTGTGAGTCAAAGCACGGTGTTTGTGCAAAGTGTTACGGCCGTAACCTTTCAACCCGTAAGTTGGTACAGAAGGGTGAAGCTGTTGGTGTCATCGCTGCACAGTCAATCGGTGAACCAGGTACACAGTTGACACTTCGTACATTCCACGTCGGTGGTGTTGCTGGTAACGTGGCTACAAACAATACACTCACTGCTCGTTACGACGGTGTGCTTCAAATTGAAGAACTCCGTACCGTTAAGAGCGAAAACGAAGAAGGCAAGCCAGTTGAGATTGTCGTAGGTCGTTTGGGTGAAGTTAAGATCTTGGACAAGAATACCAACATCGTACTTACCGATGCTCTCCTTCCTTACGGTTCTACTCTCTACTTTAAGAATGGAGCTGAAGTTAAGAAGGGTGACGTCATCTGTGAATGGGATGCCTTCAACGCTGTTATCGTATCGGAAGTTGCCGGTAAGGTTCGTTTCAATAGCATGATTGAAAACGTTACTTACAAGAGCGAAGCTGACGAAACAACTGGTATTTCTCAGAAGATCATCATCGAATCAAAGGACAAGACAATTGCTCCATCAGCAGAAATCGTTGATGCTGCAGGCAATGTTTTGAAGACTTATAACTTGCCGCTTGCTGCTATCATGTCGGTAGAAGAAGGCGACGAAATTAAGCCAGGTCAGTTCATCGTTAAGATTCCTCGCGCTATGTCAGGTGGTGCCGGCGATATTACCGGTGGTTTGCCTCGAGTAACAGAGTTGTTCGAGGCCCGCAACCCATCTAACCCAGCAGTGGTTTCTGAAATTGACGGTGAGGTTACCTTCGGTAAGAAGGTAGTTCGTGGTAACCGTGAAATTAAGGTTACTTCAAGAACTGGTGAAGAGAAGAAGTACATGGTTCCATTGTCAAAGCAGGTATTGGTACAGGAGAACGACTACGTTCGTGCTGGTACTCCACTTTCCGATGGTGCTATCACTCCTTCCGACATCTTGGCCATCATGGGTCCTACTGCAGTTCAGGAATACATTGTGAACGAAGTTCAGGATGTGTACCGTTTGCAGGGTGTTAAGATTAACGACAAGCACTTCGAGGTTATCGTACGTCAGATGATGCGTAAAGTAGAAATCATCGACTCTGGTGATACTCGTTTCTTGGAACGTGAAATCGTTGACAAGCTCGAACTCATGGAAGAGAACGACCGCATCTACGGTATGAAGATCGTTACCGATGCTGGTGATTCTGAAAACCTTCGTCCAGGTCAGATGGTAACTGCCCGCAAGCTCCGCGACGAAAACTCTCAATTGAAGCGTCAGGACAAGAAGTTGGTAGAAGTACGCGACGCTGTTGCTGCTACATCTAACCAGATTCTTCAGGGTATTACCCGTGCTGCATTGCAAACAAGCAGCTTCATGTCAGCTGCTTCCTTCCAGGAAACAACCAAGGTGCTCAACGATGCTGCTATCCGCGGTAAGGTTGACCACTTGGAGGGTATGAAGGAGAACGTTATCTGCGGTCACCTCATCCCTGCTGGTACTGGTCTTCGCGACTTCGACCGCATGGTCGTAGTTTCAAAGGAAGTTGCAGGCGACTTCGAAGATGAAGAAAAGGAATTGGAAAAGGTAGACTAATATAAGTCATACTAACCCGAAAGGGTAAAAATTAAGCAGTTGTCACAATGTGGCAACTGCTTTTTTTATTTGGTTCTAAACGTAGGACGGACTCGTCGTGACGTGTGTTCGTCTTTTTTTATCCCTACATCTTTCCTCTCTCAATGGCTTTTGCCTCGTTCCAGTAGGCGTTCATTTCTTCAAGCGTCAGTTCGCTGAATGGTTTGCCGCTCTCGAATGCACGGTCTTCTATGTGACCGAAACGGCTCTTGAATTTGTTGTTGCAGCGTTTTAGTGCTTTGTCGGGATTGATGTCGTAGAGGCGTGCTGCATTAATGACACTGAAAAGGAAGTCGCCAAACTCTTCTTCCATCTTGTCTGTGTCTTGTTTCCTTACTTCAACTAGTAGTTCCTCAAGTTCTTCCTTCACCTTGTTCCATACATCTTCGCGGTTCTTCCAGTCGAATCCGGTCTGGCGTGCGCGGTCTTGAATGGTGACGGTTTCGTTCAGGGTTTCCATATTTTTTTGTAGGTTGGTAAACAACTTTTCTGGTTTATTGCTCATAACACGTTTGTCTTTTTGCCAAAGATAGTGAAATATGTGGGTGGACGGTGTTAGTATTGGTGTGTATTTTGTTTGGACTAGTAGGGTGGAAATCCCTAAATTTGTGGACTATGTTTGTAAGTGAACCCCTAAATACAGTTCCGGCAGAGTTTAAGTCGGACTTGCAGAAAAATGTTTACCAGACCCTTGGTCTGCTGAACATGCCTTTCTTGCGTGTAGATTGCGATCCGGCCATCACGATGGAAGATTGCCTACTGATTGATGAACGTTTGCAGATGCAGACCGTAAAAACCATTTTCTTGACCAACCGCCAAAAGAATGCGTGGTGGTTGTTTGTTACGAAGGCCGACAAGCCTTTCGTGACGAAAGACTTCAGTGCTGCGCTTAACATTCCGCGTGTATCGTTTGCTCCGGCTGATATGTTGCTCGATATGCTTGGCACTCCGGTTGGTGCTACAACCGTGTTGTCGGTGGTGCAAGATGTAGAGAATAAGGTGCAAGTGGTGATAGACAACGATGTGATGGTGGGTCAGGACTATGGCTGCACCGATGGCACCACGACTTCGTATATGAAGCTGAACCTAAAAAGTGTGATGGAAACATATCTGAACCATTGCCATCATACCCCTATATTCATCAATATTTAACCAATCACTTGGGCTAGCGAACTTCGGTTGCGTATGTAATCTTTACGTGCTAGGAAAAGATATGTAAACCATAAAAACAGAAGCGGTAGACTGGAACGTTCCAATCTGCCGCTATTTTTTTCGTCTAGTTTTCGTTTCGAAGAAATATACACTCAAATTTGATGATAAAAGTTCAAATGATATAGATGTGAAAATCTTATCTATGTGGTATCTTTTTATTAGCTTTTTTATATTTTTGTGACGAAACAGGAACTCTGTTTCTTACATACGGAAGCGTTGTGCTTTGTCTTGTAAGTGTAAACCTAGGAAATTTACAACGAAGAACAAGACGGCATGGCATCTCCCGCGCTTTAGCGTGGGCTGCTTGCTTGTTGTCTATTCTTCGAGGTTTTCCTAGGACCTACACTTGTTAGATTCAAGTATTGCGGTCTCACGCTTCTTTTTTTTGTTGCTGGATGGACCGCCCAGTACAACAATAAATACGATGGAGTCGAAAGAAAAATCCGTATTCCAAACTATCTATCGAATGGTTATTGTAGATGGTGATGTTTCGCAAAAGGAATTGGAAGTGCTTTACAAAATTGGTGTTGAAGACTACAATTTAACTCAAGAAGAATTACAGCAGTGTTTGTTTTCGCAATCGGAAACAGATGGGGATCCCGTTACTGATGTTGAGAAAGTTCGTTTGCTCTATTATTTAGCTTTAGTTGCATGGGCAGATGGTAAGGTTGAGGATTGTGAAAGATCTCTCATTGAATCTTATGTTATTAAATTTGGCTATCCTATAGATAACTCGAAACAAATTGCTGATTATTTTTTAGGTTGCGTCGAGAATGGCAAGAACTTTAGTGATATATTAAACGACTTAAATTGAAAAGACTATGGGATTAAAGGATTTATTAGGATTAGGAAACAAACTTTCTCAAGACGCAAACAGTACTACGTCAACAATGGCATCGCAGAATAACAACGTCTTCTCAAGTTTAGGTACTTCAAACACAGAACAAAGAGTTCAGGGTGAAACCTGGCAACAATATGGATTCCGAATGGGAGGTAAGTCTACGGGTAGTACTAATGTTCTTGCTCCTTTGTTGTCGAAGGTTACTTATATGATGCTTGAAGAACAGAAAAATGATTTTGCATTGCAGCAAAAAGTTAAGCAGGAAAAAGAAAACTTACTGAATGATAAGATTTCTGAAAAGAAGACTGAAGAAGGTAAGTTGAAATCTGCAGAGGAAAGCGTTTCTGATTTACTCAAAGAAAATGAAAGTCTGAAAAAAGATATCAATAAGTTGCAAAGCGGAGAAGCTGCTGAAAACAAAGAAGCGAAGATGAAGATGATAATTGGGTTGCTCATATTGATTCCCTTTACATTGTATTTCTTCATCTTTTACAGTTCTGCAGCATATAGCGCCTTTTTTGCAAACTTTTCAGGTGAGGTTGAAGAAGGTTTAAATGTTACGATTTTCAATGCAAAAGCGTTGCCTTTAGCTTTTGGTCAGTCTTTTATGACAGGATTGTTTGTTTTAATGATTACATTCTTGGTTTTCGCATTAGGATTCGTACTTCATTATATGGATAGCATGGCGAAAAAGGTAGGACTAGTTCTTATTACGTTTATGTTTGACTTCTTGTTGGCTGTCGAAATAGAGCAACAAATCTATAATGCTCAAGCGTTGGCTGGTTTGTATGGCCCTAATCCTCCTGCATTTACAATGGCAACAGCTCTTTCTGAAGTTAATGTTTGGATGGTTATTTGCTGTGGATTTGTGGGATATATTATCTGGGGGTTGTTATTTGGATTCGTGATGGAGAGCTATAATGAACTTAAGAGTAATAAATATGCGATAATGGACTTGAAGGGCTCTATAGAGGCAAATAATGAGAAGATTCAAACGTTGCAGACTGAAATAGCTGGTTGTAAATCGAAGATTGGAAACCTAGATGCTGAAATTACAAATTTACAAAATGCATTGAAAAGTGGAGTGTTGTCGATTGACAAGGACAAAATATTACAAGAATTGGCAAACTTTTATGCTGGTTGGACAAATTTTCTTGCAAGTTTAGGTGCTACTCCTACAGTTCTTGAAGAATCAAATTTGATATATAATAACGCAGTAAACTCGGTAAAATCTAATTTATGAAAAAAATACTATTATTCATTACAAGTGCTATCTGTATGATAGCATTGTGCTCTTGTGGAGATACTTCTACAAGTGTAGAAGCCCCAGGTAAACAACCATTAAATGTGGTTGTTTATATTGACCTTTCTGATCGTATTATGGATAATGTGGATGATTGCGATATTATTTGGTGGATTTCAAAAAAGATGTTTCCAACGAAATTTCCACAAGGGAATAAGAATAAATTAAGGTGTGTTGTTTATCCGAATCCCGGAAATACGGAATCTTTGTCAAGTTTGAATGTTAATTTGCAGTCAATGAAACCGATGGAAAGACTTGGTTATGTCTATAAATTAGATAGTGGAAAAGTTTTTGTTCCAGAGGTTAAAGATTTTTATGCAAAGTCCATAGCATCAAAGAATTGGACCGGTAGCGATGAATGGGGTTTCTTTGACCTTGAGGCTTCTAATTATCTTATTCCTGGGTATAGAAACGTATTTGTAGTCCTGACTGATGGTTATATATATGAAAAGAACAATATAGGACCGAAGGAAAACCAACACCTATATAGAAATATGTATAAGTGCTTGAAAGATTCTAAAGGAGAAATTGAACCTATAACCAAGAATTATAATTCAGCAGTTGAAGTTATATCGATGGAGCTTATAAAAAAAGATTATAATACATACCAAAAGATGGTTCAAAAAAGAGAAAGTTGGTATAAAAGTATGGGCATAGTACCATATTCTATTTCGAAGGACCAACAAAATAAATATGATATGCTAGAACAGATATTTGAGTTCTAAAAAACAAAACCGAGAACACATCGTTCTCGGTTTTGTTTTTTTCGTATAAGCCTTCCTAAACCTTTTCTGCTATAGCCATGCCCAACCACACCATAACGATGCCTAGTGCGATGCTAAACCCCGTGTAGAGGGCAAACTGCAATACGTCGCCCGAACGGAGCATGCTTAAGTTCTCGTTCATGAAGGTAGAGAAGGTGGTGAATCCGCCGCAAAGCCCTGTGGTCAGTAAAAGCTTGGTATCGGCACTTACGGTACCTTTAAGGGCTAGTGCACTGAAAAGACCAATGAGTAGGCAACCGCAAAGGTTGGCTGCAAAGGTGCCCAACGGAAAGCTGATTCCCACATTCTTCAAACCGCAGGCGGTAAGGTGGCGCAGTACGCCACCAATGCCACTGCCAACCAAGACTAGGAGAACTTCTTTCATCGTCCGTAGTATTTTACTAGCGAGTTAATCTTCTGGTTGAGTGGGGTAGCGGCAATCAAGTCTTCGAGGTTGATGTGCATGCGGTAGTGCCAATAGTTGTCGGCATCGCCCGGATCGTTAATGCGTTCGCTGAACGTGTCGTTGTTGCGAAGGTCGCCGTCTATTGCCATCCAGTCTTGCAAAGGAAGGATGACCCACATGGCGTTGCTGCGCAAGTGGTTCTCTATGATGCGCTGGCAAATCCAAGGCTCGCAGAAGATAGGAGCCGGACCATATTCGTGCAGCACGTTGTTGTAGAAACGTTGTGTAACCTCGCGGTTCTCTTCCCACCACTGGCGCATGGTGCTCATGTCGTGGGTAGACGAGGTGTTGACACTCATATAAGGAACGTGGCTCATTTCGCCAAACTCTAAACCGAAGTCCTTCGGCATGCGCTGAATTTCTAGGCTTAAAATCTGCAACTCGTCCATGACAGGGTGTACGCAGTCGGGCACCATGCCAAGGTCTTCGCCGCAAACCAGCATGTTGCTGCTGTTGATGAGTGCAGGCAACTTCTCCATGGCATTCTTGCCCCAGAAATCGTTGTTGCGCACAAAGAAGAAATCGTTGTAGAGTTTGCTGAAGAGCGACTTCATTGGCGCAGGCAAGGCCTTGAACACGAAGCTCTGTTCCATAGAGATGCGTGGGTGGAACTTGTTGGCGTCGTTCACGTCGCGAACAAAGAGCACCTGGCAGGTAAGAATCTTCAAGCCAGTACGCACGTCAGCATTCTCGAGGTCGGAACTAGAAATAAATTCGTTAATCTTCTTTTGGGTAGAGACATTCTTCTTCAGCTTGTAGCGGTGGTTGCCAATGGCTGTAAGGTAGGTGTCTTTAACGTATTGAGTCTTTGCACCGAACACTTCCTCTAGGTAATCGTCGTGAATGAAAGGTTCGAGCATGTCGTCGGTCAAGTCAATGTGGTATTCCCTAATCTCGCTCCTTGTCATGGCAAGTGCAGGTGCAAACTGGCCAAGCAAGCCATATTCAGAATCGGCAGGAATGCGGAAGATGCGGAAGAAACCGAGGATGTGGTCAATGCGGTAGGCATCGAAATAGTCGCCCATCTTCTTCAAACGGTTGCACCACCAGCTGTAGCCGTCCTTCTTCATCTCGTTCCAGTTGTAGATTGGGAAGCCCCAGTTCTGGCCGAACTTGGAGAAGAAATCTGGTGGAGCGCCGGCCTGACCATTGCAGTCGAATAGGCGGGTGTTCATCCAAACCTCTACACTGCGGCGGTTAACGCCAATAGGAATGTCGCCCTTCATGGCAACGCCCAGGCTGTGGGCATAGGCAACCGCCTCGCGCAACTGCTTGTCGAGGTGGTACTGCACGAAGAAATGGATGGCAACGTCCTTGTAGTCCTTGCATGTAGGGGAACAGTACTTGGCAATGCGTTCGGGACTGTAAACGGCATCGGCATCCCACTGTTCGTAGTTGGTGGTGCCGAACTTGTCGCGAAGGAAACAGAACACGGCATAGGCATCTAGCCAGTGCTTGTTCTTGTCGTAGAACTGCTTGAAAGGCTCGCTTTCGAGCGTTTGCTTGCCGTCGCGCTTAAACAGTTTCTTAATGTATTCCCACTTTGCATTGTTTACAGCCTCGTAGTCGACCGCCTTTTCGGCATTCAGCTTGTCTCTCAACTTCTCGTACTTGCTGCGTTCGGGAATTTCGCCCACCTCTTCAAGGTTGAGGTACATTGGGTGAAGAGCAAACACCGAGATGCCGCTGTAGGGGTAAGAGTCCTTCCAGGTGTGCAGGTTGGTGGTGTCGTTAATAGGCAACGTCTGAATAATGCGCTGTCCGGTGCTCTTTGCCCAGTCGGCAAGGAGTTTCAGGTCGGTAAACTCACCCACGCCAAAGCTGGTGCGCGTGCGGAGCGAGAAAACAGGGACTGCGGTGCCGGCACCCTTGAAGTCGCCGATAGGGAAATGTGGGCGGCCATCGTTAACGACGATGAAGTCGGCATCGATTGGCGGAAGTGGAATATAGTGGTTGGCGCCATCTTCCCAAAGTTCTATTCGGCTAGAACCGTTGTTGCAGATGACGTATTTGTATTCGAGTGGGAAAAACAGGTTGTTGGCATCGACCACGCCGCAGAATTCGGGGTAGGTAGAACACTTGAGGGTGGTCGACTCCTCGTTGTTCCAGTTGCCGAGTTCGGGGCAGTTGCCCAAAATGGAAATCTCTTGGTAGGCAGGCAGGTTAGGCCAAACAACATTGAAAGACATAGGCACTTTACGGCCCTTCAGCTCAATTTCGCCCCCTTCGTGGCGCATGATGCTACCAGTGAAGGCAGAAGAAAGCAATGGGGCTGGCACCTGGTAGTTCTCTTCGAAGATGTCGTAAACCAGCACGTTCTTGTAACGGCGACTTGGCAGCTCGAAAGTGCGGAACAATTCCTTCTCTTGGCGAACCTCACCCTGCTGGTTGGTTAGTGCGTACGAGTAGTGGAAACTCTTGGCACTGGTTTCTAGGGTGAAAACCCAACCATTGTCGGTGTAACGCATGGGGCACCCCAGCTTGTCGCCGGCACCCAATTCGGGAATGTCGCCTTTAATGTGCAAGTCTTCGCCAAAATAAGACTTGTATCTCAAAATGAAGGTAATTTTTAACATACGAATACTGTCTTTCCTTGTTTTATTTGGTTAATAAACAAAGTTACAAAAAAAACTAGCGTGGGTGGATTCGGAATGCCGAAATGTATGGCGTTTTGGCATTTATGCCGACACCAAAGCGCTCCAATTCGTCATAAAAGTGTATTTTTGCATAAATAAAGAATTTAATTAAACACAAAGACATGCAACAAGAGAAACGCAAACAAGCGTGGGGGTCGCGACTCGGCCTCATTCTTGCCATGGCCGGTAGCGCGGTAGGCGTGGGCAACTTCATCCGTTTCCCGGTTCAGGCCATTCAGAACGGTGGTGGTTCCTTCATTATTCCTTACTTGGTGTCGTTCGTGCTGCTTGGCATACCGTTGTCAATCATAGAGTGGACCTCGGGTAAGTACGGTGGTTTGGCCGGTTACCACTCAACACCAATGATTACCCAGGTGTTGAGCAAGGGTAAAATCTGGAAGTACGTCGGTTCAATGGGAACCTTCTCCAGCTTTATTATCTCGGCCTATTACTGTTACATAGAAAGCTGGGCAATGGCCTATTTCTTCCATTCGCTCCTGTCTTCGTTTACGGGCATGACCAGTGCGCAGGTGTCGAACCTGTTTGTGGTGTATCTCGATATGAACCAGTCGACCCTAGGCATCCCGTTCGAGAACGTGTTCTTCTACCTGGTGTGTGCCATCATTAACGCCTACATCTTGTCGAGGGGTATTCAGAACGGAATTGAAAAGGTGTCGAAATTCATGATGCCGTTGCTCTTCCTTCTGGCTGTTATATTGGCTGTTAGGGCCTACACCATGAAGGCTGGCGTAGACGGAGCTGTCTACGACGGCTTGGTTGGCTTCGACTTCTTGTGGTACCCCGAGTTTGACTCGTTGTCGAATCCGAAGGTTTGGTTGGCAGCCGCAGGACAGATATTCTTTACCTGTTCGTTGGGTATGGGCGCGTTGCAGTGCTATGCATCGTTCTTGCGTTCGAAAGACGACGTGGCGCTTAACAGTGTAACAGCGTGCTTTACCAACGAGTTTGCCGAAATTGTGTTGGGTAGCGCCATCATTGTCCCTATTGCCATTGGCTATTTCGGCATAGACCAGGTGGTGGCTATGACGCAGAGTGGCGGGTTTGGATTGGGCTTCCGCTCGTTGCCTTACCTGTTTGCCCAATGGGGACCTTTCTGGTCGGTTGTGGCAGGTAGCGCTTTCTTCGGATTGTTGTTCTTTGCCAGCATCACCTCCATCTTGTCAATCAGTACGCCATCCATCGAGTTCATGGTCGACGGCTTTTCGGTTGCCCGTCGCAAGGCGGCCATCATCTATTGCGTGATGTTGACCATTGTAGGTTTGCCAACCGTTATATGGTTCAACTACGGCGTTTTCGACGAGTACGATTTCTGGGGTGGCACGGTTGCCCTGTTCGTCTATGGCATGATTGAGTGCATATTGTTTGCCTGGGTTATGGGCATGGACAAGGGCTGGACCATGATTAACGCACATGCCAACATTAAGTTGCCAATTGCACTGAAGTATGTTATGAAGTACGTTACGCCAACCATGCTCATCATCATTTTCGTTTCGGCATGCATAAAGCCGGTAAACGACGACTGGAGCAAGCTTAGCCTGAAGGGTTGGGAACTCGACAACTCTAGCGTTATTTCAATGTTGACGCACAAGGGTATTGGACCAAACGACAAGTGGACGGCCGACCATTTCTATTGCGAAAACGAAGGCGAGGTTACTGCCGTAAGCACTACGAACGGTGTTACAACCATGACCGTTGGCGGCAAGAACTACGAATTGCCAGCCGATTGCAAACCAGCCGCAAAGGTGGGCGATAACTTGAAAGTGGGCGACGTGCTCTACGACGGCGATGTGGTGAACCTGGTTTGCTATTCCGACCTGACAAGATTGGGGCTCGTCTTCATCTTCTTGTTCAACTGCCTGTTGGTACGCTATACCGTGCGTCACCCTAAAAACCTGGTGTGAACGCTTCAGAATGTATTTAAACGATTAAACTGAATACTTGTTTATGAGATTAGGAGCTTGGATTATGATGCTTTCGGTTCAGATTCCGGTAATCGTCATCACCATTAGCCTGTTCCGCCGCATACTTGGCGACAAGGGACAGAAGGAACAAAAAAAGGAAGATTTGTAGTTTTTAACATTCGGCAAGGCTTGTGTTATGGCATTGCTTTGCTGTTTGTAATAAAAGACGTACATTTGCACAGATAGTTAAAAAAGAAATTGATTTTAATAAAATAACAAAAACATGAAATTACTTGAAGGAAAGGTTGCGCTTGTTACTGGCGCTGCTCGTGGTATTGGTAAGGCTTTGGCTTTGAAGTTCGCAGCAGAAGGTGCTGACGTTGCATTTACTGACCTCGTTATCGACGAAAACGGTAAGGCTACTGAAGCTGAAATCGCAGCTTTGGGTGTTAAGGCAAAGGGTTATGCTTCAAATGCAGCTAACTTCGATGAAACTCACCAGGTAGTTGAACAGATCAAGAACGACTTTGGTAAGATTGATATTCTTGTGAACAATGCAGGTATCACTAAGGACGGCCTTATGCTTCGTATGTCAGAAGCACAGTGGGATGCAGTTCTTACTGTTAACTTGAAGTCTGCATTTAACTTCAGCCACGCTGTAATTCCTTTGATGATGCGTCAGCGCGGTGGCTCAATCATCAACATGAGTTCAGTTGTTGGTGTTCACGGAAACGCAGGTCAGGCTAACTATTCAGCTTCAAAGGCTGGTATGATTGGTTTGGCAAAGTCAATCGCTCAGGAAATGGGTTCAAAGGGCATTCGTGCAAACGCTATTGCTCCAGGTTTCATCATTACTGCAATGACCGACCAGTTGAGCGACGAAGTTAAGAAGGAATGGTGCAACAAGATTCCTCTCCGCCGAGGTGGAACTCCTGAAGACATCGCTAACGTTGCTACTTTCTTGGCTTCTGATATGTCTTCATACGTTACTGGCCAGGTATTCCAGGTCGATGGTGGTATGAATATGTAATTTTAACAGAAAAAATGTGGAAAGGTCTGTATTTCATTTGGAAATATGGACCTTTCTGCTTTATATTTGAGTATTAATAATTAAAATTATTTGTATATGGAACTTATTATATCTTTGATTTTGGGTGCTGTTGCCGGTTTTGTTGGTTCAAAAATCTTCTCTGGCGCAGGTAAGGGTATTATTGTAGACTGCATCATTGGTATTCTTGGTGGTGTTCTCGGTAACTTCCTTTTTGGCTTGCTTGGCCTAGGCGCAAGCGGTATGATTGGTGGATTCATTGTTGCCGTTGTTGGCTCAATCATCCTTCTTTGGATCGCTTCTAAAATCTTTAATAAGTAAATATCGCTTAAAAGCAAATAAGAAGTCGCTTGCCGTAAGGTGAGCGACTTTTTTTGTTGGTAATCGGTCTGTTTGTGCGTCTAAACCACTAACTTTGCACCCTGGTTGAGAAACTTAGAAGAAAAATGTCAGACAATTACGCACAACGCGCAGCTGCATTGGCAAAGAAGGCTGCAAAGAAAGTGAAGCGCATTGAATATGTGCAGAAGATTAAGAAATTGAAGACTTACGCCCTATTCATTTCCATGATGTTGGGCTTCGTACTGTCTCCGTTGTTGATTGACGTCCGTTGGTTCACCAGCTTGTTCGGCTATACGCCCGAACAACCGGTCGACATTACCACCATAACGAAATATCTGTTGTTCTGCATGCTCTTCATTACCTACTGCAAGGTGAGCCCTAAACAGATGCGTTTCGACAAGATGCACCTATGGCTGGTGCTGACGCAGTGGCTTGGTTGTTGGGTGGTCTATTTCCTATTGAATTTCTATAGCCCGGCGGTGGCTTCGGGCGCGTTCATTTGTGTCTTGATTTCAACCGCGACTTCGGCTCCTGTCATTACCGGCATGCTGGGCGGTAGCGTGCCACGCTTGGCAACCTATTGCATTGCCACCAACTTGGCGCTGGCAGTTGTGGCTCCGGTCTACTTCTCGTTGATGGGTGTTGGCGCAGAAGAAGGACTGAATGCTGGGTTCGTCGACTGCTTCGTGACCATTTGCAAGAAAGTGATTCCGTTGGCACTTGGCCCGTTCTTCTTGGCTACAATCGTGAAGATGGTAAAGCCAGATATTCACCAGTTCTTCCAAACCCGCCAAAGCATTTCGTTCTGGTTGTGGTGCGTGGCATTGGTGCTGCTCATGGCAAGGACCATGGGTAACCTGCTGCGTATTCCGGTAAACGAATACCTCGACGCTTCGCTTATTGCAGGAGGCGCCCTCACGGTTTGCCTGCTGCAGTTCTTCGTAGGTCGCAAAATTGGACGTGCGTGTGGCGATGCCGTTGTTGGCGGACAATGCTTGGGGCAAAAGAACACGATTCTTGCCATCTGGATGGCACAAACCTTCTTTGACCCCCATTACGCCATTGTTTCCATTGCGCCTGCCTCGTATGTGCTTTGGCAAAATTTGGTGAACAGTTGGCAGATATGGCGCTTTAACCGTGACAAGTTGAAAGCAGAAGCGGCAAAAAATGAATAAATTTAAGGGGAAGGGTAGCTACATTCTACTCTCTGTTTTGTCTTTTTAAACTGCTTCTTATTCTTTTGTCGCTTTTTATTCTTTTTTTGCATATTTCTAAAGTAGATTTTTATATCTTTGTATCGAAAAAAACATTAATACATTAAAGCTTTTTTTAAATGGCAGTAAATTACAAAGAGTTAGGCTTGGTGAACACCAGAGATATGTTCGCTAAGGCACTTAAGGGTGGATACGCTGTACCTGCTTTCAACTTCAACAATCTAGAACAGCTTCAGGCTATCGTAACTGCAGCTGCAAACGAAAAGTCTCCAGTTATCCTTCAGGTTTCAAAGGGTGCTCGTAACTACGCTAACGGCACTATCCTTCGTTACTTGGGTATGGCCGCTGTAGAATATGCTAAGGAACTTGGCTGGGAAAAGCCACAGATCGTTCTTCACCTTGACCACGGAGATTCATTCGAACTCTGCAAGGATTGTATCGACAACGGTTTCTCTTCAGTTATGATCGACGGTTCACACCTTCCATACGAAGAAAACGTAGCATTGACCAAGAAGGTAGTTGACTACGCTCACCAGTTCGACGTAACAGTTGAAGGTGAACTTGGTGTATTGGCTGGTGTTGAAGATGAAGTTTCTGCAGACCACCACACTTACACTAACCCTGAAGAAGTAGTTGACTTCGCAACTCGCACTGGCTGCGACTCTCTTGCTATCTCAATCGGTACTTCTCACGGTGCTTACAAGTTCACTCCTGAACAGTGCACTCGTAACGCTGAAGGTAAGCTTGTTCCACCTCCATTGGCATTCGACGTTCTTGAAGGCGTAATGGAAAAGTTCGCTGCACAGGGCGGTTTCCCAATCGTTCTTCACGGTTCTTCTTCAGTTCCTGAAGAATATGTTGAAATGTGCAACCAGTTCGGTGGTAACTTGCCTAACGCAATCGGTATCCCTGAATCTGAATTGAGCAAGGCTTCTAAGTCTGCAGTTTGCAAGATCAACATCGACTCTGACTCTCGTCTTGCATTCACTGGCGCTGTTCGTAAGCACTTCGCTGAACACCCTGATCACTTCGATCCACGTCAGTACTGTGGCGACGCTCGTAAGGAAATGGTTAAGATGTACACTCACAAGATCGTTAACGTTCTTGGTTCAAAGGGTAAGGCTTAATCACAAAGCGAGTCTCGAATTTTAGACTAAAGATTTTGCGTCGTCCGACTTTTGTCGGGCGACGCTTTTTTTATGCCTTGAGTAGAACTTGTAATCTGAAACCATACTAGAGGATGCTGATCGTAAGCAGATGCGGCTGTTTTCCTTTCGATTTGTAGGCAATGCGTAAAAGTTGTGCCAAACAGCGTATATTAGGCAGATTTTGAGAAGGAGTGTTGTAACTTTGTATCAGTAGAAAACAACGAATATTTTAAGTGTTATTTCAGTGTGTTTTGCGAGTTTAAGTGCATCTGTTCAGTTGGTTTGATTTTATTTAGATGCACCGCAAAATCGATATCTAATCCTAAACTCTTTCCGGTGAGAAGGGAAGGTTTTGCCGATTTTAAAGGTTAAAACCTTCTTTTTTTGTCTGTGTATTATTCTGCATATATGCCGTATAGGTTTCCTTTGCGTTTGTGTGTTGAACAACATTACATTTCCATGTATAACACGTTATGTTATTCGCTATCTTTGGCGGTGATAAACATACACAGCATGAATAAACTAATAGTCGTGTCGGCATTTCTGTTGTTGTGTCCGACAGTTAACGCCAAGGGCTTGGCGGAAGATGATAGCACACAAGTTGTAAAAATTCAACCACTTGAAAATGGCGCAAAGTTAAGTGGCGCAACCTTTGCGTGGCAACAGAGCAGTACAGCGCATTGGCGTGGCTTCAAGTCTTTTCGCGACGTTTCGCCAAATTATGGTGGTACGGTTATGACTTACGTGACCTTTTCGTTCAGTGAATATCTGAATTTGGTGACGGTGAGGGTGGAGACGGTCCCCGTTGTAAGCTCGAGTCCAGACTCTCGTCAGTCTGCCGATATTTATACAAAAAACTACACTTACGAACTTAAAGGTAGCCAGGTGATAATAGATGGAGTGGTAGTGTATGACCTTTCGGAAGATGGCCGTTTCTTAACCATAGCGGGGAATGCTGGCTACGGTTTCGCTCAAAAACTTGTTCGTCGGTAATGTCGCGGTGGGGCTCCGTCCCACCGCATTCCTCACCGGCGGGGCTCCGTCCCGCCACCCGACAGGCAAG
>JAKSKR010000002.1 GCA_024401645.1 Paludibacteraceae bacterium | reverse complement strand
ATCCCTTCATTTTTTCATCCTTGCCGAAAAGGGTTGGCTTTTTCAGTGCCATCCTGAAAAGCTGGCTTTTTGAACTCTATAATAAAGATAAACATATGACACGTAAATTCAAGAACCTGTTTTGCATGCTAGGCTTGGGACTACTTGCCCAAACCGCCATGGCCGAAGGCTGTGATGTTGTGGTGGGCGGAACCGATTTCGTAGATAAGGCGCAAAGCGATACGCTTTTGGTTGGAGACTTCAATCAGTTAATCACCAAGGGGGTTGATGGTGGAAAATTCGGTTCAGGCATATTGGTTCATGCCGATTCTGCACAACAACTAACCAACAATTATGAGTTTTCTGCATATGGTGTTACCACTAATACGCAGCTTATAGACCCAACCTACAATAAGGTTGAAAATGCTTTGGTTCTTCACTTATCGTCAGATGCCAAGGGTGGCGACCAATTACTTTTCACTTATCAGGTCAATGGTTTAAAACCTGGATCCGATTACGAAGTATCCTTCACTGTCACCCTTCTCAATGGCCCAGAAAACGAGTTGGCAAAGGAACTCGAGAAGAGGTATAAATTAGGCCAGAGTGGTATCAATGTCTACACTAACCCCGACGGCTATGGTAATAGTGGTACTAAACCTGCGGGTATGACCGATGCTGACCTCTCTTTCAATAAGAAATACGTCATTCCTGTTACCATAAAGGGTACATTAAAGGCCCACGAGGAGTCTGTTCAACTTTACCTGAAGACCAACTATAATTTCTCTGCAGGTCTAACGCTTGCAATCTCCGACTTGACCGTAAAGGGTTGCTACGACTCAAAGGTTATCTCTAATGATGGTTTGAATGTCTGTTTGGGAGAACAAGCCTTATTCACGCTAGACAAGGACTATGAAGCAGCGACGTATAAATGGATGATGCAAGCCCCTGACGAAAGTTCATTTTACGAAATCGGCAACGAAAAGCAAGTTTCATTTGAGATTGAAGAAGAGGGAGCATACACCATTTTCTGCGAACTAGACGGCATGACAACGAAGCCAGTAGAAGTCAACGCCAAGGTTTGTTGTATAAACGATGAAGGCAACCCATTGCCACGTCAGAAAATATTTCAGGAAGACTTTGGTTACTTTACCGACCTACGCACCTATGTTGATGCAAACGGCAATGTGACTATAACGCCAGACACCTTCGCCCCAGAACGTGCAGACGTGAACTGGAACCTTTCGGCATTAGCACCAATGACATTTGACTATAAGGGTCAAATTAACGATGGTTATTATGGTGTGATTGTTCCTCATCTGGCTGGTGGTTATTATCAAGACGTATCTGGTCTTTCATTGGCTACATGGATGAGTGGCGTAAAGTCTGACCACTCAAGTTTGGAAACCGGCAAGAAGGGAGGCGCAGCATTGTTTATGAACGTTGCCGATATGTTTACGGGCGTCTTTTTCTCAAAGAAAATAACAGGATTATGCGCTTATAAAAGTCTAACAGCCGAGACCTATATTGCGAACCTGTCAGGAGGAACCGACCCAGAAGTAGAGCTACGCATAAGGAACGCCAAAACATTGGAAACGATAGCCAGCAAAAGAGCAATTGCCGTTAGCAGTATGGAATGGGAGCCTCTTTACCTAAACTTTAATAATGCAGATGCAGAAGAGATTCTATTTGAGTTGTTAACCGTTGGAGGCGAGGGCGACTCAACTGGAAGATACTGGAAGGTGGGTGACGACTTGATTGTTGACGACATACGTTTATGGGCCTGTGTAACACCTAACATAACCCTATTCGCCAATGTAGAAAGCAAAGGGGAAATAACCCTAGAAGCACCAGCTAGCAAAATTTTGAAAGGCTACTACAGCGGAAACGAGCATTACCTTTACCAATTGAGCACCGATGGCAAAAATTGGCAGAACATTGCCAAGCCAACCACCGACAGCAAATATGTAATTGCAACCAAAGAATTGGCCGCCGACACCAATTACTACCGTGTGGTAGTAGCAGATAAGATGGTATTAGACCTTTTCGCTGAATACGCTAACGCCCCAGACGGCAACGACATCTGCCGCAACTTCTCTGTTTCAAGTCCTATAAAGGTTGTAAGCGAGAGAGATTTGTTAAGCGAGCCAACAGTGTTGGGCGAAACAGAGGCAACAAGCTACTACATTGCAGATGGCAAGCTGGTGGTTAACGCAACAGAAGGCAGCCAAGTTGCCCTCTACACCCCACTGGGCCTAACCATTGCAAGCGAGAAGGCAACCAGCAACAGCCTTACATTCAACACCAAGGGACAAGACATTGTTATTTTGGTAGTAGATGGCAAGGCATATAAGGTGGTGACAAGAAAATAAGCAACAAACTATTTGGAAATATGACGGCAAATGCCTAATTTTGCCGTCGATTTCCTACGTGGCCGAAAAAGTGCGGGCATAAAGTCAGCCGCCACCGGAAATAACATAATAGTATAATTAAAAAAATGTACGCTATTGTAGAAATTGCAGGCCAGCAGTTCAAGGTAGAAAAAGGCCAGAAGTTGTTCGTTCAGCGTTTGCACGACGTTAACAACGCAGAAGAAGATGCTAAGTTGAACTCAGACATCGAATTCGAAAAAGTATTATTAATCGACAACAACGGTACCATCACCGTAGGTACTCCTACCGTTAGTGGTGCTAAGGTTAGCGCAAAGGTTCTTTCACACGTTAAGGGTGACAAGGTTCTTGTATTCCACAAGAAGAGAAGAAAAGGCCTTCGCAAGTTGAATGGTCATCGTCAGTACTTCACTGAGATCCAAATTAACGATGTTGTTGCTTAAATTATAGGAGGAAATTAGAAATGGCACATAAAAAAGGTGTAGGTAGCTCTAAGAACGGTCGTGAATCGGCATCTAAGAGACTTGGTTTGAAGCTTTTCGGTGGTCAGTTCGCAAAGGCTGGTAACATTTTGGTTCGCCAGCGCGGCACTGTACACAACCCAGGCGTTAACGTAGGCATGGGTAAGGACCACACTTTGTATGCATTGGTTGACGGTGTTGTTGAATTCAAGAGAAAGAAGGACAACAAGTCATACGTTAATGTAGTACCAGCTGCTAACGCTGCAGAGTAAGGTTATTCAAACAATAACGAACAAGAGACTGTCAAAGCAATTTGGCAGTCTCTTTTTTATGAAATAGCCACTGCAAAGAGAAAACCAAGGTTGAAAAACACGAAAAGCGACAAGAGTTCGTTATCTTTGTAAAGATACCATTAAGAGATGAGACGATTTAAAGACCGGCCTAAAAGCATATTCTCGGGGAGCCCTTTCAGTAACGACAGACTTTCGTATACCGAAGCATCGATAGAGAGAAAAGCCCAAAGGGAGATGAGGGAATTGGAACAAGAAAGTACCTTAGATGTGAACAGGCAAAAACGAAAAAGGAATGAGGGCAAACACCTCTGGGAAATAGACAAGTCCTTGCACAGCCAAGGGCAATGCGAGAGTCCAGAAGACCCTGAAAAGCAACAGTCGAGAATGAAAATCATCTACTTACTAATAGCGGCTATAGGCATAGTTGGCTATCTTATTACCAGATAAAAAGAATGAAGATAATGAAAAAGATACTTACCACCCTATTGTTGGCAGGCTGTAGCCTGATTGCAATGGCCCAACCAGCACAACAAAACCAATTCAAGCCACTGGCAATGGACGCCAAGCTGCACTATGGCGTGTTGCCCAACGGCCTAACCTACTACGTTAGGCACAACGCAAAAGAGAAGGAGCGTGCCAACTTCTACATTGTGCAGAATGTGGGAGCCATACTTGAAGAAGACAGCCAGAACGGCTTGGCCCACTTTTTGGAGCACATGGCATTTCAGGGAACAAAGAACTTGCCAGGCAAAACCATCATAGAATACATGGAAAGCGTGGGGGTAAAGTTCGGTTCGAACATCAACGCCTACACCTCGCTCGACGAGACGGTCTACAACCTCGACGCCGTGCCAACCTATCGCCAAGGCATTATAGACACCGCCCTGCTGGTGCTGCACGACTGGTCGTGTTTCCTTACCCTAGACGATGAAGAGATAGACAAGGAGCGTGGCGTTATACGCGAAGAATGGCGTACCCGCAACAAGGCCAACCGCCGCATGTGGACAGCATCGCTACCCATACTCTACAAGAATTCGCAATACGCCAAGCGCAACGTCATAGGCGACACCGCCATCATAAACAACTTTCCTTACGACACCTTGCGTGCGTACTACAAGAAGTGGTACCGCCCCGACCAACAAGCCATAATTGTGGTGGGTGACATAGATGCCGATGCAATTGAGAAACAGATTAAGACACTGTTTAGCGACATACCGAAGCGCATAAATCCGGCACCACGCCCCTACTACGAGCTGGAAGACAACAAAGAGCCGATTGTAGCCCTACTTACCGACAAAGAAGCCAAGCATAGCATAATGGAGTTGAGCTACCGCCACCGCCCAATGCCAGACCTGATGAAGGCCAGCGAAGCCGGCTACTACTACAGCACCATCTACAACCTCATAGACGCCATTGTTAGCGAACGCTTTAACGAGGTTTGCCAAGAGGCCAACTCGCCCTTTGCCCAAGCCGCAGCCAACTATGGCGAACTGGTGCGCACACGCGACGCCTTCAGCCTTTACTGCGTGGCAACCGATGGCAAGGAAAAGGAAGCCTTCAGCCGCTTGCTGAACGAGGCGGAAAGGGTGCGCCGCTACGGCTTGACCCAAACCGAGCTGGACCGTGCGAAAGCTGACATGTTAAGCGCCATGGAGAAGGCCTATAACGAACGCGAGAAGAACAGCAACAAGAGCTACGTGAAGGAATACCAGCGCAACTTCCTAGACTTTGAGCCCGTGCCCGGCATTGAATGGGAATACCTTGCCATGCAGAAAATGTTGCCAACCATTGAGCTTGCAAGCGTGAACCGGATAGTGACCCAATTCTTCGGCAAGGAAAACATTACCGTAGAAATCATGGGTCCCGACAAGCTGAAAACCCTCTTCAGCGAACCCGATATTGTTAGCGAGCTGAAAGGCATGGAACAGCTAGCCGTTGCCCCTTACGTAGACAAGGTGACCAACGACCCACTAGTGAGCAAGACGCCAAAAGCCGGCAAGGTGAAGAAAACAATCGTCAACAACCAGCTTGGCTATACCGAATGGCAGTTGAGCAACGGCATGCGTGTGGTGCTGAAGCCTACCGACTATAAGGACGACGAAATTCTGCTCTATGCCTTTAGCGACGGTGGCGTATCGACCGTGAAAGACCTCGACAAGCTGGCATCGGCACAAATTAGCGACGACATTGTAGAAAGCAACGGTTTAGGCAACTTCGACGCCATTGCCCTACGCAAGGCGCTAGCCGGCAAGATGTTGGGCATACAGCCACGCATTTCCTCGTACGAGCACGGCCTGACCGGAAGCAGTTCGGTAAAAGACTTCGAGACACTACTCCAGCTCTTCTACCTCTACTTTACCGGCGTGAGAGCCGACGAGAACGGCTATGCATCCATCATCAGCCAATACCGCACTGCCCTGGTTAACCGTGCAGCCGACCCAGCGTCGGCCTTCAGCGACACGGTAAATGCCATTGTCAGCAACCACCACCCACGTGCGGCCAGCTTCGACACCACCATGTTGAACAAGGTGAACCAGGCCGAAGCCCTAAACTTCTTCAGGAGCTGTTTCAACAATCCGGCCGACTTTACCGTGGTGTTTACCGGCAACGTGAATGCACTAAAGCACAAGGCAGCCATATTGACCTACCTGGGTGGACTTAAGCAGCAGAAGGCCAAGCTTGCCAAGGTAGACCACAACATACGCGTACCGAAAGGCATGAACGTCTGCCACTTCGAGGTTGAGCTTCAAACCAAGAAAGCATCGAACTTCATCTACTTCACCGGTGAGATGGAACCAAGCTTGAAGAACAAGGTTTGCATGCAAGCCATAAAGAACATTCTATATACCCGTTACCTAGAGTCGATGCGCGAAACAGAGGGCGGCACCTATGGTGTTGGCACGCGCGCAAGCATATCCATCTACCCCGTAAAGCAAGCCAGCCTACAGATGAGTTTCGACACCGACCCGGCAGCAGAAGGCAAGCTATTACCAATAATAGATGCCGAGATAGACAAGATTATTGCCGAGGGGCCGAAAGCAGAAGACTTGCAGAAGACCAAAGAAATAATGCTTAAGAGCCACAAGGAGAACATTAGGGAAAACCGCTATTGGCAAAACATTGTATCGACCTACCTGAAGGATGGCATGGACGATGAAAGCGGCTACGAAGCTATTGCTGAGAGTATTAGTGCCGACGACATTAAGTTGACACTTGCCAAGCTTATTGACCAGCACAACCGCATTGAAGTGGTGATGTTGCCCGAATAGCCAAAACAGAGGTTAATGAGTATAGGAAAAGGCAATACCTAGAAAGTGACAACAAAACAACAAAAGAAAGAAGATTGTAGAATATTTGCAATACACCTGATTGATTTTTTTTGTTTTGTTGATAAATAATTCTTAACTTTGTGTGTGATAAAAATTTAAGGAAAAAATGACAAAGTCAGAAATTGTTGAGTCAATCAACGCAAGCACAGGTATTGACCGCGAAGATGTATTGAAAGTAGTAGAAGGCTACATGGAAGTTGTTAAGAATTCATTGATTAAGGGTGAAAACGTTTACCTTCGTGGATTCGGCACATTCGGAATTAAGACAAGAAAACAGAAAGTTGCACGTAACATCAGCGCAAGGACTTCTGTAATTGTACCAGAACATAACATTCCTTCATTCAAGCCAAGCAAGGAATTCATGGCAAAGGTTAAGGAAGTTAAGTAATTAGCATCTTCTACCTTAAGATATAGGGGAAGGCGATTCGGAAATCGCCTTCCCCTTTTTGTTTGATCGCACGGATTAAGCTTAGCGGTATTAAAAGACTGTATCGAAGTGAATTATGATATAGTTTCTTAATAACGTGGCGGGACAGAGCCCCCGCTTGTGAAAATTGCGGTGGGACAGAGCCCCACCGCGACAATTGTCATGCTCGTGTACGCATACGCCTTGTGGATTTTCTGTTCATTCTGCGTTCAATGTACGATGCACAATTAATGTCGTCAACGAATTTCGCGAATGTCACGAATTACTGGTTGGGTTGACGGGGATTTCCCTAATTAACGCCAGAGGCGTTGCTAATGGCTCGAATTTGATGCGCACTGCGCATTTTGGGTTTGCTTTGGTACGGCGGGACAGAGCCCCACCGCGACTTAACTAAAACTCAATTTCACCCACGTTGTAAGTGTCAGTCTTGTTGGCTAACTGAAGTGTGAGTACCTGCTTCTTCTGCTTCTTGGTGCCAAAATGGGTGTAAACAGTGGCGGTGACAACAACCGGCTGTAGCACCTTTTGACTAGAAGTGCCATAGTAGTTGGCCTGAATTAGGTACTTGCCCTTGATGGCCTTCTTCAAGCAAAATTCTTCAGGGCCATAGCCTCGTGTAAGGTCTTCGGCAAGACGTCCACCAATGGCAGTTCTCTTATGCTGATAGTAACATTTTTCCTTGTTCGGATCGGTTACCCAAAGGTCGATGTCGCTATTGTCGGTATTCCAAGACAAGAGAATGCGGATGTCGACAGGATAATTGCCAAGGAGTTTCTCGTCGTACCCAGACGTGTTGACCTTGCCCGGATTCAAGTCGATTAACGCATTCAACTCGTTAAGCGCAACCTGATGCACATTCTTGAAACGGCTGTCCCAATCGGTAGAACCAACCTTGTAAAGCAAGTCGGCAGCCTTCTGCAATTGGCCCAGTTCAGCACAGACCAGAGCGAGGTCGCGGTAAGCTTGTGGCTCTTCGCTACGCATCTTCACCACTTTTTCAAGGACACTAGCCGCAAGGTCGAGACGGCCAAATTCGACCAACTTGTTGGCACAAGAACGCGCCACCTCGGCATCTTCTAACTTGAGTTCACACAAATTGGTTGCCACCCTAATAGCCTCTTCCTTCATATCTTCGCGGAAGAAGAAATCGGCAACATCGACGTAGAACATTGGTGCGAACTCGTTCTCGGCCTTCAGTTCAAGGTACTTGGCGTACATCTGTTCACGTTCTACCGATTTCAGATTAGCTATATAAGGGGCTTTTGCATCCCAATACTGCACCCTAATTGCCGTTTCGGCAGCACTGACAGCTTCTGCTGATGTTTCAGCGTCTTCCATTACAGGCATATAGCGAAGCGGTGCACCACTAGCTTGCACACCAGCCACACGCCCTTCCAACGACTCACGAACAGCAGTCTCGGCCGAGCGAGGGGCATCTAAAGAAATACCACCATGAACTTCCATAGACCAGTGGTTTAATCCATCGCCATTACCTTCTATTTCTATACGGTGTCTTAATCCGTCGTCATTACCATATCTCACCTCACTTCTGACGGTGGTCGAACCATTCTCTTCAGCCTTCTTCTTAAAATCGGTATTCCACCAATCTACGAAATCCTTGCGTGCAGAATAAACACGTTCAGGAATGTAACCAATCTGATTTTCGGGTTTGCGTTTACGTGCCATTAGTTCGTTATACCTTTCTAGCAAATCGGCAGGCGGAGTTATTTCGTAACGCACATAGTCTTCAACACGGTCGAGCACAATGAGCGAGGTGTTACGGCAAACCACGCCAAAGGCCTTCGACAATGCAACAATCTCATTTTCGTTCTGCTCGTAGTCCATATCTAACTCGGCCAACTTCTTCTGTGCCCAAAGGCGTTTCACATTGTTTGCAGCCAGACGGTCGAGAGAGGCAATTTCGCACACGACACTGTCGGTAGGCGTGTTGCCAAAACCAAAGTAAAGCGTAACGGTTGCCTTTGTAGAAGGCATGATGCCCGACAACGAGAAGGTTTCGCCCACCGGACAAGGCAATGACGGATAAACCTCCTTCACCTTGTTTTTGTTGTACTTGGCACCCAGGTAAGAATAATTGACTTGGGAAATGAGCCTTTGTGCCACCTCCATAGAATGGGTAGTCAAGTCGATGTAAGTGCCATGATTCATGGCAGCCAACTTCTTCAAGAAAGAATGGTTTGCCACATTGCTGGAATTGACGACAACAAGCGGCTTATTGCCAGCCTCGACGTCTTGCTTGCCAATGTTGCCAATGCCATCGGTAAACAAAAGTATCTCGTCGGCCTGGTAGTCTTTCAACCTGATACACCCCAACTGGGTAGCACCGTCGTAGGCACACGTTTTAAGCAAGTGCTCGGCTAGGTCTAAAGAGCAAACCGTGTCGACATGCACCTTATAGCTGAAAAGCACCAGACGGATGTTGGTGACACCCGCCTTATTAGCATACCATTTCAACAACGACAGATTATTATTCAAATGGCTTGACTTTGCCGAAGAGGAAACGTCGTAAATCACAGTCAGATTCTTTGGCAAGACCTTGTCCTTGTGCTTCACATTGAGCTTGGTGAAGGTATAGAAATAGGTGTCGGGGCCATCGTTCTCGATGTTGACACTGGCAACGTCTCGGTTAGGGATTTCGAGCACTATATTGTCTTTCAACTGATAGTCGTTCTGGCTGAAAGATGCAGTCTGTCTTTCACCTACCGTCTTGAAATTAAGTGGCTTGGCATTGCCAGGAATAACCGGTAACGGTTGGCTATTGAGCAAGACGTCGAGGCTGAACGACTTCAACTTATGCTCGGTAGTTAAAGGCAGACGGTAATAGCGTTTGCCATTTACCGTGTTCAGTTCCTGTTCGCACGCAATGACAACATGACGCGTGCCGCCGGGAATGAACGGATAGATGCGTGTGCGGAAGTTATTGCCCGCAGTCTGCTCAAGGAGTCCGGGATCGACACCATTTCTGGTTATTTCTTCGAAAGTCTTTCGGCCCTTTTCCTTTTCAACAACCACCCCCTCGCGCAACTTTCCGTTAATGTCGAGCGCATAACGCGAAACAGTCTGTCCGTCGCCTAAAGGAAATTCGAACTCACCCTCCATTACACGGGTCGAGCTGTTGTAGAAGACCATGTCGAAAGTAGTGGTGGCCACATTGCCCACCACCTCGACCTTCACCTTGAGGTCTTGCAACCTAATATCGCCCGACTCAACGCCAGCTCTTTTGATGACCGGTAGTAACACTTGCGCAGGTGCAACCGAAACATGCAACAAGGCAATAATGAGAAATAGGAATGCCGTAATTCTTTTCATAAGCTAGAACAAACTTTATTATGCCAAATATAAGTTTTTTAGCATTACAACGAGTATAGGAACTGTTTTATTTTATTGGCGTCTTACCTTCACAGAGTGGTGACCATCGGTAATAACGTATATGCCCTTCTTTTCGGGAAGGATAACTTCTACCACACCGTCGTCGTTGGCATTGGAAGTGCTGATGTGAGCACCGCCTAGGTTCAAGAGGGCAACATCGGCATTGCAGTTAAGTCCCTCGATGCGGACACGGTCGTCGCTTATTGAAACCACCTTAAGGTGACTTGATTCGTTCAACAAATCGGCCTTATCGAAGCCATTGTCCGAGAAAACGAAGTCTTTCACGTCATCGATTTCGAAAGAAGTATTGTCGTCGTCGTTAACCACGAGCTTATCGTCGTCGAAAGAGATTTCAGACGTTTCGTCAACCTGGAACGAGTAGTTAGAACCATTGTTCAACTCTACTGAAATATATGTTGGATCGGCTTTCAACATTTGGCAAAGACCGAAAGCACAAAGTGCCATAAAAACTCTTGTTCTCATAATCGTAAATTTTTATAAACATTACCAACCGGCAACTGCCAGATGATTTGTTTGTTGTATGACCAAAAGTAGCACGAACCGGGAATTGTACAAAAAACTGCAAGGTTGCAAGGTTTTTCGAAACGGTTACATACCTTATTAAAGGAAAATAGTATATTTGCCATAGGAAAACACACGACGCTTTACACAACAAACAATTCTATGATAAGACCATTAAGGAAAGGCTTACTTTCCGCACTGTTTACCGCAATAGGCGCAAGCAGTTCGGCACAAGCAACCGTAATAATAAACGAGGCCATGCCTTGCAACATGGGCACCTACCTCGACACCATGACCTACGAATACAGCCAATGGATTGAGCTGTATAACGACGGCGACGTGGCCGTAGACCTGAAAGGCTACACCATTGGCTACCAGGAAAGCGAGGAGAAAAGTGTGAAGACACACACCATTGACCACCACTGCCCCATTGCCCCCAAAACCTACCAACTGTTCTTCTTTGGGAAAAGCAGCAGCAAGGAAAGGCACGCCGGCTACAAACTAGACCCCGATGGCGGGAAAATGGTGCTGACCAATGCCGATGGCGTGACAGAGGAAGAGCTAAACCTACCGGCCCAACGCACCTTTGCCTCGTATGGCAGATGGGGCGACAAAACCGGCTATATGGAGCCGACACCAGGCACTGCCAACAGCCAAGCCTATGTGGCAACCGACCTGGAAGCGTTGAAAGCGACAGCCCAATGCGACAAACCCGACTTCAGCAAAAAAGCCGGAGTCTATGCCGACCATGACAGCCTAACGATTGAGATAAGCAGCAAAACACCCAATGCCAGCATTTACTACACAACCGACGGCAGCACGCCTACGGCAGAAAGTGGCACGCCCTACACCACCCCAATTGGCATAACGGCAACAACTGTGCTAAAGGCACGCGCCTATAGCGACAGCCTGATTAGCAGCCCCATACGCACTGCCAGCTACATACTTAACGATGCTAGGCACGATAACTGCCAAGGCGTAGGCATTCTGCCTATAGTCTCCATTTCGACCGACAGGGCCAACTTTGAAGACGACACCTACGGCATTGCCGTTGAAGGCACTAACGGCATTGGTGGCGCCTGCAACAACTTTGGCAACTTTAACCACGACTGGCGACGCCCTGTTACCTTTGAATATATAGTTAACGGCGAAAGCGAACTGAACCAAGAGGTGGAGGTGGAAATGATGGGCGGCTGCTCGCGCGCCTACGAAATGAAATCGATTTCGCTAAACGGCAGTAAGAAATGCGGTAGCGGGAAGAAAAAGCTAAAATATGCGTTCTTTTCCGACAAGCCCAACAACACGAAATACAAAAGCCTATACCTGCGCAACGGCGGCAACGGCAATGCCAGACTCATGTTCCGCGACGGTTTCATGCAAAGCCTGATTCATGGCGAAAACATTGACTACCAGAGTTCACAACCCGTTGGCTATTACATAAACGGCGAATACCAGGGCATGATGATGCTATGCGAACACACCACAGCCGGATACGTTTACAGCAACTATGGCCTAGACGAGGATGAGATTGACCTGATTAAGCTGAACAACGGTTTCGACGTGAAGGAGGGTTCGCTTGATGCCTACAACCACATGGTGGAAGAGGCCCAAACCGGCCAGAACGAGCCGGGCTACTGCGAAAAGATGAACGAGCTACTCGACATTGACGAGTACACCACCTACATGGCTTTTGAGCAGTTCATTGTAAACACCGACTGGGTGGGTACCAACACCAAACTATGGCGAAGCCGCGACAACGGACGCTTCCGCTGGATTCTGCTCGACACCGATTTCGGATTTGGTCTTTACGACTACTTCTCGCCCAACTACACACACTACACCACCAACATGCTGCAGTTCTGCCTGGGCGAAGGAAATGCCATTAACTGGGGCAATGGCAGCGGTACCAAATACTACAAATTTGACGAGGAAAGCCGTTGGAAAACGCTTTTGTTTAAAAGCCTGATGGCTGATGATGATTTCAAGCGCAAGTTCCTTGCCAAGAACCTGATGCTACTAGGTGACCGACTGCAACCCGATGTGGTGGAAACGAAGCTCGACAGCATTCTTGAACTGGTTTTGCCGGAATATTGCGCCACCAAATATGCGAAGGACTTCAACACAGACAACAATGTGAAGACCATCAGAACTTTTGCAAAGAACAGACCCGAACACGTTTTGAGCCATCTGGAAAGTTATTACGGTGGCGAACAAACGGTTCTGAAAATAGTTACCAACATCCCTGAAGGACGCTTTGCCATGAACGGCATGCGTTGCGATGGTGCAACTTACGATGGCAAGTACATCAGTAACAACCTGCTACAGCTGACAGCCATAGCGCCAGAAGGCTATGCATTCAAGTATTGGAAAGTGGGTGCCGACTCGGTTGTAACCACCCCAACTTTCAGCACACAAGTGGCGGGCGACTTGAACATTGAGGTGGTGTTTGAGGAGAGCGATGGCGTTGACAATATTGACAACACCATAAACATAGTAAAGGTATATCCGAATCCGGTTCACGACCTGCTGTTTGTGGAGAGCACAGCTGGCAACATTCTGTCTGTCGTCATTTACGACAATTTGGGAAAGGTTGCTGAAATGGAGCCAAACAACCGACAGAAAGCCGAGATAAGGACTAGCGGCCTTGCAAAAGGCATCTACATTGTTGAAGTAAAGAGTGAAGATGGTGTGGTGAGGAAGAAGGTTGTAGTAAAGTAAGACAGAGCTAGACGCACATTTCGACCTTGGGGTAAGAGATAAAAAACGATATTGACTTCTTGTATAAGCCCACAGAAGTCAATATCGCTATAAGTAATTTGTTGGGACGTTATTTATCATCCCGTAGCAAAGTTGTTACTTCCGATTTAAGTAAAGGCAAATGATTTAGTACTATAGACCATAATATATCCGATGACAAGCTATCGTATCCGTGAATGATATAATTTCTAGCATCGACAATTCTTCTTGAATTGGTGATTTTTATATCACATTTCTTCTATTGCATTTAGTATATCATGAAGATATTTTTTCACTTCAGTTTCCATAAACAAGAGTTTTTGTTGAATTTACACTATTGATAAAGTAAGGATTCTTCAGTGATTGACTTTCAACTAAATCGATATTGCGTTTAAACAAATCTTCTAACGCATTTTTCAAGTCAAAATAATTCGAGAAATAGTCAGCAATCTCATTTTTGTTAAATTCAACCAAAAAATCAATATCACTATCTGAATTGAAACGATCAGTCAAGACAGAACCAAACACAAACAAACTCTTAACCTTATATTTTATACAAAGTTCGCTTATGATGCTGCTATATTTCTCAAATATTTTCATGTTACAAATGTAAATAAGTTTTCTTGATATTTTTGGTGAAACTTATAAAAATTACACGTCCATGTAACTGTCTTTGAAGCCTAGGAAGTAAAGCACGCCGTCGAGACCAATGGTGTTGATGCTCTGCTTGGCATTGGCAACCACACGAGGTTTAGCATGGAAGGCAATGCCGAGGCCAGCCTCGCCAAGCATAGGGAGGTCGTTGGCACCATCGCCCACAGCAATGGTCTGTGCCAAGTTCACCTTTTCGACCTGTGCAATAAGTTTCAGCAATTCAGCCTTGCGGTGCCCGTCGACCACGTCGCCCAAGAAGCGACCAGTGAGTTTACCGTTTTCATCAACCTCGAGGTTGTTGGCATAGACATAATCGATACCAAAACGACGCTGTAGGTGTTCGCCAAAGAACGAGAATCCACCGCTGAGGATGGCAATCTTATAGCCGCAGCGCTTAAGCACCTTCATCAAACGGTCGACACCTTCGGTGATAGGCAGATTGTCGGCAATTTCCTGCATTACAGAAACGTCGAGCCCCTTCAGCAATGCCACACGTTGGGTAAAGCTTTCCTTAAAGTCAATCTCGCCCCTCATGGCACTTTCGGTAATTGCCTTGACCTTGTCGCCCACACCAGCCCTTTCGGCGAGTTCGTCGATACACTCGGTTTGGATGAGAGTTGAATCCATATCGAAACAGATGAGTCGTCGGCTACGGCGGAACATATCGTCACTCTGGAACGAGAAGTCGAAGTCCATAGAAGAAGACAGGTGCATGAGGTCGGACTGCAGTTTAGCCTTGTCGGCAGGGGTGCCACGCAACGAGAACTCGATGCAGGCACGGGTATTCTTATCGGCATGCTTAATGGAGACACGACCGGTAAGACGCAGAATGGAGTCGATGTTCAAGCCCTGATCGGCAATGATGCGTGTTGCAGCCTCAATTTGCGCCGCAGAAAGCGAACGACCAATCAGTGTAAGAATGAAACGGTTCTTACCCTGCTGGCCTACCCACGCCTCGTAATCGTCGTCGGTAATTGGAGCAAAACCAATGTTGACGCCCAATTCGGTGGCCTTAAACAAGAGTTCCTTCATGACACGACCCGAGTGGTCTTCGTCGATGCGGATGAGGATACCCAATGAGAGCGTGCTGTGAATATCGGCTTGGCCAATGTCGAGAATTTGAGCGTTGTAACGCGCCAAAATGGACATGACAGAAGCAGTTAGGCCCGGACGGTCTTGACCGGTTATACGAATAAGTATTTGTTCTTGTATCATGAATGTAGTAATTGAGCCGAAAGGGTTAAACGACTTGCATTAGAGAGAGAAGCGTTTAGGAAACGCCAAGAAGTTCAACCTCGAAAATGAGGGTTGAGCCACCAGGAATGCAAGGTTGGTTGAACAATCCGTAGCCCATTTCTTGTGGGATGTACAATTCCCAACGGTCGCCAACGTGCATCTGCTGCATGGCTATAATCCAACCTTCAATAAGGTCAGACAAGCGACAAGTGAAAGGGTGACCGCCAAAACTGCTGTCGAACTGCTTGCCGTTGATGGTTTTGCCACGGTAGTGGGCAGTAACCATGCTGTTTGGGGTTGGTTGGCGGCTTGAAGGATCGCCAGATGCCAAAACCTTATAATAAATGCCTTTAGGTAGGGCTAACACACCATCTTCCTTGGCCTTTTGTTCAAGCCATTCGCGGTTTGCTAAAATATATTCTTTCTTTGCCATAAGTATTTTTTTACAAAGGTACGGAAAAAGGTTAAGATGCGCTTTAAAAATATTACGAAGGAATTCTTATTGGACCTTATATATCTTCTTTTTAATATATCTTCTTTCTAATCATCTCTATTTCGAAGAGGATTTTATTATTTCCCTTTATTTTCCTGTTTGCCGATTTCCTATAGCTTCTGCTATTCATCTTTCTAAAGTGAGTGTTGGCTATTCGTATATCTGTTTCACAAGAAGTAATCAGTTGTTTTATGGTGGGTATGTTTTCGGGTTTCATGTTATTTCCACTGATCATGGCGTATGCCTTATTGAACGATTTTAAGGCAGTGGCAGTCAGTTTCTCACCCTCTTGGTAGAAATGCTTGTCAATTTTTGCCTCAAGGTAGTGCCTGTGCTCCCTAACATAGGTGTTGCCAATGCCTTTTTCCGCATTCATTCTATTAAGGCAGTCGATGGCTTGCTCAATATCGTTTTTGTAGTAATGGCAATTTAGGGCATATTGGTAGGCAGAATCGGGTACAACTATGTTCCTTTCGGCTGCGTATTTGTCCTTTTTATATCCTCTTTCATAAAAGTGGTCGAAACGGAAATTACTATATGGCTTTTTCTGGAATCTGTAAATCGGGTCAAACGGCTGTAGGTTCATGTAGTGCCATTTATTGTCTTCGCACATGAAGTAGTAGAACTTATTTCTTTTGAAAGCGACTGTGGTGTCTTTCGATAGCGAAACAGACTCATTGCTTATTGTCTTGGCATACTCAACCTTATTGTCTCTGCGCATTTCCAAGACACAATATCTCACATTGTCGTAAGACTTTGTTTCAATCCTTGCCTGATACTTATGTTTAACCATGGCCGCCCATGTCGGGTCGAAAACATGATAGTTGTCTCCTAATTTGCACACACTCCAGACATGGCCATTCCGGTCATTCTTGCCTTGTCTGAATTGAATGGTAAGCGGGAGAAATTTCTTTCTCAACTTTGAGTATTTGGAGTCGTAGTAAGACCCGAAATCTCTTAACCAGTGTATTCCGACCCTTTTATGCAGATTTTCTCTGGTATAGCCTATAACAGTGTGAATTTCAATGCCCATATGTTTCGCGGTGAAAGAAAACAAAGCCTCGAAATGCGCACAGACTCCTTTCTTATGCTTTAAGGTCCATTCGGCAAGCTGCTTTTGGGATTTATTCGATTGGGAGTCCGACAAATTAATGTCGTACCGCACATTGTTGGAAATCCAGTCCATCAGTACCCAAAGCCGCATGGTGTCTGACTGGTAGTGTTCCATAATGTAGTTGGCAAGGTCATAAGTAGAAGTGAGGTGTTCTTTGGGTATGTCAACATCTTGAATGTTGTTTTCTGGGCAGAACGGTTTGTTCTTGAATTTCAAGTTGAAGGCTTCCCTAGAGCTGGAATCTTGGCCAATTTCTCTAATTAAGGCTTGTTTGGCATATTCTCTATAGAATTTCCTGTTTGGGGCGGAATGAAGCAATGAAGATACGGCTAAAAATATAGCGCACAGTGTTATTTTAATAGGAGAACTACTCATTTACACACATTCGTTCTTGTACAATTACGATTGTAAATTTAGTATGGAAAAGAGTATAAACAAAGAAAAACACTAAAATTGAACCGCCATAGTTTAGAAGCTATTTAAATATTTTACGAAAAAATTCTTATGATGTATTTATGATGAAGTATGGTCACTCCTATAAAAAAATGTTGGGACGTTATCACAACGTCCCAACACCATTAACCTTAACTATGAAAAATCTATCTGTTTTGTTTGCACTACAAAAGTGCGAATATTATTTTAATCTACCAAACATTTTCGAGAAAAAATTGCAAAAAACTTGATTTACGTCAAGTTTTCGGGTTTTGTTAGGCACAAGCAAAGACCATTAACCGGGCGGGAATCTCTTAAATAGAACGAAGGGAAGAGACCGCATTGCCTATAGCCAGCTGCGCCAAAAAGCTTGATTGACGGCTCATTGTCTTCGGCAACCATACTCATCAGCACACGAATGTGCAAGAAGTGGAAAGCATAATCAGCCAAAAGGTCTAATGCCATACGTGCCACCCCCCTACCCTGGTGTTCCCTAGCCACCATAATAGCCACCCATGAATGGAGGTGACGCGGCGAAAAATCGTACAAGTCGACCATGCCCACAGGTTTATTGCCATTGGCTAGACAAATAACCAGGCGCAACTGCTTGTCGGCATAGATGTCGGACTGTTGCGAGGCAACATAATCGCGCAACGTGTGCGCCGAAAACGGCTGAATGTTGGAGCCCGCCTCCCAAATGGAAGCATCGTTCTCCATGGCATACAAGAAAGGGACATCTTCCCCTTCAAGCGCACGCAAGTATATGGTATCGTTCTTAAGCATGAATAAGCGAGAGTTGGTTGGGACAAATTTACAATAAAAAGTGAATGAACATAGACAGAAAGCATTCAAATAGGCCACAAATATGACCAAAAGCGCAAAGTGTTAAAAAATAAATGGAAATCAAAGAAAAAAAGTTAACAAAATCACTTATTTTTGCAACAGTTCTTTTTTTGAGTTTCATTTAAGGAACCAAACCCCTAAACATTACAATTCAATTTAATTAAGGCACAAACCGAATAAAAAAACTCTTAAATAAACAATATGGATAAGATTGTCATCTACCAAGTACTGCCCCGTTTGTTTGGAAACCAGAACGCCGCAAATGTTAAAAGCGGAAGTTTGAAGCAGAATGGTTGCGGAAAATTCGCCGATTTCAGCGAAAAAGCATTAGAATCGATCAAGAAACTAGGTGCCACCCACATTTGGTACACCGGTGTAATTGAGCACGCCACCCAAACCGACTACAGCAAGAACGGCATAAAGAAAGACAATCCTATTGTTGTTAAAGGAAAGGCAGGTTCGCCATACGCCATTAAGGACTACTACGACATAGACCCAGACCTGGCCACCACCGTAAAGAACCGAGTTAAAGAGTTTGAAGCCCTAGTTAAACGCAGCCACGAAGCAGGCCTTAAGGTGATTATGGACTTTGTGCCAAACCACGTTGCCCGCCAGTATGGAAGCGATGCCAAGCCAAAGGGCGTGCGTGACCTTGGAGAAGACGACGTAACCAGCGTTTCGTATAACCGCGACAACAATTTCTACTACATACCCGACCAGCCATTCGTGCCATGCCAGCAGGTAGAAGGTGCAGAAGCCTACAACGAATTTCCGGCAAAGGTAACCGGAAACGACTGTTTTTGGAATACGCCATCGGTAAACGACTGGTACGAAACCGTTAAGCTTAACTATGGCGTAGACTACAACAACGGCTACCGCGACTTCTTCCCAACCCCAAGCACATGGGTGAAGATGCGCGACATTCTCTTGTTCTGGGCAAAAAAGGGCATTGACGGTTTCCGTTGCGACATGGCAGAAATGGTGCCAGTAGAATTCTGGCAATGGACCATTCCACAAGTAAAGAACGAATATCCCGAGCTCATCTTCATTGCCGAGACCTACAATCCGAGCCAATATGGCATGTACCTCTTCGACGGCCACTTCGACTACCTTTACGACAAGGTAGGCCTATACGACACCCTACGTGCCGTTATTCGTGGCGAACAGCCAACCAGCAACATCACCTTCTGCTGGCAGAGCCACCCAGACCTTGAAGACCGCTTGCTGAACTTCTTGGAAAACCACGACGAACAGCGAATTGCGTCGGACTTCTTTGCAGGCAATGCAGAAAAAGCCATGCCAGCCATGCTGATTAGCGCCAGCATGACCAAGGGTCCGGTTATGATTTACTGCGGCCAGGAACTTGGCGAAGCCGGTATGGACGAGGAAGGCTTTAGCGGACGCGACGGTAGAACCACCATCTTCGACTACTGGAGTGTTGAAAGCATCCGCAACTGGGTGAACGAAGGTAAAATGGACGGCAAGAAGTTGACCGCTGCACAGAAAGCCTTGCAGAAACGTTACGCCAAGTTGCTCAACATCTGCAACAAGGAAAAGGCTATTGCCGAAGGTGAATTCTTCGACCTAATGTACTGCAACTACGAGAACCAAGACTTCAACTCGACCAAGCAATACGTATTCTTAAGAAAGAAAGATAAGGACTTGCTTCTTATTGTCAGCAACTTCGAAGATGCCGACGTTAACATAACCGTTAACATTGCAGAGCACGCATTTGAACACCTTGGCATTACTGCCAACAAGGAATATGCAGCCAAGGAACTGATTGGTGGCGAAAGCCGTAAAATGTTACTTACACCTGAAACACCTGTTGCAATGAGCATTGCGGCAAACAGCGGTGTTATTTGGAAGATTACACTTAAGTAACTGACATTAAGAAGTTTTTTATAAGCATTCTTATATGACTAGTCCTAAAAATCCGTTACATAGTTAATTTGATTATAGGACAAAGTTAATAACTTCTATCACACCGTTGTTGGGCTAGCCCAACAACGGTGTGATTTTTTGTAAGTTTTCATTTTTACTTCGCATTGAGAGTGCATCTGTTCAGGAGTGAGGTATCCGCAAGAGTAATGTGGCCTCTTGGTGTTATACGTGTTAACCGCATCCTTTACAACCTTCTTCATCTCCTCTAGGGACAAGTCGTACTCTTCCAATAGGAACTCTTGTTTAAGGATACCGTTGACGCGTTCTGCGACAGCGTTCGCATACGGATCATACGACTCGGTCATACTGACCTCAAGCTTGAACTTCCTCAACCATTTCTGGTAAAGGTGTACATAAAAAAGGCGGCACCGCTGTTGAGCAGTGCCACCTTGGCTTGATTGAGAAAAAATGTTTTCCTCTTTATTATTTGTATCTTTAATTATTTATTCCTTTGTTCGATTCATCTGTTCTCCCTGCGCTACGGGTGGCTTGGGAGCCACCCGAGTGGGTTGGGTCGGCGGCTGGGTCCGCCTTGCGGGGAGGGACTATGGACGCTATCTCAAAACCGCACGGACGCTATGAGCTCTGTCACGGTAGCCGTTATCGTTGCAGCCGAAGTAGTTGTGGTCCGAGTAGCTGTAGTCCAAGTAGCAGGTGGAGCTGAGTTGGTACACGTAGTACGGCATGTCCTCATCGAGCAAAGACGAACAATAGGAGCTTGCAGCGAACCCTTCAAAACCAGAGAGCTCGGCGGCGGGCAGGAATATGGTGTTGCCGTTCTTCTTAGAGGTGCCCAACTGGCCGTTCACGCCACTGCCGTTGAAGTCCACAACCCACTCCCAGTCGCAACCTTCTAGCAACTCTCTCTGTTCCACCGGTGTCGGCATGCGCCATGCACTGCCCCAGTTCGCAGTGGCTGCGTCATCTTCAGCATCCAACACCTTCTTGTTGTCTACGGTGCCGTAATCGCTTTTTGTGTTGTATTTTGTCAGGCTGGTTTCATCGCCATTGCACCACTTGTAAGTTTCCCAGCTGTAGTCCTCTTTCGGCTTGGTCTCGCCCCAGGCGAAGTAGTCGCCATATTCGGTAGGTTTGGTGGCACCTACGTTGTAGGTTGCCCACTTGGTGCCGCTCTCCAGGCCAAGGTCTACATAGGTGTAGATGCCTTCCTTGCCGCTAACCGTCACGCCCTGGTCGGTTGGGGTTTCGGTAGTTTCCTCGTAGTAAACTTCTGCGACGTTCTCCACGTCATATTTCACCACCTTGCCGTCGGCGGTCTTTACGCACATGTTGGTCACCGCATTCGCTGCAAACGCCAGCGATGCCATTGCTAATGATGAGAGTATAAGTTTCTTCATGTTGTTTCCTGTTTTAGTTTGTTGTTTGTTTTAATTTCTGATTAGCTTGAACGATTGCTTGTCCAACGTCAGCGCATACACGCCCTTGACAGATGGCAACGAAATGGTGGCTGTGCCGCTTTGGTCTGCTGTTGCGACAGCAACGGTTGCACCGCCAGCATTCACAAGCACCACTTTTGCGCCAGCTGGGGCATTCTCCACAAGCACAGTGTTCTCATCGGTGGTTATGCGCAGCATATCCACACCGGTGGTCTCCACGCCAGTCAAGTCACTTTCCGTGAAATGGTAGTTCTTCACGCCGTCTAACGCGTAACTGGTGCTGGCACTGCCGTTCACCACCAACTCGCCACCCTGGTAGGTGACAACGGGGTTGTCCTTCAACAGGAAGCTGTACTTCGCCCCGCTCTTCTGCTCCACTGTCATGTACTGCACGGCAGCACTCGCACACAGCGAGCCTAACAGTAGGGCGGTTGTTGTTAATAGTCTTTTTCTCATGATATTGTTATTTTTTGAAATCCAAATTCTCGAAGTAGTTCCACATCAGTTTGATGGTATCTGCAATCCACTGGATGTTTTCATCCTCGTTATCGCTCATTTGTCTCTCGGAACGCCACGACCATTTGTCCTTGCGTTTGGTGCCCACCAATGGGTCCTGTCCAAAAAACTGACATTCCGGAGGATTCTGGTCTATGGCAGCTTGTATGGTGTCACGGTACTTGGTCATAGTCTTTGACTCCTTCTTATTTTCTTTCCATCGGAACGACTCAAACTCCACATACATTGTATTGTTTTTCTTGTTGAAGGACGCCTTATATAAGCAATCTATATGACGGCTTACCTTTTTCACATAAGCCCGGCCATAGTTCGGGAAATCCATGTTCGACAATTTGTTCACCTTCTCCCAAAATTTCGTGTAACGGGTTTCTTGCTCATCCACATTGTCCTCATCAACGGAACTCATATTATCCTTCAATTGTTCGTAAACGAGGCTGGCCCCACCTTGACTTTCGGACAATGCAGCCATCAAGATGTCGTAAGAATACGCAACAATGGCATTCTTGACTTGCGACGATGTAACATCATAGACAAACTCACTGCCAGGCATGATGGCCTTTTCATCAGAGCAACCGAGATTGTCGGAAAATTTCAATTCGGGACACATTCTATAAAGTTTCCTTCTTATCTTGTCGTCCACTTTTCCATTGGTAGGGAAAGAGAATTGATCAAAAACCCTGCATATCTCGCTCATGCCTGTTTTACACACCTCTTTGCATCTACTAATTGCCGCACTTTCGCTGTCGGTGGTGGCTTTCACTTCAGTCTGCCCTATCTTCACCCACCTTACGGGTTTACCAGCCTTGTACGCATCATACAAGTCAATTGGGCCTAGAATGTACACTACGGTTTTCTTTGTATTATTCATAAATCTAACTGTATTTACTCAACAAAAAGCCCGTGCCGGGTCCTTGCGGACCCAACACGGGCACAATGAATCTACAACAGCTTTCAGCTGTTGTAATTATTTGATTTCTAGGATATACTTGCTTGCTTGCTTGCTTGCTTGCTTGCTTGCTTGCTTGCTAACATTTTATCGGTTATTTCCAAATTGTTTTGAGTTTATTTTCAACAAACTTACCAATTCCTAATATATTTTCAAATATTATTTAAAGCTTTTTCTGAAACGAAGTGCCAACTTGTATATAGTAACCAAAATTCTTACGCCATTTTTTTTGCTTGCATTTTTTGAACCTGCAGTCTCGGTAAACAGCTTATAAAAAAACATTGAAGAGCCACCCTAGCAAGATGATCATTAACGCAACCGTACCGAAGAAGATGCCAATGAGCCGCATGGTCATCACCTTTTTCAGCAACGTGGCTTCGGGCAACGAGAGGCCGACAACCGACATCATAAAAGCTAATGCCGTGCCCAACCCTACGCCTTTTGCCACAAAGACCTCGATGACAGGGACAATGCCAGCAGCATTGGAATACATGGGCACAGCCAAAACCACAGCCAGCGGAACGGCATACCAATGCTCGCCACCAAGGTAGGTTGTGAAGAAGCCTTCGGGCACATAGCCGTGCATGGCAGCACCAATGCCAATACCTATAGAGACATAGGCCAAGACACCCCTAACAATCTTCCAAGCATCGGCAACAATGGTAGGCAAACGTTGGAGAAACGTTTTGTGGTCCAATTCCCACTCAACTTGTTCGGCAGAAGACATCTGCTGGATTTTTATAACCCATTCGGAAAGGAATCGTTCAAGATTGAGCTTTCCTAAAAGGAATCCGCCCAACGTACCCAGAACAATGCCGCTAACCACATAAATGGCCGTAACCTTGAAACCGAAAGTGCCGGCAAACATCGCCACAGCCACCTCGTTCACCAATGGTGAGGTGATGAGAAATGCGAAAGTTACGCCTAATGGGATACCTCCTTTGACGAAACCGATAAATAGTGGAATGCTGGAACACGAGCAAAAGGGCGTGATGGCGCCGAAAACGGCAGCAAAGAGATACTGCAACCCGTAAAGTTTGCGCGTGGTTAGGAAGTTGCGGAGGCGCTCAATTGGGAAATAGGCGTTGACCACCCCCATAACGATGCTGATGGCGAAGAGCAACAATACGACCTTAAGAGAATCGTACACGAAAAAGTTGAGGGCAACGCCCAGGTGCGTGTTGGTGTCTAAGCCAAACACCGTATAGACAAGCCAGTCGGCAAATTGTTGAATCATATCGATAAAGAATAAGAATTAGCGTTTACAACAGCACGAACCGCCATCGCACTCGATGGAGATTCCTTTAATTTCGGTAAGATAGAAGTGTTCCATCTTTGCCTTAATCTCGTCGCGCACACGTCGGAACTCGGGTAAAACTTCCTCTTCACTACCCTTGAAGGAGTCGGGATCGTCGAAACCAATGTGTAGGCGTTTGCCCACCTGACCGGTGAAGAGCGGGCAGTTTTCTTTCGCCCCACCACAAACAGTGATGACGTAGTCCCACGCTTGGTCGAGGTATTGGTCGATGTGCTTTGGGTAGTGACTGCTGATGTCGATGCCAATTTCCTGCATAACCTTAACGCCCAAAGGATGCACCTGGGCAGCCGGCTTAACGCCAGCCGAATGAACGTCGAGCGTTGAGTCGATATGTTTAAGAATGCCATGCGCCATCTGGCTACGGCAACGGTTGCCCGTACAAAGGACTAAAATCTTCATAAATACATCGTAATTGTGTAGTAAATGCCCACCGCAATAAAAAGTATGGCAACTACACGGTTAAACCATTTTTGGAAAGATTGCATATTGCCCATAAACTTTCCGATATTCTGAATGCTGAAAGCCATGACCCAAGCCACAATCAGCACAGGTAACGAGGTAGCGATGGCAAAGACAACAGGCAACAAGTAGCCACCACTGGCAGAAGCCGACATGGGTATGAGCATGCCAAAGTAGAACATGCCGCTGGTAGGACAGAACGCCATGGCGAACAAGACGCCAAGCAAGAATGCGCCCCACGCGCCCTTGTATTTCGACTGATCGGTATTGCCACTAAAGCCGAACTTTGGCAAATGGATGAACTTGCCGAACAGCATGAACAGACCAACAACAATAAGGACAGGGCCTAGCAACACCTCGCCCCACTCGCTAACCGCCTGCTGAATGTTGAAAGCATCTTCGCCCCGACGGATAAGGTAGATTAAAACCGCCCCCAAACCGGCATAGGCCAACATACGTCCCAACGTATAGAGCAAGCCAAGGAAAAATACTCTGCGCCTATTTGAGACATCCTTGCCAATGAAACCCACAGCCGTGATGTTGGTACAGAGTGGGCAAGGCGAAATAACGGTCAGCAATCCGAGTAAGAAAGCTGTCAAGACCGGTATTTGGCTATTGTCGAGCAACTGATTTAGGAAATCGTTCATTCTGCCAGCGCTTTATCGATAACATCTTTCAGTTCAGACTTGAACACGTCGGGCTGGGTTCTAGCATATTGGAAGCCAAGGCGTGAGGCATCGGTTTTAGACTTTCCGTTGTCGACATAGAGCGACGACCAAGACACCTTGTACTTTTCAGCCATAGCCTTGCCATCGGGTGTAGAAATATCTACCACCATAAATTCCAACTGTCCGTTTCTCAGTTCTTCGGCATATCTTTCGTTCACAATTTCGCGGCTACGCTGTTCAATGCTAATGCATGTAGGGCAACGCTGCTTACCGTGAAAATAGATAACCTTTGTTTGTGCGTTTGCCATGAAGGCAATTAGGCATAGCGCCATTGATAACAAAATTCTTTTCATGGCTTATGCTTTTAAGATTTCAATTAATTCAGCTTCGGTTTTGCTGCCGCGTGCCACAACCACCTCGTCGACCACCAAGGCAGGCAACGACATGAGGTTGTATTGCATAACCTCAACAATGTCTTCCACCCTAGTGACTTGGGCATCGATGCCCTGGTTCTTTACCACGTTTTCTACTAGCTCTGCAAACTTCTGATTGCAGTTGCAACTACTTACCAATACTTTAATCTGTTTCATAATAATTAAAATTTTATTGTTTGTTTTTCGTAAAACTACGAACATTATTTATTAATAAAAAGGAGTTCCAGAAAAACTCCCGTTATCCTAGTTCTCACTTTCGCCACAACAGCTATCCTCTTTACAAAGCTCCATATTAAAGAAGTCAGTAAAAAGTTGACGGGCATACTCCCAATTCTCCCTGTTGATGCAGTACCTTACCTTTGGCGTCTCAATTTCGCCTTGAATGAGTCCTGCCTCTTTCAGTTCCTTAAGATGTTGGCTGACAGTTGCTTTTGCAATAGGCAATTCTTCGTGAATATCGCCAAAATAGCAAGTTTGCTGTTTAGCCAGGAACTTCATGATGGCGATTCTAGCCGGGTGCCCTAAAGCCTTCGCCATCTTCGCCAACGTTTCGGCCTTTATACAATATTTCTTTTCTGCCATAATCTCGTTTTAGCTTTATGTTCGTAAAATTACAAACAAACATACACAATAAAAAACAAAACAGCAAAAAAAAGAAGGTGTGAGCTAGAAAACCGTCTAACACAGAAAACGCAACAATGTTCGTGGAGCACAGCGGAACAAAACTTCAGAAAACTTTAACTACCATTTGGTATATAAACTCCTAAAAAAATTTAAACAGCTTCCTAGAATAGTTCAATATTTCGTAATTTTGCAAAAAATTATAAATAAGAACATTCCACATAGACTAAAATGGGTTTCATTGAAGAAATAAAGCGTAGACGTACCTTTGCGGTAGTAAGTCACCCAGATGCTGGTAAGACCACCCTAACCGAAAAGCTTTTGCTGTTTGGTGGTGCCATTCACATTGCAGGAGCCGTAAAGAGCAACAAGATTAAGAAGACTGCCACCAGTGACTGGATGGAAATTGAGAAACAGCGTGGTATCTCGGTTGCGACATCAGTAATGGCGTTCGACTATAACGGCTACAAAATCAACATTCTTGACACCCCAGGTCACCAAGACTTCCAGGAAGACACCTTCAGAACCCTAACAGCAGTAGATAGCGTAATTATTGTTATTGACTGCGCAAAGGGTGTTGAGGCACAGACCAGAAAACTGATGGAAGTATGCCGTATGCGTAAGACACCGGTCATCGTCTTCGTTAACAAGATGGACCGTAACGGTAACAACGCATTTGACCTTTGCGACGAAGTAGAAAAGGAACTTCACATTAAAGTACGTCCGCTTTCTTGGCCAATTAACCAAGGCGAAAAGTTTAAGGGCGTCTACAACATCTATAAGAAGCAGCTGAACCTATTCACACCAAGCAAGCAGACCATTTCGGAATGCGTTGAGTTTGACGATGTGAACAATCCGGAACTCGAAAAATACATTGGCACAGAAGATGCCGAACAGTTGAGAACCGACATAGAGCTAATTGAAGGCGTATATCCGGAATTCGACATAAACACTTACCTTTCGGGCGACGTGGCTCCAGTCTTCTTCGGTTCGGCCTTGAACAACTTCGGTATAAAAGAACTGTTGGAATGTTTCTGCGAAATTGCACCTTGCCCACAGCCAACACAGACTGCAGAACGCGAAATTAAGCCAGAAGAGAACGGATTCTCTGGTTTCGTCTTCAAGATTCACGCCAACATGGACCCTAACCACCGCAGCTGCATTGCCTTCGTAAAGGTATGTTCGGGCAAGTTTGAACGCAACGTGAACTACAAGCACGTGCGCCAAGGCAAGCTGATGAAGTTTAGCAGCCCAACCGCCTTTATGGCACAGAAGAAGGAAACCGTAGATGAAGCCTACCCTGGCGACATTGTTGGCTTGCCAGACAGCAACAGCACCTTTAAGATTGGCGACACCTTAAGTAGTGGCGAAGACATCCACTTTAAGGGCATACCTAGCTTCTCGCCAGAAATGTTCAAATACATTGAAAATGCAGACCCAATGAAGGCCAAGCAGTTGACCAAAGGCATTGAGCAGCTGATGGACGAGGGTGTGGCACAGCTATTCACCAACCAATTCAATGGCCGACGCATTGTGGGTACGGTAGGACAACTTCAGTTTGAAGTCATTCAATACCGTTTGGAACACGAATATAACGCACAGTGCCGTTGGGAACCAATCAGCCTTTACAAGGCATGCTGGATTGAGAGCGACGACAAGGCACAGCTTGAAGACTTTAAGAAACGCAAGTTCCAATATATGGCTACAGACAAGGACGGTCGCGACGTATTCCTAGCAGACTCTGGCTACATTTTGCAGATGGCACAGAGCGACTTCCCACACATTAAGTTCCACTTCTCAAGTGAATTTTAATTAGATACCAACAAAACAAGTAAAGCCGGGTACAGATGCGCCCGGCTTTATTTATCAAAAAACGTTTACCAATACAATAATTTTGGCACACTTTTTGTAGGAAAAAATTCAGAACAAACGTGGATTTATTCTGTTTTGTTTTTTAAGCACTTAAGCAAAATAATTGTCAAAGCATAAGTGTAAATAGAAATAATAACAAAATGCCACAAAATAAAAAATACATTATATGACAAAAAAATTTAAGAATCTGTTGACAACCATGTGTGCCATGGGCTTTACGGCCACTGCATGGGGACAAACCATGCCACCGTTGGTGGCAGAAACCGACTTTTCGGCAAAAGACGACTCGCAGTATTTCGTACCTGTAGAACAGGTCGATGGCTATGGGAGCACCATGGTTAAAACTAGCCTGACCAGTTACTTAAACCTAACAGAAGGCACATCGTCGGTTACGGGGTCATCTGTATTCCTTGACAATCCTTGTTACGCAGTAACTCCAAACCCAATTAGACTTGACTCACTTCGCTTTGCCGACAACAATGATTCTGGCGAATGGGGTTACGTCTTTTCAGGCGGTTCAAAACCGACATTAGACCAGAAGGTTCTCAATTTCACCGTAACCGGTTTGAAGAATAATGGTAATTATACTGTAGAGATTGAATACTGCAACCCTCATTCCGAAACGTTCCTTTCGACAGCTCCTTCAAATAAAAATCCACATCTTTCACAGGGTTATGTGGGAATGTTCAGAGTCGGCATAAACCCTAGTTTTGGTGGTGGTGAACCGGTTATTTTAGGTCAAAAGAGCGGGACTCAAACAATTACATTTAAAAAACCAACATCACCTAATGCTACGATTGGCGATATTACAAAAAATCAGTTGTCCATTAATATTACATCACAACTGGGCATGAATGAAGCCATAATGATTAAAAGCATTAAGGTATACGCCGAGGTTGACCCTACAATAAAAGGCGAAGAACAAGTGTGTGTTGGTGGTTTTGAAACAGAATTGAGCATTAAAGAAACCTATAACAACGTAAGCTACCAGTGGTACAAGAATGGAGCTCCAATAGTAGGGGCAACCGACAAGGTTTATACCCACGTTTCGGGCTTAAAGGAAGCCTCAAACCAATATAATTGTGAAATTACGAGCAACAGTGGCGAAAAAATTAAGTCAAGTTCATTTGTTGTAAACGACATTCTATGTTGTGAAAATGATGAAGGCAAGCCAATGAACAGAAAGCTCGTATGGCAAGACGACTTCGGGACATTCGAGAACGACAGTACCTATTGGACTTGGGATTATTCTGATTTGAATAATCCAACAAAGAAATACCACAAGTCAGCAGACAAGTGGGTGTATAGTTTAGATTATAGTATTCCTGGTGCCAAATTCAATAACCCAATAGAAAATGAAGGTGAATATTGCGTAGCAGCTAACGTAACATGCAAATTTGATGGTGCGAAGGAAGGTACACAATGGGAATGGCAAGCTTACTGCTTTAATGGTGAAAGTCCAATGAGAAACGGTTGGGATTTTGCGCCAGACCACACCTATAAAGGTGACGCATATGGCGCCATGCTATTCTTGAACTGTGGCAATGAAGCAAATGAAGTTATCTATTCAAGAGTCATTCAGAACCTCGACAATAAGGAATATATCGCAAAATATTATATTAATAATTTCACTGATGCAGAAGCCCCTGTAAAAACAAATATTCGTTTAACAGACCTAGGAAGTGGGCTAATAAAAGAATCGGAACCAGTTGAAAGACAAGCAACAACTAGCGGAATTGCCTGGGTTGCCGATAGCTTAACTATTGATATTACAGGAAACGCTCTTCTTCTTGAAATTATTTCTGTTGCTGGTGGACCAAACTATAATCGGTTAGGAAACGACCTATTATTGGATGACATTCAATTGTGGGCTTGCGTTGATAAAGAAGAACAAATAGAAGAACCAATTGACTATTTCAAAGGTTACAATCCAAGTATTAGTGGAGCCTATGAAAGTTGCATACTTGACTCTGTTACTTACAAGATTAGTGTTGTAAAAGAGGATTTGGAATACCATTGGCTAATAGATGGAAATTCTGCAGGTGACGGCCAAATGATCCAGATAGAAGCCTCTGAAGCAGGAGATCACGTCATTGCCTGTGTCATTGAAGACCCACTTGGCAATTCTATGACTAAAGAGATGAAAGTCATTTACACACCATGTTGCTTGAATGAGAATAAAGAAGCCGTCAAAAGGATTCTCGTATGGCAAGACGATTTTGGAACATTCGAAAACGAGAATAGCTATTGGACTTGGGATTATGCTGATTTGAAAAACCCAACAAAAGTATACCACAAGGCAACAGACAAGTGGGTGTATGAATTAGAAGATGGAATACCAGGATTTAAATTCGATCCGTCTCTATTCGATGGCAACTATTGCGTGGCAGCTAACGTAACATGCAAATATGATGGTGCGAAAGATGGGACCCAATGGGGATGGCAAGCTTACTGCTTTAATAAGGAAACCCCTATGAGAAACGGTTGGGATTTTGCGCCAGACCACACCTACAACGGCGATGCTTATGGTGCCATGCTATTCGTGAACTGTGGTAAAGAAGCAAACGAAGTCATTTACAAGAAAACTATACGAGGCATTGAATCTGGCAAAGAATATATCGCAAAATGCTTTGTAAACACCTTTGGAGATACTGATAATCCAATTGCAGTAAAAATTAGGATTACAGACATTAATAATGGTACTGTATATGAATCAGGTTCTAGAAGTCCAAATGTCTGGTCTACAAATTGGGAACCTATTTCCGTTTCAGCTGATATATTCGGTGATGAATTGACATTTGAAATCATTTCAGAAACTGGAGCTAATGACCTAATATTGGATGACATTCAATTGTGGACTTGCGACTTTAGTTCAGAAACAGCCGTTGAAACAACGGAAGCACAAACCGACGACAAGTTGGTGAACGTTTACACCACTTCGGGCATTATGGTTATGCAGAATGTCAAGAAGTCTGATGCCATTAAGAACTTGAAGAAGGGAATCTACATTGTAGGTGGCGAAAAGGTCATCATCAACAAGTAAAGGGACAAAACAATTAAGGTTACCATAAGAAGCCGGGTGCAGATGCGCCCGGCTTTTTTGTTGCAGGCCAAAGGTCAGGCACACCTAATTCGCGCACATCAGAAAAATCATCGGCTATCGAAATTTGGAATGGGAAGGGGGAGAACGTACAGAAACAGGGTCAAGGGTTGAAATTTGGACAGAGAAGGGAGGGGAAAGTACAGAAACAGCAAAGGCTACCTGCTCGGTAGCCTTTGCCGTTATGAGTTCGGTTATAAAACGTTTGCAGTAAGATTGCTCACACCGTAAAGAATTGAGTGAATACCCTGGTCGCATACCACTGGTCGAGAACACCGCCCGTTTCGCGCGACGAATGCATACCCAACATAGGGTTTCCCATATCTACCCCACGAATGTCGAGCTGACTGGTAAGAATGTTTCCTAGTGTAGATCCACCGGGAACATCGCTTCGGTTGGCATAGAGCTGATATGGCACACCAGCTTGCTTACACAAGGTGGTAAAGACAGCAGCACCATCGGCATCGGTCATGTACTTCTGGCGGGCGTTGTACTTGACCACAGGTCCACCATTCAGGATAGGATGCAACACCGGATCGTGCTTTGAAACAGCATTTGGATGAAGGGCATGCGCCTGGTCAGCCGAAATCATAAACGAATGGTAAAGCATACGCTGGAAGTCTTCGGTGGTAAGGCTCTGCTTTTCGCAGATGCGTTGCAGAATGTGACGCAATGTGGGGGCAGCAGCCCCCTGCTTGGTACCACTACCCACTTCCTCGTTGTCGAACACGCAAAGCATGTTGTTCTTACCGGCACCCACCGAAGCCAACAATGCCTGAACACCGGCATAGGCCATGGCAAGGTTGTCGAGTTTAGGAGACAGTATGAGGTTATTTTCCAAACCAAGTATGCATCCACGCTGAACGTCGTAAAGGTAAAGGTCACAGTCGAGAATATCGGCAGCATCGACCTTCAATTCTTCGGCCACCGCACGCAAAAGCGCATCTTTCCTTACGAAGTTATCGTTCACCGTAGCCACGAAAAGATTCATATCGGTTTGCGGATTGAGTTCGATGCCCGAATTGACTTGCTTATTGAGGTGTATGGCAACACTTGGAATGACGCCAATAGGTCGCTGAAGGTCGACAAGGGCGTGTTTAGGCCGTAGCGGATTGCCAGAACGCAAGACAACCCTACCGGCAACCGACAAAGGACGGTCGAGCCACGACATGAGTATAGGTCCACCATAGACCTCGGTATTCAGTTTAAGCATACCGCCAGGCACCACAATTTCGGGCATAGGCTTGATGCGGAAGGTTGGAGAGTCGGAATGCGCGGTAATGAAACGGAAGCCCGAAGAAGGCAAAGGCTCGTTGCCCAACGTAAAGGCGAACAAGGCAGAGTCGTTCTGACGTACGAAATAAAGGCCAGAAGCTTCTATGTTCCACTTGTCGGACAAGAAGAGTTCCTTGAATCCGGCCTTGGTGAGCATGGTTGCCATATTGCTGACAGCATGAAAACACGAAGGACTGGTATGAATAAAGCCGAGCAACTGTTCGGACTGTTGAATGAATTCTTCCATAATGAGTAATAGTTTTGCAGAAACAAATATAAATAAAAATGAGTCTTTAAGAAAAACTATTGGGAAATAAGAGAATAGAAAATATTTGCAGTATAAATTACAAATTATAGAATTTAAAATTGTAAAATAAAATAATAAAGGCTAAATTTACATAAAAGACATCCGTTTTGCGAACTACAATATGGAACTGACTACAATAAACAGTTTCGAGATTCGAAGAATTGCGATTGAACTTTTCTAGACTACACTTGTCAAACATATAACCAACCCAAAAAAACAATGAATGTTTTTATATCTGGCTCAACCGGCTCAATAGGTTTTGTTCTATTAAGAATGATGTTAGAAAAAACTAACCACAATTTTTACCTACTTGTAAGAGACGGAGCCGAACTAACAGGTGAACAACGTATACAGAACATGCTGAAAGCTGCCTATGCAGAACAACCAGCTGTGAATGTTGATGCGTTTATGAACCGCATAAAAGTCTACTCGGGAAACTTGTTGCAGAAGAATTTTGGATTAAGCGAGGAAGAGTTCGATGCCCTAGCAGGCCAATTGGACATTATTTACCACAGCGCAGCAAGCTTAAGTTTCACACAAACGCTTGAAGATGCCCGCAACATAAACGTTGGCGGCACCAAGAACGTGCTTGCATTGGTAGAAAAATGCCAGGCAAAGGGAAAGTTGAAGCGCTTCCACCACGTTAGCACAGCCTACGTTTCGGGGACGCACTGCGACACCTTTACGGAAAACATGCTGGTAGAAGGACAAGGCTTTAACAACACCTACGAACAGACCAAGTACGAATCGGAAATCATTGTCCGCGAATACCTGGCAAAGGGTTACCCCATCACCATCTACCGTCCGTCAATCGTCATCTGCGACTCGAAGACCGGCGAGATTACCAAGTCGAACATCATCTTCGACTTTATGAAACGTGTTTCGCAAGGCAAGATTAAACAGGTAGTGTGCGATGACGACTCTTCGCTAAACCTAATACAGATGGACTTTGTTGTAGAATGCCTTTTCGAAATTTCGGAACAACCAGACTCAATTGGCAAGACCTACAACCTAACCAACAACGAGAACACCAACATTAAGGAATTTGTAAGTTGGTGGGCAAAGTGCGGCAACGTTCCATTGCCAGAGTTCATTTCATTTCAGGAAAAGGAGAAGGCAAGTGCCAGCACCATTTTGCGCCTGACACCGTTCTTGCCTTACATGAAAGGCAGCCACACCTTCGACAACACCAACGCATTGGCAGCCACAAAGAAGGCACCAACAAAGGCCACAACCTTTGAGGAAATGCAGCGTTGCATTGAGTTCAGCAAGAAACACGGCTTATTCAAATAAATTAAACAACCATAAATAGCGAAAAGCGTACTATAGAAATTCTTATAGTACGCTTTTTCATTTTATTAAAATTACGATGGCACAGTTTTTGCCTTAATTCAAGCAAACAGAAACATAAATTATGAAATTGAATAAGATAAGCATTCTGGCATTTGCCACTATATTGCCACTTACGGCTATTGCAAAAGAGCCAAAGACCGTATTGGTTTCACAATCGTTTGAAAGAACACAGTTTGTGACCGATGAGGATGATATACTAGAACCTGCATTTGATGAAGCGGCATACGATTCGCTTTGCAGCCATGTAAGCATCCTTAAGGCTACAAACGAACACAACACTGCCGACACGATGGATGAGGAGAACGGCAATAGGATGATAGATGCACAAACAGAAGAAGCACCTATTGACTACACGAAGAAACAGGCGATTGTCGTGCATAAGAGATCGCACGTCTTACGCGGGAACTATTACGTGGCTGACATCGTCATGCTGAATCGAGACCCCAACTGCACCTATACCACCTTCGTGGGAAAGATGGATATTAAAGATGGCCGATATAGAGTGCGAAACAATGCAATTGGCACATATAAATATAGTGGCTTTATTCAGGAAACTGACAAAAAGGGAAACGTGCAATTGTACCGTTTCACTGGCACCTATACGGTGGCAGAACCTGATGCCAACATTTCGAGCAAGACGATGGATGTTTTGTTTGCCGGCACGTCGAACGAGGTTGAGGTAAGCGCGCCTGGTTTTTCAACAAGTGACTTGAGAATAGCAGTCAGCAATGCAGTGACTGTAAAGACAAGCAAAGGTTGGGACATTCGCCCTATGCTTGTGGACAAGCCCTGCATTGTTTCTGTTAGTGCAAAGATAGATGGCAAAGAAACTATAGTAGGAAGAAAACAATTCAAAACTCTGCCACTTCCAACCCCAACGGCATTCCTTAGCGAACGGATATACGACTTGACAAGTTACGAGGCGTACGATAAAATCGTTGACGGCAAGGAGGATAAAGATTCGCTATTGAAATCTAAAAAAATTGTTGCAAAGTGCGAACAGATGGAACTCTTCTCTAAAGAGCCACGTTATAAAGTGTTAGAATTTGACATGAAATTCTATGATAGGAAGGGCCATGAAATGGTGCTACACTCAAACTCGGACTTGATTACTGACGAGATGAGGGAGGCTATGAACAAACTGAAATCGGGGGACTGCCTATACATTACGAACATCGCTTCGAAGGGGGCAGATGGAATGAAGAGGATGTTGTCGCCTATTGAGGTAACTGTGAAATAGTACATTGCTTTCTGATGTGAATTTCAGTTGTATTTTTGGAGTTTTAAGCCAAAAGTGGCTAACTTTACGAAAAATAAACAAATGAAAGCTTTACACAAAATCGGTTATGGCATTGCCATACCGTTCCTAATGGGAATGGCAGCATGTAACAACACACAAAACACAACAACAGCAATGAATAACGAAGAGAAGAAACTGGAAGTTAAAGAAGCCCTACCACTAATTACGCGCGTGGGCGAAGGGCCAATTTGGGACTACAAGTACCACAGACTGCTGTGTATTGACACCCAAGGCAGCCTTTTCATCTACACCCCAAGCGACGGAAAGAACCGCGAAATAAAGTTCGACAAGGTGATTGGCACCGTGGTGCCCTACACCGAAGATACCGTTGTGGTGGCGCTGAAAGACGGCATCTATAAACTGAACCTGAACACCGAGGCTCTCACCTTCCTTTCTGCACCAGAAGGTGGCATTGCCAACAACAAATATAACGACGGCAAATGCGATGCAAAAGGTCGCCTTTGGGTGGGTACCATGGACAACGACTGCACACCCGAGAAAGCCAACTTCTTCGTTTACGACGGTAAAGAAGGCCGAAAGGTGTTGGGCAACGTTACCATTTCGAACGGAGTGGCATGGTCGCCCGACGGCAAGAAGATGTATTACCAAGACACCCCTACCCTATGCGTAAGCCAGTTTGACTTTGATGAAGAGAAGGGCGAAATAAGCAACCGAAAGGAAATAATTAAGATGACAGAAGACCTGGGCACGCCCGACGGCAACACGGTGGACGAGGAAGGCATGCTGTGGGTTGCCAACTGGGGAGCTGCTTGCGTGACAAGGTGGAACCCAGAAACAGGGGAACTGCTGCAAAAGATAGATGTGCCAGCACTTAACGTTTCGGCACTTGCCTTTGGTGGTGAGAACCTAGACGAGCTGTACATTACCACCGCACAATACTACATGCCTGAAGACAAGGCGGGCAACTACCCCGAGGCGGGCAAAATGTTTGTGGTGAAGCCTGGCGTAAAAGGGTTGAAGGCAAACTACTTTAAGTAAGCTGCCACCAACTACAGAAAGACATAGTAAATACGACGAAAACAAAAGAGGCTGTATCATTCACTTTGATACAGCCTCTTTTATATTTTAGAGGAGCTAGGAATAGAGGTTCGCCAACCCTACGTTTGGACCGTTTCCTTAAAACAAGAATCCGATGTTGAGGTACCAGTTGCGGCTGTTAGAGTCTTTCTTGTAAGCCTTAACCATACCAAACTCGTAACCGGTGCTGACTTCGAAATGCTTTGCAGCCCAGAAGTTGACACCAAGGCCGAAACCAAAGTCGAAACGGTTGAAGTTGCTAGCATTAGGATCTCGCTGAAGCACAGCCACAGCATTCTTTTCTTCCTTGTCGTAATCGGAGAACGGATTGTTGTCGTTGTCGTCGCTACCCCACAAGCCAAGGTCGACAAAAACACCAGCCTTTGGCGCAACGGCAAAAGTTTCGTTAATGTCGAACTTATAACCGAAGTTAACCGGTACATGAATGTACCACAAATCTTCCTTCAAGTTAAATTTTTCAGTTTCGTGCTTAAATCCCTTTCCAGACAAGAGGAACGAACCTTCAACAAAGAAAGGAGCAGCAATTTCGTACTCGGCTTTAGCACCTACATTAAAGCCAGCTTTAGAAGAGTAAAACGCACCGTTGAGCGAAGAAACATTCAAACCACCGGTAATACCCCAAAGCGTTTCTTGCGCAGAAACAGCAGAAACACTCAATATGGCAGTAGCAACTGCCAAGAAGAACTTCTTCATTTTCAAAATCATTATTTATTTTTCAACACACAAAATTACAAAACGATTACGGCTATGCAAAAGATTAGACAACCGTTTAGCGCTGATACATATTCAAATTGAAGACCGGCAGCACAGAGAACACATGGCTAAAGAACTTGGTCTGTACAGCCTCGAACTTTTCCCACTTAACTTCCTTAATGAAGAAGTAGATCTCTAGCGGCAAGCCATATTCGGAAGGCGGCAACTGACGAATCATAAACACTTCGCCCGGAACGTAATAAGGCTGGTCTTTGATGTACATGGTCAGGTATTCGCGGAAGAGCATCAGGTTAGACATGATAGCCCCATCGGGCAACATGTTTCCGGCTTTCTTGGCCGCATCGAGAATAGCAGGCATGTAAGGCATGTTCCTTAAAGCCTCAAGCTCTTCGGGGGTGCAGAGATGAATGGAACGGAAATCGATCTTGATGGAACGCTTAATGCGTCGCGCACCATTCTTCTGCATTTTTCGCCAATTGAGGAACGGAGAATTCAGCAACGTGCTTGGCGGAACGGTGGCTATCGACTTGTCGAAATTCTGCACCTTGACGGTATGCAGTGAAATATCGAGTACGTAACCGTCGACATTCATGCTAGGCAACGAAATCCAATCACCCTTCTGCACCATGCCGTTAGCCGTCAGTTGAAGTCCAGAAACAAAGCCAACAATAGTATCTTTGAACACCAAGGAAACGACAGCCGCAGAAGCTCCCAAACCCGTAAGCAACACCATTGGCGACCTGTTGACCAAAATGCCGATGGCACACATTAAACCAATTAAGAAGACAATAACCTTTATGACTTGGAAAATGAGTCGGTAAGGATGTCCCTTCAGCGAGTCGTTGCCCTCGAGAACGTCGTCAATAACATTAAGGGCTGCATTTACCAGACTGACCAACAGGAAGATGAGGACAATGAAGACAAACTTTTGCAGCCACACCAACCAAGGCGTGTTGCCAAGGAAAGCCAAAGGCAACGTGTGATAGACGAAATAGACGGGTATAATGTGCGAAATGTAAGCCACCACATTACCGTCGAAAAGCAGGTCGTCCCACTTGTTTTTGGTTTTACGCACAAAGCGATGCAGCAACGGCATGAGCCAAAACTTAAGTGCAAAGTTAATGACACCCGCAACAAGGAAGATGACAACAAAAATTAAGATGCTGTCGAGTTGGTTAGCCCAGTAGTGCGTAAGCCCCAAATTGTACTCAAGGAACTGGCTGACCTTTTCAACAATCTGCAATTCGGTTTCCATAAAGGCTTATTTCTTGTTTAGCAAATCGGGACGCAAAGCCTTGGTACGCGCCAGTGCCTGCTCGTACTCCCATTCCTTAACCTTTGCCTCGTTGCCCGACAAGAGGATATCGGGCACCCTCCAGCCCTTATATTCGGCAGGACGGCTATAGACAGGCGGTGCCAACAAGTTGTCTTGGAAAGAGTCGGACAAAGCAGACTCGACGTCACTCATAGCACCAGGAATGAGGCGGATAACGGCATCGGCCATGATGCAAGCCGCCAACTCGCCACCGGTGAGCACAAAGTCGCCAACCGACACCTCCTTGGTGATGAGGTGTTCGCGAATGCGGTGGTCAATGCCCTTGTAATGTCCGCAAAGAATGATGACGTTGTTGAGAAGCGACATTGAGTTGGCCATTGGCTGGTCGAAGACCTCACCGTCGGGCGAGGTGTAGATGACTTCGTCGTACTCGCGCTCACTCTTCAAATGGGTGATGAGGCGGTCGATGGGTTCAATCTGCATGACCATGCCGGCACTGAAACCAAAGGCATAGTCGTCAATCTTCTTATGCTTGTCGAGCGTATAGTCGCGAATGTTGTGAATGTGAATTTCGGCCAAGCCTTTGTTGATGGCTCTTTTTATGATGGAATGGCTTAACGGACTTTCTAAAAGTTCGGGTACTGCCGATAAAATGTCGATGCGCATTACTTTACAAATTTATTTACACAAAGATACACAAATAAACTTATAACATAGAACCAAAGTCCTATAACTTAACAAGAGGGGCGCATTGGGAAACGGCGCTATTTTCGGGTAAAATAGTAAGAATAGATGAAGCAAAACGGCAATTATCGTTATATTTGCACAAATTTTCTTATTATGACAAAACGACAGGTATTTGGAACCGCCATTCTCATCATTCTGGCCATAATCGGTTTCGTAAGCAACAAAAAAAAGGCAACCAAAGACAACGGCTTGCAGTACGTTTACGAAGAAGGTAAGGTGCATGGAACCATCTACCACATCACCTATGAAATTAAGGATGGTAAGTCGTTGCAAGGAGAATATGAAGACGAGTTCAAGCTGTTTGACCAGTCGCTATCTACCTTCCAGAAAAATTCCATCATCAGCCGCATCAACCAGAACGACACAACCGTAGTCGTAGACGAGTACTTCAAGACTGTCTTCAACGTTGGTCAAGCCATATCGGAAAAGACAGGGGGCGCATTTGACATGACCGTAGCCCCACTGGTAAACGCATGGGGATTCGGTTTCGACAAGAAAGCCAACGTAACCGAAGAGGAGATTCAGAAAATAATGCCCCACATAGGTTACCAAAAGATAAAGCTGAACGGCAACCGCATTGTAAAAAGCGACAGCCTGGTAATGCTAGACGCTTCGGCTATTGCGAAAGGCTACTCGAGCGACGTTGTGGCTCAACTTCTGGAAAAGCACGGGGTTGAGAACTACATGGTTGAAATTGGTGGCGAATGCGTGGTAAAGGGCCACAACGAGAAAGGCAAGCCCTGGTGCCTGGGCATAACCAAGCCACAAGACGACAGCACCCAACAACAGAACGAGATACAGACACTCATACACATAGGCAAAGGTGGTTTGGCAACGTCGGGCAACTACCGCCAGTTCTACTACAAAGACGGTAAGAAATATGCCCACACCATTAATCCGCACACAGGCCACCCCGTTGACCACAACCTATTGAGTGCCACCATATATGGGCCAACCTGCATGGAGGCAGATGCCTACGCAACCGCATGTATGGTTTTGGGCGTAGAGAAGGCAAAGGAGCTGATAGAATCCATTCCAGAACTGGAAGGTTACTTCATATATAGCGACAAAGACAACAACTATGTAGAAACCTGCACAAAGGGCTTCGAGAAACTGCAACAACAAGATTAAAGAATGGGAGCAAAGAAAAACGGTTTAACCACAACAGAAGACGGACAGGAACTGTTCATTTCACTTAAAAATCTAGAAAACGCTGACGCTAATGCAAGAATTAGCCGAGAGAAGATTTTCATAGACGTAGTAATAGACACACCAACCAAGGTAACCCTAAAGGGAACAGATCAAGAGATTATATACACAACCGTGATTGAGCCCCTAGAAGATAAGGCGAAGAACCACTTGCGCATAATATTGGCAAGCGCCCCAATAGGCATTGGCCATTTCCTTTTGACCGAAGACATGGGCAGCAACCACAAGAAACAGATATACATGGAAGCCAAGAAGTAAAGACAACACTTTTCTGTATTGACCGCATAAAAAAGCCTTTCGCGATTGCGAAAGGCTTTTTATTTAGTTACGGCCACCGCCGTTATTCACCAATTCTTGTTGTTACGGCACGCACATTAATACCGTTGCGTACGACCTGCAACTTAAAGTCATAGGTTACAATAGATTCAGACACTACAAACACAGCGTTAGTGTCGTCGCTATTACAATTCTTTGCCATATAGTAACCAGTATCACCCGGCCATCGGCTATCGACCTTAAAACCAACAGATGGGAAGAAAAGCTGCATGTGATTAACTTTAGAAGTAGCCAAACGTCCACTGATAATTGAGCCCTTATAATTATTCACGTATTCCCAAGAACAAGTGCGAAGAAGGTCGGCAAAATCGTTATAATCTGGCGTACCCCAAGAAGGACCCCAATTCACATAAGCAGCATCGTCTTCATTCTCCAAATACATAAGTCCACTCTCGCAAGCATATTTCTTGTTGTCGCCAATAAACTTATAGTTTGTCCAGGTGTAGCTAGACTTTTCCTGAACTTCGCCATAAGCATAGAAGCCACCACAGTCTGTTACGTTATTGCCACCTACGTTGCAAGTAGCCCAAAGGCGACCGCTGGCAATGCCTAAATCGACACATTCGCGAACCTTTTCGCTTGGTGCGCCAACGGCAATAGAAGTTGTGTAGTATTTAGAACGTTCGAAGAACTTTGAAGGACGTGGGGAGTCGATGTAAGAATAGTTGTTAGAGAGGTTGACCTGTACCTGAAGGCCGGTGTAAGAACCATAAGGAACGGCAATATAGAAAATCTTACCAGAACCAATCTTGACCGGATCTTTACATAATAGAGTCACACTATTGTTAGCAGATGAAGTGGAAACTATTGTGGGAACAGTTTTGTCGGCAATAGTACTGAACGTGCATGTGAAATTTCCAGACAAATCTGCACCGCTAGCACGCCTCAAAGTAATGCTCTTAACGGCATAATCTTCTGAAGAGTTGGCAGGTTTCACATTAATGCGCAAAACAGAGAAAAGGTTCATGAACTTTGCCTTACCCTCTTCATCGACAGTAGCAAGCATAGGGTAAACATTCTCGGCAAGAAGTCCCTTATCGGTATAAGGTTGGATAGAATCGGCAGTAAAGTCGAAGAAAATCTGCGTATGGTTCTGTGAAGTTTCGGCCGTACTAGGATAGAAAGCCATTAGTCCTTTTTCGGGATTGAGAGCTTCGCCAGAAACGAATTCGAATTTAGAGCTATCGCTAGAAGAATTCTGATAATAAGCAGAATGTTGTCCATCGCCAACAACAATCTTATCGCCAATGTTCCAAGACAGCTTGAAAGTTTCGCCATCTTGTACCAACTTGGTGCGTAGGGTATTTTTTTCCTGTCCCTCGAGTGTTGCGAAAATAGATTTCAGGAAAACACGGTTGTTGTCGGCAGATTCTTTCTCATCTTCGGCCATTTCCTTCGAACAAGAGAAAAGAGACAAACCTGCTAAAAACAGGGCAGACGAAAGATAATGTATTTTTTTCATCGTATTAGCATTACTTTTTTAGAATTCACCACCATTAGTTATGTCTTCGGTATCACCCTCTTCTAAATCGGAGGTTGAAACAACGTCGTTAACCATGAAAAAGTTAATCTCCAATAGAGATTCTTCAAATTCTTTTTTAATCATTTGTCCTTATATTTTTATAATTATTAATTCTTTCAAACAAAAAAGCACGTACTTGGGTACAGTGTTTACCTATTGGGGGAGAAAGTTTCATTTACCGCACAAAACAACATAAGGTTAAACCAACAGCTAATTGGCACCTACAGCCACCCCTAAAGCAAAAATTAGAAATATGTGCAAAATACCAAAATCCCGCCCATCTCACTTTCTAATACAACTTTTTACAAAAATAATAAAAAAACGAACCATTTTCAAGTTGAACAAAAAAAAGCATGCCAGAACCAAAAATTCGGCATGCCTTAAGAAGTTGTTTAAGATTTTTACGGAAAAATTTTAAACAGCTTCAATAATTTATTTGAATACAGCTTTTAATCGTACATCTGCTTAAAGTTCTCGTTGAAAGTCTTTCTTGCCGAATCGGTCGGTTCGAAGTTTTCTGGAGAGTCTTGGAACTTTTCGAAAATCTTCTTTTCGTCGCGTGAAAGGTTTTCAGGAATGTAAACGCCAATGCGCACCAACAAGTCGCCCGAGCCATAGCCCTGCAAGTGCGGAAGTCCCTTGCCACGAAGGCGGAGCACCTTGTCGGGTTGGGTACCTGGGTCTACCTTAATCTTGGCCTTACCGTCGACAGTAGGCACCTCGACAGTACCACCCAAGATGGCAGTATAGACAGGGATGAGTGCGTTGTAGATGAGGTCGTCGCCGTCGCGTAGCAAATCGTCATGAGCCTCTTCTTCAACCACAACAAGCAAGTCGCCTGTTACGCCACCACGGCGAGGCGCATTACCCTTACCGCGCACGGTAAGCGTCATGCCACTCTGCACACCGGCAGGTATGTTGAACGAAACAACGTCTTCCTGCTTGATGACGCCTTCGCCCTTACACTTCTTACACTTCTTATTGATGGTCTTACCTTCGCCGCCGCAAGTAGGACAAGCCGAACGCGTCTGCATAGCGCCCAAAATGGTACGCTGCACACGGGTAACATAGCCCGAACCGTTACAAGCCGTACATGAAGAGAAGTCGTTACCTTCGGCACCTGTTCCGTTACAGTCGGGACAAGACACGTAATGAGGCACCTTCAACTTCTTTTCGCAACCGTTGGCAATTTCCTTCAACGAAAGCTTAACCTTGATGCGGATGTTAGAACCCTGGTTGACATGGCGAGACTGACCGCCACCACCAAAGCCGCCACCGAACGCACCACCAAAAATATCGCCGAACTGGCTGAAGATGTCGTCCATGTTCATGCCACCGCCGAAGCCGCCAAAGCCACCGGCACCACCATCGACACCAGCCTTACCGAACTGGTCGTAGCGTTGGCGTTTCTGCGGATCGCTGAGGACGGAATAAGCTTCGGCTGCTTCCTTAAACATTTCTTCAGCCTCCTTCTTTTCAGCCTCCGACTTGTCGGTCTGACGGTCGGGGTGATACTTAACTGCCATTTTGCGGTATGCAGACTTGATTTCTGCATCGGTAGCAGTCTTGCTTACCCCTAGTATTTCGTAGTAATCTCTATCTGAAGCCATAATTGAAAAAAGATTTAAGCGTTAGGATCTTGAGCAACCACCACCTTGGCGTGACGCATAACCTTGTCGCCAAGCATGTAGCCCTTCTGGGTGCAGTCGATAACCTTGTTGTTCATGCCCGGTGTTGGCACCATGGCAATAGCCTCGTGGAAGTCGGTATCGAAATCCTTGTCGGTGGTATCGATAGCAGTAACACCCTTCTGGGAAAGGAAGTTGATGAACTTGCGGTAGATGTTGTCTACACCTTCCTTCAAAGCCTTAACAGCCTCGTCGTCGTTCTTTTCCATTTCCTTCAAGCCACGTTCGAAGTCGTCGACCACAGAAAGCATATCTTCCAAGATGACCTTCTTTGCCAAGAAGATGGCGTCGGTCTTTTCCTTGAAAGCACGTTTCTTGTAGTTTTCGAAATCGGCATACAGCAAGAGGTACTCGTTACGCTTCTCTTCCTTGAAAGCTTCGAATTCGGCTTCCTTTGCAGCCAACTTCTCTTCGGGAGTAAGTTCAGCTTCCGGCTGTGCAGCTTCTGCCTGTGCGCCTTCGGCCTGTTCAGCATTCGCATTAGCCTCGGCAGCCTGGGCTTCCTCGCTCTGCTTTACTTCTTCATTTTCTTCGCTCATAATATATCTTATTTTATTTTTTACAAATTTGAAAAATGCCATAAGCCACTATATAGAGTAACTCTATTAACTAACTGCAAAAGATAGACCAAACGGCAAAGAAAACCAAAAATGGCAGAAAAGTTAAAAATCTCTGCCATTTTTTCAGTCGTTTTTAATTATTATGACATAATTTGCACGAAATTTGGAATAGATAACTAGAAAACATACAAACAGATGGTAGAACTGACAAAAATACTGTTTCTTGACATTGAAACAGCCCCCATGCAGGCCCTGGTTGACCAGAACGACGAAACCATGCAGCACCTTTGGGATGAGAAAATGGCAAAACTGAATGCCGACAACGAGGAAATGACACCCGAGGAACACATTCAGCAAGCCGGCCTCTATGCCGAGTTTGGTCGCATTGTCTGCATTTCGTTTGGCGCCTACTACAAGAGCAAAGACAGTGCCGAAATGCGCTTTTGCGTGAGCTCGTTCTATGGTCCGAACGAGAAACAGGTTTTGGAAAAGTTCAGCGAAATGCTTGTTAAGAAGCGTATGAGCATCACCCACTTCTGCGGCCACAACGCCAAGGAGTTCGACATTCCCTACATCATTCGCCGCATGCTCATCCTTAACGTGCCGGTTCCCGACCAGTTGCAACTAGCCGAGAAGAAGCCTTGGGAGTCGCCCATATACGACACGATGGAGATGTGGAAATGTGGGGCCTACCGCTACTCTGCCCAGCTGAAACTGCTCTGTGCCGTGCTGGGTGTGCCGTCGCCAAAAGACGACATTGACGGTAGCGAGGTGGCCGGTGTCTTCTATAACGAGAAGAACTACGACCGCATTGCCACCTACTGCGAGAAGGACGTGGTGGCAACCATGCAGGTGCACCGCAGGCTAACCGGCAATGCCATTATTGACGATAGCCTTATTACCCACCTCGAGAGCCAGGCTTTGCTGTAGACTGCAGAAAAAAGGCCCGACACATGCAGAAAAACCGGTAAAAAGTTGTTTTTGTTGTAGGGTTTTGTATATTTGTCATAAGTAAATCAATAAAAAACAGAAAGAAAAATGAAAGACTATAAAGAGATTGAAGCAAGTGCTATTAAAGACAACGTGTTTGACCTCATTGGCAAACAGTGGATGCTTGTAACTGCCGGTAAGAAAGACAAGTTCAACACCATGACTGCCAGCTGGGGAACAATGGGCATCTTATTCAATAAGCCAATTGCCATCATCTTTATTCGTCCACAACGTTATACCAACGAATTCCTGAAAAAAGAAAGCCAGTTCACCCTTACCGTATTGCCAGAACAGTACCGCGACGCCCTGATGACCTGTGGTAGAAAGAGCGGCAGGGACTGCGACAAGGTGGCAGAGGCAGGCCTCACCCCTATTGAGACCGAGAACGGCAACATGGCCTTCGCCGAAGGCAAACTAATAATGGAATGCCGCAAGATTTACGTCGACCAGTTCGACGCAAAGGCTTTCCTCGATAATGAACTTGTAGCACAGAACTTCCCGAACAACGATTTCCACGACGTTTATATCGCCTTCATCGAGAAAGTTTGGAGCAAGTAAGTGCTGCCAAAATGGAGAAGAAGTATGACAATAGATGTAATAATACCCACTTGTAATCCGGGCAACGAGTTACTACAGATATTGGGTAACCTGGAACGCCAAACCATTAAGCCGAATAAGATATTCATAATGAATACCATTACCGGCCAGTGCAATGTGGACGTATTCAACGCCACCTACAAGGTTAGCGAAAACATTGAGATAAGGCACTTGGAAAGCAAGGACTTTGACCATGCCAACACCCGAAACGATGGTGCACGCCTCAGCAATGCCGACTATCTTCTCTTCTTGACGCAAGACGCCATACCAACCGACAGCCACCTGCTGGAAAACCTGGCGAGGAACCACGACGAGAACGTGATTGTCTCTTTCGGCCAACAGATTGCCGACAAGAATAACAAGCTGGAGTACCTGGCCCGCGCCTTCAACTACAAGCCACAAAGCTACATAAAGAGCGAAAAGGACAAGAAGGAAATGGGCATTAAGGTGCTGTTCTGCTCAAATGCCTGCGCCATGTATAACCGCAAAGCCTTTTGGGAACTGAACGGTTTTAACAGCAACAGCATCTTCAACGAAGATATGCTGTTTGCCTATAAGGTGATAAAGTCGGGCTACTCTATTGCATACGAGTCTGATGCCAAAATTAGCCACACCCACCACTATACGTGCTGGAAGGTGCTGAACCGCTACTTCGACCAGGGTGTGTCGCAAAAAGATAACGAGAAAATATTCAAGGAATTCTCGTCACTTGGCGAGGGACAAAAACAAGCCAAGTACATCATTGGCACTTTGTGGAAGGAACACGACTACAAGAACCTTGTTACGTTCGTTGCGCAAAGCGCTAGCAAACTCGTTGGCTTCTTCCTTGGCAAACACTACACGTGCCTACCCAAGGGTCTGTGCAAGAAATTGAGCCTGAACAAGAACTACTGGAAGTAGTTTTTTGGGACAATGTCGCACTTTCAGCGCTCCCATACGCCATGGAAACTAACCGAGCGCTCACGCACTCGGCTGAACGATGACGCGCCTTCAGCGCTAACCAATACTGTGGAGGGGTTTCGCCACACCAAAGCATCCCGATCTCAAGACAAGGACGAGGGATGAAGGTTGTAAGGACGAAGGAGTTGGAAGGAAGGACGAGTGTGGAGAGTTAAAACTTTAATAATAGAAAAACAAACAAAAACTTATAATAAAATGGATTTATTCAAGAACATCTCATCGGTAATTAATACCGCACAAGAAGTACTAAATAGCGACGCAGCAAAGCAGGTCATCAGCGCCATTAACGGTGGTGGTGCCGGCGGCAATGTAGATATTGCCAGCGGTTTGAAGGCAGCCCTTAAGGTTGGTATTGAAACCGCAGCCAAGAACTTGGGTGCAGAAGATGGTTACCTAGCCGATGCTGCTGTTAAGATTGGTTTGCCAAAGGAAGCTATTGCCACTTTCGGTGCAGTTCAGACCTTGTCGCAAAACCAGGCATTCAACAACATCTTGAACGCCACAGGCGTTAACATTCCAACATCTGACCAAGTGGTTACCTTGTTTAACCGTGCGGCTGAAAACGCAGCACCAAAGTCGGTTGACACTTTCGTTGGCGCCATTACCAGCATGTCTATCGACGATGCTAAGAACATTTTGTTTGGTGAGGACAATGCTGCCACCACTTACTTGAAGAACAACACCTACAACCAGTTGCAGGGATTGTTCAACCCTAGCATTACCGACTCGCTTAACACTATTAAGATTGCCAACTTCACCCCAACACAGGCATGGGGCACATTCGCACAATACAACAACAAGTTGGTTGAATTGCTCGACAGCAGCGCTGTGAAGGCTGGCTTGGAAATTGCCAAGATGACTGGCGTGTTGAAGGAAAACCACATTGCTGCCCTTTCGTCAATCGACTTGGTTAACACTAACCTTTCGGACTACATTACCGGTAAGGCTCTTGATGGTTTGTTCTTGAAGGTTTCGGACAAGGAAAGCGACATCCGCCACAACGCAAGTGCCCGTGTTAGCGATGTGTTGCAGAGTGTCTTCGGCATGCTCGACAAACGCTAAACAACACATTACGACATAACTTTTTAATGCCAACAATGCGCAACTGCCATTGTTGGCATTTTTTATATACACAAAAAAGAAAGAGGCCATATCAAAATGTATGATACAGCCTCTTCATCAACATTACACTTATTTGATAAAAATCTAAAAGACTTACTTGGTAGGTTCACCTTCGTGCCCATGGTGGTGGTGTCTTGGTCCATGGTCTTCGCGCATGTCTCCGTGTTTGCCGCCATGCTTGCCATCATCGTGCCTGTGGTGTGGGCCATCGTGATGGTGACGTGGATGATTAGGTCCGTTGAAGTTAGCCTTCTTCATGGTGTCGAGTTTAGCCAGCTGTTCCTGGGTCAGGATAGACTTGAGAGCAGCTCTCTCTTCTTCACGAATGGCTTTCATCTCGTCTCTGCGCTCTTCCCTTTCGGCAGTACGCAACGAGTCGAACTTAACAGCCTGCTGGGTGTAGACTTCGGTAACCTTCTGTTTCTGTTCGTCGGTCAGGTTCAGTTTTTCAGCCAAGCGGTCCACACGGAACTGAATCATTTCCTGTGGGTTCTTATGTCCGTGGTGTCCTTCGTGGCCATGGCGACCTTCGTGCCTATTTTCGCCCCTACATTCTTTTTTGTTGTCTTTCTTACAGCAAGGCTTATCACCGTCTTCCTTGCAACACTCTTGTTTGGTATTGGCTTGCACGTCCTTCTTTGAGCCACAGGCACAAGAACTCAAGCTGAAACTTGCGAATGCGATTGCAAAATAAAGTATCTTCTTCATATTCCGTAAAATGGGGAACTGTCGTTTTATGCTTTACCGTTTGCCCAGTTCCTTATTAAGGCAAACAGCATTTCGTAAAAGGTTTGTTCTGAATCTCACACAAGCAAAAGTAAGCAAAACACCGAAACGAGCACTATTAACTCTACAAACAGCTAAATTATATAGGCGAACGCTTTAATTTCACCGTTTATTGCTATTTCTATTGGTACTATAAAATTTTTTTCTTGTCGTCGATAAAATAACGAAGCATAATCCTAAAAATTATGGATGGGAAAAAAATAGAATATCGGGTGGGACATATGGTAAAGGTTCTATGCTGTACCGTACTGATATGAATATACACTATAGTGTTAAATGCATCAACCTTGACATTAGACACTTCGTTCCACATGAAATCATGATATTCATTATTAAAACGGAAAGATATGCCGAATGCGTCCATCTTCAAAACAATAGAAGGATCTTCTGTTAGAACTGAATCTTCGTCCTTCTTTTTCAAGGCATTCCCCACCATAAAAATCAAGCAACAGATTCCGAACCAGATTCTTAAGAACCTAGGAAAATCTCCTGAAATAACAATAAAAAAAATGACTATGCCGATTACGTACAAAAGCACACGTCTTGTATGATTTTCGGTAAAAACAAAGGGTTTCATAACGTTTACTTGTGTAACTTAAGATTCATGCCTGGCCTAACTTGTGACTCCACTTTTAAAGAATTCATCTTCAACAGTTTCTTCACAGTGATGGCATATTTCTGTGAAATGCTCCATGCGGTTTCGCCAGCTTCCACATAGTGGTAAGCGGCATCTTTATAGCTCGACTTCTTGGACCCCAAGAAAAGGACCTCGCCAACCTGAAGGATATGGCTAGCATCAATCTCGTTGTACTTGTAGAGGTTGTTGAGCGAAACACCGTAAGCCTTTGATAGGCTGTAATAGGTGTTACCCCTAGCAACCACCACACACTTAACGCCTGCCAACTTTCCGTTAATGACTTTAGGCGGATTGTTGCGGTTGGTTGGTGCCGGTGTAGGGTTAGGAGTTGGCTTTACATTGTTATCGGGAATGACTGTCTTATTAGGGTCGTACCTATCGTCTTCCTTCAAATATTTTTCAGGATTCTGGTCGTAGAGGTAAAGCTTGTTTGCCTCAATGATGCTGATGAGCAAATCGGGATACTGCTTATTGGTAGCATAGCCACATTTCTGCAAGCCTTTCGCCCACTTCTTATACTCGGTCACCTTGTACTGGAAGAGCGATTCGTAAGGCTTGCGCTTGGCAATGAACAAGGCATGATCTTCGTACGATTCCTCAACGGAATTGTACTTACGAAAACACTCGTGAAGCTTGTCGTCGGACTTGTAATAAGTGGGCCCCGTATAGTCGTTCTTACACTTAATGCCAAAGTGATTGTTAGCCTTTACGGCAAGCGTACTTCTTCCACTACCACTTTCCAGGATGCCCTGTGCCAAAGTGATGCTGGCAGGAATCTTGTAGGTGAGCATGTGGCGAATAGCTATCTTATAATATTTCTGAATGTAGTCAGAGGTTTCGGTAGATTGGTACTTGTCTTGATTTGCGGCATTTGCCACTAGGAAATTGAAGACAAGAACAAGCGGAAGAACTATACGTTTCATGTAATTAAGATGATTTGAAGTTTTTTGGACTTGAGAAGTCACCAAAAACAAAAATACAAAAAAGAAGGAGTATCAAGATGTTCGAAACAATTTTTTTGAAAATTCACGGGTCAAGGGGACTGGAACCTCAAACCCGCCCCAAGGGGCGTGGGTCAAGAGTGCCTGTTCCCTCGACCCGTCCCGAAATTTGAACGAGATGGATGGGGAACGTAAAGAAACAGCAAAGGCTACCGAGCAGGTAGCCTTTTGTTGTTAACTGCCATAGCAGTCTGGCTCTATATCAATCTACGTCGCCGTCATACACCTTTAGAACAGTGCAAAGGCTATCGTCTTCAAAATAGTCCGTGCCGTCTTCTTCGATGTTCAGCCAAGTGTCCGTTTTTGGACTATAGACGAAATAAGACTGTTCCCAGCAGTCCATCATTACAGGTATGTATCCCTTTTTCTTGAATAAGTCAACATCCACATTCAGCATATCGTCGAAATTAAGAACAGTCGCAATAGCAGAAACTCCCCTTGCAAGAATACCTCTGTCTGATTGCGAAACTATGGCTTTAAGTTCATAAGGCGCCTTTATGCCATAAGCGGACTCTAATTTTGCCACTTTTTCCTCATCAATCTCAATGAGTCCAAGTGTTATGTCATCGCATAGTTCAAGCAACTCGTTCATTTCAGAAAGGAAGATAGGATTCATTTCCAACAAATCTTCATCCATCTCATACGTTTTGCCATTGTTATCCTCGAATGTCATTTCCGTAATAACAACATCATCTACTCTATATTCATTGTCGGCATCCAAATCACTAATAGACAAGCCGCACTCCTTTATCAGTGTAAATAGGTCTTGAACCTTCCAGTTTTTAATTCGTTTCCCATCAACGACAAGGGTAAGATTGTTCATTTCGCATTCAAAGGCTTCGTCGTCCTTGTTGTACGTTAAATGTTTCGAATATCCACATCTTAAGCCTACACGCAAGGTGTAATTTTCGAACCAAATGGTATTAATGCCTAAATCACGACAGTCTGAATTGGTACCCTTAACGGTTACCTTCTTTACCGGTCCAAAATCACCTTGTGCATCCGAGTCGCCCTGTTCAATGAGTTTTACAAGCTCTTGAAATTTTCTTTCTGAATTAAAACGTTCTACTTGCGTTTTGGCATATTCGTCACCTTGTTCTGCCGCTTTTTTATACCAATATTCGGCAGTGTCGTAATTTCTTTCAACACCAGTTCCATTTTTATAGCAATCACCCAAGTTCCTTTGGGCTAGAACGTATCCTAATTCAGCGGATTTGGAGAACAGTTCAACAGCCTTTTTATAGTCTCGTTCTACTCCAGTACCATCTCTGTAATATACACCTAAATTGTTTATGGCAGTTTTATTACCCTGTTCTGCCGCCTTGGTGTACCACTCAAAAGCTTTCTTATAGTCACGTTCGACACCAGTGCCATTATCGTAACAATATCCCAAGTTACATTGGGCATTAGCATCACCCTGTTCTGCCGCCTTGGTGTACAACTCAACCGCTTTTTCGTAGTTTTTTTCAACAGCTTCGCCTTTTTCGTAGCAGCATCCTAAATTGTATTGAGCAATGGCATAACCTTGTTCAGCCGCTTTAGTGTACCATTCAACGGCCTTCTTTCGGTCTTTTTCTACGCCATCGCCATTTCCATAGAACACTGCTAAATTATTTTGGGCAGGTGCATCACCATGTTCTGCTGCTTTAGTGTACCACACAACGGCTTTCTCAAGGTCTTTTTCTACGCCTTTGCCTGTTTTATAGTAAATACCTACGCTTCTTTGTGCCCTTGCGTTTCCCAACTCGGCTGATTTATAAAACCACTCAAAAGACTTTTTTAAATCGTTGAGATGATGATAGCAAAAGCCTATGCGCCTTAAAACCTCGGCATCGTTTTGGTCTGCAAGTTTAATGTAAAGGTCGAGTGCACTTTTATAATTCTTCTCATCAAAGTAGTAATCTGCCAATTCACGGATAGCAGTTGCATCACCCTGTTCGGCGAGTTTTGTAAGTTTTTCGATGTCCTTGTTTTCCATGTTGTGTGGTTTGTTTTATTTGCAACAAAGGTAAGTGAAAAAGTGATGCGAAAAAAGAGCAAAGGTGCACCAAATGTGGGCAGGGAAGGCAGGAAAAATTTAAACAGCTTCTAAAAGAAAATGGGTGCACCATAAATTATGATACACCCACTTTAGATAAAAATATTTTCGGTATGAATTATTCGAAAGAACCCATACGGAGCTTGTTAACCTCGTCGTTAGAGAGGAAACGCCACTGACCACGGCGAAGGTTCTTCTTGGTAAGACCAGCGAAGTAAGTACGGTCGAGGCGCAACACGCGGTAACCAAGGTGTTCGAAAATACGACGAACGATACGGTTACGGCCAGAGTGGATTTCGATGCCCACCTTCTTGGTGTTGTCTTCTTCAACGAAGCTGAGATTGTCGGCCTTAATTTCACCATCTTCAAGAGCGATACCAGCCATAATCTTTTCGAAGTCAGCTGGTTCTAAAGGACGGTCTAGAGCAACTTCGTAAACCTTCTTCTTGTTATACTGTGGGTGGGTAAGCTTTGCAGCCAAGTCGCCATCGTTAGTAAGAAGAAGCACACCAGTTGTGTTACGGTCGAGACGGCCTACTGGGTAAATTCTTTCACGACATGCGTTCTTAATGATGTCCATGACTGTTGTCTTTGCATTAGGATCGTCGGTAGTAGTTACGCAATCCTTTGGCTTGTTAAGCAACAAGTAAACACGGCGGTCTGGATTAACGGTCTGGTCGTTGATCATAACCTTGTCGGAACGTAGAATCTTGGTACCCAATTCAGAAACTGCAACACCGTTTACAGTGATTGCACCAGCCTGAATGAGCTGATCGGCCTCACGACGAGAGCAAACACCAGCATTAGCCAAGAACTTGTTAAGACGTACTTCTTCGTTTGGATCGTACTGGATATCGTATTCAACAGGCTGCGGCATACGCGGTCTCTGTTGTTGAGGACGTCCATTAGGCTTACGGTTGTTGTAACCGCCGCCACGATTGTTGTTGTAGCCGCCGCCACGGTTGTTGTTGTAACCGCCACCACGGTTGTTGTTGTAACCGCCGCCACGATTGTTGTTGTAGCCACCGCCACGGTTGTTGTTGTAGCCGCCACGGTTGTTGTAACCGCCGCCACGGTTGTTGTTGTAACCACCGCGATCGTTGTTATAGCCACCACGATCGTTGTTATAGCCACCACGATCGTTGTTGTAGCCGCCACGGTCGTTGTTATAGCTACGACTTTCATCGTAACCACGATTATCGTCGTAGTTGCGGTTATCGTCGTAACCATTGTTATTGTAGCCACGGTTGTTGTTGTAGCCGCCGCGGTTGTTGTTGTAGCCACCGCCACGGTTGTTATTATAGCCGCCACGGTTGTAACCACCGCCACGGTTGTTGTTGTAGCCACCACGGTTGTTGTTGTAGCCACCACGATAGTCGTTGTTGTAATCGCCACCATTGTTAGGGCGAGAATAACGGCCACCCTGTCCGCCATTGCCAGCTGCGTTAGAGTCGGCATTGAAATGGCTATTGTCGCCAATGCGACGACGTGGGCGACGTTCACCCTTCAAACGGTTATCACTTGAGAAATTTGGGTTAAAACTCTTTCTCTCGTTCTGTTCATCACCAGCCTCACGGCCAGCATTGCTGTTCCTCCCGGAATCCTGCCAATCTTCATCTAATGGTCTCATGGATGTAATTGTTTTAAAAAAAGAAATCAAAAATATAAAATATGAAGCCGTTCTTCAACGGCTTCATAAAGTTAGTCGTTTTCGTTAAGGGCCTTCAACTTGGCATTAATCTTGGCAATTTCGCTCTTCATGTCAGCAATCTTCTTTTCAATATTGTCTTTCAAAGAAGAAGCATTTTTAGAAGCAGCCAAGAAGCCCATGTTGTTCTGGTAAGTAACCACTTCGCTTTCGAGCGCAGCCTTCTGCTTTAGCAAGCGCTGTGCCTCTGACTTTGGTTGGTTGTCGGCATTGCCATGGTTACCACCCTTGTGGTTATTGTTGTTGCGGCGGTTGCCACCGTCGCGCAACTTAATATTAAGCGCGTCAGACTTCTCTTCTACAGCCAACTTGAAAGCCTTGTAAGTGGCATCCTTGTCCTTCAAAGGCACATGGCCAATAGAATTAAACTGTTCTGACAAGGCACGCAACTGTTCGGCAGCGGCAGCAGGGTCAGAAACCACGTCGAGTGTCTGAATCTGTTCAATTACGGTCTTTTTCTGTTCAAGGTTAGTCTGTTCAGCCGAGCGCTTGTCCTTGAAGTTCTTGTTTTTAGCATCGAAGAAGGCATCGCAAGCAGAAATGAAGCGTTTCCAAACGGCGTCAGACTGCTTTTTAGCAACGGGACCGATGGTCTTCCATTCCTTCTGCAACTCAACCAACTTGTCGGTAGTTTCCTTCCAGTCGGTGCTGTCTTTCAAAGCCTCGGCCTGTTCGCAAAGAGCCACCTTCTTGCTCAAGTTGTCAGAGAAGACAGCCTTGGCAGACTTGAAATATTCGGCCTTTGCATTGAAGAATGCGTCGCAAGCAGCACGGAAACGGGTGTAGATAGAAGTGTTGAACTTTTTAGGTGCGAAACCAATGGTCTTCCATTCCTTCTGCAACTCGACAATAGCGTTGCCCTTGTCTTGCCATTCCTTGAAAGAGTTGAGGTTATCGAACTTGATAGCTTCAATCTTTTCGCAGATTGCGGTTTTCTTTTCCAGATTCTCGTTAGCTGCGGCACGCAACTTGTCGAAGAATTCGTTGTGTTTCTTATTGATAACGGTAGAAGCAGCCTTGAAGCGCGTCCAAATAGCCTCGCGCATGTCCTTTGCAACAGGACCCTGGTTGCTCCACTCTTCGTGCAACGACTGCAACTTCTTGAATGCAGCAACGACGTCGGCCTCTTCGTCCAACTTTTCAGCCAATTCGCAAAGCTTGGTCTTCATTTCAAGGTTTTTCTTGAAGTCGTACTCACGCAGTTCGTTATCCATTTTCAGGTTATCGTAGAAAGTTTCTACCAAAGCCTGATAGTTTTCGCGGGTTTTATTTACCTCGGTAGCAGGAACCTGACCAACACTTTTCCATTCTTCCTGCAACTTCTGGAAAGCAGGCACCTTCTTGCCACAGTCTTCAGGGCTTTCAATGAGTTCCTTCAGACGCAAGGTGATGTCTTTCTTACGAGAAAGGTTGGCTTCCTTAACAGCCTCTTCGCGCTGAATTTCGGCCTGTCTCTTTTCACGGTACTTGGTTAGGATGTCCTTAAAGGCCTGTTCGTTGGAGTTTTCAGGCGCAACGAAATCGGCTTCCTCGTTACCTTCGGCAACGAAAGCCTCTTTAGCCACTTCCTTTTTGTGATTAATGATGCGGTAGAACGACTGCTTGATAGCCTCTACCTCGCTCTTGATAGCCAAGTAAGACTCGCCAGGGTTGGCAACGAGTTCCTTAACCTTCTCAACAAGCTCCTCTTCCGAGAGATTTATATAAGAATTTACTTTTGCTTCGTCAATAACGTCTACCTGTTCAGGCAATTCGTCTGCATTAATAGGAGAATTATTGTCCCAGCCTTCACCGCTTACGGTCTGTGCTTGTGGGTCAACATTTTCGAGTGTATCCATATACTATTTTGTCTTTTAGTACTAAATTACTTTAGATTGTACAAAAATAGAAAAAATTCAATTAGTTACAAGCCAAAGGGAAATAAATGCAATTAAAAAATGTTTACTTTGAGTCCAAACTTTGAAAAATCGAAATTTTTGAAGGCATCAATAGCCGTATCGTAGCCCATTTTCATAAGCGATTCAGACTTCGACGCCTCGAACATGCCGACCTCGTCTTCGCGCTCCATATCGATGACCAGGTCGCAGAATTCCTTCTGCCGAACCGTGTTGCCATTGACTGCCAAATGGAAGACGCGTTCGGAAACCGTCTTTATGCCGTACTTTGAGCTTACCGGCATTGGCAATATGGGGTTAACGTGTACGCCAATGACGAGTTCACATTCCTCGCGCAGCACCTCGGCCGGAAGGTTGCAGAGTATTCCGCCATCGACATAATAATGGGCTCCAATCTTATAAGGGTTGAACAGGACCGGCACGCTAGCCGATGCAACCACGGCATCGAGCAAGTTTCCGTCACGGAAATAGGTTATGGTTCCCTCGTTCAAGTCGGTTGCGTTAACGACCAACGGTATTTTCAGGTCGGAAAACTTGCGAGTCTGCAACGTTTTTGCCAAGTAATTCTTGTAGCCCTTCACATTAGAGAGGCCACCGTTCTTTGGCATATTGAACTTAACGCTTTTCTGGAAGGACGAATGCCTGAACACGCCGAGCATCTTGTCGAAGGAAAGCCCGTCGGCATACATGGCACCAACTATGGCACCAGCACTAACGCCCGAAATGATGTCGGGTTCAAGACCAATTTGACGTAAGGCCATGAGCACCCCAATGTGGGCAACACCACGAATGCCACCACCACTCAGTGCCAAGCCAAACTTATATTTTGCCATAATGTGGAAATACTTATTTAGATTCCTTTACATAGGCATAACGCGACTCCACCCACATGGCATAGATGCCCATGATGATGAAAGCGTCGACCAACAAGAACATAGCGACACTGAAGTCGTTGAAGAAATTGTAAATCAAAAGCAAAACCAGCATTGCTGCACACAAGGCGATTTGCGAAAGAATGACCTTGGTATGCGACAGGCCCGAATAAAGCAGACGCTGGTAGAGGTGGTTCTTGGTAGGCACCATGAAGTTGTCGCCCGCAACGACGCGGCGCAACCAGGTGTAGGTGACGTCGAAAATAGGCACGAAGCACAGAATAAGGAACTCGAGCAACGACATTGGGTCGGCATCGGGTGCCAAGTTACCACTCTGTCCGTAAACGCCCAATGCGCCGAACACAAAGCCTAGGAAGGAAGCAGTGGCATCGCCCATAAGGTAACGGGCAGGATACCAGTTACGCACCAAGAAACCGGCAACGCACGGAATGAGGAAAAAGAAAAGGTTGTACTTTGGCAAGACCAACGAAGCCCCGGCACAGATGGCAACACAGACGGCAGCAAGGTTGCCTTCCTTACCATCGATGCCATCGAAGAAACGGAACACGTTGATGAGCCATGTTAGGAACACAAGCGCAAACACATTCATAACAATGTGTGAAACAGGCGTGTCCCAGACAAAATCGGCAATTCGGAGGGTGTTGACGCCACCAAGCATATACATAGTAAACGCCACAACCGCGCCATGCACCACATAGCGGTAAATGGGCTTAAAGTGATACTTCTCGTCGACAAGGATGGCCACCACCAGGAACAGGCCAGGCGGAACGATAGCCATGAAGACCTCGAACGGCATGAAACGTGTAAACGCAGCTAGATAAGAGAACGAGCACAAGGCCGTAATTACGATAGAAAGTCCAGCCCCATCGGGCAAGATACGCACCGGCGTTGTTTGAGCCTCCTTATTCTTTCTCTGGTAAATAGATATAGCCCTGCGCCTTACGAAACGCGCAATGGCCCACGAAAGTACGAATGCAATAAAAAAGATCCAAATAATCATATACCCCTATTTGTGCACTAATACATCAAATTTAAATGAAACTTAAACAATGGCAAACAAAAAAGACAAAAAAAATGTGCCGGAGCTTATGGGAGCAACGGCACACTGTATTTTTCTATTGCAACAATAGCTAAATGAATTATTGAGCAGGAGCAGCAGGAGCTTCGGCTGGTGCAGCAGGAGCAGTTGCAGCTTCGGCAGGAGCAGCTGTAGCACCTTCAACAGAAGGTTGCTGTGTTGTAGGCAAAGTTGTGCTGGTAGAAGTAGTAACTTCAGACTTCTTCTGTGTAGCAACATGTGCATTCTTACCAAGAGAGCCAATAGCGATGCAAGCAACAAACATAAATGCAACCAAGCCCCAAGTAATCTTTTCAACTATGTCGGTAGTCTGCTTAACACTAGCAAATTCGTTACCTTTTGAGAAGTTTTCAGCAAGACCTCCACCTTTAGACTTTTGGATAAGCACGATACCCACCATTAAAAGTGATGAAATTACAACAAGAATTGTTAATACGGTAATAACCATTTTATTTGTTTTTTATCAATTTTCGTTTTGTAAAGTAGGCGCTACCCCACTAATAAGCAACCATTTACACGAACCATGGCAATTACACAGCCCACATTCGTACAAATTTTGTGCAAAAATATAATAAATCCGCTAAAAAGAAAACTATTTATCAATGTTTTTTTCAACACCTTAAGCGTCTATAAATACATGATAAGCTTCTGCAAGAAGCGGATCTGTTCGGTGAAATATTCCTTCTTTTCGGGGCACCTTACGCAAAGTTCCTCGAAAATGTGGATTGCCTTTTGAAACTTTTCCTGCTTAATGTAAATCTTTGCCAACGTTTCGGTAAAGAATTCGGTTGCAGGCGCCTCGTCGTTTGCAGGAATGGGTTTTCTTACCGGTTCGTCATCATCGTCGCCATCGTCAGCTTCTGGCTGTGCATTAACGCGCTGCACCTTTACCGGAGCATCGTCGGCCACCTGTGCCTTACGGCTAGCCTGTGCCGATTCGAAATGCGAAAGGAAGGCATCGACCTCGGCGCCATAGCGCATAGTGTTCGGCTCTTCGGTTGCCTTTTCCCCCATCTCGGTTTCGGGAGTGGAAAGAGCCACAGACACCTGGGCAGCGGGCTTGGTTACGATGGCATCGGAAACCTTGGTCAACGGTTTAGCCACAGCCGGCTTCACCGGCTCGTCCTCCACTGGTTTTTCCACCTTAACGGTTGGCTTAACCGCCGGTTGCTCGGCAGCGGCAGCCTCGGCAGGTTTAGGCATCAGCAAAAGCATGAGGCGGTTGCGGTCGGGCGAGAAAAGTGCCGTACGGTGCAGTTCCGAATCGCATATCACATCGTTCTCGTTACTTAACCCCTTCTGGTAAAGCAAGTGGAAAGTAGAGACAAAAGGGTAAGCCGCAAGCAAATCTCTAATATCGGAGAAATTGGCCCGCGACACCTCGTTTGGATGCGAGAACAGGTGGTTTAGCTCGTTGACGTTCATTTACCAATTGGCAACAGTACGGTTGAAAATCTGGTTAACCAAATCTTCTATGATTTGTTGGTTCAGCTCGTCTTGAACCTGGTTGATGGTCTGGTCGTTTGAGAATTCCTGATAAGAAACGAAACGCTGTTCGAAGTCTTCGCTAGGGTTAACCTTGTTGGTGAAACGCACGTTGAGGGTAATCTGCAACTTGGTCTTGGTAGACGTACCAGCCGCATTCACACCAATTTGAATGAGTTCGTAGTCGACAATCTCACCCGAAATCTGCAAGTCGCCATCGCGAGGGACCAGCTTCAAGCGTGTCTTACTCGAATACTCATCTTTAAGCTTTTCGTTGAAGTCGGGCGCCAACGAAGGGTAAACCAACGAAGCCTGGTTAGGGAAGTCGGCAACCGAGATGGTCTTAATCTTCGTATAGTCGATAGACGTGCCGTTGAACTTGTATGAAACCACACAAGAAGAAAGGCCGACGAAAAGTAAGAGGATGAGGTATAATAAATTACGTTTCATATATTAATCGAGACCAAATTTTTTAATCTTACGGTAAAGGGTACGTTCCGAAATCTTCAGTTCGTCGGCAGCACTTTTGCGGTTGCCGCCGTTGCGCTCTAGCGACTTCTTAATCATATCCCTTTCCATGTCTTCAATAGACTTGCTTTCCATTTCAACAAACTCTTCGGTATCTTGAATGTCGTTGTTGATGATCTTGTTGGAAGGCGTAGCCGGATTGGTATTGATGACCAGAGGCGAATCGTCGGTTTCGACCTGGCTGACGTCGGGCGAAGTGTAGTGCAAGGTATCGTCGCCATGCATGCTGGCAAAACGCGCGAAGTCGACATCGGCACTGGTTTCGCTAACAATAGGCTTGCCCACCGCCTTGTTCAACAGTTGCTTAAGGTCGTTAATCTCCTTACGCATGTCGAAGAGAATCTGGTAGAGCAATTCCTTTTCGCCCTGGTTCCACTTGCTGTCTTGCGAAGAGCCAGCAGCCCCATTGCCCACCACAACCAAACCGTGGTCTTGCCCCATGGGTTTAAGGTAAGGCAACAACATTTCGGCAGAGACCTCCCTATTTTCGGAAAGGATGGAAATCTGCTCGGCAATGTTCTTCAGCTGACGTATGTTGCCCGGCCAAGAGAACTGCATGAGCACCTGCTGGGCATCGATTGAAAGATGCACACCCGGCATGTGGTTCTTTTCGGCAAAATCGGCAGCAAACTTGCGGAAAAGCATAGGAATGTCTTCCTTACGTTCGCGCAAAGGCGGAATGAAGACCGGCACCGTGTTCAAACGGTAATAGAGGTCTTCGCGGAAACGGCCCTCGGCAATGGCTTTAGGCAAGTTGACGTTGGTTGCCGCAATGACCCTTACGTTGGTCTTGAGCACCTTTGAAGAACCTACCTTAATGAATTCGCCAGCCTCGAGCACACGAAGCAGGCGGGCCTGCGTAGACAATGGCATTTCGCCAATCTCGTCGAGGAAGATGGTACCGCCATTCGCCTCTTCGAAATAGCCCTTACGGTCGGAAATGGCACCGGTGAAAGCGCCCTTTTCGTGTCCGAAGAGTTCAGAGTCGATGGTACCTTCGGGAATAGCGCCACAGTTGACCGCAATGTAATTGTTGTGCTTGCGTGCACTGTAGCTGTGTATGATGCGTGGAATATTCTCCTTACCCACACCGCTTTCGCCAGTCACCAGCACCGAGAGGTCGGTACCGGCCACCTGCACGGCAACATCGATGGCCCTGTTGAGGCCGTTGGCGACCCCAATAATGCCAAAGCGCTGTTTAACCTGTTGTAGTTCAGAAGAAGATAACATACTTAATAAACTGAAGAAAAATTAATCGAGAGCATTCATATCGGTCATTTCGTCAACGTCCTTTTCAACGACGTTGCGGTCATTTCTACGACCACGGTCTTCCTTCTGCTTCTTCAATGGATTCTTCGAAATTTCGGCATAACGCTGGCGATTGGCATAGATGTCGCACGCCAAATAGAGCGCCTGGCGGAACGAGTCGGGCGATGCCTTGCCAATACCTGCCTTGTCGTAGGCAGTGCCGTGGTCGGGCGAAGTGCGCACAACCGGAAGGCCTGCGGTGAAGTTCACGCCCTGGTCCATTGCCAATGCCTTGAACGGCACCAAGCCCTGGTCGTGATACATGGCCAAAACGCCATCGAAGCTCTTAAAGCTGCCTGCACCGAAGAAACCGTCGGCAGGATAAGGACCGAATGCCAAGATGCCCTGTTCGTTTGCCTTCTTAATGGCAGGAATGATGGCATCTTGCTCTTCCGTACCCAACAAACCGTTGTCGCCGGCATGCGGATTCAAGCCCAACACTGCAATGCGTGGACGCTGAACGCCGAAGTCTTGAATCAACGACTTATTGAAGATATCTAGTTTTTCTACAATGTTGTCTACATTAATGTAGCGGTAAACGTCCCTCAATGGCAAGTGACCAGTGAGGATGGCGATGCGCATACCCTCGCAAACAGAGAGCATGAGACCGCGACGGTCTGTAGCGAATTTCTGTTCCAAGAATTCGGTATGTCCTGGGAACTGGAATGCGTCTGACTGAATGTTCTTCTTGTTGATTGGTGCGGTCACCAACACGTCGATGAGGCCGTTCTTCAAGTCGTCGGTAGCACGTTCAAGCGCCATGAAGGCAGACTTGCCAGCCTCGGGGGTTGACTTTGAAAGGTCGACCTTTACCTCCTCGTCGACACAGTTAATGATGTTCGCCCTTTTAGGGTTAGCCTCGTTAGGGCTGTTAATGGCATTGAGGTTGAAGTCTTCAATGCCCAACGTCTTGCGGTGGAAAGCCGCAATCTTTGAAGAGCCGTAAACGATAGGAGTGCAAAAATCGAAGATACGGTTATCGACCAAAGTCTTGATAATGACTTCGTAACCAATACCATTTATATCGCCTTGGGTAATACCCACTTTTAGTTTTCCGTTGTCCATAAACAAAAGAGAATAATTAATGCAAAAATAACACAAAAAGGCTATAAATCCTATTTAGTAGCCGTACTATCGGTTTTAGCAGCCTTCACTTTCAACGAACCGGCACAGGCCTCGAGCATACGCAAGCGGTTACGCTTTGGGTTGCCTGGCGCGTAAAGGAACGCAACGGCGGTAATGATGGACTTATGGTCGGCAGAAAGGTAATTACGGCTAACGAATGGGCCACCCATTACGTCTTTAGGGCAATGCCAACGGCCACGAACCTCGACGCAATAGTCAGAATTGTCGTTCTTCAGCACTTCAGAGGTAAGGGGCACCAGCGGCTGGCGCTTCATGAACGAGTTTTCGGAAGGGCCAGGAACGAACTGCGTTGTGAAAGAGTCTTGCACGGCCACCAGGTGTTCGGCACTAAAGTCGCTTTCCTTGGTGTAGGGCGAAGAGAACACCAGCAAGTTCTGGTTAACGTTCATGTTGCCGTTCGAAATCCACATAAAGCCAGTGGTGTCTCGCATCTTGTTCAAGTCGGTAGGCACCAACATGCCCACGCCAAACTTTTTCTGAATCTGTTCGCTAAAGTCGCGGTTTGTGTACGACTTGTAGTAGTCTACCGCACGCGCCTCTTCGGCATCGACCAAATAGCGCAACATGCGCGCGCTGTTGTTCCTAACAGTTGCGGTCAGTGTTGCAACGTCGGGCGCCGTAATGTAGACCAAAGCCTGCGAGCGTGCCCACAAGTCCTTTTCGTAGCGCACGCTACCCTTGGTGTAACGGCTAGGGTTGACCTCGTAGAAAACGATGTTACGGGTAGGCTTTACGGTTGCGTCGAAGAACTGGGTGCGCAAAGGAATGACCTTGAAGTAAGGTTCATCTTCGGGCAATGCGGGCATTGGGCCACCGAAGAGCGAATCCATCACCTTACCTGCCTGCGAGTTCCAGACCGAGTCGGAACCTACCACCAAGAGGTCGTAAGTTGAGCCCTGGACCGTAGGCAAGAATCTGCCCGATTCAGAGCAGGAAGATAGAGCCAGTGCAAAAGCGGCAAGGGCTCCTATGATTGTCTTTTTCATGATAGCGACTTATTTGTTTATAGTGTATAATTGACTATTCTTCAACCTTTCGGCATTTGCTGTTTGGCCTCCTGGTTCTGCTTCATGGTAGAAAGCAAGCCGCAAGCTGCCCAAATGTCTTGACCGCGCGAGTGGCGGATGGTGGTGTTGATGCCCCTACGCAACAGCATATTCTGGAAGTTGACCATTTCGGCATCGTTGGCGCCCTTAAGCGGAACACCAGGAATGGTGTGGAAACGAATAAGGTTAATGAGGCAAGGCAATCCGTGCAACAAGCGTTTCAGTTCAGCGGCATGTTCCTGTGTGTCGTTCAGTCCCTTGAAGACAATGTACTCGAACGAGATGCGACGCTGGCCGGTGAAGTCGAACTGACGGATGAGGTCGAGCACCTCTTCAGCCGGATAGGCTTTCTGCACAGGCATAATGCCTAAACGTTCGTCGGCAAACGGAGAGTGCAACGAAATGGCCAGGTGGCAAGACGATTCGGTAAGGAAGCGCTTCAAGCCGGGAATGAGTCCGACCGACGACACCGTGATGCGCTTTGGACTCCACGCATAGCCATAGTCGGCGGTTAGGACATCGAGCACCTGCAATAGGTTGCTGACGTTGTCCATAGGTTCGCCCATGCCCATAAAGACCACGTTGGTCAGCTTGTCGGTTTCGGGAATAGACTGAATCTGGTTGATGATGTCGGCCGGCGACAACTGCCCAGAGAAACCCTGCTTGCCGGTGTTGCAGAAAAGGCAGTTCATCTTACAGCCCACCTGCGACGACACGCAAAGCGTAGCCCTGTCCTTGTCAGGGATGTAGACCGATTCGATGTACTTGCCGTTGCCGACAGGAAAGAGGTATTTCTTGGTACCATCAACACTTTCCTTAACATCGGAAGGCGGCACGCATCCTATCTCGAAGTCTGCCGCCATCTTTTCGCGGTTAACCTTCGAAATGTTCTTCATGTCGTCTATGCTAGTAACCTTTTTCTTGTAGAGCCAGTCGGCCACCTGTTTGGCGGTAAAGGCAGGCATACCCAAGCCCGTCACCACCTGTTTAAGCTGGTCGAGGGTCATTCCCAAAAGTTGTTGCATGGTTATAACTTATAAGCTTCTGAAAAAAAGGAGTAGAAGCAAACTACCGTTTACCTCTACTCCACTTGTATTGTAAATTCTAGAAGAATTTCAGTAATTAGAAGAATCTGTAGCTGTTGTTTTCAATGTCAGCCTTGTCTTCAAGCACCTTCATAAGGTTGCGGCTAACAGAAGATCTAACGGCGTCGTTAAGTGCCTTCTGATCGATTGCAGGAACAGAAGATTCGCGTTCTGCAGTCTTCTGGAAAACGAAGACACCAGAGTTACCCTTAATAGGCTTTGAAAGTTCGCCAGGTTTAGCGTTGCAGATAGCAGCAGCCAAGCTAGCTTCTGGGCCCATGTTAGGAACGAAGTTGTTGTTGAAGCGAACGTCCTTAACAGTGTCGACCTTACCAATTTCGGCAAGAGCCTTACCGTTCATTTGGGCAACCAACATTTCAGCCTTCTTTTCCTTGATGAGTTCAGTCTTAATGTTGTCCTTAACACCTTCAAGAGGAAGGATGTTGTCCTTTGCATCAACAACCTTGGTCAAAGCGCAAAGGATGTAGTAGCCAGGAACGTCGGTAATAACGTCAGAAACTGCACCTTCGTTGTTCTCGAATGCCCACTTGATGAGCGGACGTGAGCCCTGCAAAACGTAAGTGGTAGGCTGGTTTTGAGTCAAGTGTTCAATAGGACGAGCCTGCAAGCCCTGTTTAGCAGCATTTTCAACGAATTCGGCAGCAGTCTTGTTAGCAACGATGAAGTCGTTAGCCAACTGGTCGAGGCTGTCGATGGTAGCAGAACTAGGTTCGAGGCGAGTAGCCAAGATAGACATCTTTGCCTTAAGAACAGGCTTTGTCTTGTCGGTAATCTTAACAACGAATGCAACGCTACTGTTGCTAACAGTGAAGATTGAGCCAACAGGAGAATTGAATGCGTTCTGGTCGAAGTTGTTCAAAGAAACAAGGCCTTCCTGAATCCAGCCCTGGTCGCCTGCATTGGCAGCAGCGTTCTTGTCAGCAGAGAAATCGGCAACCAACTTTGCGAAGTCGGCACCATTGCGAGCAGCATTGGCAATGCTGTCGGCACGCTTGATAGCAGAAAGGGAATCAGTACCAGTAACGGCAATCAAGCTGAAGCGAACTGAATCTGGACGGGTAACAGGGTTTTCAAGAATCTTTGCGCACTTGTAAAGGCCCTGCTGTTCATCGGTAACGATGTCAGAAACCTGTCCCTTAACACCAGTTTTAGCGAATTCAACGAAAGCACGGTCGTAACGGTCAGGCTTTGCGTAAACGCTAGTGTACTGGTAGTTTCTTTCAGAAGCACTTTCGAAGAGAAGGTTAAGCTTTTCAACGTCAGAAGTGTTCTTAAGGATGTTGCGGAGTGAATCCATTTCGTTGTAACCTTCCTTAATGTCGTTAGCAGAAGGCTGAATAGGGAGTGCAATTACCTGGATGTCGCGGTAGCTTTCGCCCTTGAACTTGTATTCCTTATACTTATCGTAGTAGCTCTTAACTTCAGCGTCGTCAACAGTAACGTCTTCCTGAACGTCGGCGTAGTACTTGCGAGCAACCAAAGCGTCAGATTCCTTTGCAGAAAGTGAGCTCAAGAATTCAGCTTCAGCTTTAGGAGCAGACATTGCGTTAACCAAAGAAGAGAATACCTTGTTAGCAAGGCGGCTCTGCTTAATAGTACGTTCCAAAGAGAACCAAACGGTACGTTCTGCGTTCTGGCGTTCAACGAATTGAGCGCGCATGTTAGGATCGGAAATAGAATTAGGATCGCGGTTAACTTCTTCAACGATGCGAGCAACAGCGTTCTTGTCGAAACGTCCCTGCTGGTCGGTGAAGAAACCACTCTGCACGAGGTACATATCAGGGTGTTCGCCAATAGTAGCATCGGTCAATTCCTTTGTAGTAACAGAAAGACCGCAAGCTTCAGCCTCGCTAGCAAAGAGGGCGTTCTGTTTGAAGCTTGCAAAAGTTTCAGCACGGAGAGAAGCGTCGTCGCTGTTCATTCCACGCTGCATTTTTGCCATTTCAGAAATTTGCTTATACTCTTCTTCGAAATCCTGGTATTGAAGTTCAATGCCGTTCACCTTACCAACGAGGGTTTGGTTTCTATGGAAAAGCGATGTAAAGTTGGTCAAGAAGTCGCCAACAATGAAACAAAGCAATGCAAAAGCGACGATGAAGATCAATAGACCCGCCTTGCTTCTGATTTTCTCTAATGTTGCCATTTACTTTAGATGTAATAAATTTTTATTTGTTTTTCTTTTTGTCCTTTTTATCAAATTGGTTGCTAAATTACAAAAAATATCACTTATCAAGAAAGAAAATCAAGAAATAATATCAACAAGAAGGAATGAGTGTGTGCCGAATTGCCTTATTTACTTTTTATTCGTAATTTTAGGCGCTAATTAAGAATAAAGATGCAGAAAAGACATCACAACCGCGAACAGTACTTTGTTGAGCTGGCAAACACCGCCCGCGAATACTACATAGACTACCTTAAGAAATTCAAGCAACTAACAGGCAACGAGCGCATTCTGGAAATAGGGTGCGGCGAGGGGGGCAACCTACTACCCTTCTCGGAACTGGGCTGCACGGTCTATGGCCTGGACATTGATACGGTAAAGATTGAAAACGCGAATAAGTTCTATCCTAAATACAACAAGACAAACGCCGAGGCAAAGTTTGAATGCCTCAACTTCATTGATGCCGAGAAACCGTCTTCCGAGGAAGAGCGCTACGACATTGTTCTTATTCACGACGTCATTGAGCACATTGAGCCTTCGTTCAAGGCTACTTTCATCGACAACGCGAAGAGCTACCTTAAGAAAGATGGCCTTATGTTCATTGCCTTTCCGGTTTGGCAAATGCCTTACGGTGGCCACCAGCAGATATGCACCACCAAGCTGACGCAACTGCCTTTCATCCACCTTTTGCCTACCTGCATCTACAACTGGCTGCTGAAGACGATGAAGGAGGATGACAACCGCAGGAACGAGCTTTTGAGCATTGTGCGCTGCCAGATGACGCCGGAAAAGATGTTCAAGCTGACGAAGGAAATAGGTTTTGAGGTGAAAGACCAGCTATTTTGGTTCATAAATCCACACTACAAACAGAAATTCGGATTGAAACCTCGCAAGATGTGGAAGTGGTTGGCTAGCATTCCGTATGTACGCAATCCGTTCGCCACATCGATGTGGGTGTTGATTGGGGGATGATGTTGGCGTATTGCCCCTTCAGGGCGTGCAGAGGTGATATGCGCGCTATTCGTTGTCGATGACTTCAAAGAAGCGTTTTTCGACCGACTTGTTGTTGGCAAACATTGGGAAGTCGGCGACGAGTTTTTCGTAGGAATATTCGTCGGACACCAAGTCGACGTCCATCATTTCCACCAAGGTGATAAGGTTCTTTTCGTTGCCGTTGGTCGAAATATCAAGCATCTGTTTGTTGGCGGCATCATTCTTCTTGAAATGCACATAGAGTTCATGTCCCAAACCTTCACTCAAATCTGCCATATTCAAATTTTGGCAATAAGAAACGACGTGGGCATATTGGTCGCTTGACAGCGTCTTATGTTGCTGAAGCAATGCTACTATCTGGCTGTATTCCTTAAAGGTATTCTGGCACATTGCACTGAAGCCGAACACCAGTGCAACGAGGGTTATGAGAAGTTTGCGCATAGAATTAAACATTACGCGGTAAAAATACAACATTTTACGGAATGTGCAAAATGGAGCTTGTTGCCGTAATATTGCCATCTTGTAGCCATGGGTTGCCACCCATGGCTACACCAAGAGGCGTTGCGATGCGTTGGTGAAGAGGGGGAGACAAATAATGATACATTCCCATGGGTTGCCCCCATGGCTACACCAAGAGGTGTCGCGAGGTGACTTGCAGGGAAAGATTGAGAGGATTTACAAAAGATAAGTTTACAACATCATCAAAGAACTACCCTAACCAATCTTGACTATAATGTTCAGGATAAATCACATTAAAATCAACAATAAAGCTTTTATCACTAACACAAACCTGTATCGATATTATAAGATTTAGTTTGGAAAGATGACCATTAACAAAAGGATATTGCATTTTAGGGCTACCACAATTTGGGGTTTCAGCTCTTATAACTTTATAAATAAAAGAATCAGATCTTTTACGTAAATAAGCTATTGCTTCGTTTACAGTTAAGTTTTTCTTTAATTTACTTTCAAGCAACTGCATCGTCTTACTAAATAAGGTCATGTGTTCAGGGTTGCTATGCAAGTCAAGCAGAAAATTATCATCACCCTCTACAGAAGCTTTACATATCATATAGTCACCTTTCACATGTACCTTACCCCACCAATGGGCATTGTCAACAAAACCATCCCAAAAATAGTAACCGACACCCAACCATGGCTTATATAAACCAAGAACAGGTCCATCTTTTTCAACATCATCCGGGTTATTTCGGTCTTCAATTGTTTGATAGACAGGACAAATTTTCATAACCTGATCTTATACAGTTCTAGTATTGTCCTTCAAAACATCCTTAAGGGCAGACAAATTCATAGTAGGATTATGCTGCTAAATAGAATTCTTCTGATACGCTATATTTATCACAATCAATGTGGCATTCAATACTTTTCTTAAAACATGTAGTTTCAATCTTTCTTTTTAATTGATCCACATAGTCCGAGACTAACACATCTGTTTTTTCTTGTGATTCCAAAAACAGCAAGTCTTCCTTCAAATCAGCATCTGACGCATTTTCAAAGTAAGACAACATTTCTTCGTAAACCTTTCTCATTTCCATTTTTGATTGCTGTTTATAACTAACCATAGGTGTTTATCAGTACAAAGGTAGAAAATTATGGTTTATATTTAAATCGACACTTCAGTAAATTTTACCGTTTTTGTAATTTTTTGTTTAAATTTGTGTTATGAAATGAGGTGGGGAATGAACCACAAGAAACTAGCTATAACGGAGTTAAACTAATTTAAAATAATATGGAAAATACATTTACAATCACTTGCTACGGCAAGACAAAGACTTACCCAGAAAGCAAACGCAAAAAAATGATGAACGAATACATGCTGGGGATGCTTTCGTGCGATGGTAGCGAAAAAGACCGTTACACCAACATCTACCTCGATTTGTTGAGCGGGAAAAAGAATTGCACAGATGAAGATTGATGATAAACTAACAAAGGCCTCCCGAAAGGGGAGCCTTGTTGGTTATTATTTTTACTAATAAAACATTCAGATAATCTTAAAACTTAAGATAAAAGATCAAGTAAAATGTCGATTATCTTTACTTATTGAATTATCTGACTTCTATTAACCTAAAACAGCACTTATGAATAGGATAGATTATGAAAATATTTTAGAATCAATTAAAATACCTGAAGATTGTAATCAAGAAACCATACAATCGATGTTGTACCCATTAAACCATGCAATCCTTCAATTAATGCCAAGTCGCCTATATAAATATAGGACTTGCATAGACAAACACATTGATGCATTCATAAAAGATGAAGTATGGATGTCGACATCTGATTTATTTAATGATCCATTTGACACTCTTCTTCAAATTAACGAGCAAGAAATTAATGAATCATTCGCAATCTTTAATGATAAGGATAAACTAACATCATTTCTAGATTCTATAGCGATGGGAGATAAAATGCCTGTAGTAATATCAGAAATGCTTACAGACAAAAGCATTATAAAAGAACATGTTAATGATTTATTAAAAGATCTTCACATCAACGAAAACGGTTTACAAGAACTTAAATTAACGACATATATCATATCGAAAGTATTGCCTACCGTCATTCAACATCTATCAACCACAGTGTGTTTTTCTGAAGATGTAAACTCCATTTTAATGTGGAGTCATTATTCATGCAACCACACAGGCTTTGCTCTTGGTTACGACTTAAGTCACTTTTTATCACCTAATACCAACAATATAGGTCTATTCCCTATGATTTACAGCCCAAATAGATACAATGCTACCAATTTTTTTTATTACTGGTTCGGCAAATTATTCAATTTACCATTAAAGAATCAAGACATTCTCTCAAGTATTAAGATACAGCTATATAAAGCGAAAGAATGGGAATATGAGAAAGAATGGAGATTAATAAAAAGTAGATATGAAGATGTATTTAATAGTCATTCAGAGCCACAGATTATCCGTCCAAACTCAATATACTATGGCTGTCACATTTCAAAAGAAAATCAGGAAAAGCTTCACGAAATAGCAAAAGGTAAAAACCTCCAAGAATACAAAATGCGTATTGAAAATGCAGCAACCACTTATCAAGTATCAGCGCAACGGATATTATAGACAATTAGCAAGACAATTTAATTATTTCAATAGATGCAATTGATAAGAAAAAAGAATTAATTTAGTATCAAAATTTTATAAAATGGACGAAATAATAAGCTTAAAGACTTTCTCTGAAATTAATCTTGAAGACAAGTTCTTCAATTCTTTGAAAAACGACTATCCAAAGTTTGAGGATTGGTTTAAACGTAAGGCAACAGAGGGACAAAAAGCCTATGTACAATACAGTAACAATCAAATTCAAGCATTTCTACACTTAAAACCAGAAGAGGGTGAAATAAACGACATTGAACCTTCGATTCAACATGGGAAACACCTAAAAGTGGCAACTTTCAAAGTCGACGCACATAATACAAAATTAGGAGAGCGCTTTGTAAAAAAAATTGTTGATGCTGCCATTTATAAAAATTTTGATGACATATATGTCACTATTTTTCCAAAGCACGAAGGCCTAATCCGACTTATATCAAAATATGGTTTTTGTTACCATGGTAAGAAAGAAGGAGAAAATGTCTATGTGAAAAAAATGAAACAAACAACAGGTAATCAGCTGTTCGATTATCCTATGCTTACAACCAAGGACAAAAGGAAATTCATTTTATCAATATACCCACAATACCACACTAAACTCTTTCCTGATTCAATTTTGAAGAATGAGGAAAACCAGAGATACGAATTAATTAGAGACATTTCACCTACCAATAGTATTCATAAAATATATGTATGTTTTATGTCTAAAGCTACGCAACTTAAGCAAGGAGACTTAATTGTAATCTATAGGACTACAGACTATGAAGGACCTGCCAGATATAGAAGTGTGGCCACATCCATATGTGAAGTTGAAGAAATAAAAAGGAAAGAAGACTTCCCAAATTTGAGAGAATTTATTGATTATTCAAACTACTACTCTATCTTTGCAGAAGATGAGCTTACCGAATGGTACAAAAAAGACAATGTCATTATTATCAAGATGACCTATAATGTTGCTTTCACAAAGAGAGTTACAAGAGGTTATATGCTTGACAAAATAGGTATATCATCTGATTATTGGGGATTTTTCCAATTGACAGATGAACAATTTGATGAGATAATAAAGAAAGCAGAGATCAATGAAGGTATTATTATCAATTAAGCCAGAATTTGCAGACAAAATTTTCGAAGGGAAAAAACAATACGAATATCGTAAAGTCATTTTTAAAGAACAACAAATAAAAACTGTTGTTGTTTACGCATCAAGCCCTATTTGTAGAGTTATTGGTGAATTCGAAATAGACTCCATCATAGAAGATACACCTAAATCTCTTTGGAATCAAACAAAAAATGGTTCAGGTATTAGTCAACAGTTCTTTAACACATATTTTCAAGGCAAGTCTCAAGCATACGCCATAAGAGTAAAGAATGCCAGAAGGTATTCAAAATCAATGCGTTTATCAGACAAATACCCAGGAATAGTTCCTCCACAATCATTTTGCTATGTTGACAGAAACGTAGAATTGGTAGTTTAAAAGTCTCGGTCGGTGTCTGCCTCTATAGGCATCTGCGAAATTCAAATGGATGTACATAGTAGATCTTCATTAACTCAAAAAATTATTTTCTATACTCAATAATTTCTTTTCCAGTCTTAAATATTGGAGAACCATCATTATCCCCAACACTTTCAAGAAGTGCTGCAATATCAAGATTTCCAAGGTTGACTTCTTCGTCAAAGACATAGCAGAAGTACTTATCGGCATTGGGTTCACTCGGATACTCTGATCTTTTTAATCGTTCAGCAGTCATGGTTGCGTGATGGTGAACACGGAACACCCTATACTTATTATCAGCTTCCTTGCCATAATCAAAGAGGATTCGCATGACTAATTCGTTTTAAAAAAACGGATTTACTTCGCAAAGAAAAACACATTGATTTTCATTAAATTACCAATAACACGGATTTACTCTGCAAAGAAAACTACCTATAAAAAGGGATGTACGAAACCACGTTCAACGGCATCTACAATTATACGGGAAACTATTCTTTTCAAGTTCAAAACATTGGGAAGCCTTTTGTAGATTAAATATCTAATTCCACTAATTCTTTGACCGATTTGAAAGCGAAGCCAGATTGAAGATTCAATTTAGACACATTAAAACTGAGTTTTGAGATGTCCTCGTACCTCTTATCAAGCTTTTCAATACCTATCATAAAATAGGCGTCCTTTGAAGGAGTGCTTGGATAACCATTATCTATCAAATCCTGCTTTGTCCAAACTGCCACCCTACTTTTAACAATACGATAAATAGGCGAAGCTTCTTTAGTATCATTAGCAATCATCAATATAAAGGAAGACTCCAAGATACGTTTGTCTGCCATTTTATCAGTGGGTATATTGTACCAGCCTTTGTCCATATTCATAATCCACTTCATACAAGCAACAGATGAAGCATAACCAACCATCACTAAAGCATCCAAGTTAGCAATGCCTTCATTAGGTTGATATTGTAACCCCTTCTGAGGCACACTTTCTTTTATATGTCCATAAATGGTATCATCTAAAATTATAGATTTTAGATGCTCTTCCAAAAGCGGACATTGAATGACATTATCTGAATTTTCAGAAACAGAAGGTAATAATGGGAACGCCCCAATATTAACCTTGTCGATACTTTTATAAAAATATCGTTCCCTAACCTTATCACCTTCAGCTCGACCGGGGAACAAGATATAACCACCGATAACTTCTTTTCCGCTAGGACGTTCATTGGATGGCAACGAATAATAAATCGCATCACGATAACGATGCATTTGGTTAATCGCATCAGGTAACGGATAATCTGCCATATCAATGTTTTCGCCATCGTCTAAATCCCCATCTTTCACGTCATCCTGTACGCGATATTTAGCATCATATAGATAGCTTAAAACAAAGCCATTGGTCTTTTTTATTGTCAACAGAATGTCAGGACGTTGCTCAGTTGTTGTCGTTTTCATCTCGTCCTTACTTTTTCTATTGTATGTATGTTGATACTCCAAATTAACAATATCACCATTCCTCTCATTAACAAAGGAGATTGTATGGTTTATGTCTTTTTGGGTCATTGTAGTAAGCATCTCCGACTTGTTTTCAATAACAAGCCTATCTTGTTCTGGCAAATTTTCTTGTTCCAGCAAATCTATATTAAGAACCTTTGCAATTAGGCGTTTCATAACCAAAAAACACCAAATCTCATAAAGTTCCCAAATTTTCTTCAATCCAATATCGGTACGTCCTGCCTCTAAATCCAAACTGCACTTTAGCATTAGCCAAGACCGATATATATGGATGTACCCAGTTCGTTGCTGCAAGATTGCACTTTCCTGTCGCATGCCTTCAAACTCACCTACATGCCTGAAGAACTGATCGGACGCCAATCGTTTAAACTCAGCATTATAATGTTTCAACAAATCTCTTTCCTCATCAGCCATATCAGAATAACGAGACAAGAAAAAATGCATAACATCGCTATACTTCTTACCTAAGACACGAAGCGAATATTTAACGAACCTATTTTCACGTGTATTTATTGTCTTTTCTATCACCTCATCATGGTAAAAATAGGTATCGGCATCCTTGCCGTAACGTTTATATTTTTCTATCTCTAAATGAGACCAATGCCTAACTTTATCAGCTTTACGATAGATATTATTCCTGACAGGCTTGTTGTTTGGCCGAGACATGATATAACGAACATTCTTAAAATAGTCGTTGATGACCTTTTTAAAAATACTCAACCAGATAACCTTATTATCTTTATCAGACCTTTTTAGCTTTAAGCTACTAAAAGTAAGAGTCAAGTATTCGAACACATAGTTTTCATACTCTTGATTGATTAGTGCTGTTATCTTGTTAAGGTCATTCTTAGTATCGAGTTTAGGACTAGCCACATACAATTCAATTCCTGTTGTATGTGTGCCATCCTCAGATTCGAACTCGAACTGAAAAGAAAATTTTCCCGGTGAATTCAAAAAATTTATAGTGCCAACCAAAACACCAGAATGGTCACCATTCGGATAAAATCTAAAAGCAGAACCAACTTCTTTAAGTTGATGGAGTACTTTAGGCTGTTTTAATTTATTTTTTGCATCCTTCAAATGAAAGAATTCAACACCAAATTGAAATTCACATGTCTCAAATAACACAGGCCATAAACTTGACCAATGAGTTTGAGGGACTTCATTTAGATCTATAAACTTTTTAGTGTCAGGTTTGAAAATAGATAGTTTGCCTTCGTCTGTCGAGTCATAATCGCAATAAGAGAAAGCTTCATTTCCCACACGTCGAAAGAAACGCTCCCAAGAATAAGAAACGTCAGGCGTGCTTACAGTCAATTTATACTCGTCACAAACGAAAATTAAAACATCCATTTTATATTAATTCCAAAAAGAGGTAAAGCCAGTCTGGTCCTTTCCAAAACGACCAATCATAAATTCAATTTTCACGGAGCTCTTTCCCCAATTATTTTCACCTGCACGAGCTGCTAACTTAACTAGGCAGGCATCACACTTATCGTAATCGCCTTCAATACGCGGTAAAACTTTCTGCATAAGTATATCATCAAATACATCTTCAATATTTACCGTATTTGCGTCAGGACCTGCATTATTTACAATTTGTTTTGCACGATAAAGCAAAATTGTTTCATTAATTACGCGGTAGCTAATTTTAAAAGGCGTACCTTCTAAGTCTGAGTTTATGTTATTAATAAAGCCTATTACTTTTTTCTTGTCATCTTCGCTAATCAGAAATCTGTCCTCGTCTATCATTCTGTTTGCACTAACTTCATCAGGCAAGATGAGTTCCCCTGATATTGGATTCTCTACATAAGAAAGATTTGGCTGCCTTTCGAAATAATCTGTTTCATTGAACTCTTCAATAACAGTTTCAAAAGTCATGGCACGATCTATCACCTTTCGTGAGAAGGTGTTGGTTGTGTCATCCATATTAACAGTGCCAATCACAACCACATTTTGTGGTAATGTCAACCCGTTTTCCATTAAATCGTCAACAATATCCTGACGTTCAAAAATATCTTCTTCACCATTCTTGATATGTGCATTGATTTCATCAACTCTCATATCGTTTATAGTTTTTAAGCCTAAACTCATAAAGATATTAAAATCATCCGCATAATTATCATTATTGAATACACTTGCAGGAACAAGGGGATCAGACACTATGCGTCCATCATCAAGACGTTTTCTAGATTCTATAATGCTTAAGAAATCAGCAAAATACTCTTCAACTGGAGCCAGATTCATTTCATCTAAGCAAACAAAGAAAGGAATCTTTTGGCTCTCATAATGTTTTGCTTTAACCAAGAATCGCATAAAGTCAGTTACATAATAATTCCTATTTACTGACGAATAGAAACCTGTCAATTCTGATGCATCATGCCAATTAGGTTTTACAGGAATCAACTGATAATTACCGGGACTAGTCTCACTTGCATCTAAGATGCCATCACAAGGACACGTCTCGAAAGCCAACTCCTTCACTTTTAAGCTTTTCCCTGTTCCTGAAAAACCACCTAAAATTAAAAATGGTTTAGTCTTGATAGCAGACAAATAGTTTTCATACTCAGAAAAGTGACTAGCAGAAACTTTTATATTTATTTTTTCCTGTTTGACATCCTTTTTTGTTGAAAAGTCAAAAAAATAAAAAGCTTGGCTAGTTTCTGTATTAACACCACATTTCGTTATCGTTATATACGATCTTCCATATTTTTGGATATCTTCTTTTGTGATTGGGGCACCTAAAGAAACATTCAATCTATTTCGCAAATATTCGCCAATAGTCGCATTTCTCTCTGTTTGTATAACATGTCCAGCGTTACTTCCCTTTACCTTTGGCTGAGCACGTGAGAATCTCAAATTTTGTCCATCATCAGTCCTAAGTTCAAAAGGAATACCATTAATAGGGAAGAAATCTGAATTATATATTTCTTTGGGTAAATCCAAATATGCTTCATTCTTATTTTTTCTATTATCTCTGTTACCCCAATTAATTCCATATTTAACTTCCCCATCATCATCCAATAAAGGTATTGTAAATGATTGGAACTGACTAGATACAAGGCGTAAAAATTTTGGAAGATTTTCGATGTCAAACTGTATACTTTGAGTCTGATGTTTATCGGCACCTGAATATGTATCTATTTGGAATAATATGTCATCACCTGATTTAAACAGCGTATAACTAGCTTCATTAAATTTGTGAACTTGTAGGTTCTTGTCTTCTCTACGAATTGTATCAATATTTATTCGTGCCATAATTACAAATCAATATTACATGGAACAGACTCATAAGGTATGCCAGCAAAGGTTTTCATGACTGCTTCAAATATAATTTGGGCGCCTCTTACAGGAACTGCCATTCCTATTTGTTTTCTAACACTTTCCTTAGAACCAGAAAAAACAAAATTATCAGGAAAAGTTTGCAATCTGGCACGTTCCCTATTCGTCAGAGCACGAGGTTCTGCATAATGATAAATATGAGTTCCTCCACCACCAGAACCTGTCACCGTATATGCAGGTTTCATCGGATCAAGTCTACGATAGATTTGGCTCATCTTTGCATTCTTAACATTCAATTTCAAATGTTCTGGCAAATTTGCGGTCCAAGCATTTTGTCCAGGTAATATATGGGTAAGACGCTCAACTACTCTTGCTGTCTGTTGAGTTCTTTCATTATTAGGTGCATCTGCTGGTATAGGTGGAACTTCCAATGCACATCTACTTGTATTGTCAACTTGTGCATAGGGGGCCGGGCTAGGAGGTAAAAATTCAAATGGCAAATCTTCTCTAATACCAATCATTATAATCCTATGCCTTGCTTGTGGCACACCATAATCCTCAAACTTGTATAAATGTGGATATACTCTATAACCACAAGCTCTTAAATCTGTAAGAATCTGCCTAAAAGCATTTCCTTCATTGGCACTAGACAATCCACTAACATTTTCAGCCAAGAACCATTGAGGATGATATATATTAAGTGCATTTACACCATATTGATACAATGGGCCATAATTTCCCTTAAATCCTAATTGTTCACCAACAACAGAAAAATCATTGCAAGGGAATCCAAAAGCAAGAGCATCTATAGCCCCTAATTGATTCAGATCCATAGTTCTTACATCCTCACAATATACACTTTCGGGAGCATTAGGACATATATTTCTAATATATGTATCACAAGTTTCCCTATCGAAATCACTTGCCCAAGCATGGACTATACTAAACTCTGGATTTCCTATATTAGCCAGTTGACTTCCACAAGCTAGGCCTCCAGGACCGCAGAATAATTCTCCCAAAAGAAATGGCATATCGTAGAACGGAATATTTGTAAATAATTGCAAAGTTATGAAATAATAAGGTTAATATAAGCCACCATACAATAAAAGGAGAAATTTTACATTTCTCCTTTTACAAAATTTCACACTAGACATTTAGAAACCCAAATCCTCAGATTTACTGTAGATATTTAACGCATCATTAGCGACTTTATAGTCAATATCCTTATTGTGTTCCAAATCGATAATAAGACGCTCAATTCTCTTACGTTCTAACAAAGAAAGGTTTCGTGTTGTTTTACCCCACTCCAACAATTTCTTCCAATCTACATTGGTTTGTTTAAATTCATTTATTCTATTTATTTGTTCCTGTGTTAATACATTAGAATTCTTCACTTCTAATACAGAACGATCCAAATCCGGCAAAACAGCCAATCTTAACTGAATATCGTTCCAGAAAGCTTGATTCTTCGCCTTAACAGTCGGATTATCACCCCTCCGTGTTAATGACGAAATATAGATATTAACGATTTCGGAAGCCTTATTTAAGAAATCGATTAAAGCAGGTTGAACAGTCTGCCTCTCCCAAACATAATCTAAATCGAGACGGCCATGAGACTTAACAGCCAAAATAGCCAAAACATAATTGGCAATAATATTGCGGTAAGCCTTAATACCGGCTTCCTTATTGAGTTTTTCAATTTCCTTATAAATGACAGCCTTTGCAATTAGTCGCTTATAATAATTCAAGTCAACCACAAATGCATCCTTTTTCAAGTAGTCTTTATAGAAACTATCGTAACACTGTTCACCGCCCTTGCTAGCAGAATGTGGGAACCCATCCCAAGCCATTTCCCATTTTGCAACGTCAGTCTTATAAAAGCGTTGTCCTTTAGGGTTTAAAGCTTCAAATCCACCATTTCGTTTACTTTTCTTCTTTTCGCCTTTCATATTCTCATACTGGCCACGCATACGTTCAAAGAACCAATATGTACCTTTACCAGCCGAGTTTAGAGGAGTCTTTTCACTTCTTGAAAATTCTTCTAATTGCGTCATGTAAGTGATGTTGGCAGACAAGTCTGAATCCTTAATCTGAGTCTGTGAATTAGCAAACTTTGCAATATTTGAGATGGACTCTCCTTTTTTATATTCGTCTTCAATGTTTATCTCGGAAACCTTCATCGTAACAAAAGCACTCTGTAAAATCTCCTTATCACCCTTATAAACATTAAAAATAGTATTAGTGGTTTGGCCTCCATTCACAATCTGCCAATTACGGACATTAGTTATAGCCAATTTTCCATCTACAATCTTTGTAATAACTTTGGAAGCTGTACTTGATATACCATTATTATATGCGAAGAAAAGGCCAGGTGTCTTTCGGAGAGTTTCAGCCATACCCTTGTTCACCTTAATCTTACCACCTAAATAATTACGTACATTTTGGTTAAGCAAACGAGCCTTATACTCACCAAAGACCTGCGCCAAGATAATGGCAGGCATGATTGCCAGATAAGACTTAACACCATTTAGCTCTTCCAGTTCCAAACATTGAATTGCAGATGGGTAAATACTAGAGAAGTCTATATCAATAGCCCCATCACAACGTGCAGCAACATCACTTTTCTTTATGGTTTCAATGTCCCAAACATAAAATTCACAATCAAAATCCTTTTCCTGTAAGGTCATTATTGATGGGAAATTGTAATCGACCTTCTTCAGAGCATTGGTTATAAGAAAGAAACGAACTAAAGAGACACGTCCCGATAAAATTTCGGATTTAACAACCTCGACAACTTCAGCCAAATCCAATTCATCGGCAACCTCTTTTACGAAATCGGTTTTTGTAACGCAATTCGTAACGAAATGCATGATGCTATTTATTGCAGTCTCTATTCTCTTTGACGTAAATTCAGGAATATTTTCGCTTTCTATATAGCTAGTCACGAAAAGATCAAGATAACCTGTATCTTCAGAATAGTCAAAAGCATTGATCTTGAAAAAATCAGAATCAGAAGTTTTAGCCTTGTTTTCCCACGATACAATTGTAGGATTAAAGGCAGTACCTTCTTCCTTGATGTAGTCAATAACATCGTCAGTCAACTGATTTTCAATTGAGCACTGGTTGTCGATAGCATTTTCTTTCACATACGACATGAATTCTTGTGAGAATTCTTCTAAACTCTGGATTTCTTCCATAACGAAATATAATTATGATTATTAATAAATATTCTCAACATATCGCAAAAGTTCCCATAACTTTAAATCATGTGCTTTTGCTATTTCATTCATAACTTCAAGAGTAGGATTCTTGATTCCTTTTTCCAAATCAGAATAATATCGTAAACTAATACCAGCATAGTCTGCAATATCTGCCTGTGTAAGTTTTTCTTCTGATTTAAGCCTTAAATTCAGAATTGTTAAACCAAATTTTCTTCTGATCTCCGCCATGTCCTGTTCTGTTTTGTTACACAGCAAAACTATATATAAAACACAGAAATTATATGAACTATATTTCATATTATTATAACTGTTACCAAATTTAAGAATTATAGTTCATAAAATTAAAACCCAAAGAAATTTACGAATTATAGTACCTACACAATTGAAAAACAAATAGTATAGAAAAACATAAGTAAGGAATGGCTATTCAAAATAGACACAAAGAAGAGAAAACAACAAAACAAATTAAATATTTGTTGTTATTTTTGTACTATAATGGTATAGAACTATGGGGTTCTTATAAAACGAATCTGATGAAAGCAATAAAGATACACATAAATGACCTAGGATTAATTAGGAATTCCAACATTGAAATCACCCCCCTAATGGTGTTTTCTGGAGAATCTGGTTTAGGTAAAAGTTATGTGGCAATACTTTGTCACTACTTTTTTCATGTGTGGCTTAACCCAAAAAGATTAGATGTTTTTTTTAAGGAAATAGCTTCATCGAATCGAGGCCTAGATTTTTTCCGTCAAAATCAGCAATTACCAGATAAGGGTATAGCTATTGAGATTTCAAAATTTGAGCTAGAACGTTGGCTGGCAAAAGATGCAATTTCGTATTTAGCCTATATGATAGGCAATGACAATTTAAAAGCAGACATAACATTATCGTTACCAGATTCCATACCAAACCAGATTCCATTCACTTTCGAGCAGGAAATAGTTGGTTTAGACAACGAAGTAGAAATATATACGAAATTAAACGTACTGCACATATCATATAGATTCAAACAATTAGGCATCAACGAAGAATCGCCATATTCTTATACTTTACGTCATGCCATCATTCAAGAACTATTCGGTTCGTTCGACAAATTGAATTACGCATTTGTACTACCCCCTTCAAGAGGATCGTACATGTCGGAAGAAGTAATAGGTAAAACCGGTTTATATAAAAGTTTTATTGAGGGTATGCGAGTACTAGACCAGGCACAAGAGATTCCGGTATCGACCTCAAAAAACCTAATAGAATTATTTCAAGACGTTTTAGACGGGGTTGTAAAAAAAGGGGGAGAGAACTATGTTTATGTGACTCGTGGTGAAGAAATGCCAATATCTGCAGCAGCATCTTCTGTCAGAGAAATAGCGCCCTTACAACTGATGTTTAAGAAACGCGACATTAGCAAAGCTTCTGTTCTGATAGAAGAACCAGAATCTCACTTGCATCCACTGAAGCAACGCTTAATGGCTGATATTATAGCAACGATGGCTTTAGCTGGCGCCAACATGCAAATTACTACCCATAGCGATTTCTTCATGAGAAGAATAAACGACCTACTTCGTTTACACATCTTAAAAACAAAATTAACGCCACAAGAGTTTTCTAGTTTTTGCAGTGATAATCAATTTCGTGAAGACCTGACAATTGAGCCAGGCCTATTAAGTGCATATTTTTTAGAACGTCAGGAACAAACAGATTTTGTATTCGTAAGGAAACAAGATGCTGAACACGGTATTCCGTTTGACACCTTTAAACAGATAAATGGAAAACCAATGAATGACAGTGCTATGCTTTACGACTTAACTACTGATTAACATTGCCATGTTGGATAGTTTTAAGAATTTCGATAAATTATTCCCTGCCTGCAAATCTTCTTATACGGAAGGGGAATGCACTGTGATTGAACCCAAAAACTTTGGAACAAGCAAACTGCAAAAAATAATTTTCAAGGGAATTAATGCCTACTCCCTACCCCATGATTTTGCAGAAAAAACGTCTTCCTTTGCAAAGATTACAGAACACCGGGGCATTTTACGAAAAGATTGCGATGGCATTTTCTTCTTTTCGAAAAACAACCAAAAATATATGGTACTTTGCGAGCTGAAAAGCTCCTTTGACACATCAGATATAAATAAAGCTAGGGACCAAATTATTGGTACATTTCAAAAGTTAAAAGGCATACTAGGCATAATTGAAGGGTTTAACTTAAGTGAATACAAAACTATAGGCGTCATAGCCTCTTTCATGGCAACAGATGAACAACTTAACAGCTTAAGTTCGAGAGAAGATGTTGACATAGCCTTTGCCGTACGTCTGCATAATGAAAAGAAAGTAACAATACCTGCAATTAAAAGTAGAAGGCTTTACTCTCCGTTGAAAACAGATGACTTTGAATTATGTTACTTGCCTATTCCGAAAAAATGCACATCGTTTGTGGTTGACATTAACACATTGATAAGCTAACCGAAGACATAAAAAACTTCAAGTAATTTATGCGATTGAATAAGATTTCCATTCTGGCATTTGCCGCCATATTGCCTTTTACAGCCATTGCAAATGACAGACCAGAGAACGCTTGGGAGGCTGAAACAACACAGGCAGCAAGTGACAACGAGGCTGAAAACAATGCCCCTTTCGACTACACAAAGAAACAGGCAATTGTGGTGGCTAAAAGGTCGACCATTCTGCGTGGACAAAAATATGAGGCTGACATTATTATGCTGAATAGGGATGCCAACTGCAACTATAAGACCTACGTGCACGACAAACTTGTTGAGAATGGCAGGTATAGTTTTTACGGGTGTGCGGTCGGTAATTATAAATATAGCGGCTATATTCTTGAAACTGACAAGAAAGGAAACACTAAACAGTACCCCTTCGAATGCGAATATCAGGTCGCAGAACCTTTTGCTACAATCTCGAATAGCAAAATGGATGTCTTTTATGCCGGCACTTCTAACCATATAGAAATTATGGCTCCGGGCTTTTCTATGAGCGATTTGTCCATCAATGCCAGTAATGCGGCGGCAATGTCAAGAACACCTACAGGGTGGAATATTAAGCCAATACGCAATGCCGCTGAGTGTGTGGTTGCTGTTTCTGCAAAATTAGATGGTAAAGTGTATATTATAGATCGAAAAGCATTCCACGTAATTCCGTTGCCTACCCCGAAAGCTTTCCTTTCTGACTCGGAAAACACTTATGCCGACGGCATGATTGCAAAAGACACGCTGGTGGCTGCCAAAAAGATTGTGGCAAATTGCGAGGACACAACTCTCTTTGCGAAGAATCCGCACTACTCCATTCTGAAATTCGACTTGAAATGCTATAACAATAATGGGAAACCTTCTTCCTTCCACTCCGATTCTGATGAAATTACCGACAAGATGAGGAATGCCCTGAACAAACTGAAAAAGGGCGACACGGTTTATGTAACGAACATTGTGGCTGGTGGTGACGATGGCGTAGAGAGGAAATTGTCGCCTATTGAATTCATTGTAAAATAATTGGGACGAACCCAACATGCTATGCGTCTTTCTTCCTAAAAATCTTGTAACCGATAAGGGCGATGAAGCAGCTCATGAACGGCGATATGATGTTGAAGAAGCAGTAGGGCAGATAGGTTAAAGTGGCTACGCCCAAGACGGAAGACTGAACCATGCCACAGGTTGACCACGGAATGAGGACGGATGTGACGGTGGCACCATCTTCGGAACTGCGCGAAAGTAAACGGCTTTCGTAACCACGCTCGCGATAGGCGTCCTTGTACATGCTTGCCGACAAGATGATGGAAATGTACTGGTCGCTAGTGACAAGGTTGAGCAGGAATCCGGTGAAAACGGTTGAGCTGACAAGGGCGAACGTGTTGCGCACGAAACGGAGCAGAACGCCGGTTAGACTGAACAACATGCCGCTGGCCACCATGACACCGCCAAAACACATAGCACAGAGTATGAGCCAAATGGTGTTGAGCATGCCTGCCATGCCGCCGGTGGAAACCAAGCTGTTGAGGGCAGGAAGTCCGGTGTTGATACTTGTTGACGTTGAGAAGGTGATGAACAACGCCTTGAAGAGATTGGTTGCCGTTGGCACATCTTCGCCCACTACCTTCATCAACACGTCTTGCTGCAAAACCAACGCACAGACACCAGCAGCCAACGACGACAGGAAAAGGGTGATGAGGGCTGGCACCTTGCGGGCTATGAGAAATGCTGTAAAAAGCGGCACCAAGAGCGTCCACAACGATATGTGGAAACTGCGGTCGAGTCCCTGGGTATAGGCAGAAATGTTGACTTCGCCATCGTGACCGTGGAAGAATCCGAGCACGAGGAACACCACCAAGGTGATGAGCATAGAGGGTACGGTGGTAACCATCATGTACTTGATGTGTGTGAAGAGGTCGGTTCCGGCCGCACTAGCCGCCAAGGTGGTAGTGTCGCTCAACGGTGAAACCTTATCTCCGAAATAAGATCCGGAAATGATGGCTCCTGCCGTGAGGGCAGGCGACAAGCCCAAGGCATTGCCAATACCGATGAGAGCCACGCCAATGGTGGCAATGGTGGTCCACGAGCTGCCGGTCATGACACTTACTATGGCACAAATGACGCATGTGCACACCAGGAAGAAACGGGGCGACATGATTTGTATGCCGTAATAAATGAGTGTGGGCACCACTCCACTAATCATCCAAGCACCACCTATCATACCAATCAAAATGAGAATGACGATGGACACGCTGGTGTCGCCAATGGTCTTCTTAATGCTGTCTTCCAATTCTTGCCAAGGTTGGTGGTAAAGAATCATGGACAAGCCTGTGCAGACGGCCGTACCGAACAACAACGAGACTTGGCTGGCTCCCGACATGGCATTGTCGCCAAACACAATGACGGAAAGGGCTAGCAGTATGAACAACACGACTAGCGGTATGGCACTGATGAGCGGAGTTGGTTTCATTTTCATCTTGACATGGTTAGCAGCGCCTAAAAGAGTTTGAGGTCGCCTGTGAACTGGTTAATCTCGTCGGCCCAATAAGGACCGATGGCGAGGCAGGTGAGGGTGGGAACACCGTGAAATTCGGTGAGTCCGGCATCTTGTACCAAGTCGACCGGAATGTGGGGCGCCTGTTCGCGCACCTTACGGTAGAGGTTGACAAGGTCTTCCTTCGAGTCGACATAGAGGCAGATTTTGGCGAAAGAGCCGTCGAGCCACTGTGCCAAGAAAGAGTCGGGCGTGTAGTCGAGCGTGAGGTGGGTGGAACCGTCGGCATTGACCTGACCGCCAAAGAGCTTGAGGAATGCACCAACCGAGGCGTGAGCCCCCTGCGCAACGAGCTTGCCCTTGCGCATGTTGAGGTCGCGACGCATGACGATGACCTGTTTGACTGAACGTTGCATGGTGATGGCTTACTCTTCGTCGCTATTAGGTGTCTTAAGGATGAGGGTTGTGGCACCCAGCGAGATGATTTCGCCGCCCTTGATGATGCGCTGTTCCTTCTTGGTGACCTCGCTGTTCATGACGAAGGTGCCGGTGTTGGAATTGCAGTCGCGAATGCGGAAGACGAGTTCGCCGTCTTTCTCGCTAACGTTGACGATGCAGTGGATGCGGTCCATTGAAGGGTCGGTGGTAACGATTGGGCAATCGATTTCGTCGCCCGGGTTACGACGCCCTACGACATTGTCGCCATGGTGGAGCTTGAAAATCTGTTTCTTTGCAAAAACATTCTCAACAACGACGAGCGATCCGTAGTCGGGTTCCTCTTCTTCGTCTTCGTTATGTTCCTTACGCTTGAACTTTACCTTGAACGCCTTACCACAATGGGAACAGCGGAAAACGACCACGTTCTCCATGTCGATGGTTTTCTCGTCGAAAAGGATGAAGTCGTCGCATTTAGGACATCTTATTTTTTTCATGATTACTTATTTATTTCTTTTTTGGTTTGTTTAATTTGAAGTTTCTACTGCGTTTTTCGTCAACTAATTTCACGAATTGCCCAAATTATTGCAGCGTTGGTGAATTAATTGCACAAAGGATGCCTTTGGCATCGACGAATTGACACGAATTGCCCATATGGCTGTAGGTGCGGGACAGAGCCCCGCAGAGATCATTGCGGTGGGACACATTGGCTTCGCCGAACTCGCTTGGTTCGCCGGTTGCATCCTTACGTCAGCAACAGACTCACCACGCTCATTTCCACACCGCTACAGAGCCCACGCCACTACGTTTTTTGGTCAACGAATTTCACGAATTGCTCTAATTATTGCAGCGTTGGTAAATTAATTGCACAAAGGATGCCTTTGGCATCGACGAATTGACACGAACTGGCCATATGGCTGTAGGTGCGGGACAGAGCCCCGCAGAAATCATTGCGGTGGGACACATTGGCTTCGCCGAACTCGCTTGGTTCGCCGGTTGCATCCTTACGTCAGCAACAGACTCACCACGCTCATTTCCACACCGCTACAGAGGACGAGGAGTTGTTAACAAAAAACCGCCTTTTTAGAGGGCCGCTTTCAGCTTTAGGAATTCGCTTTCGAAGTTAGGGGTGAAGATGCCCTTGCCAATGTTAGCCTCAATCTCGGCCAACGGCCAGAAACGCGCGTCGTCGAGTTCGACAGGATCGACTGTGAATGGGCCCTCGTAGACGGTGCGGTAGGCATTAACCATTTCGCGCTCGACCTTGCTCTGGAAGATGTAGCGGAAAAGGAAGGTGGGCTGGAACTGCTGTACGCCCAACTCTTCGCGCGCCTCGCGACGGAGCGCGTCTTCTACCTGTTCGCCATAGTCGACATGACCACCCACGGCAGTGTCCCACTTGCCCGGCTGAATGTCCTTCGACATGGAACGCTTCTGCAAGAAAAGGTCGCCCGCCTTATTGAAGATGTGCAGGTGCACAACAGGGTGCAACAGCATGGAACCGGAATGGCACTCGGCGCGGGTGGCCTTGCCCACCACGTTGCCCTCTTCGTCGATTAACGGAAATAGTTCGGCATTCATATTAAACAAATTTTTCCACAAAATTAAACAAAAGGCGCAAAGCAGACAAAAAGAGTAAAAAAATAAGTAAATTTGCATATTAAGTGGATAAAACAACGCCGAAATGAACACAGAAGAACAGTTTGACAAAGTAATTGCCTCGTGCCGAGACATTTATTCAAAAAAACTTAAAGACTATGGTGCTGCATGGCGCATTATGCGTGCAACCAGCATCACCGACCAGATTTTCATTAAGGCAAACCGCATACGCACGTTGGAGACCAAAGGCGAAGCCAAGGTAGACGAGGGCATTAGACCAGAACTGGTGGCCATCGTCAACTACGGCATAATGGGCCTGATTCAACTGGAAAAGGGGTTCAGCGAAACCAGCGACATGACTGCCGACGAAGCGTTGGCCGAATATGACGCGAAGATGAAGGTGACACGCGACCTGATGCTTGCAAAGAACCATGACTACGATGAGGCATGGCGCTCGATGCGCACAACGTCGTACACCGACCTGATTCTGATGAAGCTGTACCGCACCAAGCAGATTGAGGACAACGACAGCAAGACTCTTATTTCGGAAGGCATTGGCGCCAACTACATGGACATGGTGAACTATGCCGTGTTTGGGTTAATAAAAATTGACTTCAACGCCTAAAAAGCCATGCATTTTGCCCTGCCGATAAACCGAAAGGTAAAGATTGCCATTGTAACACTGTGCCGACTCTTCCTTGGCGTGGTGTTCATCATCTTCGGCTTGATTAGGGCATGCAACCCCATAGAAGGCGGCCACATTGTTAGCGACTACATTGCCGCTGCGGGCCTGCACTTCTTCCAACCGCTGTCTACCCTACTTGCAGTTGCCTTTGCCAGTGTGGAATTTGCCATTGGCGTGGGCTCGCTGCTAGGAACGAACATAAAGAAGACGTCGCTATACACCGCCCTCTTCCTGCTGTTCCTGACACCGTTCAGCTTCTACACCACCTACGTGTCGCCGGTGACCACCACCACAACGCTAGATGGCCCTATAATAAAGGAGCTGACATCGTGCTGGGTTTACCTCTTCTTCCTGTGGGTAGCCATTCAGCTGTTCGTATGGCGGAAGTACAGCAAGACCATCTTCACCAACCGCACGGAATGGTCAATAGGTCCCACAACGATGGCGTTTGCCGTCCTTATTTCGGCTTACAGCTACTTCAGACTGCCGGTAATAGACCTAACGCCCTACCGCACGGGCCTGAACATAAGCAAGTACCTGGCCAGCCAGGAACTGACCAAGGACGACATTGAGTGGAACGAAGACAACCTTTTCTGCATTAAGCACATTGAGAAGGTAAGCACCAAGAAGGGCGAACAGATTGAGGCGCTGCAACTGTATGACCAGAAAGAAGGCGACGTCAGCAAAATGATAATAGGCAAAGAAGGCTACACCTTCCTGCTGATAGCCGACGACTTGAGCGACAGCAACACCAGTGCCCGCCACCAGCTGAACAGGCTCTACGACTACGCCCGCAACAACGGCTACAGCTTCTACTGCCTGACTGCCACCAACCCAAGCAGCAACGAGGCGGAAGAATACATCGTAGAATCGGGCGGGGCGGAATACCCCATGGTGAACGCCGACACCAAGGTGCTGCGCAGAATGATACAGTCGAAACCCGGCCTGCTTCTGCTGAAAGACGGTGTGGTTTACCACAAATGGAGCCACTTCTACCTTCCGGAACTGAAAGACAAGCTAGAGAACTGCGCCGAGGGTGAGATGCAAGTGGAAAGCATGCGCATGAAAGCCTTGCACATCTGCTGCGTATTCGGCCTGATAATAATAGGCATTCTGGCACTAGACTGGTTCTTCGGCCTACTCATCTGGCTGTTCAGGAAACTGACCGGAAAGGCACCGAAAGAGGAAAAGAAAGACGATGCCGAAAAGGCAAAAGCGCCAACCAACGAAGACAAAAAAAGAAGAAAACACATAAATTTTCATTAATTCTATTAATAACAATGAGAAAAAAGATCGTAGCAGGTAACTGGAAGATGAACACCACCCTGCAAGAAGGTATTGCTTTGGCAAATGATTTGAAGAACGCCCTTGCTGGCAAGAAGCCAAACTGTGATGTTGTAGTATGCACTCCATACATCTCGGTTGCAGCAGTTGCAGAAGCAGTTAAGGGTTCAGTTATTGGCGTAGGTGCAGAAGACTGTTCAGCACAGGACAAGGGTGCTTACACTGGTGAAGTATCAGCTAGCATGGTAGCTTCAACTGGCGCAAAGTACGTTATCCTTGGCCACTCTGAACGCCGTCAGTACCACGGTGAAGACAACGCTCTTCTCATCAAGAAGCTTCAGCAGGCTCTTGCAAACGGTTTGACTCCAATTTTCTGCGTAGGTGAAATCAAGGAAGAACGCGAATCTAACACCTTCAAGTCAGTAATCGAAGGTCAGATGGCTGCAATGTACACTCTTTCAGCTGAAGATTTCGGCAAGTGCATCATCGCATACGAACCAGTTTGGGCAATTGGTACCGGTTTGACTGCAACTAGCGAACAGGCACAGGAAGTTCACGCTTTCATCCGTGCTTCTATCGCTGCAAAGTACAACGCAACTGTAGCAGACAACACCTCTATCCTTTACGGTGGTTCTTGCAAGGGCAGCAACGCTCCTGAATTGTTCTCACAGCCAGACATCGACGGTGGTTTGATCGGTGGTGCAGCTCTTAAGGCTGACACTTTCATGCCAATCATCGAAGCTTTCAAGTAATTTGAGAGATAACCAATAAAAGAAGCCGCGCCCATTGGTGCGGCTTTTTTTGTACCCATATGCAGTAGAAGCAAGGGAAAAGACAAATAGAACACTTTATTTACGAAAGAAAACATATCGGTCAATAAATCCATCAAAAGGAACAAAAAAATGATAGGACAAAACGTGATTTTTTGTGACAAAAGTTCATAACGGTAATAAAAATTGGTTATATTCGCATTAAATTATTTTAACATAGAATACACTACAATACAACACCTGACTTTGGGTATGGATTCGATTATAGTTAACGATAGCTTATTGCACTACTGCGGCCTGTTAGCCTACATAATTACAGGCATAAGCAGTGCCTACATAAAATGGAGCCATGTGTGCTTGCCCTACCGTGGGCAAGAGAACATCTATTACCCCAACCGCAAGAAATGGATATTGACATACGCCTTAAGCATTCTGCTGATAGGCTGCCTTCTCTTTCCACACAACAACGACAACTGGGTAGCCTCGAAGTGCTTCATGATACTCATCTGCCCCAACTTCATGATTAACGGCATAAGGAAACAATGCAACAACACCCACAAGATAAGCAAGGGTTTCATAGCTGCAGAAATTCCACTGATAACCCTAGCCGTCTTGCTCTGCATTTTTGGATGGATGGGAACAGGCCTACTCACCCAGTACAGCAGCTACATAATAGCAGCTGTGGGCATAATTGGCTTTGCATACACCATAGGCATTATAGAAAGCCTTTTGTGGCTAAAGAAACAGACACAGATTTACTACGAGAACAAGTATTCGAACTTCGAGGAATTTCCGACCAAGTTCGCAAAGAAGGTTACCATACTGTTCATCATACTTATTCCTATAATATGGGCTAACTTCATTAGCATTAACCATACGATGGCGGGCATCACCTTCTTCTTAATTGCAGCCGAGCAGATCTACTTCCTGAACTACATGCTCGACACCCACATTAAGGTTAAAAAAGACGGACAATGTGATGACTGCGACAGTAGCGACACCATTTTTGAGGACGAATTTGACGACTGCAACGCTGAACCAAACGAGGCCCTACATACCTATATGAAGGAATTCATGGAAAAGGAAAAGCCTTTCTTGAATGCACACCTCACCATTATGGAACTGGCCAAGGCCCTTAACACAAACGTGCCAACCCTGCGCTGCACCTGCAAGACCAACTATGGCAGCTTCATTAAGATGGTGAACGGCTACCGACTAGACTATGCGAAGAAATTGCGCGAACAACACCCCGAATATTCGAAGCAAGCCATAGCCGAAGACAGCGGTTTTGGGTCGTACAGAAGCTTATTAAGGGCTGAAAAGAGCGACAACTGACAAATGACATCAATTTAAAAACCGATAAAAAAGGCCGATTTCATCGGACAAAAACATAAATTTTATGACAAAAACGAGTTTTGTCACACACTGAAATTCATTTTGTCACGTTGGAAAACAATAAGCAAATTACTTTTGCACCGTGCAACACAAAACAAAACACTTGCTAAAAGAATTGAAATAAAAGATATTTAACCGTTGCACTAACCTTAAGTAATTATCATATAAAAAAGAGCCAGACGTTTTTACGTTTTGGCTCTTTTCTGTTTTTGGTAACGCAGGGGAATGGACAAGGTTTTTACTGCGTCCTTTTGGTCAACGAATTTCACGGATTGCCCTAATTTGATTTAATTGCACAAAGGAGGCCTTTGGCATCGCCGAATTGAAACGAATTGGACATATGAAACCTATGGCAATAGGTGCGGGGCAGAGCCCCGCAGAGATAATTGCAGTGGGACACATTGGCTTCGCCGAACTCGCTTGGTTCGCCGGTTGCATCCTTACGTCAGCAACAGACTCACCACGCTCATTTCCCACAGCTACAGAGTTGGCAACAGGCTCACCACACCACGCTCATTTTCCCCAGCAGAAAGCGAAACGTATGTACAAACCTAGGGGGGAAAATTGTATCTTGGGATATGCGACAAAAATGGATTTGACGCAGAAAAATTGTCAATTCATGAAAAAAATGTCATTTTTTCGCAAAATAATTTGTCAGTATCGAAAATATGTCCTACTTTTACATCGCAAACAAAACAGATAGATTTTTCATAGTTAAGGTTAAATGTTGATTAGGAGACGTTGTGAAACGTCTCCTAATTTTTTTCGTATGTACGTGTTGACAGGGGAAAGGAAAGTGTGTGGGGGGCAGACTGAACCTGTTAAAAACTTTTAGGAATAGATTTCTGAAAAAAATGATTACCTTTGGCTATTAATAACAATACAATATATATAAGTATGGAAGAATTAGATGTGAAGCAAAACAAGGAAACATTCTGCGAACTACTAAACTCAACTAAACGCGATGGCGTTGAAGACGTGATTGAAGAATTGGAAAGTATGGGCTTCTTCGAGGCTCCGGCTTCGTGCAACCACCACCTCAACGTTGAGGGCGGACTTGTGCAACACTCACTTAACACCTTCTATGCCGCCGAAAAAATTTGGGAGGGCATGAAACAGCTAGACAGCACCATTGAAAAGGAGGTGAAACGCGACAGCATTATTCTTGCCGCACTACTCCACGATGTGTGCAAGGCCGACATTTACAAGCAAAGCTCGCGCAAACGCAAGACCAAACTTGGCGACTGGGTAGACTGCAAGTGCTACAAGGTTAGCTACAAGGACTTCCCGATGGGACATGGCGAGAAGTCGGTCATCCTTCTGCTTTGCTACGGACTTGAGCTAGACGATGCCGAAATGCTTGCCATACGCTGGCACATGGGCTCGTGGGGGCTGAACATGAACAGCATTGAGGACCAGAAATGCTTCGACACTGCAAAAGAACTTTATCCGCTTGTCAGCATCATTCAGGCTGCCGACTCGCTAGCCGCTGGCTTGCTGGAACGCAAGTTTGTTGACGAAGAGGACTATTAACGACACAAGGATAGCACATTTATGAAAGACTTTGCCGCCATCGACTTCGAAACGGCCAACTACGAACCTACCAGCGTCTGCTCGGTGGGTATTGTCGTGGTGAAAGACTGGAGCATTACCGACACGTTCTACTCCCTTATTAAACCGGAGCCCAACTACTATGCCTACCGTTGCCAAATGGTGCACGGACTCTGTGCTAAAGACACCGACAAGGCGCCGGTGTTCCCTACCGTGTGGAAACAGATTGAGCCCCTTATTGAAGGTCTGCCGCTGGTGGCACACAACAAGGCGTTTGACGAGAACTGCCTGAAAAAGGTTTTCCGCATGTACCAGATGGACTATCCCGACTACGAGTTCTACTGCACGCTGGTTGCTTCGCGCAAGGCTTTCCCAAAGGCTATTAACCACCAACTGCACACCATTTCGGCCCTGTGCGGATACGACCTGACGAATCACCACCACGCCCTGGCCGATGCTGAAGCCTGTGCCTGGATTGCTAGGGAAATTCTTTAATACACCTTCGGGCACGGATGTGATAGGCGGCTACAGAGCCCACGCCGCTACGTTTTTTGGTCAACGAATTTCACGAATTGCTCTAATTATTGCAGCGTTGGTGATTTAATTGCACAAAGGATGCCAAAGGCATCGCGAATTGATACGAATGGGCATAGGCTGAAGCCACGGGCAATTGGTGCGGGACAGAGCCCCTCACCGCTACGTTTTTTGGGTCAACGAATTTCACGAATTGCTCTAATTATTGCAGCGTTGGTGATTTAATTGCACAAAGGATGCCAAAGGCATCGCGAATTGATACGAATGGGCATAGGCTGAAGCCACGGGCAATTGGTGCGGGACAGAGCCACACCGCTACAGGGTTGACAAATGTTAATGTGCCTTCGGAAAGGAAAGAGTTTGTTAGGTAAGAACTAAAAAGCAAAAACTTCCTATAAATTCATAAATAAGCCGTAAATTTGTAAGGGGTTAGGAAGTGAACCGCCCACATAAAAGAAACATACTAACAAAACAAACACAATAATGTATAAGATCGTTGATAAGAAGTTCTTTTCTGAAAACGTGGTTATGCTAGAAGTAGAAGCTCCGCTAATAGCAAAAGCCCGCAAGCCAGGAAACTTCGTCATCGTACGTACCGGTGAGCAGGGAGAACGCATTCCTTTGACCATTGCATCGGCCGACGAAAAGAAAGGTACCATAACCCTAGTAGCACAACGTGTTGGCGTGTCGAGCACCAAGTTGACCGACCTGAACATCGGCGATGAGGTAACCGACCTAGTAGGCCCGCTTGGCAAAGCTACCGAAATAAAGAAGTACGGTACCGTTATTTGTGCAGGTGGCGGCGTAGGCGTTGCCCCACTGTTGCCAATTGTTGAAGGCATGAAGAAAGCCGGCAACAAGGTGATTGTTGTGTTGGCAGCCAGAAACAAAGACCTCATCATTCTTGAAGAACAGATGCGCGCATTTGCCGACGAAGTCATCATTATGACCGACGACGGTAGCGCCGGCAAGAAGGGCCTTGTTACCAACGGTGTTGAAGAAGTCATCCTCCGCGAGAAGGTAGACCTTTGCGTAACCATTGGTCCAGCCATCATGATGAAATTCGTTTCACTTTTGACCAAGAAATATGAATTGCCAACCATGGCATCGTTGAACACCATTATGGTAGACGGTACCGGCATGTGCGGTGCCTGCCGTGTGACCGTAGGCGGCAAGACCAAGTTCGTTTGCGTAGACGGACCAGAGTTTGACGCCCACCAGGTAGACTTCGACGAAATGATGATGCGCCTTGGCGCCTACAAGGAGCAGGAAAAGGCAGACATGTACAAGATTGGTAAATAAGGTTATTTCCACCTAAAAAAACGAAACATTTATGGCATTAGAAGATAGAAGCGAAGCATGGCGCGACGCCCTTCGCAAAAGCATAAGCGGTAAAGAACGTACCGACACCCCACGCGTGAAGATGAACGAGTTGGATGCCAAGGTGCGCGCACGCAACTACGAAGAAGTTAACCAGGGCCTTACCGAAGAACAGGCACGCAAGGAAGCTAGCCGTTGCATGGACTGCCCTAACCCAACCTGTATGGAAGGTTGCCCAGTAGGCATCAACATACCTGGCTTCATTAAGAACATTGAACGTGGCGAACACCTGGAAGCAGCCAAGGTTTTGCGCAAGACCAGCGCATTGCCTGCCGTTTGCGGCCGAGTATGCCCACAGGAAAAGCAGTGCGAAAGCCAGTGCTTCTACAAGCTTAAGCTAAAAAAGGAGCCAGTTGCCATTGGTTACCTTGAACGCTTTGCAGCCGACTATGAACGCGAAAGCGGCAAGATGGCCACCCCAGAAACCGCAGCAAAGAACGGCATTAAGGTGGCAGCCGTTGGTTCGGGCCCTGCCGGCTTGTCGTTTGCAGGCGACATGGCCAAGGCCGGTTACGACGTGACCGTGTTTGAAGCCCTACACGAAATTGGCGGCGTATTGAAGTACGGCATTCCAGGCTTCCGCTTGCCAAACCGCATTGTAGACGTAGAAATTGAGAACTTGAAGAAGATGGGTGTCAAGTTCCAGAAAAATACCATCGTGGGTAAGACCATCAGCACAAAGGACCTTGAAAGCGAAGGCTTTAAGGGCATCTTCGTAGCCAGCGGCGCCGGTCTGCCACGCTTCATGAACATTAAGGGCGAGAACCTTATTGGCATTATGAGCAGCAACGAGTACCTGACCCGCGTGAACCTAATGGACGCCAACAACGCCGACAGCGACACACCAGTGCTTAAAGGCAAAAACGTAGCCGTAGTGGGTGGTGGCAACACCGCAATGGACTCGGTGCGCACGGCACTTCGCCTAGGCGCAGAACGCGCCATGCTGGTTTACCGCCGTTCGGAAGCCGAAATGCCAGCCCGCCTGGAGGAAATTCACCACGCGAAGGAAGAAGGCGTAGAGTTCATGACCCTGCACAATCCGCTTGAATACATCGGCGACGAGAAAGGCCGCGTAACCACCATGCGCTTGCAGAAGATGGAACTAGGCGAGCCCGATGCCAGCGGACGCCGTTCGCCAGTAGCCATAGAAGGAGGCATTATTGACGTACCGGTAGACGTTGTGATCGTCAGCATTGGCGTATCGCCAAACCCAATAGTACCAAGCTCGGTAGAAGGATTGGAAGTGAGCGCAAAGGGCACCATTGTGGTGAACGACAAGTTGCAGAGCAACATTCCTACCCTATTTGCAGGTGGCGACATTGTGCGTGGCGGTGCAACCGTAATTCTGGCAATGGGCGACGGCCGCAAGGCAGCTGCAGAAATGCACCAATACCTTTGCAGCAAGTAAACCCGAAGACCTGCAAACGGCAGAAACAGCCCTAACGGCAAAAAAACGTGAATTTGAGCCATAAAAGTGGCCCGAAACCAATTGCAGTTAAGACTAAAAAAACGTATATTTGTAGGTAATAAGAACAAAAATTCATTTTTAAATAAAAAAAAGATATGCAAACTATCGACAATTACAAATTCGCTGGCAAGAAGGCCATCGTACGTGTTGACTTTAACGTTCCATTGAAGGATGGTAAGGTAGCTGATGACACTCGTATCATGGGTGCTCTTCCAACCTTGAAGAAGGTATTGGCAGACGGCGGTTCATTGATCATTATGAGCCACATGGGCAAGCCAAAGGGCCAGGTTGTTGCAAAGTACTCTTTGGGCCAGATTGTAGACGCAGTTTCTGAACGTCTTGGTGCAAAGGTTAAGTTCGTTAACGACTGCCAGAAGGCACAGGCTGAAGCTGCAGCCTTGAAGCCAGGTGAAGTGTTGATGTTGGAAAACCTTCGTTTCTACGGTGAAGAAGAAGGTAAGCCAGTTGGCATCGAAAAGGAAGATCCAAACTACGAAGCAGCAAAGAAGGAAATGAAGGCAAAGCAGAAGGATTTCTCAAAGGTTTTGGCTTCATACGCAGACTGCTATATCAACGACGCATTCGGTACTGCACACCGTAAGCACGCATCAACAGCCGTTATCGCTGACTACTTCGACGCAGACAGCAAGATGCTTGGCTACTTGATGGAAAAGGAAGTTGCTGCTGTTGACAAGGTTCTTAACAACATCAACCGTCCATTCGTTGCAATCATGGGTGGTTCAAAGGTATCTACAAAGATCGGTATCATTGAAAACTTGATGAGCAAGGTAGACAAGTTGGTTCTTTGCGGTGGTATGACTTACACCTTCGCTAAGGCTAACGGTGGTACTGTAGGTTCTTCAATCTGCGAAGAAGACAAGCTTGACTTGGCTCTTAATATCCAGAAGATGGCAAAGGAAAACAACGTAGAATTGGTACTTGGTACTGACTCTGTTGTTACCAACGCATTCGACTTCGACTCAATGAGCTTGAAGGCAGGTGCTGAAGTAAAGGTTTGCCCTTCAGGTGCAATTGAAAACGGTTTCGAAGGTTTGGATGCAGGTCCTGCTAGCCAGGCTAAATTCGCTGAAGCTATCAAGGGCGCAAAGACTATCCTTTGGAACGGTCCTGCAGGTGTATTTGAATGTGACGACTTCACTGCTGGTTCAAAGGCAATTGCTAACGCAATCGCTGCAGCAACCAAGGAAGGTGCATTCTCATTGATCGGTGGTGGTGACTCTGTAGCTTGTATCAACAAGTTCGGTTTGGCTGACCAGGTATCATACATCTCAACTGGTGGTGGTGCTCTTCTTGAAGCTATCGAAGGTAAGGTACTTCCAGGCGTAGCTGCTATCAAGGGTGAATAATTAAATTAGACACCAAACATAAAGGAGCCCGTTGCGAAAGCAACGGGCTTTTTTTGTGCCCGGCAACGCAGGCCACACGAAGCAGATGGTGCAAAAAAGTGTAGAGTTGGGAATCAAGAAGTGCAGAAAAGTGTAAAAACAAAGGCAAACAAGTGCAAAAAAGTGTAAGATTTAAGAAAAACATCTGCAAAAAAGTGTAAATTTACCAGAGAATAATATGGTAAAAGAGAATGGAGAGACTAATAATGAGCAAGTTGAAAGAGTGGAAAGACAAAAAGAACCGCAAGCCACTCATTTTAAACGGAGCAAGGCAAGTTGGAAAGACCTGGTTACTCAAAGAATTTGGCAAACGTTACTACGAAGACGTAGCTTACTTTATGTGCGACAAAGATGAGGAAATCAAGCAAATTTTCTCATCGAGTTTCGATGTCAACCGAATACTCATGCAATTAAGCGCCCGTATAGGGAAAGACATTCGTCCTGAAAAAACACTCATCATTTTCGATGAAATTCAATCAGCCCCCAGAGTACTAGAAGGTTTAAAATTCTTCTGTGAAGATGCACCAGAATACCATATTGCCGTTGCAGGTTCACTACTAGGCATCTCGCTACACCAAGGCAATTCATTCCCAGTAGGCAAGGTAGATATGATACGCATCTACCCCATGAACTACGAAGAATTCCTTTTGGCAATGGGGCAAGAGAAGTTAGTAGACATACTGACAGCAAAGGATTATGCATCGATAAACGCCCTAAAAGACACGTACGAAAAATACCTACGCCAATATTACTATGTAGGCGGAATGCCCGCAGCCGTCCTCGCCCATTCCAACAACGAAGGCTTGGAAGAAGTACGCAACATACAGCAACAGATTCTGTTTGATTACGCAAGAGACTTTTCGAAACACGTGTCGAGAACAGACGTTCCCAGGGTAAACATGGTATGGCAAGGCATGCCGGCCCAGCTTTTCAAAGAAAACAAGAAATTCATTTACGGCGTTCTGAAAGACGGGGGCCGCGCAAAAGAATTTGAAACAGCCATTCAATGGTTGGTAGACGCAGGACTGGTATACAAAATAAACCGATGCAAAGCGGTAAAAATGCCACTAAAGGCATACGAAGACTTTTCCGCCTTCAAACTTTTCATGTGCGACTGTGGACTGCTGGGTGCCATGGCAGAAATACCAGCCTCGCAAATGCTAGTTAGCGACGAAGCCATTAAAGAATATAAAGGCGGATTTACCGAACAATACGTGCTTCAGCAAATGGTAAGCCGAGACAGAGGGTCCATTTATTACTTCAGTGCCGACAACTCGCGCCTAGAGATTGACTTCGTCGTACAAAAAGATGGCAAAGTGGTGCCAATTGAGGTAAAAGCAGAAGGAAACGTTAGGGCAAATTCGCTATCGGAATACCTTAAGAACAATGCCGACTTGCACGGCACCAGGTACTCTATGCTACCCTACATTGAGCAAGAACACTTTAACAACCTGCCACTGTGGGCCATTGAATAAAGGCACCCCTGTAGCTTACAAAACAAAAGCCCTAGGCAAAGGTTGCCTAGGGCTTTATAGTTGTTGTTTATTCAGTTATGAATGGTTAGCGTGCAAAAGAAAGGATTTGGCCCTTAACCTCTTCGTTGAACTTACCCTCGTCGTAAACAAGGTTACCGTTAACGAAAGTCTTTTCGACCTTGTAAGAGAGCTTTTCGCCCTCGAGTGGAGACCAACCGCACTTGTACTGAAGATCCTTTGCCTCGACAGTGTAAGGGGTGTTAGGAGCAACGATGACCAAGTCGGCATAATAGCCCTTGCGGATGAAACCACGCTTTTCGACACCGAAAATCTTTGCTGGGTTGTGGCACATCTTCTCAACCACCTGTTCGCGGGTGAAAGCGCCCTTCTTTGCCAATTCGAGCATCATAGGCAATGAGTGCTGAATTGAAGGGATGCCAGACGCAGCCGTGATGGCATCGCCTTCCTTTTCGGAAAGCAAGTGTGGAGCATGGTCGGTAGCAATGGTGTCGATAATGCCGTCGGCAACACCCTTCTGAAGACCTTCGCGGCTCTTGCCCTTCTTGATAGATGGGCAGCACTTGATGCGAGCGCCAAGGCGTTCGTAAGCCTCGTCGGCAAACCACAAGTAGTTAACAGTGGTTTCGGCAGTAATGTTGTCTTTCTGTGCGTCAGGAATGCGTTCGAACAACGCCAATTCCTTCAAAGTAGAAAGATGCAACACGTGCAAGTGGGTGTGGTGCTTCAAAGCCAAGTCGATAGCCGCAGCCGTAGACTTATAGCAAGCATCGGAATTACGGATAACCGAGTGGTAGAACATAGGAATTGGCTTGTCTTCGCCAAGCTCGGCCTTTACCTTTGCAAGGTTTTCCTTAATCATGTTGTCGTCTTCGTTGTGTGTAGCGATGAGGACAGGTGACTTTGCGAAGATTTCTTCCAACTTCTGTCTGTCGTTAACCACGAAGCTGCTGGTGGTAGAGCCCATGAAGAGCTTCAAGCCACAGACCTTTTTAGGGTCAATCTTCATTATTTCGTCGACATTGTTGTCGGTAGCACCCATGTAGCAAGAGAAGTTGACCAAAGAGCGTTTAGCCAATTCTTGAGTCTTCTGTTCCCACAACGCCATTGTAGTGGTGGCAGGGCTGGTGTTAGGCATGTCCATAACCGAAGTAACGCCACCGGCAACGGCGGCACGGCTTTCGGTAAGGAAATCGGCCTTCTGGGTCATTCCAGGATCACGGAAGTGAACGTGGGTATCGATGACGCCAGGAAGCACCCATTTGTCTTCGCCGTCGATGATTTCAGCCTTCGCCTTAACACTTTCAGGGACATCGTCCTTGAATATTTTAGATATCTTGCCATCTTCAATGAGAAGCGAGCCCTTGAAGGCATTGCCCTCGTTGATAATTTTGGCCTTATAGATAAGCACAGGTTTCATTGTGGAGAATTTTTAAGTTGTATAAAAGTATCGTAGCCTGCAAATAGACCGACGACGATGTGTTTTTTCAAAGATTAGAAAAAAATTTGAAAGAAAAAAATTAGGCCGACTTTTTTTGCGGATACTTACGGAAGAAAGAACGCAATTTGAGGCGAATGACCCCAAAGAGAGCCTCGGAGAAAATGCCGCCACTCATCTTTGACGTACCCAAGACACGGTTGACGAAGATGATTGGCACCTCCTTAATGACAAAGCCGCACTTGAACGAAGTGAACTTCATTTCAATTTGGAACGCATAGCCCTTGAAGCGAATCTCGTCGAGGCCAATGGTCTCGAGCACTTCGCGACGGTAGCAAACGAATCCGGCAGTAGTGTCGGCAACATTCAAGCCGGTAACGAAACGAACGTACTTTGAAGCAAAATAAGACATGAGTACACGTCCCATTGGCCAGTTAACCACGTTAACGCCACTTACGTAACGAGAACCTACAGCCACGTCGCCCCCCTCTTCCGAGCAGGCCTTGTGCAGCTTCAGCAAGTCGTCTGGGTTGTGAGAGAAATCGGCATCCATCTCGAAGATGTAGTCGTACTTTTTTTCAATGGCCCACTTAAAGCCAGTGATGTAGGCAGTGCCCAAGCCCAACTTGCCCTTACGTTCGATGATGTGCAAACGTTCTGGGAATTCGCCCTGAAGCGTCTTAACGATGTTGGCAGTGCCGTCGGGCGAGCCGTCGTCGATAACCAATACGTGGAAAGACTTTGGAAGACCAAACACAGCACGAATAATGTTCTCTATATTTTCCTTTTCGTTATAAGTAGGAATAATAACAACTCCGTCGTTCACTTTTTTCTTGTTTTTAAGCCCAACATGCCACAGAAACAGACCCGTTGAGCAATATGTTTCTATTTATGCAAATATAACGAAAACCAAGGGAAAATAGTGCACGATGAGAAAGAAAATGTAAGTAAGCGACTACACTTTATGCTTATTTAGGCGATTGTTGATGTCGTCTTGCAACTCGGGCGAATTAACAATGGTGATGTGGTCGTACAATCCTAGAACAAAGCGGCCAACCGCATTCAAATTGTAGACGTTGGTATTCAGCACCCAAGTGTCCTTGTCCTTCTTCCTCACGTCGGCCTTGGCAGCCGGGTATTCTTCGACCAAGAGGTTGTAGACCAGCAAGTCGAACTCGATGCAGATTGGAACAGGTTCCTTACCGAACGAGCGGAAGACATCGACCGGATCGGCCTTATGGCGTTTTTCGTACTTCCACTTCTGGTCCGTCTCTTCCACCTTCTCGGCACGCGCCAGCTTAAACACCTTGTTCTTGCCGTCGCGAGGGTCGAAAGCCCAAATGGTGCTATAGTTGTCGGTAACGTCGAACGCCTCGACCAGGCGGTCTTCCTCGCTACCCGAGTTGCCCGAGTGGTAGTTCTTTAGGCAAATGAGGCGCTTGCCCTTGATTGCAGACAGCACTTTGGCAATGTTGGAATGCGCATTGTTGTCGGTAACCGTCTTTTCGAGCGCCTTGATGTTGAAGACAGAAGCCATCTTCGCCTTCAGGCGGCGTTGCATGACGGCATCGGACGAGAGTTTCTGCATGATGTCGTAGACCAGCGTCTCCTCCTCTTCGGTAAAATGCACCAACTGCGAAATGTTGGTCATGTTCTTATCGGTTTTCGGAATGAAGAAGGCATTACGCGCATCCTTCTCCACACCAAAGCCAACATCTTTCAACGAAGTGAGGTAACGGTAAGCCGTACGCGACGAGACATTGAGGCGTTCGCCAATCTGGTCGGGAGTGTAACGCATGTTTGAAGACAGCAAGTTGAGCAGCTTCAACATATTTTCGAGAGTCTGGTGGTCTGACATATACAAATGATTATTAAGCCAAGTTAAGGAATTATTTTCTCATTATTCGTATTTTTGTAATAAGAATTGACTTTTACGATGGAACAAGTAGAAACAAACAGCATAAAGGCCTGGTTACTAGCCAGCCGCCCGAAGACCTTGGCAGCCGCCGTAACCCCAGTGGTTGTGGGCTGCGCCCTGGCCACCCACCTGAACAGCTTTAAGGCGGTGCCAGCCATCATCTGCCTACTGTTTGCCGTGCTGATGCAAACGGCAGCCAACCTCATTAACGACCTTATAGACTACAAGAAGGGAACCGACGGTGAGGAACGACTGGGCCCCATGCGTGCCACCGCACAAGGTTGGATTACGCCCAGCGCCATGAAGAAAGGCATTGCAGCCGTGGTGGCCACAGCCTGCCTAATTGGCTTAAGCATCCTCTTCTTTACCGACCGCCATTGGGAACTGATTGGCACAGGACTAGCCTGCGTGGTGTTTGCCTACCTCTACACATCGGGGCCCTATCCGCTCTCGTACAACGGTTGGGGCGACGTAGCCGTGGTCATCTTCTTCGGCATTGTGCCCGTGTGCATGACGTGCCTTGTGCAAGCCAACGAATGCCCCTTGTATGGCGTCGCACTGTCGGTGGGCGTGGGTTTAGCCATTAACAGCCTGCTGGTGGTGAACAACTACCGCGACCGCGATACCGATGCCGCTACCGGCAAAAGGACCATCATCGTAAAGTTTGGAGAACCATTTGGCAGACGCTTCTACCTACTAAACGGCGAAGTGGCCGCCCTAATAGGATTTCTTGTCATCCTCTACGTCCACACCCAGTTTTCAGACTACTACGTATTGAGGTACGACATCTACTCGAAGGTTAAAGCCATGTTCGTCTTGCCTTACCTTATTCTGCACATAAAGACGTGGAAGAAGCTATGCGAGATACGCGAAGGCAAAGCGCTGAACGTTTTAATTGGCCAGAGTTCTAGAAACATGCTGGTCTATGCCCTAACCACCTCATTAGGAATACTATTATGACCATAAAAGAACTAATACAGAACTGCATAGAAAGGCATTTGCCCTTCTTCTGCTACCGTAGGCCAAGTCACCCCATACGTTTCGGCATTCAGACCTCGCCACTAGAGGCACACGAACAGCCCGTAAACCTAGACAAAGTCCACGGCTACGTGGTTGCACCCTTCAGCGCCAGCGCACCCTACTACCTGATAAAGGAAGACGTGACTGTTGACATTGAGCATCCGCAACTAACGGAAGACGACCTGCCAGACCTTTCGGTGACAGCCGAACTGAAGGGCAAAGACTCGAAAGACATAGACCGTGTGAGCTACACGAAAAAAGTAGCCGAAGCCATTGAAAAGATAAAGGAAGGTGCACTGAACAAGGTGGTGTACTCGCACACCGAGCACATAGACGGCGCCTACATTGAAAACGCCGTTCAGATATTCAGCAAGCTGTCTGCCGCCTACCCGCAAGCCTACATTGCCATGGTGAACCTACCTGGCAACGGCCTTTGGATGTGTGCCACCCCCGAACTCCTACTCTACCGTAACGGACAAGACCTGCAAACCATTGCGCTTGCCGGCACACGCCGCATACAGGTAGACGGCACACCCTGGGACGAAAAGAACAAGGAAGAGCAGCAGATTGTGGAACGCTACATAGTGAACACACTGCGCCAACACTGCACCAGCATAAACGTGACACCTGTGACCACCACACGCGCCGGACACCTTGAACACCTGCTGACACGCATTGGCATGAAGATGCCGGTAGGCCAATCGGCAGAGAACCTGCTGAAAGCCCTGCACCCAACGCCAGCCGTGTGCGGAACGCCAAAGCAAGAAAGCTACGAGGCCATTCTGGCACAAGAAGGATATGACCGCGAATTCTATAGCGGATTCCTTGGCCACATATCAGACGAAAACCACTTCGCACTATACGTGAACCTGCGTTGCATGAAGCTGACACCGAAAGGCACTACCCTTTATGCCGGCGGTGGCATAACAGCCGACAGCGACCCACTAACCGAATGGGAAGAAACCAAGATGAAACTTGAAACCCTAAAACGATTCCTTAACTGATTGGTTGAGGAGTTTAAGAGTTGAGAAGATTATTAGTTTAAGAGTTGAGGAGTTTATTGGTTAGGGGCTGACAAACAGGAATGTGAAATTAAAAGCATAAACGAACATGGGAACGACCATACACAAGAACATAGCCACACTGGCAAGACTTTGTGCCCTGAAAGGCATAACCGACGTGGTGCTGTCGCCCGGTTCGCGAAATGCGCCCATAAGCATAGCCATGAACCGCGAGCCCGGACTTAACTGCCATGTGGTGGTTGACGAACGCAGTGCAGCATTCGTAGCCCTAGGCATGGCACAGAAGAGCGGCCGTTGCGTTGCCACGGTCTGCACGTCGGGCACCGCCCTACTCGACCAATCGCCAGCCATAGCGGAAGCCTATTACCAAGAGATACCGCTACTGGTCATCAGCGCCGACCGTCCCGAAGAATGGATAGACCAAGCCGACAGCCAAACCATGAGGCAAAACGGCATTCTGCAAAACTTCGTCAAGCAAAGCTATTGCCTACCCACCAACACCGAAGACAAAGGCAAATGGTATGCCAACCGCATGGTGAACGAAGCCATAAACACAGCAACCAACGGAAGGAAAGGCCCCGTGCACCTGAACGTGCCTTGCGACGTGCCACTCTACGACACCGAAGAAGCCGACAGCAACGCCTATGCCATTGGCCGCACGCAAGAAGCACACATTTCGCTACCTACCATAAAGGGGAAGGTGATGGTGCTAGCCGGATTCATGACACCCAATGCAGAGCTATTGTCTACCATTAGGCAACTGGCAGCGAAAGGCGTTTGCGTGATGGCAGAATGCCTCTCGAACCTGCACGGCAAAGGCATAATAAACAACATAGAACCCACATTTGCCAGCATTGACGCAAGCAATGCAGCACAATACACCCCCGACATTCTGATTGTGATGGGGGGCGCACTCGTCAGCAAACACACCAAGCTGTATTTCAGGAAGAACCAGGCAAAGCAAACCTGGCGCGTGGGCATGGAAGAAAACCTTATAGACACCTTCGGCCACATTACGCAACAGATAACCTGCACACCCGAAGCTTTTTGCAAAGCACTAGCCAACAACATAGAAGCCGACGCAAAATTTGCCGAACAGTGGCTAAACGCCAGCCAAGGCTGTGAAGAAAAGCTAAAGGCGCACAACGGCAAATGGGACGAGGTGGGCATCTTCGCCCAACTAATAAACCAGTTGCCACAAGGCAGCGACCTTCACTTAAGCAATGGCACCAGTGTGCGCAATGGTCAGCTTTGGAGCAACCACAAGCAACTAAACTTCTATTCGAACCGTGGGGTTAGCGGCATAGACGGTTGTACCAGTACCGCCATTGGCTCGGCACAGATGAACAAGGACGGACAAACCACGCTGATAACAGGAGACCTCTGCTTCCTATATGACAGCAATGCACTTTGGAACAACGAATTTCCGAAGAACCTTCGCATATACGTCATCAACAACAACGGCGGAGGCATCTTCAGAAAACTTGATGGACCAAGCCGTACCGAAGAATTTGAAAAGTACTTTGTTACACCACAATCGGTTAAAATTGCCACCTTGTGCACTGCCTACGGCATAGGCAGCAAGGAAGTAAACACCTTTAACGAACTGATAACTGCCACAGAACAAGTGGTGATAGTCAATCTACCATAAAGCAGTAATAAATGAAACAGCTAAAACATATAATTTGCACACTGTTACTTACCCTAACCTTCTCCCCTGCGAACGCAGGAGAATTGTATGGTAAAGTTTTTGACCCAAGTTATAGAATTACTGTTGACAGTAGAGAGATAGCCAACGAATTTTATATCTCTAATATTAGCGATTACTTGCTAATATGTTTACTAGAAGATATAGAAGAACAAGAAACGAATAAACACGACAGCACAGGAACCAAACAAGCAGATGCGTTAGAACCATCTGTTTCGACCCCACAAACCCAATCGAAGATTGAAGAAGGAAAGGCCTACATTATTGACACAAAGAAACTTAGTTCGGAAAAATTAAAAGAATATGTATCAGGACGCATTCTTCACCACACCACAACAGGGAAAGTGACATTTAAAAAAGGTTTAATAGTTTTTCATGAAAATGAATCAAGATTTCTAGTCTATTTTCCCTCAAAAGAGAAAATATACATCAGTCAAGAATACAGAGCCAGAGCAGAGACTCTAAAATTCGTTACACTTACTGGCGACGAGCAAAACCCATTTAAAATCAGCACAATTCCGTTAAAGTGGATTTTGGTAATCGTATTGGGAATAATTTTTGTTCCATTAATGGTTTTCAGTGCCTCGTACACACTAGAAAATTTGGAATTTAATGCAGATAAAAGGAGCAAGAATTCAATTGCCATTATTAGCCTTATTTTTTGGATTCTATTTTGCAATAGTCTAGTATATACATATGGTATATGGGCAATACTCACTTTCCCATTCTTTGCATTTCCGTTATTTTGCTCAATTTTCCTTACGCACCTACATTTGAAAATCAACGGGAAAAGGCGTTTTAAACGGCTTTTTTCCTTTACCCTAATGCAATGCATTTGGATTTTCTTATTTACACTTATCTATTACGCATTTGTTCACAGTTTTTGGGAAACTCCTAGCTATCCCTACTACGACATTAATTATTATATGTATCAAAAATTTTAGGCAGAAAGAATATTTCCAAAAAGCAGCAGCAAAAGATAATATGCCATGCAACAGTTTTACATGCAAAACAATAGTATAACTATTTGTTTTTCAAAAAGCAATAGCTATATTTGCGTTATAGCATTACTTAAAACTTGTAAATAAACACGAATATGCAAAAAAATACATTCTGTTTCGCCTTATGCCTAACCAGTCTTTTAACCGCTTGCGGCAGCAAAGAACCTCAAACAGTTAAATGTGAAGACAAGCCAACCACAAAAATCGCAGAGAAGAAACAATATACCATAGCAAACGTCTCGTTCAACATGGTTCCGGTTGAAGGTGGTTCCTTCAAGATGGGCGCACAGTCGGCAGACCCAAACGCAGCCAACTACGACGCCAACGCACATGAAGGAGAAAGTCCTGTGCACACCGTAACCTTGAGTACGTTCAGCCTTGGAGAAACCGAAGTGACGCAAGCCTTATGGAAGGCAGTGCTTGGCATAAACGAGCGTTGGAATGCCGAACTGGGTTTAGGCGATGACCTGCCTGCATATAACGTGAGCTACAACGACGTACAGAAATTCCTTACAGCACTTAACGACAGCCTGCATAACAACAACCAACTACCACTAGACAAGAAATTTGAATTGCCAACCGAGGCACAATGGGAATATGCCGCTAGGGGTGGAAAACAAAGCAAAGGCTACTACTACGCCGGCAGCAACAACATTGACGAGGTGGCATGGTACGACAAGAACTCGGACGAAAACATTAAGCCAGTAGCGAAGAAAAAAGCCAACGAATTGGGCTTGTTTGACATGAGTGGAAATGTTTGGGAATGGTGCGGAACACTAGTTGACCACTACACAGCCGATGCGGTGACCGACCCGGTAGCAACATCGGGTAAAGCTTACGCACTACGTGGAGGAGGAAGTCATTACGACGCAACCGGTCCTCGCTGCGGTTGCCGCGGTTGGAACGTTACCAACTACTTCGATTCGAACCTAGGGTTTAGGTTGTGCCTGAAATAAGAGCAAGAGCCACAAAAAAAATATGGTATTGTCACCACCCATGACGACAATTAAGACGGCTGTTTCATTAACCTATCGTAAGCCAGGTTAATGGCCGCCATCTTTTCCACACATTCGACATGGCGTTTGGCATTCTTCGGTAGGTCAGGATGATACTCCTTTGCCAATTTATGATAAGCCTCTTTAATCTGTTCAAGACTTGCACCTTTTGGCACACACAATAAGGCATAGTCGCCATCGTATCCGTTAGTCTTGGCATTATTGGCAGGCTGCTCCTTTCCGTTGCCAGTGTTAGTGTTGTTGCTACTTGAGCTGTCCCAATAGGTTCGTAAGCCCTCGTAAACACGTTGAAAGTATGAGATATTCGTTTTGTTTAACTTAAGTCCATACATAATACGGTTCAATAAAATCCACTCGTCATCTTTTATTCCGTCGTTTTTAGCCGCTATCTTAAACAAAAAATGAACCAACCGGCAACGCATCTCCAAATCCGTATTCCGTGCCACATTAGGCATACAATCCAACAGTTCAGCCGTATCCTTTTCCATCAGTTCTTTTATTTTCTCCATTTTGAAGCCATGGAACAACAATAGAGAACTGAATTCCTTCATCAACAATTCCAGATGATTGTTATAAATCCTCCTTTCATCATCAGAATTGAAAATTGGTCCATGTTTAAGTACAGCCGCCACCAGTTTACACAAATCCATTTCCTTTTTCTCATTATGAGACACAATAAGGTAAACGATTCCCGACGTTAGCACGAGTACAAGTATTACAACCGGCCAAATTGGGAAACTCTTCTGCCTAACGAAATTTTCTTTTAGCGATGGTATCGTTATAGTGGTATTATAAACAGAGTCTAAACCCGCAAATTCAAGAGAGAGGCTTCCGCCATCGAGCATGGCCGGATTAATGTAGTCGTTCGTAATATCGAGCATTGCATTGCGCGAATATTCATCTCTTACCTTCTTGATGTTCAATATGTTTGATGTCTGATAGGGGAATGCAGCCTCAATCTTTACTGGATAATCCAAATTAATTCTTTCTTTTCCTGGTAGTTTAAATTCAAGAAAAGCCCTCTCCTCTTTACCATCCTTCGTATGGTAATATAAATAGACATTTGGGTCTGACCGATAATTTTTTCCTTTCAAACCCGTAGTTCCATTTAAAGCCAACTTACGAATACAAAGGTCGTCGTAAGAAGAAGGGATAACATCTTCAACACCCAAACCCGGAATAGCATTGTACTCTCTGTAAAGATCGGGTAAAGAAACATCTATTACCGTTTGCCTTCCAATATTTTCAGGAAGTGGACTAATCAAAAACAAAAGGCTATCGCTAGGCAGATTAACATATTCGACCTCGAAAGGATATTCCGTCTGCAATTTGGGAAGATCAAGTCCCTTATAATACACATAGAAAAAATCCTTAATAGGGACATAAAACACACAAGTACCATCGGCTGCCGTAAGATATTCTTCGAATCTAGATCCATTGGAAACTTTAATGCAAGCATTATGAATAGGATTTTCGTTCTTATCGACCACAAACAAAGTGACTTGCCTGTATGCTTTAGTCGGCTTTGAGCACGTCCACCAACCTAATTCGTTTACCGTGCAAATACACTTATGTCCATCAGAGTAGGCATAAGCGTCAATAGTCCACCTGCAATTCGTTTCATCGAAATGCCACATAGGGAACTTGCGACCGGGCACAGTTGAGGGGGCATTAAACGTAATTGTTATAGGCGTATTCTTGCGTAAAGAACACGTTGCAAAGTCATTTGTCTGTTTTTTTCTTTCAGCAACGGATATATAGGATGAAAAAAACACCTTGTCATAATCACACAAAAAAGCACCCGGCACCACATTGCCACGAATTTTCGTTTCTGGTCCCCCCCACCCACGCAAACAAACATCAGAATCGCGTTTAATAACCGAATCGTAAGGAACCTCTACTTTAAACCAGCCTTCTTGGTACGAGACAATACCATTATTACATTTAGGACCAGTAAAAACATTCACTTCACTTAAATCGATAGATTTACAATAACTGTCTACATTAACAATAGCCTTGGTCATTCCATCTTGTTGCAGACGAAGTATTTCTGACTTTTTAAGTTGACACAATGGAATTGTATATGCATCGTTACTAGGCACCTTACGCACTACGCTTTCACCCAGCACATAAGTCGTATCAGGAGACTTAAATGAAAATGAGTAATATTCATTTGATTTTGAGCATCCTGCAAATATGAGCGCAATAAATAAAAGTGTAAAGAAAAGACGAATAATATTTCTCATAAAATCCTCCAATAAAAAAATTTAAACAGCTTCTTAATCAGTTTCAATCTTTTCTGCCATCACGCCATAAACCTCGTGATATAAAAGATTCTGTATTTGGCAGAACGAAGGGTGTTTGGCTCCATCTTCAGCAAAAAGCAACAAGACCATAGGCACGCCCTGGCAACCACGGCCCGGATAAGGCGGTTGAACATAGGCATCGGGCAACTGAACAAAATCGTTGCGCAAATAAAAGCCTATGCGGCGCAAAGCCAGAGCACTTGCTGTTGGGAACTCGGCCTCGAGCACAACCGAACGGTGCTGCATTTCGAGAAAAGAAGATAGAATATCACTTCCTATTCCCCGATTGCGGTATTCGGGCGCGATGGCAAAATGTTCTACATAAGTAAAAGCATCGAAACGCCAATAGGTGATGAATCCGAGTGGGGTTTCATCCACATCAGAAAGAAGGACGCAATGAACAAAAGGATTGAAATCGATCATTTCACGCTGTTCCTCTTCCTTTCGCCTTTCCTCTTCGGGGAAAGCAGACACAAACAGCTTTTCTACAAAGCCATATTGCGAATGATTAGTCTTAATTTCCGAAAATAATACCATCTTGGTTCAAAGAAATGAAACAAGATGCAAATTAAGGGAAAATATCAATAAGTAAGGAGGCCATTCGGAAAAATTTGTATTCATAGAATCGTCCTTATTCGGTAAGTTTGACATAGATAGAGACCGTCCTTGTCATGGTATGGCTTTATAGAAGTGAGTTGGCAGACTTTCTACCTTTAACCAATAGAAAGTAAGTTGTTAAGACCATAATTTCGATAAAAACAAGTAACTTTGTTTAAAGTTTCTTTACAGCAATAAAAAACCGACAACAACAAAAACATGAATAATAAAGAGTTAACTGGTTCTTGGAAAGCCAACACCGATACAAGAATAAGCGACAACTGGTTCTTCAAATGTGCAGACATACTAACCCTTGATGCTGACGGACGGCTTTTCCGTCAATACGACGTTACAAAAATAGAAGAACATGCCGATGGCTCTAAAGAACACTTCAACGTAGTGATTACCGTGGCTGGTTATTATACGATTGATGGCGATATAATAACCTTCAAAGACATGGATCCACGTTACGACAATTCTAGATATTTTGTCACCACCGACGGTTGCTCGGACGAGGTTAAGAAGGCTTGGGAATTGACCAATGCACAAAAAGCAAATTCTACACTTTCTGAAATCATGCTGGAACTAATGCATTCGAAAGAAAGTGAATGCATGCACTCGCATAGAGGAACGCTGCCAAAAACCCAGTTTAAGGTTAAAAAGGACGAACTTACCATAATATGGAAGGACTACAATGCAGAATACAAAATGCAAAAGTGCGAAGAGCCTGCCAATTTAGACCGAACAACACCGCCAATGCCTTATGAAAAGGTATTTTGCGCTAGCGCCGACACCATTCTTAACTCAAGGGCAAGCGAACCAAACATTGAACACCTGAAAGAACTTGCCGAGCAAGGCGACAAAGCTGCTATTCAAGACCTGGAGAGCTATTACTATAAGAAAAAGAATTACACAGCTCTACTTGAACTTTACAGCAAAATAGACATACAGGGCAATGCTAGAAAGTACATAGAAATAGGAGATTTATATAATCAACAGGGAGATATGAGAGCCGCTTTTAAGAATTGGGAGAAAGCGGCAAATTTGGGAAATGCAATTGGCCAACGCAACATTGGCATCTGTTACTATTTTGCTGATGGAGTGGAAAGAAACTTGAAGAAAGCAGCAGAATGGCTAGAAAAAAGCGCAGAACAGGGCGATGCTGCTGCGCAACTAAACATTGCCGAATGTTACCAAAAAGGAGAAGGCGTAGAAAGAGACTGCACAAAAGCCGTAATGTGGTACACAAAAGCCGCAGAGCAGGGAGAGGAAGATGCCTACCTTCAATTAGGTTTCTGCTATGAAAATGGCGAAGGCGTTAAGCAAGATTACGAGGTAGCCCTTGATATGTATAGCAAAGCAGGTGCCGAAAACCACAAGCATAGAGTTCAACAGATAGTATGGGAAAATGCGGCAGAACAAGGCAACACGGAAATTCAATGTTATCTTGGCCTGAAATGTGAAAGTGAAAATAATCAAGAGAAAGCCATTTACTGGTACGAAAAAGCAGCAAGCCAACAACATGCCAGAGCTAAATTTCAATTAGGCTTATGCTACGAGAAAGGGAAAGGCAAGCCTCAAAGTCTTGAGAAAGCAATAGAATTGTACAAGAGTGCTGCAGAACTGGGATACGTAGGTTCGCAGGTGTATCTTGGCAATTGTTACCTTGTGGGTAAGGGGGTGCAGCATAGCAAAGAACAGGCAGTTGCATGGCTTGAAAAGGCAGCAATTCAAGGAGATATAGATGCCAAATTTGCTTTAAAGAATCTAGAAATTACCTTCATCGACGCTATAGAAAAGGTATATTTCAGGATAACATCAAACACAACCTGTACATTAGAAAAGAGTTATGTGCTAACCGATTATTTGATTCTACCAGAAAAGGTTACCATAAAAGGAGAAGAATACACCATAATAGGGATAGACAGTAAATGTTTCAACAACTGTAATTGGTTAAAAGGCATAAAGTTGCCAGAAACCATTACGACGATGGGTGATGATTGTTTTGCCAATTGTCAGTCATTGAAAAGCGTCAACCTACCCGACGCCATCACATCGTTAGGAAATAATTGCTTCACAAACTGCTATCAGTTAACCAACATCGATCTTCCAAAGGCAATTACCACGTTGGGCAATAATTGTTTTGCAAATTGTAAGTCTTTGGCAAGCATCGACCTACCCGACGCCATCACATCGTTAGGAAATAGTTGCTTCACAAATTGCTATCAATTAACAAGCATCAAGCTTCCAAAGGCAATTACCACGTTAGGCGATAATTGCTTTGCAAACTGTTGGTCATTGTCTGACATCGACCTGCCAGCATCGGTTACAGCGTTAGGCAATAATTGTTTCGACACCTGCGTTTCATTGACAAATATCAATTTGCCGGAAACAACTGCAGTAGGAATCGATTGTTTCAGAGATTGTTGGGCATTGCCTAGTTTAGGCACCGAAAGTATCGGAGCACAAATAGACGTTAGGAAAATAACAGAAATAGCTGCATATGGCATTGAAATTGCCAAACGTAGATTTACAGAAATAGAATGGAAAGTGGGTAGCACCGCTTATGTTAGTTTATTTGAGACTTACCGTCAATCATTAACAATTTGCCGTGCCGAAATAGGTGGTGACGACCGACTGACCAAGCGCGAAGTTGAGCAACTACTATGGCTATGTACTAAATTCGATGGTTCATTCATTGAAACGGACATAATTAACCTCCTCGATTTGGATTACAATCCAGAGGTCTTTAACGAAGAAGACATCCCATTCACAACATATATGCATGAAATTCAATTCAAGACACAAGGCGACGAAATAGAAACATTACTTGTGGGTGATGTAGAAATAGATGAAGAAAAGAAAGGCATAGTCATCAGCCTCAAAGGCAAGGAACTGACAGGGGTAAGGTTTAAATAGATGCCTATAAGTTAGGAACCTATTCAAGAAAAAACTCGAAACACAGAAACAAAAAATGTCCCGAAAACATCGGGACATTTTTTGTTATATATTTAGCTATTAACAGTTTTCTAGTCGTCGAAGACCAAGTCTTCTTCAATAACAAGGTTGTTGACCACCAAGTCGAGACGTTCAGGCGTGTTGGCACCCATGTAGAAACGAAGAAGTTCGATGACGGCATCGTCCTTACGCATGGTTACCTGGTCGAGGCGGATGCCATCGCCAATGAAGTCCTTAAACTCGTCGGCACTAATTTCACCAAGACCCTTGAATCGGGTAATTTCGGCATTACGCCCAATTGTTTGTATAGCCTTCACGCGTTCCTCATCGGAATAGCAGTAGAAAGTGCGCTTCTTGTCGCGAACACGGAAAAGCGGAGTCTGCAAAATATAGATGTGTCCGGTCTTAACCAAGTCTGGGAAGAACTGTATGAAGAAAGTGAGCAACAACAAGCGGATGTGCATACCGTCGACATCGGCATCGGTAGCAATGATGACCTTGTTATAACGCAAACCGTCTAAACTCTCTTCAATGTTCAGAGCCGCCTGCAGCAGGTTGAACTCCTCGTTCTTATAAACAACCTCGCGCGTGTCGCCAAAGCTGTTCAACGGCTTACCACGCAAGCTGAACACCGCCTGGGTGCGAACGTCGCGGCTTGCAGTAAGGGAACCGCTAGCAGAAAGACCCTCGGTAAGGAAGATGCACGAATCTTCGCGCAAGTCGCCCTTGTCTTCCTTGTTGCTTGGGTCGCGCGGAACCGGTTTAGGGTCGGAATAGTGCACGCGGCAGTCGCGCAACTTGTCGTTATGCAAGCTAATCTTCTTCGCCCTTTCGCGAGCGCCCTTGCTGATGTTGGCAATGGCCTTACGTTCCTTTTCAGCCTGTTGAATCTTGTCGAGCAAGACCTCGGCCGTATCTTTTTCCTTGTGCAAGTAGTCGTCGATTTCCTTCTTCACGAAATCGCCAACGAACTTCTTGACAGTGATTTTCTTTGAATCGTCCTTTTCGGTAGGATTGACATAGGTAGAACCCAGTTTAGTCTTGGTCTGGCTTTCGAAAGTAGGTTCGGAAACACCTACAGCAATAGCCGCAACAATACCCTGACGGATGTCGGCCAAGTCTTGGTTCTTATCGTAAAATTCGCGAATGGCAGTAGCCACCGACTCACGGAAAGCCGACTGGTGCGTACCACCGTCGCGCGTGTGCTGACCATTGACGAACGAATGGTATTCCTCGCCATGCTGCACACAGTGGGTTAAAGCAATTTCGATATCGGGCCCCTTGAGGTGAATGATGGGATAAAGCGGGTCTTCGGTCAACTTGGCTTTCAACAAATCGACCAAGCCGTTTCTTGAATAGAACTTCTGCTTACCATAGTAAAGCGTGAGGCCCACATTGAGGTAAGAGTAGTTGCTGAGCATCTGTTCAATGAAGTCGTCGCGGAACTGGTAGTTTTCGAAAACCTTGTCGTCGGGCGTAAACTCGATGAGGGTACCATCGGCAAGATTTTCAGAATTGGCAATTTCGCCAGTATCGGACTTTAGGGTAATGCGGAAAGCCTTACCGTCCCAAACCGGTTCGAACTCGATGCGACGCATCTTACCGTCGCGGACCGACTGCGCCACAAAGTGTGAAGACAAGGCATTAGCCGCTTTAGTACCCACACCATTCAAACCAACAGAACGCTTGTAGGAACTGTCGTCGAACTTACCAGAGGTGTTCATCTTGAAAACAGAGTCGACCAACTTACCCAACGGAATGCCACGTCCGTAGTCTCGGACACTAATAGTACGCTCGTTGCGGTTAATTTCAATCTGCTTTCCATAGCCGGCACGGAATTCGTCGATAGCATTGTCGACCACTTCCTTGATGAGGATGTAGATACCATCGTCGGAATGAGAGCCGTCGCCCAACTTACCGATGTACATACCCGGACGTAGACGCACGTGGTCTAACCCCTCAACCGTCTTGATGCTGTCGTTACCATAGGCACCAACCGATTGAGCAGCGGTATTTTCCGTGTTTTCTGAATTCTCGAACAAATCGCTTCCCATATCTTTGATTTGAATAAATTATACGCAAATATAAGAAAAAAGGGGCAAAATTGTGAAAGATGATGTAAATTTGCATACTTATAGAGATATAGTCAACACAAACCCATAACAATGCGCATTAAGCGAATGATATTGTTCTACCTTGGCGTAACCCTAATTCTAGGGCTACTGTCGTTGTGTTGGCCAGAGAACGGCATAAAGACCAGTTGGCACACTTTCCGCTTTCCGCAAGTGACCGAATTGCTGAACCTACCAAAGGCTAGCCTGGTCGATGAGGCATCGGCCGCCGTTAAGGACGTGCCACAACAGACACCGGTAGAGCGCATTAACGACCTGGGCGAGGAAATGCAGCTGAAAAGCGAATATACCGACGAGTACGACAAGCAGTTCCTTAACTTTAACGAAACAAGTCCGGCTCGCATCTACCTACCCAACAACAACATCCACTACTTCGACAAGCTGTTCGCCCGCATGGACTCGTGCCTAGCCAAGAACGAACTTATACACATAGCACACTACGGCGACTCGCAGATTGAAGGCGACCGCATAACCGCTTACCTCCGGAAACGCCTACAAGACCGTTTTGGCGGATCGGGCCCCGGCCTGTTGCCAATTGAGAAGAACGATGGCGGATCGTATAGCGTGCGCTGGAAGAATTCACAAAACTTCGAGAAGTTCATTGCCGACGGCACCTTGCAGAAAGAAGCCATGCACAAGCGCTACGGCGCACTGGCGCAATACGTGAAGTTTGCCGGCAATGCCCAGTTCCGCCTACTTTCGCGCATGGAAAGCCACCCTAGCTTCGACCGTGTGCGCCTTTTCGTGGGCAAGACCAGCAAAGGCTTCGAGGCGACCCTAACCAACGAAAGCGGCAAGGCCCTGAAGCAAACCATTGAAGATGCCAACGAAGGAGCCAGCGTCATTACATGGAGCCCTGGCACCATGAAGAACTGCAACTTGAGGATGAAAGGCAATTGCGAGATTTACGGCATATCGCTCGAAAACAGCAAAGGCATTTCGGCCGACAACATACCAATGCGCGGCAGTAGCGGCACCTTCTTCACCCGAATGGATGCCAGCCTATTCACCTACATGCACAACCAGCTGAATACCCAACTCATATTATTGGAGTTTGGCGGCAACGCAATGCCTCGCATCAAGAACGAGCAAGACATAAAAGACTACCGCACACTGTTCGACATGCAGCTGAAGTGGTTGAAGAAAGCATGCCCGGCAGCGACCTACATTGTGTTGGGACCAAGCGACATGGGCATAAAAGTGAACGGCGAAGTAACCTCACGCCCCTTCCTAGAAGAACAGATTGCCAGCATGAAAGAATGCTCGCTTGAAAACGGCGTAGCCTTCTGGGACATGTATGACGTGATGGGAGGACACAACTCGATGATCAGTTGGGTTAAACAAACCCCACAGTTAGCCGCTAGCGACTATACACACCTAACCCGAACAGGTGCAAAGGAAATGGCAAAGTTGTTCAGCAATGCCCTATTTAACTATTACGACTTCTACGAAAAGCACAAAAAGTAATGAACGACATCATTCCGGGCCTATTAGGCTACGACAGTAATTCACCGCTCTTGTTTACCCAATTCTACTTTTGGGCATTCTTCGGCGTTGTATTAGCTGTGTTGTCGTTGTTGGGCAAACGCATAGCCATGCGCAATGCCTTCTTGTGTGCTGCCAGCTTCTTCTTCTACTACAAGAGCAGCGGTATGTTCGTCAGCCTACTGGCATTTACCGTCGTCTTCTGCTTCTTCTGTGGCAAGAACATACACAAGGCACCAACACCGGGCAAGAAAAAGGCACACCTGTTGCTGGGCCTTATTGCCAACCTTGGCATACTTGCCTACTTTAAGTATGCCTACTTTATTACCAACCTCATAAACGACCTGACCAACCTGCACCTAAAAGTGTGGGATGCGTTTGCATGGATAGGCAACTCGGTAGCAGGAAGTAACCTATTCTGCGTAGACAACATTCTGCTACCCGTCGGCATTTCGTTCTTCATCTTCCAAAGCATCAGCTACCTGATGGACATTTACCGTGGAAAGATTGAGCCGTTGAACAACCTGCTAGACTTCGGCTTTTTCGTCAGTTTCTTTCCACAGCTGGTGGCAGGCCCAATTGTCCGCGCCAACACCTTCATTCCACAACTGCACAAGCCTTTCTTCCTAGGCAGGCGCCAGTTTGGCATAGCCATATTCTGGATTCTAAACGGACTTGCCAAGAAGTTCATCCTCAGCGACTACATTGCCGTAAACTTCGTAGACCGCGTGTTTACCAATCCGGACATGTATAGCGGTTTCGAGACGCTGTGGGCATTGTTCGGCTATTCGCTACAAGTTTATGCCGACTTTTCGGGCTACACCGACATAGCAACCGGCGTTGCCATGTTGATGGGTTTCTACCTGCCAATGAACTTTAACTCGCCTTACAAGGCACCAAACCCCGGCAACTTCTGGAAGCGTTGGCACGTTTCACTCTCGCAGTGGCTACAGCATTACCTCTACATTCCGCTAGGCGGCAACCGCGAGGCAAGCTTCGGCACCTATTGCTGCATACTTACCATAGCCCTTATCGGCACCATTTTAAGTGGCAACTTTTGGGTTGCCATTGTTGTGGGCATTGTTACCGTCATCATCTCGGTCGTTGCCTTCCTTAAGCCGGAAACCCGCAAGAAGATAAACACCAACTTGAACCGCATGAACACCATGCTGCTTGGTGGCCTTTGGCACGGTGCCAGCTGGAACTTTATGATTTGGGGCGGTTTGAATGGTCTGGGCATGGTCGTCTTCGAGTTTTGGAAGAACCGCGACGTGTATGTGCGCACGCTGGTCATTATGCTGGTGGCACTACTCTTCCTCTTCCTAGACTACCGTTACGAACTGCCAGCCTTCCGCATAGGCCTTATCTGGACAGGCGCCATCTTCCTTGGCACCTTCTTGCGCATGCTCTACAACCTGTTTGGCGGAAAGCAATCGTTCACCACCCTAGAGAAAGTTTGGGCCATAGGTCAAACATTCGTCTTCGTCACCTTCACCCGCCTGTTCTTCCGTTCGGGTTCGAACCTCGACCCCGCAGAAGCCAACAAGGCAGCATGGAACACGACCAAGACGATGATAGAGCAATTGGCAACAGCCTGGAACACGTCGACCATAGGCGATATGCTGTTTGCCTACCGATTTGTATTCGGGCTGATTATAGCCGGCTTAATCATTCACTGGTTGCCGACCCATTTTAAGCGTTGGTACCGCATCAACTTCGCCCTACTGCCCCTCCCCGTCATTGCACTGCTAGTGACAATAGTGGTATTTGTGGTTTACCAGTTCAAGACAGCCGACTTACAGGCTTTCATCTATTTCCAATTCTAAAAAGAAATATTATAAAACAGAATATATATTAATAGTTACATGAAAAAAATTTGTTTAAAAGTTAGTTTTGCTTGTGGCATGTTTGCCCTAACTTGTTCATCTGTACTTGCACAAAGTGCTAACGAAAAGTATTACCGCCGCTCAACCATGCAGGAAAAGGCACAAGAAAGAACCCAGAACCCCGCAGAGTTCAGATGGTTGCCTGCAGGTGAAAAACTAATCAAGGAGATGGCTATCGACTACCAGAACGCACTTTTCGTAGCCAACATCAACCAAATGGAAGCAGGCGAGGAAAAGAACAACCTGCTAGCCATTAAAGACAAATATCCAACCGAATTCGGTATCCGTTCAACCAAAGTGGCAGTCATCACCGCCATTGACCAGTTGGAAAGCAGTTTAGAGTTGATTAAAGACACCATTGTTCCTTCAGGCTTGAAGAAAGAAGGTTTCGTCTACGACCCAGAGCACAAGGTTGACAGCCTAATGACCGATTTGAGAAAAGATCCGTCAAGCCTTGCCGACTACCGTGGCAAGTATTACGAAGTTTGGCGTTTTGTAAGCGATTCAAGCGAAGCAAAGGTTGCCATCGTCTTCACACCACTCGGCTACGAAACCATTAAGTTGCTTTACCGTGAAGAGGCAAACATTAAGACAGACTATTCAGAAATTAAGAACAACTTCACCAACGCAGAAGAACAGCGCGACGAAATTAAGGAAGCACGCAAAAAATATCCGCTTGACTACGGACAGCGTTTGGGCGAAGAATACCAGTGGAACCTTTGCAACACTTGGCGCGACGTGGTGGTTAAACCAACACTAACCGACGAGGAAAAGGCAGAAGCTAAAAAAGCAACACCAAAGCAAACAAATGCAAAGCCTGCAAACACCAAGAAGGCAAAGGCTACAAATAAGAAGTAAAGACACTACGTTGTTACACATAGAAAAGCTGGGCACAATTGTGCCTGGCTTTTTTGTTTATGAAAAGAATCATGTTAAGAACTCGGAAAAATAAGCATGTTTTAATATGCTTATTTGGCAAACGATAAGTAATGCATTGTTAACCACCATAGACATTATGGACAAAAAAGAATTGGAATGGGGAACCATTCAATATCTGCCAGTGGCGTGTTACGCCTATACAGTTGGCGAGAACACCATAAGACACACGAAAGAGAAAGTCGGGTTATATTGACAAATAGAAAATAAAAAAGCGACTCTAACGAGCCGCTTTTTTTCAACACACACAAGGTTAAGGTTAAAATGTAGTTCTGTTGTTTCTAAGTTTGCTTTACACGTTGCAAAGATAGGTAGATATTGAAACATGAAGGTATAAAATCATACCACTTATGGTAGAATATCGTACAGAACCCATTATTTTTTAGGTTTTTACTCCAAAATACGAATTTATCCTATATAAAGATGAAAAAAATGCTACCAGTAAAATAGCATTAACGAATGACCATTACCTTTTTGTTGTTGACCAGCAGAACTCCGGCATTAGCAGGTCGACGTACACGCATGTTGGGTTGCACATAGAACTTATCGACAAGAACGCCCAACAGATTGTAAGCCGATACCCACGCACCATTTTCGAACGTTTCTACAACAAACTCGTTTCGTCCACCAATAACGTTAACATCGGCACTAGCATCCTCGATGTTTTCGACAGAGGTATAGTCGCCGGTGAGAGCCATCAGTTCAGCTTTAGGGAAGAGAATCCAACGTTGCTGGCTAGCGGTGTTCTGGTGATCGAACAAAGCAGCAGAAACCGACTGACCATCGTTATTGGCAGAAAGAGCCTTCGGCTGATTGGTGCCATTGGCAAAAGTCAACCAGTAAGACTTTGTATTGAAATAGGCATTCTGCACATTTTGGCGTGAACCCAACATTTGAATGCCATCGTTACCACCATTCTTTAAAAGTTGGTTTGTTGCCGCATTCTTCACTTCGTACAACTGTGTGGTTGGATTAAAACGTATTTGCCAAGCACAAGCCGCATCGGCCAAAGCCGACGCCCAATTTTTCTGTTCGAGAGAAAGGTTACCGCCATCGCTACCCTTCAAGACCTTAATGTTTTCACCAAAATTGGTATTGGCCGGAATTAAATAGTACAACTGTTCATCGTCTTGGGTGAATGTATATGCCGGTGACGCAAACGCACCATAAACCGGAGGCAAGAAATCTTCGCCCAATGATTGAATGATGAGCGCATTGGCATAGTAAAGCATGCGTGTACCATCGTCCTCGTTAGCACCGTTAACACCATAAGGCCAGAAGTGCGTCTTGTCGCCTTTCAAGTGGGCATCGTCGGAATTTTCTAGGAAGCACAACACCTGGTCGGTACGTTCGCCCAACCAGAAGCCGCTGCTTACATTCTGCCTATAAACAGCCGAGTTGTACCAACGGTCGATGGTTCCCACACCGGCAGCGTGGCACATTTCGTGCTGAATGGTACCAGTGCGTTGGTAGCTGGCATTTGGTCCCACACGCATAGAGCCACCATAGCTGCAGTCGGCAGTAGGCGTGCTAGCTCCATAAGACACCGTAATGCGCAAGCCATTTATGCTGGTAAGGTTGTTCCAAATATCAACGGCATCGGCAACCGCATGGTTAATTCTGTCATTTTCATCTTCAGAACCGCCATTGTTGTAGGTCCACGTCACATTACCCTTTGGCAAGGTACTTATCTTAATGGCCTTGCCATAGCCAACGGCATAGGTGTTAGATATGGCATAAGGACGAATGTAGTAGATTGTAGCGGGCTGAAGGTTCTGCAAGACATAGATGGCACCGTTGTTGTTATAAGACAACGTAGAACGGTTGTCGGTTATCTGCGGATTAGGCTTTGTAGACCAACAGAAACCACGTTCAACAATGTTACTGCCACTGAAGGAAGCTCGGCCAAAAGCCATAGTTGCACCACGTGCCACGCGCGCATCGGTAGTCACAACAGGAGCTGCCCCGGTTGCATTGGCCACCTTGAACATCAACTCGGCAGACTGCAAATCCTTAACGGTTGCAAGAACTTCGGTCAAAGGCAAAGTTTCATCTTCGAGAGCCGCATTAGCAGAAGAAATGGATTTGGCGAACGCATCGGCACCCTTCAACTGTTGTTGGTACTGCTTTTGTGCATTTTCAATTTCACTAGCCAATAAGCCATAAGCCTGCACCGAAGGTTGAGCCGCAGCAACAGCTTGGCCTAGCACAGAAGTAACCGACGCCAAGGTAGCAACGTCAGTTTTTGCAAGCCAAGACTTGGCACTAGCAACCGCCAACTGAATTTGTGAACGAGAAGATTCTGCCATGCGTTCTTTCATTAAGGCCTCGGCAGCATTGATTCTTTTTGTCAATTCCTTCACATAGTCGTCGAGGGTAGCTGCCGCATAGTAAAGACGGAAATTATCGACAGCAATCCAGTTTCCCGAAGCATTTATCGCCTTGAACGCAACAGACATATCACCATCGATGTGCGTGAACTGCAGAGTGTATTCCCTAGCAGAAGTAACAGCCACACTGTCGTTGCCCCCCACAAGCCAAGCACCAGATTGGTTAGCATTGACGTCTTGCTGGATGTTTTGAGCAGAAGCCTTCAACACGTAAATACCAAACGGCAAGTCTGTTCCCAAATTCTGTGCAACAGTTGCAGAGCCTACGGCAGAGTCCTTATTTACCCAACGCTCGACATAGACAGAGCCCGCCTTCTGTGAGAAGGATGTATTTGATTGAGTTTGGAAGCCGGTCTGTTTCCAACCAGCAAACTTGTTTTCGAAACTAGGATTCTGAATAGAAGACGTGAAATCGATTGGATTGGCAAGCGTTGAATTAGCCCAACGGTATAGCACAAGCTGTTCCTTAATGCGCTTGTCGGCATTGAACAAAGCGGCATAGTCTGCCGTAGAAGCGTTGGCAACCGCTTGACCATTGTCTATTACCGACTTCAAAGCCGCCGCATCGTTTCCACTACCAGAGCCATAAACCGAATTGGCATCTTGCAACGTATTTTTCAGTTGAGAACGCAAGTTCTCGATAAGCTGGCTATTATTACCCACTAGGATGAGGCGAACATAGTCGACTACAACCTTGGCCGAGTTAGCCGAACCATTTGGAGCTCCCTTGAACCCAATCTGTACCCTACCACTCGCTTTAGAAGACAAGGAGAACGAAACCTCGTCGACCGTCCATGTGCCCAATGGGAAGCCCGACATGGTGGAACTGCTGGCTGTACCAGACTGCGGCACCCACGCCAAAAGACTATAACCATTGGTGGAATTGCTGGCATTGTAGAAAGGAGCCTGCAACTTGTAGGAACCAGCAGGCAGTTCGACCTCCTGATAGAACTTCAGCGACTCCTCCCAACCAGTGCTTAAAGCCAAGCAACCGCCCGACTTGCCATCGTAGCCCTTAGAAGGGACTTTACCATTGGTGTTGAAAGTTTTAGCGGTACCATATTCGTAGATACCGGTAACGGTATAGTCTACGCCAATGTCCTTCTGCCAACCATAAATGGGTAAGATTTCTTGGCTGACGTTACCAGCATCGGAAGCCCGATAGTCGAAATGCGACGCATCGTCGAACCCGGCATTATTCAAATAGAGTTCAGACACATCAATATCGGCCCACAAACCCATGTTTGCAGACAAAAGAAGTGCTAGAACAGAAAATAAGCGTTTCATCATGGCAGAAAGGTGTATTGATATTCAATTCAAACATTTACGTTTTGCAAACAAGCATAACGTGGCACTAATTTACTCAAATTATCCATTTTACGCAAAGGCGCGCATCTTATTCTTTTTCCTCTGCCGACATTTCGCCAGTATAGAGGTACTTTACGTCGCCATAATAGGTCTTCATACCCTTTTGCACATAACCACAATAGTAGAACTTGGTATGGGGCGGGAACACGCCATTCAAATCGGTAAAAGTGAGGTCAACTTCGAATACATCACCAAAAAGAAGGTGGCTTACAGCCTCCTTGCCAGCCCCACTCTCTACAGTGCCACGCGAGGTGCTGTAAAGAACGCCAAAGCTGCATCCGTCAAGCGACAAATCGGTTTGAACGCGACACGAAACGTTGGCACTGAAATTGGTAACGTTGGTGGCATTACCCGTAAAGACTTCAATCTCATCGTCGTCGCACGCAGTTGTTACTATTGCCATGAAAAGGCAAAGGAATAAGCATAAGAGTTTGTTCATATAATCTGTAATGTTTAGCGCTTTGCAAAGTTACTGTTATTTTTGCGCGAATGAGACTACTAAAACGAATTTTGTTTTTGGGAATAAGCAAGGATGTGTTTAAGGAGCATCTGCAGCATCCATTTTCTGAACTTATGTTTACAAGACATGAAAAGAGAAAGGCGCCCCACGAAAGAGTGGAACGCCAATCAGTGAAAAAAAGCAATGTATAGATTATCTCTTTATGAACTTAAAAGACCTCAAGTCGGGTGTAGTGGCAATGTAGATGGTATTGCAACGCAAGTCGTTAACCGATAACAGTTTGCCATTTACATCATAAATCTGCAAGCCAGAAATGTTGACGATGTCGTTGTAGTCAAATACCAAATCGGCACAGGTCTTGTCATGTTCGGTGAATTTAAGCCAATCGACATTGACATAGCTTCCTACGATTTGAAGTTTGAGAACGTGTTCGCCCTTCGTCATCTTCACCCCACTTACAACAGGCACTTCTTCGTAAAGGCTCCAGTTTTCGCTGACTTGTGGAATGGTGTAGTCGTCTGTAATTCTCTCATCGTCGACAAACAACTGGAAGCCGTCAATCTCGGCAGAGTTAGAAACATAGGCCGTAACGTCGTATTCCTTATCGTCTTCCACATTAACAGTATATTCCAACCACTCGCCCTTTTCGGTGTAGCCGATAGCGTAACCACCCTCGGAAGCGGTCACAATGTCTACAGCGTCGTCGCGGTATTCCTTGCCCTTGTTCTCCGAGTCGTTATCGAAAAAAGAGAAACCGGGTCCAGCAACATCGTAGTTTTCAGCCTCTATCTTGCCAGGAATGGTGGCAGCCTCGTTGTTAAAGGGGAATTGGGGCACGTTGAGAGGGGTGATGAATACACGGTAGCCATACAATTCACTTTCAACCTTAACGGGAACGGTGAGAGAGCCGTTGTTGATGACCATATCGGTTTCAGACACCAAGTCGGTACCCTTAACAGGAGTGTTGATGCTCTTCCAAGTAACGCGTTCAACCTTCACCCTAACCTTTCCGCCCATAAATTCGGGCAATTTAGAGAAGACAACATTAACGTCGCCTGTTGTCTTGCCACCCAACACAAGGCTAGCACAATTGTTCTTCCTGTCTACCGAAGCAAAGCCATCAAGACCCTCGCTTCTATCGTTAGGCGGAGTTACGCGCGCCATATAGCCTTCCATGTCGCCATACCACTTATATAGCCACCAACCGCCACCCTTCTGGCCATCGTCGGTCAACAAGCTGCCCAAGCGGCCTGGGTGCGGCACATGCCACCACGAAATGGTTGCACTCTCAATGCCATAGCGTTCGAACTTGGCAATGAAAGGGACAGAATAGCCAGGGCAACCCTCGTACTGCTGTTTCTCGGAATCGGAGCCGGCACAGTATTCGTTAATACAATAAGGACGTTCGGGGATGCCCAGTTCGGCTTGTAGTTTCTTTATGCTGTTAACGGCATCGACAATGCCACCAGCACCCCACTGGTGCCAGCAAATGATGTCGGGAAGACAGTTATTCTGCTTACAATAGGTAAGGAATTCCCTCATTCTACTTTCGTGGTAATAGGCAATACAAGGGCCAACAATAGGAGTTTCGGGATCGAGTTCACGAAGGAGTTCGAAGGTAGGTTTCCACACCGTAGACTTCATATCGCCATTTTCACTTTTCCAAGTGCCATCGGGTTCATTCCAAATTACATAGCTATGAATATTGTCTATATTCTCGGTATAGCGTCGGTTAACCAAGCGCTTAACGTCACTTAACCAGGAATTGATGCCCGGCCACTTGTATGGCCAGTAAGGTAGGAGGTCGGGCAAGGTAATCTGCACCTTGGCGCCAGTGCTAGCCACACGTTTCGCAACGACATAGCCATCGCCAAAGGCGTGCTGATTCTTATTAGTACCTTCGGGAGGTTGGCAGAACATGCGCGGTTTAAGCGGAGCCACCAAACCATCAATATCTTTAGGTTCAGTTTCTGTCATACCATAAAGCGAACCAGAAGCGCAATGAGTGACAGGACGAATGCTGTCCGTCAAATCAACTTTTAGAGTTTCAACCGAAAAGACATTCGGCAACGAAGCAAAGCACAACAATGCGGCTATTGCAAACGTTTTGTGTGTCTTAATTATCATGTACATATAGAGTTAATGTCGATGTGGTAAAATTACACACCCCAGACATTAACAGCACTTAATAATCCGTCAAACAGCTAGTATTAAAACGTCAAAGCGTATTATTGGTATATTTCTTTCACTTATGAGAGTTGGGTTGTTTCATTTATTTCAAAAATGTCATCTTCATCTTTAACGGCTCCAGCCTTTTCCAACATTTCAGCAAGGGAATCGGACGTGTTGCCAACAAACATAGGGAAGGCACAGAACTTGCAAAGGCGATAAATTCCGGCAAGAAGCTTCATTTCAACATCGGCACTAGCAAGAGAAATTGATTCGACAAGAATCGCATTCTCGTCGCGGTCAATTTCTATCTGCAAGAAAGGAACATCGGCATTGGCAAGAATCACCTCCTCGAACTGGACGGTGAAGGTGGCATTGGCAACATTGGACAACGCATTTGCCTGCACAAAATTAGAGACATAGGTCTCGATGTACTTGTGGAGGAACAGATCGGGACGAAGTTCGGTGAACTGCATGATTTTCTTGGTATTGGGATTCATATAGTAACAGTGCCCATTGTCGAAAGTATGGCACAAGAACTTTCTGCCGTTCACGTCGTCAATCTTGCTGTAATAGCCATCTTTGCGTTCGCCCAGCATTTCGTCGTCCTTGTCCGAGAACATAGGATTCGCAGCGTTATATTCTAAATCGGCCTTATATTGTTTTGCCAAGTCTGTTGCATTCATCGTGTTTGTGCTTTAAGGTTGTTTTATGGTGCAAAAGTAATACAAAATAAATGAATTTGCAGAAGACACCTTTCAGAGGTAGATAGATTTTTCGAGACGAAATGTCAGGGATATTAGCACAAATAAACGACGTACTATTCTTTACTGACGTTCTTGACCTCTTGTGTTTTTAGTTGAGCCTGCGGTGCTTCGTCGACAAGGACGTGCTTAACACAGACAGCAACCTCGAAGATGAGGCGGATGCACAACAACATACACAAAAAATCGAGAACCGAATTCTGAATAAAGTAACAAATCAGGTCGATAACCGGCAAAAGGGCAAGGCAACCAACTGCTTTAGCAAAGTTTTTCAATATGTAATCTTCTCTTGTTTCCATAATAGTATCGTTTTTTTAATTGTAAGGCAAAGTTATTGGCACAAATTGACAGATAACGTCAACATAAGAAAAAAAACACTTTCGAACGAAAAAAAATGGGAATTATATACCAATCGGTAGCAGAATAATAAAATGTGATAGTTTGTTAACAGAAAACGGCCTTTTAGGACATAGTTACCACTTGGAAAGGCCTGGAAAACAGTCATCAAAGATGTCTTTGAAAACTGCCTAACGCAGAAAACGAAAACATCAGAAAACTTTAACTACCATTTGGTATATAAAAAAATTGTTGGAAGATGGCTTTATGACCTTTATATTTGCATCAACAATCACTTTCACACATGAAGGCATACGACATTAAGAATATAGGAAACACCCAAACACCCGAGGAAGCATATTCTTTTAGAAGCGAGTTTCACACCTCGTTCCCTACACTTCTAAAATCAGCTTTCGAACATCACTTTGCAAGCCTGCCCATTGCCCAAGGCCTACAGGTCGTTGTTCTTGTATTTACATTATTTTTCGGTCTTCTAACAGGGCATTGGCGTTCGCTATTTTTGTTTTTAGGCGTAACCATCTGCTTAAAGTCAATATTTGTCTACAACGTCTACAAGCTGTATAAGGTACTTGGAAACAAAGCATATTACAGATTCGACAAATACGGCATTTCGTTAATGGTAGTATGCGATGGGACACACGTTCGCCACCTGACAGAGCCATGGAAATCAGTAGAAAAAGTCTACGAATACAGCGACAGCATTGTCATTACCTTTTCGAAAGAAGCCGAGATTGCGGAAATAATACACCTAACAGGTGACGGCCTAAAAGAGGACCTGAAAAACCTGTTGGCATTCTGGAAGCAAGCAAAAGAAGGTGCTGCATTGGATGAAACAGATGACTATTATGGGGCTGATGAAATTGACGACATACAAGACTATATTGAACATCGTTTCGGTGAGATTGCATCGATTGGACACGAGAAGAAATCGGAAGGTGTTCATATAGACCTCGCCGTCATAGAACCAAGCGAAGAAAACCCGTACTACACCATTGTCACCATTGGAGCCGGGGCATACCGAATGCCACTTACCGACGAGCAACGCATTAAAAACCTAAATACGGAATACAACGAATACGTAATGTACCTACCGCCCGACTGGAAGGTGTTTGAGGAAGGAGACATTAAGGAAGAGAACTGGTGGCCAATAAGACTTTTGAAGATGGTTGCCCGTTCGCCAAAAGACTATGGCGAGGCATACTTCTGCAACGAGACTATCAGTTATGAAGAAGAACTAGAAGCGGCAAAGTCGAAGAGTGTATTTCTATGCCGTCCGTTACCCTACCTTATCCGCACCCACTATACTACCAAGACCGGCCGTACCATCAACTTCTTGCAGTTGATACCATTGTCGGTAGAAGAGGCCTTCCATTTCGACAACGTGGCGTTTACCCTTTCGGAAAAAATTAATTATTTGCTACACGTAGACTACGAAGGAGCCTACGATTTAACAAAGGAACAATGTGAAGCTTTATTTACAACAAAGATCATTTCACACTTTAAGAGGCTGTGCAGACAGGAAACAGAGGAAAGCAAAGACGTAAACGAAGCAAAATATACAGCCCACTAGCCCATTAATCATTTGCATTTCATATAACTTATAGCGCCCTACCCAAGAAGAAATTCAAGACGTCTTAAAAACAGCCCTTTACCAAATAAAACAAGACAGGCACCAGCAAGCTAGGGAGCAGGTTGACCGTCTTGCAATCTTTTATATTCAGCAACGAAAGGCCAGAGCAAAGGATTAGCACCCCACCCACAATAGAAAGTTCTACACGCATAGGTTCGGGCATTGCCTCACGAAAGACCAAAGCAATGACGTAGAACATGCCTTGCCAACAAAAAAGAATAGGAGCAGCCAACATCATACCCCAACCATAGACAGCAGCCAGCACCATGCTTGAAACAAAGTCGAGCGTAGCATTGGTATAGAGGAATGTGTTGTTGCCTTCTAAAGCAGAAAGGACGGGACCAACTATTGAAAATGTGCCTATGCAGAACAATAGGCAACCTGTGGTAAGACCTTCAACCAGACGGGGGGCATCGTCAGACTGCTTACGTTTTGCCCTACGGCGCTGTTCAAACTGGTCGAGTTTGCCGGCAAAGTCGAAATAGGTACCCACAACACTTCCTACAGCCAAACTAATGATGAAAAGCACCGGGAACTCACTCTTGTGCATGTTGCCGACCGATGCATTGACACCTAACATGATGGACGCCAAGCCCAAGGCATTGAACAACACCTTACGGTATTTCTCCTTGACCGATTGCTTAAAGATGGAACCAATGCTTGAGCCTACAAGTATGGCAGTTGCGTTGACTATTGTACCTAACATATAACAAATTATTGTGAACGCAAAGATAGCAACAATGTAGATGATATGAGTCTTAATTTTCCATAACTTTTTAACCAAACATGCTAGCCATTCAGCAAAAAAAAACTATTTTTATAGCTACAACAAAAAACGAGATGACATGTTGAGACTACAAACAACCCTAATAGGACTGCTGATAAGCCTTTTCACCATATCTGCCCAAACGACAGTCAGCCTGCCCAATGCAGGTAGCTTGGCTAGCAAAATAAGCAAAAAAGACAAGAAAAGCATTACCAGCATTAAGATAAACGGTCCACTTAACGTGGAAGACCTAATGGAGCTTCGAGAACTTGCACAAGGCGACAGTGGCAGACTTGCCACTATTGACTTAAGCGCCACCACCCTGACTGCAATACCCGACGAAGCCTTCTCGGAATGTAAGACGCTGACAAAAGTGGTGTTGCCAGCTAGCCTAACCCGCATAGGGCACTCGGCATTTGGCGGTTGTAAGAACCTTACCAGCATAAACATACCCGAAAAGGTAAATTCAATAGGCGACTATGCCTTTGCCGAATGCGAAAAGATGGAAACCTTTACCATTCCACAAGGCGTCACCATCATTTCGAACGGTTGTTTTGCCGACTGCCAAAACTTAAAGACCATTAAGTTGCCAAAGCGTGCCCAGTCTATCGGCAAGGAAGCATTTGCCCGCTGTACCGAGTTGAAAGCCATTGAAATTCCAGCCGAAGTAGCAAGCATTGGCGGTGCAGCCTTTGCCGGTTGCGTGAACCTTTCGTTCATAAAAGTAGACCCAACCAACAAGCGTTTCTGCTCAACCGCTGGCGGTGTACTTTACAGCAAAGACGGTAAGATAGTCTTGCAATACCCTGCCGGAAAGACAGGCGACGTCTATACCATACCTAACGGTGTTGTCAGAGTCGGCATGTACGCATTTTCGGGCTGTAAGAACATAAAGAAGATAACCATACCAACCAGCTGTACGTCGGTTGGTTACGGTGCATTCTACAGCTGTTCGAACCTAGAAGACATTGAACTGCCCGACCGCATCAACATCATTCAAGAAGACGTTTTCTACGGCTGTGGCAACCTTACAAAGATTAACATTCCGAAAGGTGTGACCAAGATTGGCGTTAATGCCTTCTTCGGTTGCGCCAAGTTGAAGAGCTTGACATTGCCTAGCAACGTGAAAACGATCAGCAAACAAGCCTTCCAAGGTTGTTCGAACCTCGAATCAATCAATATTCCAGAAGGTGTGACCGAGTTGCCAGAAGCGTGCCTTGCCCTCTGTTTCAGATTGAGGGACATATCGTTGCCAAGCACCCTTACCACCATTGGCGACATGGCATTTGCGGGCGACACTACCCTAATGAGCCTAAAACTACCAGCCAGCTTGCAAAGCATTGGCGGTGCTGCATTCACCAACTGCAGCAGCCTAGAAGACCTAAAGTTACCTGCAAACCTAAAGACCATTGGCTTTGCAGCCTTTGCCAGCTGTAGCAGCATGAAGAGCCTGACCATTCCGGCATCAGTAGACAGTGTGGGCATCAGCTCCATTGCAACCTGCGAGGGCCTTACCGAGCTAAAGGTAGAAGGAACAAAGCCACCAAGGGCAAACATGCTTGCCAGCTATGCCATTAGCGACACCTTGCAACTAACTGTGCCAAGCGGTAGCGAAGACGCCTACCACAACGCATTGGGTTGGAAGGAATTTAAGCACATAAACGGCAAGACTTACGAAATAGTTAGGGAAGAAACCGAAAGCGAACTTGCCGAGAAAATGGCAGCCGTTGAAAACGCGTCGATGGAACAGTGCTTTATGGTGTACTCTTCTATCTCGCAAGAGATAAACATATCTCGCAACAAAGAGAACAGCATCATATACAAGGCTAACGAGGTAGACGAAAAGGCACACTTCGCCAATGGCGATGCGGCACTTGCCAACTTCTTGAAGGAAAATGTAACCTATCCGAAGCATGCCAAGGGCAAACAAGGAACCGTTACCATCTGCTTTGTGGTAGAAAAGAGCGGTGCCATCAGCAATTTGAAGGTAACCCAATCGCAAGGCAACGAGTTAGATGCCGAGGCTGTTGCCACCCTATTCTCAATGCCACGCTGGACACCTGCAAAGAAAGACGGACAGGACGTCCGTTCGGAAAATGAAATTAAAATCAACATTCGCAAGTAATGTCAATTTTCGACTTTTTCAAAAAGATAAAATATTGGGAAGCATACAAGAACTTCCTAGTTACCGAATGCAGAATTCCTTTCAACGTTCTGCTTACGCTTGAAGACCGTTGCAACAAGGCTGCAGAACAAGTAGAAAGCAATGGGAACGTTGATATTGTTGACATTGACGAGGATGAGCTTATGTTGTTACAGATGGGCATTGCCGCTAAACTTGCCGACAAGAAGCACCTGGTTACACTCATTGCCAACACCCCGTCAAACGTAGCACTCCAAACCGAAGCCCTAAACAAATGGCAACCCGAGAAAGGGAAGATTGGCGTAAACGCCGAGTTGGAACATAAGAAAAAAGCACTGCGCATTGGCGTTGCTCTTTTTGGAATGGAAGATGCCCACAAGGCACTGGCTGACATATTTGTTAGGAACTCATAAAATTTTGAGTTATAATCTAAAAGATGTATTTTTGTTGAAACAACAAACCCAAGGTTATGGTAGCTGAAAAATACATACATTTTGACTGGGCCGTGAAGCGAATGCTTCGCGACAAGGCCAACTTTAGCGTGTTAGAAGGCTTGTTGACAGTGCTCCTCGACGAAAAGATTACCATTACTGAAATACTTGAAAGCGAGAGTAACCAAGACAGCTACGACGACAAGTTCAACCGTGTGGACATCAAGGCTAGAAACTCGAAAGATGAGATAATCATCGTGGAGGTACAACTATCGCGTGAGGTGTATTTCTTGGAACGCATCCTTTATGGGGTAAGCAAGACAATCTGCGAGCATGTGTCACTGGGCTGCGACTACGACAAGGTAAAAAAAGTCTATTCAGTCAACATCCTCTATTTTGATATGGGCACAGGAAAGGACTATCTGTACCATGGCAAAACCGAATTCAAGGGCGTATTTGCTGATGATGTGCTTCAAATAAGCCGAAAACAACAAGGTACCTTCCGCAAGTGGCCGGCTGGGGACGTTTTCCCAGAGTATTTCCTTATAAGGGTCAACCAGTTCAACTCGTTGGCGAAAACACCGATAGAAGAGTGGATGGAGTATATTAAGAACGGAGTCATTAAGGACGATACCCAAGTGCCCGGTTTGCAAGAAGCCCGCGAGAAGTTGAAATACATTTCTATGACACCGGAAGAGCGCCAGGCCTACGAACGCCACCTAGACAATGTCCGCATACAAAACGATGTGATTAACACCGCAAAAAACGATGGCTTGGCAGAAGGACGTGAAGAAGGACGTGAAGAAGGACGAGCTGAAGGACGTGAAGAAGGGCGAGCTGAAGGACGTGAAGAAGGACGAATAAAAGAAAAATATGATAACGCCCGCAACTTGAAAAAATTGGGTGTTGCTTTTGACATTATCACCAAGGCAACCGGTCTTTCAGTAGAAGAAATAGAGAAATTGTAACTAGTTACAGTTTAGCAAACATCCCCAAATATGCGAGTGCACATTTGGGGATATTTATTTTTGCGTGACGAATAAACTTCCGTGGCAAAGGTGGTTTCTATAAAGAGATTACATTTACCTCATTGCATCTAAACCAGTTTTTAGGCGATTTAAAGCCGCGACAAGGGTTGCATTAGGACAAGCCAAGTTAAGGCGAAGGAAGTCGCGTCCGGCCCTTTCACCGTAGATTTGTCCCGGAGAGAGTTTAAGGCCGAATTCATTTTCAAGACGTGAAGCCACTTCGGCAGAAGGTGCAAAGCCGTCGAGCTTGAGCCAAGCCAAATAAGAACCTTCTAGTTTGCAGACTTGCACATAAGGCAGGTTTGCTTTCGCAAAATCGCATAGAACCTGATAATTGTTATAGATGTAGGCATTTGCTTCATCTAGCCACTCCTCACCTTCGTTATAAGCTGCTTGTAGCGCTTCTACGCCAAAGGCATTGACGTCGCACACCTCGTTGATGTTGATGGCCTTGTCGACACGCTGACGAACATCGGCATCGGCAATGGTGATGTTAGATATTTGCAAGGCTGCCAAATTAAACGCCTTGCTAGGCGAAGTACAGATGGCTGCATTCTTTAAAAGTTCGGGCGATAGTGTACCATAAGGCGTGTAGGCATGACCTGGGCTTACCATTTCGCAGTGAATTTCGTCGGCAATAACAAAAACACCATGCTTTAAACAGAGTTCGCCCATGCGGCGCAACTCGTCGGCTGTCCAAACACGACCTGCCGGATTGTGAGGGTTGCAAAGTACGAATACCTTTACCTGTGGATTTGACACACGGCGCTCAAAATCGTCGAAATCGATCGTATAGGTGCCATTGGCATAGACCAACTCGTTCTCTTCGATGATGCAACCATTGTTACGAATAGACGAGAAGAAACAGTTGTAGACCGGTGTTTGAATAAGCACCTTGTCGCCAGGGTTCGTCATAGCCTTAATGATGGCCGATAATGCGGGCACTACGCCGGGTATGTAGACAATCCAATCGCGCTGCATGGTCCACCCATGTCGGCGACTGAACCACGAGATAACAGCATCGTAGTACGATTCGGGTACCTTAACATAGCCAAACACCCCATGGTCGATGCGGCGATGCAAAGCCTGCGTAATGCAAGGGGCAGCCTGGAAGTCCATATCGGCCACCCAAAGCGGCAAGACATCAGGTTGAGTATTATCCCACTTATAGGAATTAGAATTACGACGATTAACAACCTGGTCGAAGTTATATTTTGTTTGCATAAGAAATACCGTGTTATTGCTTTAATACAGAAACATAAAAACCGAGCACAAATGTACTCGGTTTTCCTTATAATTCAAATTATGAGATTATCGTTTGATGAGTTTCATACGCTGTGTAGTGCCAGCGGTAATGGTCTCGAGCATATAGATGCCCTTTGGCAAACTGTGAACGTTGACAGCGTTGACGTCGCCCACCTCGTTAATAACCATTGAACCACTCATACTGTAGATGGCAACAGCCTCAACCGTTTCGTCGCTCTCGATGTTTAAGACGTCAGAAACCGGATTAGGGTAAATTCTAACCGTTGGCTCTTCGGTAAGCGCCAAGCCTTCGTCAACCGAAAGCAATTCGCAAACCGAGCCGTTTGCCTTGCCTGGGGTTGCAGAGTAAAGGTCTTCGTTTAGGCACATTGTGAATATCTTCCACTTTTCGCCGTTGTCTTGAGCCCTACCATAAGAATAGTTGGTAGAATGCGAGACAAACTTAATCTGGTCTATTTGGTCTGCAACATTCAAGTAAGACAAACCAATGGTTGAAGGTTTGTCGTTGTCGAGCTTGAAGTTCAAGTATTTTGCACCAAGGCTGTTGTCGCCCTTCGCCCACAAAACCTTGTAACCGCCAGCCTTAATAATCATGTTGCTATTGAGCGGCAATTGAGAAACCATGTTGTTCTTGCTGTTGGTAATAATGAAACCAGACAAGTCGATGTCTTTTTCACCATAGTTGTACAGCTCAATCCAGTCTGGGTAAGAATGGTAATCGTCGGCATTGGCCGATTTAGAGTCGCTACTAGCACACACCTCGTTGATGACTAGGGTAGGAAGAGCCTCGTCGCACTTCTTGAAGATGGCCCATATATTAACACTCTTCTTCAAGGTTCCAGACATTGTGCCAGGCACATAGGCTTCCTTCGCACCAGAAGTAGCAAGCGACTTGATGCTTGAAGAGTCTGAAATTTCCCAACCCACGAACTTATAACCAGCAGGCGCATAGGCTTGAATGTCGAAATCGTAGCCGGCAATGTACTTACCGTTGAAGTTGTTTATCTTTTCGCCGTTAAGAGCAAAGACAGCGCCATCGACATCACTATTAATTGAGAAGTTGACAACAGAGTCGCCATCGACATAATACTTCAAATGCTTATAGATGTTTTTAGGTCTTTCGAGTGCGAATTTACGCATAGACGACAAACGACTATCGTCACCACCCGAAGCACAGAATTCGTCGCTAACCAAGTCGATAATGCTATCAAATACATGGTTGATGTTCTCTTCGCTAAAACGATCTGCCAAGTTGATGAGGTACTTGGTGGTGAACTTCTTCTTAAAATCAGGATTTTTAGAAAGCGGCTTGAAGATGTCGACCATCCACGTCTGTTGGTTAGCCCAAGAGCCATCGTAACCCTTACACCATTCAATCATATTACGGTCGGAAGAGTTTAGCCAACTATAACCACACAAGCCAAAACCGAAATCGGTATCGTAGAGAATCCAACGGAAACGTCCACCGTCTTTAGCTCTCCAAATTTTGGTGTTGTTACCAGGCCAGTCGGTGTTAACGATGAACTGTTGGAAGATGTTATAGTCGATGTACTCGTCCATATCCATTCTCTTACAAGCCTCTTCGTAGTAACCGTCGGTTGTTTTAGGATCGTTATCGTTCAAGTAGCTGACCAATTCGTTATAAGCCACCTTGTCGCCCTTCGAAGCCTTAATGCCAGTCTGGTCCGAAATAGAGATGAGGTCAATTTCCTCGTCTTCGTAACCGTAGTTGGCCTTCACATAGTCGGCATTGGTTCTTTCGTTAAGTCCCATCAAGCCAATGTACTTACCATTCAAGTAGTAAGCAACCGGCTGGTAGGCTTGGTAGTCGATGTTCATGCCGTGCGTGAAAGTCTGCATCAGGCCATCGCGGAAAGGAATGCAAGAGAAAGCAGTTCCTCCATTACGCAAGTGAAGGGTCTGGTGCTTAACGTTTGGCTTACAGTCGAAGAACGTATAATCGTACTTGCTCTTGCCGGTCTTTTTAGAAGTCTTAAGTGAGATAGACTTGATCTTCTCGTTACGAGAGCAACCACCCTCTATGGCCGATTCCACCTCTTGTGAAACCACCTGCTTACCATCGACAAAGTATTCGAAGTTAAGCGGACGTTTCCAATCGCGGTTGTAGTTAGCCCACTCGCTTTGGCAGTCCTTTTCGCCCTGCACACCATTAGAGCCCACAACGAACATACCATATTTAGAGTCGTCGTAGTAAAGTTTGTCGATGGTAATAGAGACGATAGGAACAGTGAAGCCATTACACTTTGAGTGTGCAGCATCCATAAAGATGTACGAGCCAGTCGTAATCTTACTAGGCAACATGCCATTCTTATAAGCAATGGCTCTGATGTTGGCATTTGCAGCTACCGATATAGCAGCAGTGTAGAGCTTACCATTAGTTGCAGAAGGTTGAGTGCCATCGGTTGTATAGTAGATGGACGCGCCTTCCGTCTTTGATGTCAACACGAGAGATATTGAAGTGTTCAATACGCCAGGCGTCTGGCTAAACACCGGTTTACTGCATCGGTTGGTATAAACAGGTGTGTTTTCGGCGCCAGGAGAAGGCTCCATTAAACCTGTTGTTTCGCCATAACGACCGAAAGCCACATGAACGTCGGCCTCGCCATATGCCAAAGAGTCAACAAGAACACCTTCAGCCCTTAATGTAAGGTAACCGCCGTCAGGATCGAGTTTATATGGAGCATGGCCCGACCTTGTGGTCTCGTCCATCCACAAAAGGGTATAACCATTGGCGCTAACCTTAAGCGACTTATCTATTTCCCAAACCCACTTTTCTTCGTATTCGCCAGTAGACTTCATCTTGTAGTGAGTCAAAACACAGTTCTGAAGATTGATGGTATGGGTTGTAGGGTTATAGATTTCGAGATAACCCACAAAGTTGTAATCGTCTTTGTTTATGATGGTGGAGGTGTTGCAAGGCATTACCTCGTTAAGCTTCAACGCATAGTAGTCCTTAATGTCGAGTTTGGGTACAATGCTATCGATGTAAGAATCTTCGCAACGGCTGCAAGTGTGCTTGGTGTAACCAGAGTCTTGCAAGGTAGGTTCAACCACCTTACTTACATAGTTATGGCCTTTAGCCGGAATGGTGTCGAGGTAAGAATCTTCGCAACGGCTACAAACATAGGTATCGAGACCTGTTTTAAGGCAGGTTGCCGACTTATGTTCGGTACGTTCGTAGTTGTGTCCTTTAGGAGCAAGGGTATCGAGGTAAGAAGCGTCGCAACGACTACAAACGTAAGTATCGAGGCCTGTTTTAAGGCAGGTTGCCGACTTATGTTCGGTACGTTCGTAGTTGTGTCCCTTGGCTTCCAATTCAATTTGTTCCTTATAGCCACACAGGGAACAAACCGAGCTGATGAGTCCAGCCTTGGTACAAGAAGCTTTTACCGTATCGGTAACAAATTCGTGTGGACATAGTTCTTCTGCAGAAAATGCATTAAAACAAGTTAGAAACGAAACAAGTACACACAAAAATCTCAATTCAAAAATATACTTCATAAAATTGCATCACAGAAATAGCACCCTATTTCGAGTTAGAATGTGCAAATTTACGACAAACGTGTCATTTACAAGCACTTTTCCGGAAATAAGTTATTAACCGAGAGCAGAAAAGCCTTCTCCTAATCAGTGGCTACGGTTGAGTACCTTTGCTGGAGTGCGGCCTTTTCGTCTGCAGAGACTTTAATTGCATCTAAAACATCGGCTATGATTTTCCATTCCTCCGCATTGAGTTTACGGCCAAATACCGAACATATAGAATTTGCCAAAACAGAACGCTGTTTATCGTTACACACATCGGCCGCCATCTGCAAATAGGCATCTGTATTGACTGGCGCATGTCCCAAGAGTCTCTGCATAAACGCCATAGCATCGGTCGTGCTTTTAACCGTCATGAAATTTGAAACAATTGTCTTGCGCGATGCGTTAACTGTTTGCCTGTTGAAGCAATTGAACTTTTGGAAAATGTGTGCAAATACGCCCGCTACCGCCTGGCAATGTTTAGTGCGCCTTCCTTCAACACTTAAATAGCCAGTCACATTGTTGGCATTGATTCCACCAGCCTTTCCTGTAGGGCCAGAAACAACGCCACTAACGACAGAAGAAAGTGAGGGTTGAGATATTTGTTCATCGAACTTTGTCTTGGGGTTCTTTCGGTTAATTATCATACCAACCACAGATCCCACAACAATGGCAAAGAGTAAAAAACCTACGGCAATTAAGGCAAAACGGCTTATCGCAGGATCACGAACCAGTAAGATTACGGAATAAAACATACACAAACTATTTTTTTCGTTCTTCAATAATGCAGTTAGCCGGCGCCTTGATGTTTGCATCGATGGTGATAGAACCGATAGAATCGGCAACAATACGTCCCGATTTTGGATTCTTTATGTTGGTGATAGCGCCCCTAATGTCGGCATTCAGAGTTGAATATTCGAAGGCACGGTCGCAGTCGGCTCCAAAGGTACAATTCTCGAGCACAAGGTCTTCGGCATAGCAAAGAGGCTGTTCGCCTGTAATGTGACAATTGACCAGACGAAGGTTCTTTGAATGCCACCCTAAATACTCGCCATTGAGTTCAGAATCGTAAACCGTTACGTTTTCCACCTCCCAAAGGGCATCTTTAGTCGTAATTTTCGCATTGCGTATTTCCACGTTCTTCACATATTGGAATACGTACTTGCTGTCGCTAACCAGTCCGTCGACCTTTATGTTGTTGCAGAACATGAAAGGGTAAGTGCCTTCGTGCAAGGTTAAATTCTTAACCACAATATTGTTACAACGCCAGAAATATTCATCGGCATCGTTCACCTGCACGTTTTCAATCTGTATGTTCTCCATTTCGCGGAACATTTTCGGTGCGTCAATCACCGTATTGGTCATCTTCAAGTCAGAAGAATACCAGAGTGCAGAACGCGCACCTTTAAGGAAGGTGCAATTATCAATAATGAATCTATTTACGTGCCAGAAAGGATAGTTACCCTCGAAACGGCAGTTCACCGCCTCGATGTCGCTACATTCCTTAATTGCAGATTCGCCAGTACCAATATAAACTTCTTCGAGACGCAAGTTGTGAGACTCGAACAAAGGACGCTCGCCAGAGAATGTCTGGCCTTTTATGATTGTTTTATCCATATTGTAAACCTAATACTCTATTTTTACCCTTTTGTTGTTTTCCCATCGATTTCGCGCTTATCCCATGTTTTCGCCATCGTGAGCTAGGAAGATTCTAACTTGTGGGCCGACTTGGTCCAGTTGCCGATGAAGAGGCGGACAAGGAATATGAGACCACGGAAACAGAGTTCGATGCACATTGCCAACCAGAAACCAGGCAAGCCCATAGACTTCACCAAGAAGAAAGACAACGGGATGCGCACGACCCAGATGCTTGCCAAGTTCATGGAGCAAGGCAACAAGGTGTCACCTGCACCAACGAACACGCCGTAGGCCACAATAGAGGCCGCATACATAGGTTCGGCAAACGCTTCAATGCGAAGCACCTGTATGGTGAGTTGCTGAACGACAGAATCGGGCGACATAATTGCCATAAGGTTAGGTACAAAAATGTACATAACCACCGCTAGCAGAGTCATGACCAAGACACCCAGCAACACCGAAAGGCGTGCAAAACTGTTACAGAGGTCCTTACGCTTGGCGCCCAAGCTTTGGCCAATGAGGGTTGTAGCCGCATCGCCAATACCATAGCCGGGCATGTAGCACAAGCTTTCAATGACAATGCCAAACGCATTTGCAGCAATTGCAGCCGGACCCAATGGGGCTATGATGACCGAAGATGCCACGTGAGCGCTGCACATAACGAAATGCTCAACACCAATAGGCAACCCCACATGCAGAGCCTTCTTCAAGACCGGAGCCGTTGGGGTGAACTTTCCCTTCTCGTGAGACAACCTCATGACATTGGAACGGCAACAGAGGAAATAGCACATAAGTAGCGCGACGATAGCCTCGGCAAGCACCGAACCAACCGCTGCACCAGACACTCCCAAGCCAAAACCAGGCGCCGTAAATTCGGCACCAAACAACGTTACCGTGCGGGTTGGAAATATGAAGATGAAGTTGAGTAAAACGTCGAGCACACACATGAGCACATTCAGAATGCTGGGCACACGCATGTTTCCGCTACAACGTAGCATGGCACTGCACAACCAGTTTAGCTGAAGCAATGGCAATGCCAAACAAAAAATGAAGACGTAGCTAGAAGCATCGTCTATGATGGAGGCGTCGCCGCCTAGCCAGCCAGGCAAGAAGGGACTGATGGAACAGCCAACAACTGCCATGAGTACCCCGAAGCACAAGGTAGTGACAATGGATTGGCGCAAGACTGACCTTGCCCTTACGTTGTCGTTGCCACCAACCAGGTGCGCAACCTGCACCGAAAAGCCAGACGCGACAGAACCACAGAGACCGCAAATGAGCCAGATGCTGGTTGACACCAATCCGATGGAAGCCGAGGCGTTTGCGCCCAAGCTACCCACCATGCTGACATCGATGTAATCCATAATAATGGTAGACAACTGCGCCATGATAGCGGGCAAGCTGAGCTGGAACACCAGCTGCACCTTTTGCGCCCTAGACAAGGCCAACCCATCGCGGACACGATCGAGCAAGGGATTGCCTACCGATTGAGTTTCGTCTGCCATTGAGAAAATCGATTATTTTAATACCAACAAAGCCACACCGAGCAACACGCCTGCCAAGTAAACGCCCTTGGTACGCAAATTCTTCTCGTGCAAGAAGAACGCGCCATAGAGGAATGAAATGACAGCCCCCGAACGGCGAATGGTTGACACTACGGAAATAAGTGAGTCGGGCTGTGAAAGTGCCTTATAGTAGACATAGTCGGCAATGCAAAGGAATACCGAAATGCCCACAATGGTCCAGCGCCACTGAAACGGCGTATTCTTCTTTCGGGTTGGGAACCAAACTAGCATGAGGACGACAAACATGAAAGCCGCCTGGTAGAACGTGCTGTAGACCTGCACTGCCATGCGGTCGAACGAGCGTAGGAGCTGCTTGTCGTACAAGCCACTGCAAGCGCCCAACAAGGTTGCCGCCACAATGAGCCACACCCACACGTTATTCTTCCAATAAATGCCTTCGCGGTGACCTGCAGTTGAGAACAGGAAGAAACAGATGAGGGTGATGCTGACACCAGCCACTTGCACACCAGTAAGCGACTCGCCAAAGATGAGCAGAGCACCAACAATGGTCCAAACCGGCTGTGTGGCACGTATGGGAGCAAAGATGGTGACCGGCAGATGCTTCAATGCGAAGAATCCGCAAGCCCACGAACTTAACACCAATATGGCCTTAAGGAAGATGTAGAAATGCGTGTGGGCATCGACTTGAGGCACATAAATGCTCAAGTTGCTAGCCACATCGGGGCTTATTCTTGACAGTGCCAACACCGGCAAGAAGATGAGAGACGAAATGAAAACGTTGAGGAACAAGACAGGCAACACAGCGTTGCCATTGAGCGAACGCTTCTTAAACACATCGTAAATGCCCAAGAAGAACGCCGAGCACAATGCAAGTAGAACCCACATAAAGCTAGCTTACCAAATGAGTTCGCCTTTACCTTGACGCACAATTACAGGTTCGGGACCAGTGCAGTCGACCACCGTTGACGGATTAAGTTCGCCATAGCCGCCATTGATGATGACGTCGGCCAAGTGCCCCATCTTCTCTTCCATGAGTTCGGGGTCGGTAAAGTATTCCAACTCGTCGGTAGAATCGTCTTTAACCGAAGTAGATAGAATAGGGTTACCCAAGCCCTTTACAAGCTGGCGGATGATGTTGTTGTCGGGCACACGAATGCCCACTGTCTTCTTGTTTCTGAACAATTTCGGCAAACTGTTGTTACCGTTGAGGATGAAGGTGAACGGGCCAGGCAAGTTCTTCTTCATCAGTTTGAAAGTGTCGTTGTCGACCTTGGCATACTCACTGATGTTTGAAAGGTCGTAACAGATGAAAGAGAGGTTGACCTTGCGCGGATCAATCTTCTTATACCAACATATTTTTTCGACTGCCTTGGTGTTGAAAATGTCACAACCCAAGCCATAAACCGTGTCGGTCGGATAGACAACTAGTCCTCCATCGCGGAGGAATTGCACTACCCTATCAATTTCCCTCTCTTGAGGGTTTTCGGGATAAATACGTACTAACATTTGCTAAATTTCTTCTCAATAATCACTCTATAATAACATTAGGCCTACCCTATAAGCTAATTAGTAGTTGCTACTAGTGTCGCCCTCGGCCCTTTTCTTTATGTTCATGGTAAGACCCTGAATACGCCACTCCATGATGGAACGGTAACGGCTTTCGGAAAAGAACATGCTGAAGAACCAACCAAAATCGAGGTCCGACTTGACCTGAATGGCCGATTTTCCGCCCGGTTGTGGAACCGAAACGATGGAGAAGCGCGCGTTGTCGAGAATCTTTATTCGTTTCGTCACCGTCAGCAGCAGGTTCTTCCTACCACCACTGTAAAATTCCTTCATGTCGCCCTCAACGTTGAAGAGCATAGGATTGTCGCCCTTCTTCATGGCAACCCCCAGTTTGAGGACGTACTTCGAGGTTGCAGGATCGAAACTAAAACCACGCTCCGAGAAAGCAATATCGTTTTCCACATTGTCGTGATGTCCCAAATTCTTCCAAAGCCACTTTAGGTTCTTGGTAGGTTGGTTCTGAATGCCCATATAAATCTCGTGCAAGACAGCATCGAGACGGCTGACAGGGGCATCGACCATATAGACAGAAGTCGTGTGGTATGCGCCATTGGAATATTTCGACGAAGTACCTACCTCCAACTTTTGTGAGAAGCCAACCAAAGAACATGTAAAAAGCCAAAGGCTTATAAGAAAAAGTCGCATTATGACAAACAGAGCTTAATGAAATACAAAATTAGAGAAAAACATTGAGCAAACCCCATTAGAGGTTTGCCTTAATGTTATTCCAACGGGTAGCATCTATGGTAGTACCCACCACTTCGACCACGTTACCAGAAACCAAAGCGCCAATGCGTCCGCACTCTGCAATGTTCTTGTCGTTAGCCAAGCCATACAAGAAGCCAGAAGCGTAAAGGTCGCCAGCGCCGGTAGTGTCTATGCAATTGCAGTTAGGCAACGGCTTAACAAACACCTTTTCGCCATTGTGTTTAATGAACGAGCCCTTTGAGCCCACCTTAACGATGGCATAGTCGACTTGCGATGCCAATATTTCGAGAGCTTCTTCTGGTTCCTTATTCGTATATGCCTTCGATTCCTCTTCGTTGGCAAAAACCACATTTGCATACTGTGGAATGACGCGCTGCAAGAAATCCAGATTGTCAGCCACCACGTTGTAGCTGCCAAGGTCGAGTGAAATGAGGACACCCGCCTGGTGCGCCAACTCCATTGCCTTTTCAATGAGTTCGTGGTTTTGAAGCAAGTAACCATCGATGTGGCAGATGCCGTAACCTTCGAACATTTCGGGCTTAATTTCATTGGCAGCGAACTGGCCAGTCGCGCCCAAGCAAGTAGCCATGGTACGTTCGCCGTCGGGCGAAATTAAAGAAAGGCAGGTACCAGTAGGCAAATTGGCATCGCGTACAATCATAGAATTTACGCCAATGCCCTTAAGGTCGCCCTCGAAGAAGTCGCCAACGGCATCGTTACCAACACGACCAACGAAACCAGTCTGCAAGCCAAGTTGCTGAATACCGGCAATAGTATTAGGGACAGAACCACCACGTGCCTTTTTTACGTCGCGGCCTTCCAAGTTCTTCAAAAGTCCCATCTGTACATCCTTGTCAACCAGCTGCATGCTACCTTTAGGTAAGCCGGCTGAAGACAAAATGTCATCAGAATCAAGTACACACAACATATCGGTAAGAGCATTACCAATACCTAATATTTTTTTAGCCATAAAGTTCTGTTTTTTATTATCTAAGAATTAGTTCTGCTAATTTAGTGAATATTTTTCTCGTTAACATATTGCAAAGTTCAAAAAATTACTTTAATTTTGCATCGCTTTTGAAAAAGCAAACAAATATTCTTCCTTAGCTCAGTCGGTTAGAGCATCTGACTGTTAATCAGAGGGTCTTTGGTTCAAGTCCAAAAGGAAGAGCAACGGGGGCGAGAAATTCCCTTGGCGGTTGGAAAGACAACACACATTCTTCCTTAGCTCAGTCGGTTAGAGCATCTGACTGTTAATCAGAGGGTCTTTG
>JAKSKR010000019.1 GCA_024401645.1 Paludibacteraceae bacterium | reverse complement strand
AGATTTTTTTTCTCTCTCAAATTAGTTTTGAATTAAATTTAAACAGTTTCTTAATATCTTATAGTAATAATTCGCTAGAAAAATTCAACGTTTCGCAATGAATTTAGCATATTTCCTACCATTTTTTTACAAGACAGATGGTGGAACGAATACTCATTCTGCTTGTCAACAACAAAGATAATGCATAAAACAAGAAAAATCAGCCCTAGGACTGATTTCATATCTTGTCTCTTCTGCTTGGTGCAGAGTATTATTCGGAACAATCGTTACTTCTTCGCCCAAATAATTCCTTCGTAGACATCCACTCCGTTGACAGTTTTCCATTCTGGTTCGGCTTGCACGACCTTCTCCTTTAGGAAAGAGAAGGTAATGAGGTAGGCTTTCTTTAAGCCACGTGTGTTGGCATATTCCGAAGTCTGGTCTTCGCCTTTACGCTCATACTTTGTACCATACCACAACTTGAGCTCTATCAAGAATTCTTCTCCAGCATAATTGACCACAATATCCATTCGCTTGTTATCGCGTGTCTGTGGCTCAACGTAGTAATAGCCAATGCCGTTTATGATTGGCTTTAGGAAGCAAAGAAATAGCAAACGTCCCTGTCGTTCCAGGAACTCGGCATCCTCGTCACGGTATTCTTCCTCTATCAAATCCTTGAAACGCTCAATTACGTACTCCATATTGAGTTTGCCTCCAAGAATATATTCGGATTTAGTGACGCTTATCTTGCCCGAATTTTCGCGTTGATAACGAATCGAAAAATATTCATGGAAGATTTCCTCAAATATGGCATTGTGGATTGCGACATGTCCGTCTACATTCTTGATATAGGCGTACATATCGGCTATTTTGAGAATCTCATCAGTAAGGTTATAGCTGTAAGTCTCACCGTTGACGGAGATTGAATACATGAAATCCCTTAATTCCTTGTTATTACCAAGGTTTTTAGAAATATCGTCAGCCAATGTATTATTGCCAATGATGATATACTTTGCCGCTTTGTTGACACCTTCTATTGTCCAGTCGCCTTGCAACTCTTGGTGGATAAGGGAACAGATATAGCTGACCAACACCGGATAGCCAGACGTGAGTCTGCGAATCTCGTCAGCAATCAGCCTAGTGTCCATACCCGTGTGGTAATCTGACTCATATTCGTCGAGCATTCCTTTGATGCCATCCGCGCTCAATGTCATATCAACATTAAAACGGACAGCTATATTCCAAGGCGAATTGTACTTTCTCTCCTCGTCACTGCGAATCTTTAATTTGAGGTTTTTGACATCGTACACCCCGGCAAGAATAACGGAATGGAAGGTGGAATCCATACCATTCTTGTCTCTATCTAGGTATTTGTTGCGAAGCATACCTAAAAAATGCAGGAAAATCTGATTGTCGGTGCTTTTGTCCACTTCGTCAATCATTAAAACCACCTTTTTGCCTTGTGTCTTACAGAATTCTGTTACAACAACTGAAAACTCGTCAAAATTGGCACAATTGTTATGTGTGCGCCAAAATTCGCTTTGTTCTTGTGAAGTGAAAGGCATGCGAGAAAGTTTCATGGCAAGCCCACGGCAAAATTCCGGTTTTGACTCGAACAAATCTCCATCAGACTCAAAGCTTATCTGATAAACAAGGTATTCGTCAGACAAACTATTATAAAGGAAATTCATCGTAGTCGTTTTTCCAAACTGACGGGCACGATTAATGGTGAAATACTTTCCCTTGTCGACGAGTTCCTCAATTTCCGCCAACTTGTCATCGATGTTCACCATGTAATGGCGTTCAGGATTGCAACTGCCTGTCGTATTGAATTCTTTTGCCATGTCGTTCAGAAGATTTATACCTACAAAGATAATGAAAAAGTTTCAAACTAACCCTTCTGCTTCATCTACGCCAACTTGTCGTCTTTATGGCTTTTCGAGGTGACATCAAGTCACTCTAATAACTAGAAAACTAATGTATTAACATCCACTTCTCCGGGAAGCGTACTATCATGAATGTTTTGGTTGGGAGGTGCCTTTGTAGGGCAATCATCTCTTCTTCGCCCAAATAATTCCTTCGTAAACATCCACTCCGTTGACAGTTTTCCATTCAGGTTCGGCTTGCACGACCTTCTCCTTTAGGAAAGAGAAGGTAATGAGGTAGGCTTTCTTTAAGCCACGTGTGTTGGCATATTCCGAAGTCTGGTCTTCGCCTTTACGCTCATACTTTGTACCATACCACAACTTGAGCTCTATCAAGAATTCTTCTCCAGCATAATTGACCACAATATCCATTCGCTTGTTATCGCGTGTCTGTGGCTCAACGTAGTAATAGCCAATGCCGTTTATGATTGGCTTTAGGAAGCAAAGAAATAGCAAACGTCCCTGTCGTTCCAGGAACTCGGCATCCTCGTCACGGTATTCTTCCTCTATCAAATCCTTGAAACGCTCAATTACGTACTCCATATTGAGTTTGCCTCCAAGAATATATTCGGATTTAGTGACGCTTATCTTGCCCGAATTTTCGCGTTGATAACGAATCGAAAAATATTCATGGAAGATTTCCTCAAATATGGCATTGTGGATTGCGACATGTCCGTCTACATTCTTGATATAGGCGTACATATCGGCTATTTTGAGAATCTCATCAGTAAGGTTATAGCTGTAAGTCTCACCGTTGACGGAGATTGAATACATGAAATCCCTTAATTCCTTGTTATTACCAAGGTTTTTAGAAATATCGTCAGCCAATGTATTATTGCCAATGATGATATACTTTGCCGCTTTGTTGACACCTTCTATTGTCCAGTCGCCTTGCAACTCTTGGTGGATAAGGGAACAGATATAGCTGACCAACACCGGATAGCCAGACGTGAGTCTGCGAATCTCGTCAGCAATCAGCCTAGTGTCCATACCCGTGTGGTAATCTGACTCATATTCGTCGAGCATTCCTTTGATGCCATCCGCGCTCAATGTCATATCAACATTAAAACGGACAGCTATATTCCAAGGCGAATTGTACTTTCTCTCCTCGTCACTGCGAATCTTTAATTTGAGGTTTTTGACATCGTACACCCCGGCAAGAATAACGGAATGGAAGGTGGAATCCATACCATTCTTGTCTCTATCTAGGTATTTGTTGCGAAGCATACCTAAAAAATGCAGGAAAATCTGATTGTCGGTGCTTTTGTCCACTTCGTCAATCATTAAAACCACCTTTTTGCCTTGTGTCTTACAGAATTCTGTTACAACAACTGAAAACTCGTCAAAATTGGCACAATTGTTATGTGTGCGCCAAAATTCGCTTTGTTCTTGTGAAGTGAAAGGCATGCGAGAAAGTTTCATGGCAAGCCCACGGCAAAATTCCGGTTTTGACTCGAACAAATCTCCATCAGACTCAAAGCTTATCTGATAAACAAGGTATTCGTCAGACAAACTATTATAAAGGAAATTCATCGTAGTCGTTTTTCCAAACTGACGGGCACGATTAATGGTGAAATACTTTCCCTTGTCGACGAGTTCCTCAATTTCCGCCAACTTGTCATCGATGTTCACCATGTAATGGCGTTCAGGATTGCAACTGCCTGTCGTATTGAATTCTTTTGCCATGTCGTTCAGAAGATTTATACCTACAAAGATAATGAAAAAGACCTATATGTCCGCTTATTATGGAGTGCACGAAGCCCTTTTACTTTTCGTCTTTCGGCAAGCGATACTTGTCCTCGTCGGGATCGTCATCATCGAAATCGGCATTTTGCGCCTTGGTCTCATCTTCCAATTGGTGCAACTCACGCAACTGCTCCTTCTTGCGGAGTATGAAGAACAAAAGGAGCATGATGACTGCCATAATGCACAGCGTTAACAAGACGTCGTTCAAGGCAGCATGGTTGACCTTATATTCATAAATACCCATTGCCACGGCATAGATTGACAAGAAAACCAGAAGAAAGATGTGTTTGCGTGCTTTCATACTATAATTCATTTTTCACAAAAGTACACTCTTTGCACAAAGGTTGGGTATTCCAAACGCTGAAAAGAGCCACAAATTGGATTTATTGGACAAAAAAAGGGGTTGAGCATAAACCCAACCCAATTTAAGACTTTAGAAGCTGCTTAAAAATTTAAACGGCTTCTTATGTTTTCTAACCGTTTACTTGCCGCCAAAAAGATTGAGCAAAGAAGCAGGATTAGCAAGAGCCTGCTTAATCAATTCGGCATTTTCGCCACCACGTGCGTCGATAATGTCGTCTGCAATCTTCTTGTAATTAGGATCGCTATTGTACTTCTTCGACATTTCCTGGATAGCACCCAACTGGGCAACTACCGACATATAGTTACCAGATTCAGCATCTTCAATGATGGCCAAAACGGTTTGAACATCTTCAACAGCAGAAGAGTTTTCATCAACAGGACTATTCGGATCTTCATTGTTGCCACCGTTATTACCCAAGTTTTGGTAAGCCTCGGCATAGCTATCGAGTTCCTTCTTCATTTCGTCGGCAGACACTCCAGTTTTTTCGGCCAACGCATCAGCAAATGCCTGCTTGTATTCTTCGTTGCTTTCGCTATACTTGTTCAAGACTGGGCCTAAAGTCAACAACGGAGCTGCGACATCGCCACTTGCAGAACCAGCCAAATTCAAGAAATCGCTGAAAGCAGCATCAGCATCTTTCTGTGCCTGTGCAACATTTTCACTTACAGGCTCTTTCTGATCATTGTTTTGACCATTATCTTGGTTATCGTTATTCTGATTATTACCGTTACCCTGATCGTTCTTGTCGGTAGAACCTTCGTCCTTCTTATCGTCAGAGTTCTGGTTGTCTTTGTCTACCTGTTCCTTTTCTGGTGCCTTGTCTTCATCCTTGTCATCGTCGTCGGAACAAGAAGCCAAATTAAGGCAAAGCATCATACTCAAAGCTGAAATTGTTAGAATGAGTTTTTTCATTTTCTTGTAATCTATTAAGTTTAAATTATGGCTTGAAAGTTAGCTCATTTTACCGAAACAACCAACAACATGAGAGTTCAAAATACAATATAAAGCAAGATTAGGCGGCTGAAGGCATAATTGGTGACAGAAAATGCGTAAATTTGCACAGAAAAAGAAGTTACACCATGTACAGAATTAAGAAAACCATAGAAATTTCGGCAGCTCACCAGCTCAAGACCACTTATCCAACCCCATGCAACCGACTACATGGACACAACTGGATAATTACCGTCTACTGCCAAGCCAAGGATTTGAACGAGAATGGCATGGTGATAGACTTTTCTGAAATAAAACGTTTGGTGAAAGACAAACTAGACCACCAGTTCCTTAACGAGGTGCTAGACTTTAACCCAACTGCCGAAAACATTGCGCACTGGGTTTGCGACCAAATTCCAAACTGCTATAAAGTTGACGTTGTAGAAAGCATCGACAACATGGCCAGCTACGAGAAAGATTAAGAAGCACATGACATAGACATATAACAGAAAAAGCGAAATTGGATTGCTCCGATTTCGCTTTTCTTTTTAACACACTTTGTTTAGGCTAAAATTAAATGTAGTAGTGTTGTTTTTAAGTTTGCTTTACACGCCGCAAAGATAGCTGATGCACCAAAACCACAACACATAGAAACGTATCAATTAGGTGTAAAATTCGTATCATTGCATTAGAATTACTAATAATCAGCAAGAAAGATTTCCATTTTAAACATTATAAAGATGTTTAATTTGCGGCCTATGTCACCATGGCACTCACTTTGCTCCTTTCAGACCACATAAAATTCGCCACCTAAAAAAAATAAACTGCCACTAAAAAATCTACTACAAGACCCTCCTACAAAAAAATTTAAACAGCATCTTAAAGGGTATTGCAAGAAAAGGGGTAAATTTGTAAAAATAACAATGACACATAAAGCATTCCACTATGCGAACATTAATAAAGCTAGCATTGCTAGCAAACGTCATTCTTTTAGGAATAGACTCTGCATTTAGCCAAACCAGTTCGGGCGGTTTCCCCATCGAACCCGAGAAGAAAAGTCTAAAGGCCGCTACCATTTTGCCGTGCATAGAAATGCCAGAAACAGACTTCACGGAAGACATGAACAAGAAGTCGTTCTGCAAAGGCAAGATATTTGCGCACAAATTCAATGTCAACATCAACGTTAAGGAAAAAGCAGAACATAGCGAGACAGACACCTACAACATATGGAGACTGCTCATAAAGTCGAAAGACGCCCGTTCGCTAAACCTCATATTCAGCAGCTTCATCGTGCCAGAAGGTGCCCGCCTGTTCCTCTACACCCCCGACAAGGAACAAATGTTAGGTGCTTATACCAACAAGAACAACACCGACAGGCGCTTTGCCATTTCGCCTATTGATGGCGATGCGGTTGTGGTCTGCTACGAAGAACCGAAAAATGCAAGATTTGCAGCCAACCTAGTCATAGACAACGTGAACCACGACTTTAGGGGGCTGAAACTGTTGCCGCAGTATGGCATCAGCAACGACTGCGAGGTAAATGCAGCCACCGACACCGTGCACCTAACCCGCCAAAGCAGTTGCCTACTAGTGGTTGATGGCATAGAAATGTGTAGCGGCAACCTGGTGAACAACACCCTAAACGATGCAAACCCCTACATTATATCGTCGGGCCATTGTTTTTGGAATACCGACTCGCGCGGCAACACCATCGTCGACACCAACCGCGTGACCACTACCGTTGCTTTCTTCAACTACGAATCGCCTAGCGAGGCGTGGGCAATTGAAGGCAGTAAGGAAATGAGCATTAGCGGCGGACGTGCCATTGCGTGGCGCTTGAAGAACGACATGATGCTCATACGCATGAACGAAGTGCCGCCAGTTGACTACCGCACCTACCAAGCCGGTTGGAGCAACGAGCGCACGTTGGAAGGTCCGCTCTACACGTTCCACCACCCAGGTGGCGACGTGAAGAAGATTTCGGTAGACAACGACAACCCCAGCACCCGCTCCTTCGACAACTTCTTTACAAAGAACGTGCATTGGCGCCTTTACCGTTGGGACAGCGGCATGACCGAAGGAGGTTCGAGCGGATGCGGCCTTTTCAACAGCGAGAACCTGTTGGTGGGCAACCTTACAGGTGGCGACACGGCATCGAAATGCAGCCGACCTGGCGACGACTACTTCTGGAAAATATGCGACGTGTGGAACGACAACAACAGCGAAAAGCAGAACCTGGGCTTCTGGCTAGACCCCTTACAGACAGGTGTTACGGTGCACAACGGCATGTGGACCTACAGAAACCCTTGCAAACGCATTACGCACCGTGCCTATAACGAAGTGCCTGCCGTACCAAACATAAAAGACAACGAGTTTGAGGTGGGAACAAACACACTGGGCATGACCGAGTTTGCCGAAAGGTTCAGCCTGGGCCACGTCAGCACCCTCTATGGTGTCTATTTCTTCCCTGTGGTAGGCTTCGAAAGCAACAAGAGCCCAATCTTCCTACGCATCTACAAAGGAAAGGAGTGTCCAGACTCGCTCATCTACGAACAACGCATACACATACAGAATGCGCTATACGACATTACAAGAAAAGAATTCCAAGACCGCACCGTAACCAACTGGGGATCGAAGGAAAACTACGTACGCCTAGAAACGCCTATTGAGGTAGACAGCACCTTCTTTGTGGCATTTACCACCCCAACAAAGGCCACCTATGGCAATAACAGCAACTTTGCCCTCTACTTCAGCGAGCCGAAAGCCAGCAGGCAAGAGAACACCGCCTACTTTAAGGGAAAGGACGGTTGGCAAGACTTCACCCAGCACCCTACCATAGCAAAGGCAACCTCAATCATGACCGACGCTGTGGTGCGCGAAGGGTGGAACCTGACCGACAGCATAGCCAAACCTGTAGTGCCAGTTGCACCGCCAACCCACGAGACCGAAAAGGTGGAAGACTACAACTTCTACCCTGCCGTTACCAAGGGCGAAATATACCTAGACATACCGAGGGGCGACATGCTTAAGAGCGTATGCATTACCGACATGAATGGCCGCACCCTGTATGTTGCTAACGGCCTTTGCGAAACTAGCCACTATGTGCTGAACATAAGCGACATTTGCCCAATGGAGAGCGTTTACAACCTTGTGGCAGAATACAAATTCATGTCGAAAACCTTCCGATTCATCAGATGGAAAACAAAATAGACAAAAACGCACTACGCAAACAGGTAAGGCTAGCCATTGCTGCCATGACTGCAGAAGAAAAAGCAAGGGAAGAAGACGCCATTTGGCAACAGGTAGAGTCTTCGCCCCTGTTTGTGCAGGCCAACACCCTGCTACTCTACTGGTCGTTGAACAACGAGGTTGCCACACACGCCCTTATTGAGAAATGGTGCAAACAGAAAACCATATTGCTTCCCGTTGTGAACGGCGAGACCCTTGACCTGAAACGTTATGAGGGAATACAAACAATGACAGAAGGGGCCTATGGCATTCTGGAACCAACCGGAGCCAACTGGACCAACTACGAAGCCATTGACCTTAACATAGTGCCAGGCGTTGTTTTCGACAAAGACGGGCACCGCATGGGGCACGGCAAGGGCTACTACGACCGCCTATTGTGCCACATAAACACCCCAAAGATGGGCGTCTGCTACAAGGCGCAACTGGTAGAAGACTTGCCTGTTGAGCCCTGGGACCAACCTATGGACAAAGTCATCTACAGTAAAGACTAACCGTCCACGCACACCTTTTTAACGGCCTTCCTTCGAAGGACTGTAGCCGAAACGCTCCTTATACTTACGGCTGAAGTAGGCAGGGTCGGCATAGCCACAGGCAACCGCCACATCGCCAACCGATGCCACATCTTTACGCAAGAGTTCTTGCGCACGGTTCAAACGGAAATCGGTAAGGACGTCGAGCGGCGTCTGGCCCGTAATGGCCTTAATTTTTCGCGTGAGCGTAGATTGGCTTGCAGCCATAGCTTGTGCCATGTCTTCCACACCCAAATTGCTATTACTGTAATTATTTTCGAGGAAGTCGAGCAACTTCTTCAAATAGTGATCGACCTGCGTATCGGGCAACGGTTGTTTCTTTTGGCCGTATTCGCTAACCATGCGCTGCTGTTGCAACTGGTTGCGCTGCAAGATATTCCTTACCTTAATAAGCAGTTCCTCGCGCTTAAACGGCTTGCAAATATAGTCGATGGCACCCGTCGACAAACCCATTAGCCTATCGCTTTCGTCGGTACGTGCGCTAACGAACAAGACCGGGATATGGCACGTATCAGCATTCTGTGCAAGGGCATTACCAAACTCAATACCGTTCATAACCGGCATTTCCACGTCCGAGAGTACAATATCGGGCACATTGCCACCCTCAATCAACTGAAGCGCCTCCTTACCATTGTGGGCAACCGTTACCGTGGCAACCGAACGCAACATATCGGCAATGTTGCGGCCAATGACCACATCGTCATCCACCACCAAGACGTGCCAATTAAAGTCGTCACCCTGTTCAACAGCAACCTGTTGGCTGTCCTTATCAGTCACATCGACCACTCCCAGAGTTCTGTCAGACATCGGCAATTCCACAACAAATTTAGAGCCCACACCAAACTCACTAGAAATGGCCATGGTGCCATGGTTCTTCTCAACATAGTCTTGGCACAGCTTAATGCCAAGCCCAGTGCCTTTCTCGTTGTTAGTGCCATCGGTACTTGCGTGCAAGTGGTGTCCCGACAATTCGGCCAGCTGTTCAGGCGTCATGCCACGTCCGTTGTCGGAAATGGTTATTTGAATGCGGTTGTCGTTTTCGGTGCACGACACATCAACGTGTCCACCCGCTTCGGTAAACTTAATGGAGTTGGCAATCAGGTTCTCAACCACAATTTCAATCATACGGTCATCAATCATTGCGTAATGATCGACCTCCGACTTCATATTTATAGCCACCCCCTTCTCGGTAGCCATTGCGCCAAGAACGTCGACAGCATTCGACACGATGTGTTCCACATTGGCACACACAATCTTACAGCCATTTTCCTTCTGTACCTGCAAAGCCCAGTCGAGCAGCTGGTTCATCTTGTTCTGTAAAGACAATGCCGCCTTGTGCAAGTCGACAAGACGCGTTTTCCGTTCAGCATCGTTCATATTCTGTTCGTTGTTCAAGCAGTCCAAGCCGCTTTCAATGGCGAACATAGGGTTCTTCAGGTCGTGGGCAATAACCGAGATGAGTCGGTCTTTCTCGTTAATGGCATTGCTCAATTCAACCGTACGTTCAGCCACCTTTGTCTGCAACTCGGCTTTCTGCAATTCCACATTCCGCATCTTGTAACGCACGCCCAACCAAACCAGCAAGGCAACAATAGCAACCATTAAGGCACGGAACCAAAGCGTTTGCCACCAAGGTGGCAGCACTTTTATAGCCAGTGAGATGAATTCACCGGAATTCTGTTCATTTGGTCGGTAAACACAAACGTTCAGTTTGTAACTGCCACTAGGCAGGTGGTTAAAGCTGATGGTCTTGCTGTTGCCAATCTCAATCCACTTATCGTTCTGCCCTTCTAGCTTGTACCTGCATTTCGCCTTATCCCAATCGGCGACATCGACGTAGAAAACCTCTAGGTCTATCTCGGTCTTGTCATAAGGCAATACCAATTCTTCAATCTGGCTTAAGCTGCCTTTTTCAAGCACACCGGTAAAGGCCTTCACCTTCTTCCCCTTTAGGTGCATTTCGCCAAAGCGAAGATTGGCAATATTCTTTTCGGGCTTCAAGTCTTTCGGGTTGAAACGGAAGAAGCCACTATTTGTGCCAAAGTACAGATTCTTATCCCTATCGATGAACGTTGCACGCGGGGAAAAGAAGTACTTGGTCATGTCGCTATAGTCGCCCGCCAACAAGTCGACAGCAGCCTTCTGAATGTCGACACTGAGAATGCCCTTTGTACCTGCACACCAGAAGACGCCACGGTCGTCGGCAATGACAGCACGGAAGTCTTCCTTGTCAACAAAATCTAGCGACTCCAACTTTTGAGAGCCAGGGCGTACCAGATACAAACCCATGTTTGTCGCCAAGATAACGTTACCGTTTTTATCGGTAGACATATCGTTTAAGCTGATAGGCTTTAACACCTTATGGTCTACGTCGGGCGAATAGCCGGTGAAGTGGCCCTTGTTATCAATCTTCCACATAGAATTGGTTGTCAACATCCAGCGCCCACCTAAACTGTCTTCAATACATTTCATAATCCAGAGTTCCGGACCCATTTCTGCCAGTTGCGGATTTGGTCCCTTCTTCCAGTTCCCATCATGTTTAGAGTAGAAGCCATCGCCGCCGGTACCAGCCCACAACGACCCATCGCTAAAACGGGTAGCAGTGAAATAGTTGATGGCCGGATTGAATCCACTTCCGAAATCGACTTTCTGTGTGGTATTGTTTTTCAAGTTCAGGGTGTACAAGCCTTCGCCCCACGTCACAACCATCACTTCCTCCCTATTACCTGTAGGGCATATAGCCACCACATTGTCGCCAAGAGAAGGGCAACGAGTCGCCGTTTTCTTGTTCGGCTCCAACTTATAGACGCCATCGCCATCGGTTCCGACCAGAATGGTACCATCGTCAGCCTGCAAGAAAGCAGAGCACACTTCAGAAGGCATACCCATCTGCCCCGAGAACGAGATACCGGTTCTGTTGCCACGACTATACCGCCACAAGCCACTGTTTTGGGTACCAATCCACACATCGCCATTAATATCTTCGCACAAGGCATATATCTTGCGCATAAGTCTGTCCGAATCGCCATAAGGCTCTATGTGCGTGAAGGTTGGAGTTTCAGATTTCAGGTTGTCGGAATACCACAAGCCGTTACCGTCGGTAGCAAACCAATAGCGGCCATAACGGTCGAGCAACGTACGGTAAACATTAGAAAACGGCACCTTAATGATTTTTGGGTTGGCCACCTTATCGGCATCGGTATTGTAAATCCACAATTCGCTAGAAAACGTACAAGCTACCAACAAGCCGTCGCCCAAGTAGTGCATATTCATCACAACCCCTAGCGACTTGTTCTGTTCGTCGTAAGAATGCACAAGCTTACCATCGGCATCGACCACATAGACCGATTCGAAAGAACCAATCCAGAAGCGATCTTTCTTGTCGACAAAAGCCGAGCGAATGTAAACACCCTTTAATTGGTTAAAGGCCTTAAACTGATTGGTGTATTGTTTTTCCTTATCGTCCCAAAGGAAAAGTCCCTTATCGGTAATGACATATTGGTTGTCCTTATTGTCTTGAACAAGGCCAAATGAGGTGTTGAAACACGCCCCATATTGAGTTGGCATCCTGTCGGAAAGGGAGTCGGTTTGAATATCATAGTCAATCAGCTGGCCGCAATAGCCACCAGCAACAATGTGGTCCTTATTTCGCGTAGAAACGAAAAAGACATCCTCACGTCCTAACGCAGGATATTCCGAACGGCGGAAATGCTTGAAATCGCGACCATCGAAACGGTCAATTCCGAAGTCGGTAGCCGCCCACACGCAACCTAGCGAATCGGCGCAAAGGTCATAAATCTTATTCGATATGAGTCCTTCAGAAGCATCGTAATGATGAAAGAAGGCATATTCCTTGTTGTATGCAAAAGCCTTGCCAATGCCTAGAAACATGGTCAAGACCAAAGAAACAACAGATACAACATTAACAATTTTCTTACAAGTCATCCTAGATAAACTGACAATAAATCAGTCTAAAAGTAAACAAAAACGCACAAACTTCGGCACAAAAAGCAACAAAAAAGCACATTTTCGGGGCAAAGCACGCAAATTAGGAAACAATATGCCGTTATTGGGCATATTTACCTACAACCACCTTTTTGCTAACGCCACCACACTTAACCACATAAACGCCCACCGGCAAGCTGTTCAAATAGCGCTCAACATGGCCAGTTTCGGTTTCAAACTGCTTAAGCAAGACACCCGACGCCGTGTAGACTGCAGCCCCGGTGAAGGCATTGGCCGAGCTAGCCACCACGTCGGCAGACGTATAGTCGTACAAAGCCTTGCCGCCCACAAACACTTGCAAGCGTCCGCCCTGTTCAATGGCATTTGCCATTTCGGCAGAGACAAGGAGGTCGTAAGTAACACGCGTATTGCCATAAACGGTAATCGGCTGATTAGGGCTTTCCAACTTGTTGCCCGACAACGTAGTGACCACCATTCGTACCCCATCTTCGACGTGCGACCTTGTGTTGTTAACGAATGGAAGACGAAGTAAGGTGCCCTTGACCGAGTCGGTCACCAGTTTTGGAACAGAGTCGAGCGAAACCTCGCCACCGAACGTAGGATTGAAAGGTATAGATAAAGAAATCTTCCCATTGTTTTTAACCGACACAGCAATGCTGTTAACGGCATTGTGGTAAACACGTTCCCACTTCGTGTCGGCCGTCTTGGTTACCAATGCCAACTCGTAGGTTCCCGCCATCAACTTTCCGGTCTTAAAGGCAACCTCACCAACTGTTTTTTCAATCAAGGCATTCGTCTCGCCCAAGACCGACGCTAACTTTCCCGACCTGTAAAGGCCAACACCAACCGCGAGACTGCCCTCGTTGCTATAATCCTTATTCTCGGCAGTGCAGTCGGTTAAGCGGTAAGACAACGTCAGTTCGTCGCCAGAGGCAACATCCAATTCTTCCAAAGCAGAATCGCCATTCACCACAAGTGGGGCCATCAGCATAAACGGATGCTGTGGCAGGTTCACACTGTCGATGGAGCAAGATGTAAGGAAGTTAATCAACATACCTTGTCCATGTGCCATGCAGACATCGGTGTTGCCAGGGTGTTCACCGGTGCGGTTAATCACGTCAATATCGACATATTTGTCGCCATTGCCACCATCGCCAAAGTTCACGTGGCATGAATCGTCCTTAAAGCCATCGACCACAAAGGCACGCCGTGTGCTATCGGTTCCATTTATGTGGTAACCACAATAATAGACCGGGCAAGCTTGCCTTAACTGATTATGCAAGATGGCCATCCAGTTTTCGGTTTCCACAAACTTTCGCGAAAGGTAGTTGCAGTTGGCAAGCCCCATGTTCTTGCGCAAGCCATAGACCATAGCCGATGCGCTATGAATAGCACTTGTCTTACCATACTTCGTGCGGATAGCCTTGCCAATGTAAGGCACATCGGGAGCCACATAAGTGTCGGAGAACGTGATCTGATAGTTCAGCGTGTCGAGGGAAATATCGTCGTAATGGATGTCACCAAATACACGGTTTGGCGCCTTTAGTGCATAGATGATTTGGCCAATGGCTGTGGCATCGTACCCCGCGCCACAACGGTTACCATTCATCCATGCCGGGCAATAGAAATTAATGTTATCTACGTTCCAATAGGTTTGCAGCATAGGCGCCACCGCCGCATCGGTTTGTGCCGTCAACATGCCATTTGCCCCAACAGCGAACTTGGCCGACGATGCACCCCCCTTGGGGAACACAACCGGACGCCAAGGCTCGTTAGGGAAGTCGCGGTACATAAGGCTTGCGGTATAGATCGACCCTGGCGTAAGGAACGAATAGGCATTGTCTATGCCCACGCTACTAAACGCAATGTAGAGGCCATAATCGTAAACGGCAGCCACCGACTTAATGGCGTCTCCGAACTTTAGGCCGAGGGCAAAAGTATCGTTGGTGTTATCGTCAATAATTCTGATGGCAGCTTGTGCGGTTGGATAAACTGGCGGCGCAAAATAGACACCTACCGACGCGTAGCCGGTTTGCGTTGTGGAGACACCCAGGCTAGACAGCGTGTGGCAACCTTCACGTTTTTCAATATTAGGCGACAACGTCAAGTCGCCATAGGCAAAGACGTGGTCTGTTCCCTTCTTGAAGTAGCCAGGGGGCTGGATGCCAATAACCATCATGTGGTCTTGGTCAAACACATCGGGGCCCGGATTCAAAGCCGACAAGGCATAATAGCCGTTGTACTTGCCATACCAACTCCAATTGAAGTGAAAGGTCGTGTCGGTAGCATTGTAGCCGTCGCACACGAAAGCGTGCCCGTAACTGCCGTTAGCCGAATAGACAACGGGGCGGGCATTTGAGAGTTCGTTATACAATATGCGGAACCAGATGTCGACATTGTCGTTGCTGCGACCAACACAAACCATAGAAGAATCGTAGTCGAAGTAGCGAACCAATGCCTTTGCAATATTGCTCGATTTAGCCGAAGTACCCTTCAAGCCGAAAGAAGCACGCACGGTGTAGGCACAATCGCGTCCTAAAACGGCAGCTGTAGCCTTACCCGCATCAGAGTCGAGGTCTTTCAAAGCCTCCCAATCGTAAACCGAATGCGAAAGGTCTAACTTCAAGACCGTATCCTTCCCCTCGACCGTGGTTGCATACATTACCGTGTCGCGTCCCTTTTGCGGATATTGGTAGTAATTCATTACCTGAAACATGGCAAGCGCCACGCACCCCACCAAAGTCTTCGAGGTATCGACCTTTGGGCAAAGACCGTTAAAGGGTTTATTACCCCACTCGGCAGGCAACAGGACGTCGACAGAAGGAAATTCATCTTGGAAAGATTTCAGCATAGAGGTTGGCTTGAGCAGATTGCCCTTCACCACCTTTTCGGGGTGCTGAATACCCAGAGATATCTGCTTGGCATAGTCGTTGAGCCAAAGAGACATTGGCAACGGGAGCGAATCGGTTTCAAAATCGACAGGTCCGTCGGTATAGCCCAACAAGGGGCGAGCACAGTCGTCGGCAGAAACGAAATAGAGTCTGCCGTCCATTGCATTGCTGTAAACGTAATAGAGATTATTGCCTAAACTATCGGCAACCGTTTTCTTCAGTTGCATGGTACCGCCAGAAGACTTCAATGCGGTTCTGCGCACCAATCCGGCACGTTTCAAGGCTTGTTCAGCACCCAATTGCGCGGCATTGACAACCGAACTAAAGCACAACAGTAGAGATATGATGGAAAAAATGAACTTCATGAAAGCAGAGGTTTTCAAACATTTATATGCAAATATAAGAAAAGAACCTACAACATCTTCCAACACGCCACTTTTCTCGTCATTTGTTGGTGATTCACTCAAAACGGGAAAAAGAGTATAACAAGTCCGAAAGAAGATCCTAGCAAAAGTTTTATTCCCTTCTTTCGGCTCAAAAACGACATACTAATAAGGCTATTATCGTAAATTATTTTATCTTTGCAACCATTAAACAGCACATAAGTTTATGCTTTACACACACATTCATAAATTGAGAAGACTTGTTGCCTGCCTAATGGCGGCATCGGCGTGCAGTGTTGCCAATGCGCAACTGAAATTCAGCGAGGTTATGCCGAGCAACTTGTCGACAGTAATAAACCCCGACAACTTCAACTTTTCGGGTTACATCGAGATTCAGAATACGAGCGCAGACTCGGTAAACATTGCCGGATACACCATTAGCCATAAGAAGAAAAATGGCGAAGAAAAATGGTCGCACACCTTTGAACTCGATTACAAGATTGGCGGTGGCAGCCTAGACTTGCTTTGGGCAGACGAAAGCAAACTTGCCAACCACATTCCCTATAAGCTCGACACCGATGGCGGAAGCCTCGTCATTAAGAAGAACGGTGTGATTATCGACTCTATTGGCTACAACAAGATGCAGCCACGCATTTCGTATGGCCGTTCTGGCACCAGCACTGGCTACATGCTACCAAGCCCGAAGGCTGCCAACACCACCTCCTACGCTACCCTAACACGATCGGGGTTGCCCGTATTTAGCGAAAAGGGTGGGTTAAGGAGCGAAGGTTTCATGCTGAAGTTGAGTGCCGCCGAGGGGGAAACCATCTTCTACACCACCAATGGCAGCGAGCCAAGCAATGCCAGCACCCCCTATACCGGACCAATTGCCATTGACACCAACATGGCAGTAAGGGCCATTACCTATGCCGATGGCAAACTACCTAGCACCGTGGTCACCAACTCGTTCGTGTTTGAAGATTACAGACATGCCGACTGCGGAGGCTATACCATACCTGTGGTGTCTATCACTGCCGACTCTATCCTCTTTTTCAGCGACTCACTCGGCCTAGCCGTCGTTGGCAAAAATGGTGTAAGAGGAGATAAGAGCTGCATTAGGACAAAAGCCAACTATAATCGAGAATGGGACCGACCCGCCAACTTTGAGTATTTCGTCAACGGCGAGCAAGTGCTTTCGCAAGAAGTGGAAGCATCTATCGTAGGCGGATGTTCAAGGGGTATGGGTAGCAAGTCGTACGCAATAAAGGCATCGAAAAGAACCGGCAACAACGAACTGGGTTACCGTTTCTTCCAATCGAAGCCAAACATTGCGCACCAAACCATTCACATGAGAAACGGAGGTACAGCCTATAACGACGTGCGTTTCCGCGACGGCCTTATTCAGACTTTCGCCATTGGCATGAACATAGACTACCAGGCCTACCAACCGGTAGCATTCTACCTAAATGGCGTTTACCATGGTCTTTTCAACCTCAACGAACGCACCAACGCCGACTACATTAAGGCAAACTATGGCATAAACGAGGATGACATTGACCTTATAACCGTATCAGACCAAAAGGGCATTCAAGCTTCGAAGGGCGACCTTGAAGCCTATAACGAGCTGGTCAACTTCTTGACTACAGTTGACGAAGATTCGCCAGAACTCTACACGAAAGCGTGCAAGATGATGGATATGGACGAATACATCGACTACCAGATTCTTCAGCAATTCGTAGTTAACTGCGACTGGCCTGGCAACAACACCAAGATTTGGCGTGAAAGGAAAAAAGGATCGCGTTTCCGCTGGATTCTTTTCGACACCGATTTCGGCTTTGCACTTAAAGACTACCTCTATCTTGGCAACTACGACAAGAACATGCTTAACTGGTGCCTGGCCGAAAACATTAAACTTGACTGGGCCAACAAAATTCCGTGGATGACCGCCATATTCAAGAACTTGAGCTTGAGCAACGAATTCAGACGCAGATTTACCACCAAGTACCTCATACAACTTTCAACCTCGCTAAACCAAGACCGCATCAACGCCGTCTTCGACAGCATTACAGGCATTGTTACCGAAGAATATTGCGCCCATTACAAAAAGGATGCAAACGAAGCGACCAAAAAGATGCGTACCTTCGCCCTTTTAAGGCATAACTATATTCCTACACACCTGAAGGGCTACATTGGTGCAACCGGGGTGGTTAAGAGCCTTGAAATAAACGCCAACATAGAGAACGCCACCTTTACCATTAACGGTGAGAAGGTTAACGGATTTAAGGGAAAGTATCTTTCCGGTTTCTTCACAGAACTGAAGGCCTACGCACCCGAAGGCTACAAGTTCGACCATTGGGAATTGTCGGCAGACACCGTCTTCCAAAAAGACTCTGAAAAGATAGGCTGTTCGCCAAACATGCCTGGCGTGTTGAAGGGTAACGTACTTGCCGACGGCGTCATTACCGCTGTGTTTGTTGCGGCTGACCCAGAAACACCAACCATCGTCATCAACGAGATTTGTGCCAGCAGCAACGAAAAATCGAACAATCCGGACGACTACGATACGTATCCCGACTGGATTGAGCTCTACAACTACGGCGAAAATGACGTAGACGTTGCCGGCCTCTTCCTTTCAAACGAAGAAACAAGACTTGCACTTTCACAGATTCCTTATGGTTCGGAAAAGACCATCATTAAACCGAAAAGACACCTTCTGTTGTGGGCAAAGGGCGACCAGGATGCAGGTTTCAACTACTTGAACTTCAAGCTAAACGTAGACAAGCCAAAACGCATCTTCTTAAGCGATGGAGAGAGCAACATCATTTCGCAAGCCGACTTCGAGGCACACGAGCCTAACGAGTCGTGGGGCTACAACATGGATAACGATGGCGACTGGCGACTGTATGCACTATGCACCGACGGCTTGAAATACACATCGACACCAGGTAAGATGAACCACACCATTTTCTGTACCGATGTTGAGAACATAGAGAACGACATCGACCCAATTGTCAGCCTCTTCCCTAACCCAGCAAACGATGTTGTAAACATCAAGTCGGAAGAGCCAATTGAGGTCATCAACATCTTCGACACAAAAGGTCAGCTAATTGCTACGCAGCACAACAACGGCTACGAGGCTAGCCTAAACGTAAGGCACTTCGGCAATGGCCTTTACTTTGTAGAAGTCCAGTGCAAGAACAACACTTACAGAACAAAGCTGATAAAAGACTAGCAGGCGAACTAACCAGCTATCTCTCATAAGAAAAGGCAACCAATTCTGAAAAACGAATTGGTTGCCTTTTCTTTAGAAGCTGTTTAAAAATTTTACGAAAGAGTTCATTTTTTATACTTTTGTAACTGAATATATTACACAATCGACAGTAACAGAATATACACCATGAAAAAACTTCTCATTCTAGCCGTTTCAGCCCTTTTGCTTTCGGCATGCGGCAACGAGCGTTCAAAAACCTTTAGCGAATATGAAACCTACATTGAGTTTCAGGAAAACTTAACCAACAAGGTCCTAAAGGGCGAATTGACTGAAGACAATTACGACAGTGAGTTCGACAAAGAAGAATATACAAAGATTGTAAAGGCTGGTGAAGATGCAAAGCACAACCTTCTTGAAGTGAAGGACTTGCTCACCGAAAAGGAAAAAAGCGAAATGGCAGACCTCTTGCTTCGCGACAAACGCAACCACCACACCCTTATTGACGCCTTTATTGAAGCAAAAAATGCAGCCAAAGCCGCAAAGGACAAGGAAAAGGCTGACAAGAAATAAACCCAACGACTGATATAAACAAGTAAAGCCACCCTAGGACATAGGATGGCCTTACTTGTTTTTCAGAGAACGTTACTTGACAATGCGTAAAGGGGAATGTTACACTTTTAAGGACGTAAAAATGTAAAAACTTACACAATACACTATCTATCAACACATTAAAGAAAGCCATACTCACCAAGCAAACAATAGAAAATTACACAACCAGAAAGACACACTCTTCCCCTAAAATTTCCGCTCAACAAGACGGCATGCAAAATAGATGAGAGCCACACCAACCGTATAAGCAACAAGGTCTGTCCATAAGAAGCCTTGCCCTAGCACCAAGTGGCCTAATGTGGTAGAACGCAGTTGTACCAACCATGGCCACCTAATAAGTTGCGCAAACTCTACAACGTAGGCAGTCAACAGGCTAATGGCCGCAACCTTCGGCAGTTTAGTCTGTACCAATAGGAAACGGAAGCAACAGAAAACCATCATTGCCCAAAGACAATCGCCCGTTGCACTAGGAATAGCCACGAAACGGCGAGATGTTAATCCCACAAAAATTAGAAGAACAGCCATAAAGGCATAGAACAAACGGAGCCTTGTCAACATTTAGAAAAATTATATTTTTATGGGAGTTTATACTTGTAGTCTAAACGGATACATCTCCCCAATTTTCAGTAAACATCAATCGTAAACGAATAAAGAATCAAATTATACGTTTGCCAAACATCAAAGTTGTTTAGTCAACTTTGCATATGTTTTCCAGAATGAATATTCAGATTCATCTTGTTCCTCGTGTTCATTTCCGTCATTAGAGTGGTCATCTTCCGGCTCATCTTCAGACTCAATTTCCGACTCATCATTATCAGACGCTCTTCTTGGAAATTCCCGAACCTTAAGCAACCATTCGTTGTCAGATTGAAACCTTTCTAAAATACCGATTTCATGTCCCACTCCTTCTTCATCGAAATAGATAATGCCAAACCTCGGATCGCAGTTATAAGTATCATATAATGCTATTTTATAGTTTCTTGCATATTTGTCAAAATTTGAAGGCACCGTAAGAAAAGTTAAGTTATCGTCCTTTATTCTCACTTTATATTCATTGCCTTCATCTTCGGAATTAACAAGCGAGAGACTCCAGTTTCCCTGCATATTCTCTATAAACCTCTGCTCTCTCTTTTCTTTCTGCTCCACTAGTTTTTGTTGTTCCTCTCGCTCCTTCTTCATTTCATTGTATAAGTAAAATTTCTCTTCGGCCACCAAAACGGACGTTCTTACCATGGAAGAGTCGAGCAGACATTTGTCATATTTCCTTTGTTCGACAATGTCGCGTCTATAATCAATGACTTCGCCAATGAAGCTTCCGCATAGTGGTATGGTCACCAATATTAGGACAAGAAGGACTAACACCTTCATTGCAATAGTCATGAAAGATAAAAAACGCTTCATGAGACTTTACTTTTTGTTGAACACTGAATACATAAGAACACACGACAAAGAGTCGACTGTTGAATAAGGATATTTCCTATATTTTCTCTCTATAAAGGGACGTGACAACTCAAAAAAATCCATATAACAGATTTTCAACTCATCGGCCGACAGCTTTTTCTCTTCTTCATGCAGCATAGCTCTCAAGTCCTCTTCTTTACTAATCTTCTCGTTAATGACGTCACACACCCTATCTGCCTGTTTCTGGTATTTGGGGTCTATTGCCAAATTGTTCAATATAGATTCCACTTCTGATGAGTCTGGCATGTAATTTTTGAAATCCTGACGTGAATAGAAACGCCTATGTTCTATAACAGTTTCCACCCCATATTTTTTGAATGTAATTTCTGCATCGTAGTGAATTTTATACATAAAATAGCGTCCTACAATGGATAGGCTGATAATAAGCAATAAGCCCAAAACCGTGATTTGGAACCAGTATTCCTTAAAAACTTTTTTTCTATTTTCCGATTGTTCCGACATATTACACTATAAACTGTTAACTTCTAATATATTAATTACATCTGCAAATTTAGCATAAAAAAATTCTAAATCTAGTCGATTCTGTTTGGTGCGTAAAGGGATTATTACACACGGCAAACAGACATAAAAGAATATGATTATCCACTTGGCACAAAAATAGAAAAAGCCAACCGAATTGGTTGGCTTTTTCTATAATATACTATAAACAAGTATCAGTTTAGAGCTTTACAATCTTAAAGCGATGCTGACCATCGGCAGCGTTGACAACTACAACGTAAGAACCAGTTGAAAGGTTAGAAACATTGTAAACATCTTGTGCAGGGAAGCTAGCCACCTTAACGCCATCGACAGAAATGACATCTACACTTTCGTATTCGCCAGCCACCATAAACAAGTCGTTGACAACTGATGGAGCCAACACAATTGAATTGTTGTTGTACAAGATTTCAACATCGGTAGTATCGACATCGGCAACATATTCGAAGCCCCAAAGCTGTTCGTCGGCATTGCCTGGGTTTGCCTGCAAAACTGCAGCACCTTCGTTATAAGAACCATTTTCTACAGCTAGGCAACTGTTGTTACCACTCTTGTTCTCAATCTTGAACCAATTGCCATCGACCTTGGTGAACTTGAACTTTTCAGAAGGATTGTCGTAAGAGCTTAAATCTTGCTGAACAATTTGTGCACCCGGATTAGGATTGTAAGAGTTGGTCAACACCTTGCGGCTCTTCACATTGGTAAGGGTGTAGAAGCCGTCGAACTCACGAAGTTCGAAGAGCTGGCTTTCGTCGTTCTCGCTACGAGCAGCCTGGAACAATTGAGCCTTGTCTTGTGTGCTACCCTTCAAAGTCATAGCCATACCGCTCTTCTTGTTAATGATGCGGTACACTTTGTATTTAGCCACAGCATTCTCTAAATTAGGGTAAGTAACGTTAGGTTGCTGCTGTTGCTGGTTGTTATTATTGTTTTGGTTGTTGTTATTCTGGTTAGGATCCTGCTGTTGCTGGTTGTTGTTATTGTTTTGATTGTTGTTATTCTGGTTAGGATCCTGTTGCTGCTGGTTGTTGTTATTGTTTTGGTTGTTGTTATTCTGGTTAGGATCTTGCTGCTGTTGGTTATTGTTGTTGTTACCAGAGTTAGCAGAAGAACAAGCTGTAAACTTGAAAGGCTTTTCCTTGAAGAAGCCCTTAATAAGCGTACCAGAAGCGGTAGTGTTGTTCCAGCTACGAGAGTTACAAGCACCCGGATTCAAAGCAGAAGCCACCTCACTCTTGTCGGCAAAGCTCCAGTTACACCAGCTAATGTCGTGCTGTGTCATCCAGTTCACCCATTCGGTCATTGCACCTGGGCTGTACGAACCGTCGCCACTAGCCGAGCTAGTTCCACACTCGGTAACGAAGATGGCGCAACCATTGTTCATAGCCTGCTCTGCCTTGTTACGCAACTGCTGACCGTGTGAACCCGCATAGAAGTGCAAGGTGTACATGGTATTCTTATCGGAAAGCTTGTTCTGTGAAGCAATGTCAACATCTTGGCTCCAAGTTGGAGTTCCACAAATAATAACGGTTTCCTTATCGTTAGCACGAATTGTAGAGATGATAGCCTCGGCATATTCCTTTACCGTACCCCACTGCACGCCATTCGGTTCGTTACAGATTTCGTAAAGGACATTCTTCTTCGACGCATGTTTCTTTGACATATAGTCCCAGAACTGTTTAGCATCGTTTAGGTTTGCATTAGGGTTACCTGGGTTAAGAACGTGCCAGTCAATTAGGAAGTAGATACCCAATTCGTCGCACCATTCTGCATATTGGTCAATCTGCTGGCGCCAATAGTCGGGCTTGGTCACATAACCCTGTTCCTGCACATACATGGCGAAACGGAAGATGGTGATACCCCAATCGTCAACCATAGCTTTCAACGATTCCTTACAATAACAGTTTTGGAACCACTGCGGTCCGTGTGTACTCATACCGCTCAAACGAACAGTATTTCCGCATTCATTCACCAACTTGGTACCAGAAACATGAAGTTTACCATTCAATGCGACTGGGCTACCAGCAGGAGCTGCATTGGCAGGAATTGACATGCACAAAGAAAGCACGAAACCTGCGACTTTACCAATAAATGTCTTGTTCATGGTTTTTTGAAAAAAAAGTTAATGTGTAAAAGCAACTAGAATAAATATTATATTCAAGTATATTAAGTTCTGGTGCAAATATAAGAAAAACAGAACAAAAGAAAAGACATTAAGGAAGAAAAATGAAAAAGGTTGGCAACATTTACAGTCGCCAACCCCTAGTTCTCGTCTTATTGTTGATTTCTAATTACTTTCGCAATCGTTGAGTGTTTGCTGCACGGCCTTATCGTTGTTGACATAGTAATTCAGCAACAAGACCACAAAACCGCCAATGGCAATGCCAAGAAGCGTGTCGGCAAACACGTCGTAAAGTCCGTGCAAGACAGCAGGCATGGCAATGGCCAAGCAATAGAGGAACTTGCGGAAACGCGGCTTAAGCACCGCAAACGAAATGAAGTAACCTGCCAAACCCGAACACATGGAATGGAAGAACGGCAAGCTGGTGAGGCGGGCAATGTTTGAGAAGAACGACGAATTGTAGTCGAGGTCCTTGTTCAAGGTCATCTGGTACTCTACGCCTTCGTAAACACCGAACGAGATTCCGCAAATGACGCCATAGAACACCATGGTTTGAGGCACAAGCGGCGTTTTAGAACGTGTTGCAATGTAGAACAACGGCAAAGCCTTCACCAACTCTTCGGTTACGCCCACTCCAAGAATGTAGCCCAAGCTGTTCCTGATGATGCCGTCACTCTCCAAGAAAGCATAAAAAAGATTGAGTTTATTGAGTCCCATGCCCCACACCATCATCATAAGCATCTGAACCGAAAAGAAGATGTAGGTAGCATACTTCATGTTCACCTGCTTGGTCTTGAACATGTAAAAGTAGAACAAGCCCCAAATGCAAGAGAAGTAGAGCGAAATAGCATAGAAAGTAATGATGTCGACATCGGGTAAGAGGTGCATCATAACCAACGGAGCCAAGCCCACCAGAGCCAACATGTTCAAGCGCTGGTCCTTCTTCATTTCCGACCACCTGAACACGTCTTTCGAAATCCAGATGCGGTTACCCACTCGTTTAGCCTGGTCGATGAGGCTACCCGAATTGTCGACAACCACATCCTTGTTGTTTTGCTTAAGGAGGTCGTGTACCGACAAGTCGGCATTCGCCTTGGTGTCGTAAACGGCATGCTGGCCATCGGCCACCACCTTGTCTTGTTTCAAAATCTGCCCGATGTATACCAATTCTGCAAGACGGTCGACATCGTAAGGACCAAACTGTCTAGAACCTCTAACTACGTAATACATATTAAACTTATACTTTTTAATCTACTTTAATGTTGCAAAGATAGCACTTGGCAGGGAATGCGTTCCCTTTTACAAGACATAAAATGGTGAAGAGTTTTCAAGAACACTTACAACACAAAAAGAGCCGAAAACCTTCGAAAGCATTAATTCGAAGATTATCGGCCCAATTATAGATAAAAGCCCTACTTACATGAGGGCATCGAACTCCATTTCCTTCTTTAGGCGGTAAGCCAAGCCTGTGCACGTTGCCAATATCTCGCCATTCTGGTTCATGACCTTAATGTCGCAATAAGGCAATTTGTGGTGGTTAACCACCTCGGTACATTCTGCCACCAAATGGTCGCCCAGTTGCGCCGACTTAATGAACGTGATGGTATTTGAGATGCCCAACGACAAAATGCCGTGGCAATTGGCAACACCCGCAAAACAGAGGTCGGCAAGCGTGTACATAACACCGCCTTGGCAAACGCCAGCCCCATTGAGGTGGCGTTCTTCCACCGTGAGTTCGGCACGCGAATAGCCCTCGCGAATTTCAATCAGCCTAGCTCCAATGCTAGCCGCAAAGCGGTCGTCCTTGTTCAAACGTTCTAAAAGAGTCATACCCTATGCCAACTTACGCTTGTCTAAAACATGTTTAGCCTTGCCTTGCGAACGTTCAATGCTGTTAGGCTCAACAATATGCAAGCTAGGCTTAATGCCCAGCACGCTAACCAAACGATTAACCAACTTGTCTTTCAAGCCCTTCTTCTCGTCTTCCGACGCATTAGCGAAATCGGGACGAAGTTCAACATCAACATCGAAAGTATCAACGTTGTTGACACGGTCGACCGTAATGAAGTACTGACCTGTATATTCAGGGAATTCGAGAATGCAACTTTCGATGGTTGAAGGGAACACGTTGACACCACGAATGATGAGCATATCGTCGCTTCGGCCTAAAATTCTACCCATACGCACCATAGTACGGCCGCAACGGCACTTATCGTAGATGAGGTGGGTAAGGTCGCGTGTACGGTAACGGACAACAGGCATACCCTCTTTAGTAAGAGTGGTAAACACCAATTCGCCCTGTTGGCCAGGTTCGACAGGCTGAAGAGTTACCGGATCGATGATTTCAGGGAAGAACATATCTTCCCAAAGGTGAGTACCATCTTGGTATTCGCATTCGCCACCCACGCCAGGACCAGAAACCTCGGTCAAGCCATAAATATCGTAAGCATTAATATTGAGTTTCTTTTCCAATTCCTTACGCATATTCTCGGTCCAAGGTTCAGCGCCAAAGGCGCCCACGCGAAGGTGCAAGTCCTTCTTCACATCGGTGTCCGGATCGTTTTCAATGCTTTCTGCCAAGAAGAGCGCATAAGAAGGCGTGCAGCACAAAGTGGTCGTCTTCAAGTCCTTCATCAACATAATCTGTTTAGCCGTGTTACCGCTGCTGGTAGGAAGGACCGCTGCGCCAATTTTAGAAGCGCCATCGTGTGCACCCAAGCCACCAGTAAACAAGCCGTAGCCATAGGAAACTTGAACAATATCTTCTTTAGAAACGCCATAGGCAGTCAAGCAACGGGCAACACCCTCGGCCCAACATTCCAAGTCGTTCTGGGTATAACCAGCCACAATTGGCTTGCCAGTAGTACCACTAGAAGCGTGGAAACGAACTATATCCTTCATTGGGGCAGCAAAAGTGTCGGTTGGATAGTAATCGCGAAGGTCTTGCTTCTGCATGAAAGGCAACTTGCTAATATCGTCGATAGACTTAATGTCTTCAGGCTTTACACCAGCCTTGTCCATACGTTCGCGGTAGAACTTGACATTGTCGTAAGTGTATTTTACTAGTTTAACCAGTCTTTCACTTTGCAGTTGGCGCAACTGGAGGCGCTCCATGGTTTCGATTCGTTCGTTGAAATACATAGTGTTTAGTATGGTATTAAGTTAAGGACCATAAGCCCTTTTTTTGTTTCAAATTCGAAAAGTAAGGGAAATTACAGATTTTTCGTTTACGAAACAAAAAAATGCCGAAGGAAAGAGCAAAAACACGCTACAAAAAGACAATTAAGACAAAAACAAAGGGCTAAAAGGCACTAAAAGTCCCAACAAGACCACAAATTCGAAAAAAAAAATCAGTTTGCACCAACTTACAATCTATCGGTTTAGACAAAGAAAAAGACGAATAAAATTACAATTCATAACAAAATATAATACAAAATCTACAATTCGTAATTTTCAAAGGCAAAAATCCACCAATTGAAAAACTAACAGAATAAAAATACACTTCGAAAAACTTGCTTAAAAACATATAATTCAGTAATTTTGTAATGCAGATAAGCAAAACTAAAAAGTTAATAGAAATGAAATCGATTATAACCATATTGCAGCTCACACTACTAATTCTCTTGCAAAGCAAGAGGAAGTGAGATTTATGGCTATAACATACGATAAAAACAAAGCCTTTCTCACTTCCTGTTGAGAAAGGCTTTTCTCATTTAATTGCGAAACGGCTTATCTAGCTAAAACACTAATAAAGAATAAATTAAAAAAAATTATATAATTATGTCAGACAGACTGTACATATTCGACACAACCTTAAGGGACGGCGAGCAGGTCCCTGGTTGCCAGCTTAACACCGTAGAAAAGATTGAAGTGGCTAAAAATTTGGAAGCCCTCGGTGTTGACGTCATTGAAGCTGGATTCCCGATTTCAAGTCCGGGCGACTTCAACTCTGTAGTAGAGATTTCGAAGGCTGTTACATGGCCAACCATCTGTGCATTGACCCGTTCAGTGCAGAAAGACATTGACGTAGCAGCAGAAGCATTGAAGTATGCAAAGAACAAGCGTATACACACCGGTATAGGTACATCAGACTCACACATCCTTTACAAGTTCAAGTCGAACCGTGAAGAGATTATTGAACGCGCAGTAGCAGCAACCAAGTATGCAAAGAAGCTCGTTGAAGACGTTGAGTTCTATTGCGAAGATGCAGGCCGTACCGACAACGAATATTTGGCACGCGTGGTTGAAGCCGTTATTAAGGCAGGCGCCACTGTTGTAAACATTCCTGACACTACCGGTTACTGCTTGCCACAGGAATACGGAGCAAAGATCAAGTACTTGATGGAGCACGTAGACGGCATTCAGAACGCACGCCTTTCTACCCACTGCCACAACGACCTTGGTATGGCGACCGCCAACACCATTAGCGGTGTTTTGAACGGAGCACGCCAGGTTGAGGTAACCATGAACGGTATTGGCGAACGCGCCGGTAACACTTCGCTTGAAGAAGTTGCCATGATCTTGCGTTGCCACAAGGGTCTTGGCATCGACACCAACATCAACACCCAGCACATTCACCACATGAGCAGCATGGTGAGCAGCCTGATGAACATGCCTATTCAGCCAAACAAGGCAATCGTAGGCCGCAACGCATTTGCACACAGTTCGGGCATTCACCAAGACGGCGTGTTGAAGAACAAGGAAACTTACGAAATCATCGACCCTAAAGACGTTGGCATCGACTGCAACGCCATCATCCTTACCGCACGTAGCGGCCGCGCAGCACTTAAGCACCGCTTACAGACCTTGGGCGTAGACGTTAGCGACCAGGAAAAGCTCGACAAGATTTACCAAGACTTCCTTAACCTTGCCGACAAGAAGAAGGAAATTAACGACGACGACGTATTGATGCTTGCAGGCAAAGACCGCAACGTTGGCCACCACATTACCCTCGAATACCTTCAGGTAACATCGGGCGTAGGTGTTAAGCCTGTTGCAGCCATCCGCCTTGACATCACCGGCGAGAAGTTTGAAGCCGCAGCTAGCGGTAACGGTCCGGTCGATGCAGCCATCAACGCCATTAAGAAGATCATCAGCCGCAAGATGACCCTTCAGGAAATCCTCATCCAGAACATGACCAAGGGCAGCAGCGACATGGGCAAGGTGCACATGCAGGTTGAATATGAAGGTGTTTCTTACCAAGGTTTCTCGGCAAACACCGACATTGTTGCAGCATCGGCAGAAGCCTACATCGACGCCATCAACAAGTTCGTTCACTAAACCAACGGATGGAGTTTTATTCACAAAGGAATATTCACTAACAGAACAAAATACTTAAAACAATGAATACGTTATTCGACAAAATTTGGGACAAACATGTAGTACAGATTGTAGAAGATGGACCAACCCAGCTCTACATTGACCGCCTTTACTGCCACGAGGTAACATCACCTCAAGCTTTCGCAGGAATGCGTGAACGCGGTTTGAAGTGCTTCCGCCCAGACCAGATTGTCTGCATGCCAGACCACAACACTCCTACACACGACCAGGACAAGCCAATTGAAGACCCAGTTTCTCGCCACCAGGTAGACACCTTGGCAAAGAACACTGCAGACTTCGGTTTGACACACTTCGGCATGATGAATCCAAAGAACGGTATCATTCACGTTGTAGGTCCAGAACGCGGTCTTTCATTGCCAGGTATGACCATCGTATGTGGCGACAGCCACACTTCAACCCACGGTGCAATGGGTGCAGTAGCATTCGGTATCGGTACTTCAGAAGTAGAAATGGTTATGGCTTCACAGTGCATCCTTCAGTCTAAGCCAAAGTCAATGCGTATTAGCGTAAACGGCCAGTTGAAGAAGGGTGTAACCGCAAAGGACGTTGCACTTTACATCATGTCAAAGATGTCAACATCTGGTGCTACCGGCTACTTCGTTGAATATTCAGGTTCAGCCGTTAAGAGCTTGACCATGGAAGGCCGTCTTACCCTTTCAAACTTGACCATTGAGATGGGTGCCCGCGGTGGTTTCATTGCTCCAGACGAAGTTACCTTCGAATACTTGAAGGGTCGCGAATATGCGCCTAAAGGTGCTGAATGGGACAAGGCTGTTGAATACTGGAAAACCTTGAAGAGTGGCGACGATGCCGTTTTCGACAAGGACATCACTTTCGACGCAGCAGACATTGAGCCAATGGTTACCTACGGAACAAACCCAGGTATGGGCATGGGCATCAGCCAGCACATCCCAACCCTCGACACTATTGACGCAGCAGGTCAGATCTCATACAAGAAGAGCCTCGACTACATGGGTTTCCAACCAGGCGACAGCTTGCTTGGCAAGAAGGTAGACTACGTATTCTGCGGTTCATGTACCAACGGCCGTATTGAAGACTTCCGTGCATTTGCATCAATCGTAAAGGGCAAGAAGAAGGCAGAAGGCGTTACTTGTTGGTTGGTTCCAGGTTCATGGATGGTAGACGAACAGATTCGTAAGGAAGGTTTGGACAAGATATTCGAAGAAGCAGGCTTTGCACTTCGCCAGCCAGGCTGTTCAGCATGTTTGGCTATGAACGACGATAAGATTCCTGCAGGCAAGCTTTCTGTTTCAACTTCAAACAGAAACTTCGAAGGCCGTCAGGGTCCAGGTGCACGCACCGTATTGGCTAGCCCATTGGTAGCTGCAGCAGCTGCCGTTACCGGTGTAATTACCGACCCAAGAACCATGATGTAATTTTTGAGTATCGTACCTTATTAAAAAAGAAAAACAATGAAACAGAAATTCGATATAATTACCAGCACATGTGTGCCTCTTCCACTTGAAAATGTGGATACTGACCAGATTATTCCTGCTCGTTTCTTGAAGGCTACCGACAAGAACGGCTTTGGCGACAACCTTTTCCGCGACTGGCGCTACGACAAGGAAGGCAACCCAATTAAGAGCTTCGTCTTGAACGACCCTACCTACGGCGGTTGCATCTTGGTTGCAGGTAAGAACTTTGGTAGCGGCTCTAGCCGCGAACACGCAGCTTGGGCTATTGCCGGCTACGGTTTCCGTGTGGTTATCTCTAGTTTCTTTGCCGACATCCACAAGAACAACGAATTGAACAACTTCGTATTGCCAGTTGTTGTTAGCGAACAGTTCTTGGCTGAATTGTTCGACAGCATTAACAAGAACCCGAAGATGGAAGTAAAAGTTGACCTTCCAAACCAGACCGTCACTAACCTTGCAACAGGTAAGAGCGAGAAGTTTGAAATCAACGGCTACAAAAAGTATTGCTTAATGAACGCCCTTGACGACATCGATTTCTTGCTCGAAAACAAGGATAAGATTGAAGCATGGGAAAAGAAACAGCAAAACGCATAACAATAATGGACACTACACTCCGCGACGGTGAACAAACCAGCGGAGTTAGTTTTGTACCTCACGAAAAGCTTATACTTGCCCGCACCTTGCTGCAAGACATGAAGGTTGACCGCATTGAAGTGGCATCGGCACGCGTTAGTGAGGGCGAAAAGGAAGCTGTGACCATGATCTGCAACTGGGCAAAATCGGTCGATATGCTCGACAAGATTGAAGTGCTCGGTTTCGTTGACGGCACAACAAGTTTAGACTGGATAAACGCTACCGGTTGCCGACGCATTAACCTACTCTCGAAAGGTTCGTTACGCCACTGCACCGAGCAGCTGAAGAAAACACCAGAAGAGCACCTTGAAGGCATTCTTGCCAGTGTGGCATATGCCAAACAGCTGGGCATTAAGGTCAACCTCTACCTAGAAGACTGGAGTAACGGCATTAAGAACAGTCCTGACTACGTCTTCTTCATGATGGACCACCTAAAGGACAGCGGCATTGAGCACTTCATGCTACCCGACACCTTGGGCATAATGACACCCGACGAGGCCTACCAATGTGTGAAGCTGATGACCGACCGCTACCCCGACGTTAAGTTCGACTTCCATGCCCACAACGACTACGACCTAGCCGTTGCCAATGCCATGGGGGCTGTTAAAGGCGGAGTGTGCAGTTTGCACACCACCATTAACGGACTTGGCGAACGTGCCGGAAATGCACCACTAGCCAGCGTGCAAGCAGCCTTGCGCGACCACTACCAGGTGGTAACCAACATCGACGAAAGCAAGCTGACCGAAGTCAGCCATCTTGTCGAGAGCTACTGCGGCATTGCCATTCCACCCAACAAACCAGTTGTGGGCGATAGCGTGTTTACGCAAGTGGCAGGCGTGCATGCCGATGGTGACAACAAGAGCGGGCTGTACTGCAACAACCTTCTGCCCGAACGTTTCGGTCGCAAACGCGAATATGCCCTAGGCAAAAACAGCGGTAAGGCAAACATCCTTCGCAACCTAGAGGAATTGGGCCTTGCCCTAACACCGGAACAAACCAAGGCAGTTACCAAGCGCATTATTGAGCTTGGCGACAAGAAGGAACTGGTTACACAGGAAGACCTTCCCTACATTGTTGCCGACATTGTGAAACACAATGCCCCAGATGACAGGGTTAAGCTAGACAGCTACATGGTGTCGACCAGCTATGGCTTGAAACCTTTGGCGAGCATAAGAATAGAAATTAATGGCACTTGCTACGAAGAGACTGCCACTGGTGACGGTCAGTTCGACGCCTTTGTACGCGCCGTAAGACACGTATACCGCGAGAAACTACAGCGCAAGTTCCCTTGGCTGACCAACTATGCCGTCAGCATTCCGCCAGGCGGAAGAACCGACGCATTGGTACAGACCATAATTTCGTGGACTTTTGATGGCAAGAGCTACCGCACACGCGGGCTTGATGCAGACCAGATGGAAGCCGCCATAAAAGCCACCATAAAGATGCTGAACCTTATTGAAGACTTGTATGAGCAAGCCCCAGAAAGGACGAAAGCAGACAAATAAAAAAACAAACCAAAAATTAAACAGATAAAGTATGGAATTGAAAATTGCCGTATTGCCAGGTGATGGTATTGGCCCAGAAATTTCAGAACAGGGTGTCAACGTAATGACAGCCGTTTGTAACAAGTTCGGTCACAAGGTAAGCTACAAGCACGCTATTTGCGGTGCTGACGCTATTGACAAGGTGGGTGACCCATTCCCAGAAGAAACATTCAAGACTTGTATGGAAGCCGATGCTGTTCTTTTTTCAGCTGTAGGTGATCCAAAGTTCGACAACAACCCTAACGCAAAGGTACGTCCTGAACAGGGGTTGTTGGCAATGCGTAAGAAGCTCGGCTTGTTCGCAAACATCCGTCCAATTGAAACTTTCGACTGCCTCGTACACAAGAGCCCACTTAAGGACGAATTGGTAAGAGGTGCAGACTTCATCTGCATTCGTGAGTTGACTGGCGGTATGTACTTCGGTGAAAAGAAGGAAGGCGTTGACTACGCATACGACACCAACGCATATAGCCGCGAAGAAGTTGTCCGCATCTTGAAGGAAGCTTACAAGTATGCACAGCAGCGCAACAAGCACCTTACAGTTGTAGATAAGGCTAACGTTTTGGCATCTTCTCGTTTGTGGAGAGCAGTTGCTCAAGAAATGGCACCACAGTATCCAGATGTTAAGACTGACTTCATGTACGTTGACAACGCTTCAATGCGCATGATTCAGGAACCTAAATTCTTCGACGTAATGGTAACTGAAAACACATTCGGTGACATCCTTACCGACGAAGGTTCTTGCATTACCGGTTCAATGGGCTTGCTTCCATCAGCATCTACCGGCGAACACACTCCTGTATTCGAACCAATCCACGGTTCATGGCCACAGGCAAAGGGTTTGAACATTGCTAACCCATTGGCACAGATTCTTTCTGTTGCCATGTTGTTCGAATACTTCGACTTGAAGGAAGAAGGTAAGTTGATTCGCGAAGCTGTTAACGCTTCTTTGGATGCAAACGTACGTACTCCTGAAATTCAGGTTGAAGGTGGTGCTAAATATGGCACTAAAGAAGTTGGTGCATGGATTGTTGACTACATCAACAAGAAGTAAAATAACACACCATTTTAATATAAAAAGCCCCAATCCGCATGGACCTGGGGCTTTTTTGTTTAATCAATAAGGATCGTTAGAAAGGTTGCAACCGATAATCAAGCCATTGGTTCTCTTTTCCTTATTCCAAAAACAATCATCAATATCATTTTTCGAGAAACGGAAACTCCAATCCGACCGCTTCGACTTCAAAATAGTATCATCGCCTTGTTGACTGACGATAATTTTCTCTTTTTTATCACCAACAAACAAATACCCCTCAATCTTTTCGGGGTCGCTATAATCTATGGCAACTTTGTGCGGAATGTATTTGCAAATTTCATCCTCCTCTTCGCCAGTAGAATTATTAGTATTTTCACATTCCCAGTCTGAAATTTCAAAAAACATTCGGTTATCTATCATTTCTTTAAGTCTTGCAGCCTCTACTATTTTCTGAATTCTACTTTTTTTGTTGTCGACCACCACTTTCCCTATTTTATTAAGATAAGGTTTTATCTCCTTAATTAAGCATTTGTCTGAATAACCGGGTTCAAAACATCTATCTGCATAACAGAAATCGGAATAGCAAATACCTTCTCTATAGAAATAGAATTCATTCTCATTAACGCTATAATCGATATGGAATTGAGCATATTTAGCATGACCGAAAGCAATAGAGTCTACCATTAGTGAATCTGCGACCTTACCAGTATTTCTGTCATTTTTCCAGTCATATTCATAATAATCCTTATAAGCCACGAAAAAAGATTTGTAAACACCATCATCCCATTTACGCGAATTTAGGAATTTGAAATAGCCATCGAGCGTAAACAAGGACGCAAAAGGGATTCTAACACCCGTCTCCTCGCTGAAACAAACCTTATTGCCTGTTTCTAAATCAAAAAGAAGGGTTTCATAATTGTCAACATCGCCATGAGCACCATAACCTACATAAACAATATCGAGCAACAGATACATGTCTTCCATTTCATAATTGAAAGATACGCCATGACAATCTGCTGCAAAAAAATCAAAATCATTGATTTGTGAATTAATGGAATTGGCAATATCAGTAAGTTCGGGATTATCCGTCTTGACTTGCGGTATTGAATAACTGGCCGTTGGGTGTGAACACGATTCACAATCCAAGAAAAGTACACGACTAAAAGTTAATGAATCAACTTTAAAATTGGCTGCGTGGCAAACTGTGCATGCCACAACCATTAGAACGAATAATAAATGCCTCATGACGTCTTTCTTTTTTCTATAGAAATACATAAATCGTGCCAAATTACGTATTTTTGCATCATTAACTATCTGCAAACACAAATTTAAAAATATGAAATCGCCCAAAAGGATATTTACGACTACCTTGTTTCTATTATGCACTGTTTTTACCTGCATTGCCGGTGTAAAGATAAACGAGGTCATGCCTTGCAATTTCTCATCGATAATGGAGACTGACAACTATAATTTCTCCGGCTACATAGAATTTTCAAATGAAGGCGGGAAAGATGTCAACCTGAAAGGTTACACACTTGTCCACTACAAGAAAGGGTCGAACAAATACACAGAGAAATGGTCTTGTGAATTTGTTTCCGATTTCACCGTCAGTGCCAACAAATACACCTTGCTGTGGGCCGACGAGACCGAAGACAAGAACCACATACCATTTAAACTAGACGCAGATGGTGGTTACCTTCTTTTGAAAAAGGGCGCTACCCTAGTCGACTCACTTGCCTACGGTAAGCAGATGCCACATATCTCTTTCGGTTGTTACGGAGATATTTATGGATATATGCTACCTACGCCAGGAGAAAAGAACACTGTTGCCTATGAGAAAGCCACAAGATGCCAGGCCCCTATATTCAGCGAAAAAGGAGGATTGAAAAACCGTAAGTTTGAGATCACCCTTAATTGCCCTACAAAAGGTGCAACCATCTACTATACACTAGACGGCAGCGAGCCCGACACAAGCAGCGACGTGTTTAGCAACGCCATACCCATTAGGAAAAACACGAACGTACGTGCAATAGCGTTTGCCGAAGGTTTGCTGCCAAGTACGATAGAAACAAATTCATACGTCTATCAAGAGTCGGAGCATGCAACTTGTGGCAACATGAATCTACCAATCGTTTCCATAACCACAGATAGGCGTTACCTCTACGACGACTCAATTGGCATGTGCGTTGTTGGCAAAAACGGCATACCAGGCGAGAAAAGATGCATATCTTCGAAAGCCAATTACAACCGAGACTGGAAACGCCCCGTAAACTTTGAATTCTTCGTAGATGGAGAACAGGTTTTGTCGCAAGAGGTAGAAGCTGCCGTAGAAGGCGGATGTTCGAGAAGCAATTCTGTTAAATCGTTCTCAATTAAAGCCTCAAAGAAAACGGGCAACAACGAACTTGGTTACCATTTTTTCCAAGCCAAGCCAAACTTGACCCACCAAACGGTTCACATTAGGAACGGTGGAACAGCCAACACCAATGTGAAATTTAGAGATGGGCTGATGCAGACGTTGGCTATACCTATGAACATAGACTACCAAGCCTATCAGCCCATCGTATACTACATTAACGGCCGTTACACCGGACTACAAGCACTGATGGAACGTGCCAATACCGACTACCTTAAAGCCAACTATGGCCTCGACGAAGATGAGATTGACATCATCAACATATCGGACGTTACCGGCCCCAAAGCCACAAAAGGCTCTCTTGACGCCTATAACGAACTAGTTTCTTTCCTAGAAAAAGAAGACAGCAAAACAAATGTGTTCTACGAAGGTGCTTGCAGACGCATGGATATGGACGAATACATCGACTACCAGATATTCGAACAATTTGTCGTTAATGTGGACTGGCCAGGCAATAACGCAAAACTCTGGAGAGAGAAGAAAGCGGGTTCGCGTTTCCGCTGGATAGCCTTCGATATGGACTATGGATTGGGCATTCAGAACGGCACCACCTACGCTGTTAGCGACATCAACTACATTCAATGGTGCAGAGGGGAAGGAAAAACATCGTGGGCCAACGGTGAGCCTTGGATGGTGACCATCTTTAAGAACTTAAGCAACAATGAGCAATTCAACAAAAAGTTCACCACAAAATACCTTATCCACCTTTCGACCACATTCTCGGAAGAACGAATCGATGCCGTTATTGACAGTGTCACCTCACTTGTCGAGCACGAATATTGTGTAGACATGCGTGCTTCTGCCAAAGAAGCTGCAGAACACATGAGGCAGTTTGCCTTCGAAAGAAGACCAAACATATTAAAGCATCTACAAGAATTTATGGGAACCGACGCTGCGGTAGATTTTGAGCTAAAATCGAATGTAGCAGATGCACACCTTACTATTAACCAAGAAACTGTTGATGGATTCAAAGGCAAGTACTTGTCCGGTTACACGACAGAGTTCAAGGCTTATCCGCCTGTTGGCTACAAGTTCGACCATTGGGAAATTGTCGGTAAATTTGACACAACCGACATCACAGACAACTGCACGAGCAACCTTCCGGGCGAACTAATTGGAAAATTGAAAGACGCATGCGTCATTACCGCCATATTCAGTAAGGCAGACGGCAACATCACCCTCGCTATCAACGAATTGTGTGCCAGCAGTAACGAAGCGTCGGGAAATGCAGACGACTATGGCAATTACCCCGACTGGATAGAAGTCTACAACTACGGAAACGAACCAGTTGACATAGCCGGCTTCTACTTCTCGAATAAGAAAAGCGACCTCAAAATTAGCCCAATTGCCTATGGTTCGGAAAAGACCCAAATCAAGAGTAAGGAACACAAAATCATTTGGGCAAATAGCACCCCTGTTGATGGCGCCCTCTATCTCAACTTCAACATGAATGTAGATAAGCCAAAGACCATCTATTTAAGCGATGCCAATGGCAATCTCGTCTCACAAGGCACCTACGACACACACGAAGTCAATGAATCGTACGGATATGAAAAAGACAATTCGGGCGACTGGGTTAAATTTAAAGTCTGTGAAATACAGACAGCGACACCAGGTAAGGAAAATGGTTCAATAGAATGCGGAGGTGGAAACAATAGCGAGAATATAGCATCAGCAAACACGGTTAGCATGCACCCAAATCCGGCAGTTTACGAAATTGAGATCACATCAAAATCCGCCATTCAAGGAATAGACATCTACGACATGGAAGGGAGACAGTTGCAACACGTTGCACCAAACAACACCAAGTGCACCATAGACGTCAAAGACATATGTAGCGGTGTTTATGTGGTGAAAATAGCAAGCGAAGAAGGTGTTTGTATTAAGAAACTGTTGAAGTAAAAGAAAAGCCAAAGTCCTAACTCAGACTTTGGCTTTTTCTTTTTGAATGCAACAACTTCGTGAATATAAATGTCCCCAAACATACCAACGCATGTTTGGGGACACAGTTATCTTTAAACCTTGTTACAATTTGGCAATTTCCTCGAGAGACAAGCCCGTAATTTCGGAAATATCTTCCATAGCATATCCTTTTGCTTTCATTTTTCGGGCATTAATAATATTTGCTTCGTATTTACCTTCAGCAATACCTTCGGTACGTCCTTCGGCCCTTCCTTCAACAATACCTTCGGCACGTCCTTTAGCAATACCTTCGGCTCGTCCTTCAGCAATACCTTCGGCTCGTCCTTCAGCAATACCTCTCACCTTTGCAGTCTCTAACGTAGCGTAATAATCTCGGCTACGACGCAAGGCTGCATCGTAAAGTTTGCGATCTTCGGGATTCATTGCATAGTAGTCAGACAACGTTTCCAAATAGGCAAATATGTTATTTTTATCCTTAAACGGCATTGACGTCATTCCTTCCATATTTTTTATGTTGTAAATCCACTGATCAATTTGTTTCTCACAATTTGACTCTTGTTTGTTGAACGCGTGCATATCTATGGTGACAGCGCGTAGTTTTTCGGTAAACGGTTTAGCATTCGTCCCTTCCTTTAACTGGCTTTTCGAATACAATGAGACATCTTCAATGATGTTGCCGTCATCGGTAATGCTAAAGTTCATGAAATACACGCCATAAACCGGCATCAGCTTATAGTTCCACTCATCACCCTTCATGCCTTGGCCTGCAATGGCCCTCGACATATAGTAAAGGATTCTATCCTTAAAAAACGTCTGACTTTGGCACTGCATTTCAACAATGAACTCGGTACCCGTGTCTGTTTTGCAGAACAAGTCGTAAAAGATGTTGCGTTCGTCACCAGGCAACGCCTCCTGCTCCTTATCGAGATATTCAAGGTCTTTAATTACAAATTCACCTTCGAATAGCGCGTTCAAGAAATTAAGCATGATTTGCTTATCTCCGAAAATACGTTTAAAACCGACATCGGTGAGCGGACTAATAAATTTTGCCATAGCACATTCATTTTCCACAAACATAAACATTTTTAATGAGATAACAAAATTCGTTGTGACTAGCACGGCATCATTCGGTGTGTTGCCCGAACATTACAACCTATAAGAAACAAAGCCCAGTAAATTAATAAAGACAACCAAAACAATCCAAGATATTACAAGGTTATGAATTTTAATCTCTGGCAAAGAAAAATTAGGGGTAAAAAATGTGTTATTTCGTATTTTATTGTTAAAATTGCGTAAAATTGGATAAGAAGGAAAAAAATTAAAAGACATAGTCTATGAATATGGATTTCACGATTAAAACGTTAGGAGAATGCAAGATAAAATCTCCGCTTCAGTTGTCAAGAGTTAAAGGCGACGGCATCTACGATTTCGTAGAAGATGGCGAACGCGTGCTCTACTCTTCATCACTTAACGATGTAATGACAGCAGTAAAGAATGGGGATGATTTAGTTTCATTTGAAAAACCAGGTCCAAAAGACTACATATACTTCGAACCTGCGAAGACCAAGGTTGCCATTGTTACTTGCGGTGGCTTGTGTCCTGGTCTTAACAACGTTATCCGCGGTTTGGTAACCCACCTTTACAACCGCTATGGCGTTAGCAATGTAGTGGGCATACAGTATGGTTACGCAGGTCTCAACCCCGACAACCAGATTCCATTCATAAACTTGAATCCAGACTTGGTTGACGACATTCATAAAGACGGTGGTAGTATGTTGGCATCTTCACGCGGAGACCAACCTTACGATGTTATTGTCGACACCTTGGAGAGAAACAACATCAACATCTTGTTCTGCGTAGGTGGCGACGGCACCCTAAAGGGAGCACACGGCATCTATAAGGAAATAGAAAAGCGCGGGTTGAAGATTGTGGTTGCAGGTGTGCCAAAGACCATCGACAACGACATCAACCTTATTGAGAAGTCATTTGGTTTCGAATCGGCTTTCACCGCAGCACAGAGCATCATTTTGAATGCACACTACGAAGCCAAGGGTGCCATTAACGGTGTTGCCCTTGTTAAGCTTATGGGACGTGACTCTGGTTTCATTGCAGCAAACGTTGCATTGGCAGTACCAGACGTAAACTTCTGTTTGATTCCTGAAATGGACTTCGACCTCGACAACCCAGAGACTAAAAACGGTTTCTTAAACTTGTTGGAAAAACGTTTGGAACGTAAGAAGCATGCTGTGATTGTAGTGGCAGAAGGTGCAGGTCAGCAGTTCTTCAAGGGAGAACGCAAGAAGGATGCCTCTGGCAACATTCTTCACGAAGACATCGGTATCTTCATGAAGAACCAGATTACCGACTACTTCAAGAATAAGAATATACCTATTAGCGTGAAGTACATCGACCCTAGCTACATCATCCGCAGCATTCCTGCTAACGCAAACGACAGTAAGTTCTGCGAACAGCTTACCCACAACGCCGTTCACGCAGCCATGGCAGGCAGAACCGACTTCGTGGTTGGTTACTGGAATGGCGCATTTACCTTACTGCCTATTGAAGCTGCAACAGCACAACGTAAGAAAGTGAACCTTGAAGGTGAATTCTGGTGGAGCGTTGTTGAAGCTACAGGTCAGCCTTTGGAAATGAAATAAGATTTGGCAATACCACTAAAGATAGAAAAATCCCCAACCGTTTGAACGATTGGGGATTTTTCTTTTTTCACGTATCACCGACAAATCTTATTTCGACGTCACAGCACGAACAGAAAATCCATGACAACGGAGTCCAAAAATATAGTGGTCATTATTGTCAGCCACCATAAACCAAGCCTTATCGTCTTTTAAATCGTGAAGCGAGAGAGTCCAGTATACGCCATAAGATCCAGCGCCATTAAGCTTTGTTTCAGAACGTAAACCTGCAGCCGGGAAAAATATAGTATTACCGTTCTTCTTACTAGTACCTAGGTTACCAGCCACACCGGAATTATCGAAATTGTCAACCCATTTCCAATCACATGCAGCCAGCAACTCTTTCATTTCACTGATAGAAGGCGTGCGCCAAGCATTATCCCAGTTGACAGATGCAGCATCGTCCTCTTCTTCTAACACCGTTTTTTTGTCAACAAATTTAGAGTAAGAAGTGGTATTGTACTTGGTAAATTCATCGTAATCGCTACCATAAGATTTCATGGTACACCATTTATAGGTAGCCCACGTATATTCACGCTTTTCTTTCACCTCACCCCATGCAAAATAGTCGCCATACTCGGTTGGTTTGGTAGCACCCACATTGTAGGTTGCCCATTTTAAACCACTTGCAAGACCAAGGTCTACATAATCGAAACCTGCCACACTACCGCTTACCGTAAAGGCAGGGGATTGAGGTTCCTGAACTGGCGGTTGTTCTTCATCGTCGTCTTTACTGCAGTTTGCCAATGTTACCATTGCAATTAAAGGCAAACCTAGAATTAAGAATTTCTTTTTCATTTAATTGATTTATAAAAAAATTAAAGCATCGAGCATCAATGGAAAACTATCCATAAATGCCTATAGATTTAGGCTAAAGTAGCCAAAAAGTCTTCGTAAGACATAAGTTTAGTGCCGTTTTTAGCCGCCTTCTGTAACTTTGAACTGCCCGAATTAGGATCGGCACAAACCAAGATGTCCAAATCTTTGGTAACGGCATCCTTCACCACATACTTGCCTGCAGCCATTTCAGTCAATTGTCCACGCGAATATCCAGGGCAAGCCCCCGTAAAGCAGACGCTAGGACCAGAAGCTGAAGATGTTTCAGACACCAATTCGTCAGCACTCTTAAAGTTGAAAAATTTCCTTAAGTTATCAATCTCACTTGAATACGATTCAAGGAACTCAAGCAAGGCATTTGCCGTGGTGTCGGCATATCCATCAATAGCAACAATGTCTTCGTACTTCAACGCCAAAATATCGTCGAGTGTCTTGTTTCCTAACTGGTTGAGCTTCTTCTCATCGAACATCTTCAAGTCGAAAGTAGCCAAGAACTGGGCAGCTGTGATAGGTTTAGCCAAGGCATCGCGCATCTGGGTGTAGATTTTCTCGCCATTTACGCCACCTGCATACCTGTTGAGTATCGTCTTGTCGTCGCCCACGCACATACCCAAGAAATCTTCTACCGGCAAGCTGATGTCTTCCAAGTTTTTTAGGAAAGCCTCGCCAGCACCCTTAACGTCGAACACCTTGAAGAGACGACCGTATCGGTGACCAACCTTTTTAGGACATGCAGGATTCATGCAAACCGGGATACCCGAGTCGTTTACTACCACTTCGCCACCACATACCGGACATACGGTAGGTATGTCGAACGCATTCTGCCTTGGGTTAAGAACTTTGTCGACTTGCGGAATGATGAGTCCGTGCTTGGTCATGATGACCTCGGCACCTTCGTAAACACCCAACTCGTTCATGATGTTGACGTTCGACAAGCTAGCCTTCGAAACGGTGGTACCTTCCAATTCAACAGGTTCCACTTCGGCGACAGGGCCGAAGAACTTACCCCGAAGCTGCCAAATAATGCGCTTTATGGTTGTTACGGCCGACTGGCAGTTGGGTTTATAGGCCACGTTGTTGAGCGGTGTATGGCGCATCAAATCGTCCTTATTAACGATGTTCTGCTTAATGACAATACCATCGCAAGGAATCTCGCCATTCGGTTCCAAAGAATCTTTCCAAACTTTCAGTCCTTCAAGTGTCGGATTCGTTTCGAAACGTGGGATGCAGAAACCGTGTTCCTTCAAGAATGATAGCTTATCGGCTTCAGAAGCATCAAACTTGTTGTCGTTATCGAACAAGTCGTAAGCTATGAAATTGAGTTTCTCGCAGTCGGAACCATCGAGACGCTTGATGATGCCCGCAGCCATGTTTCTAGGGTTCTTGCCTTCTGGGAAGAACTTCTCGAACGTAGAACGGAACATGACCACCTCGCCACGAACCGAGCCGTTGAAGTCGACACCCAAATCGGTTGGAACACCTTGAACCTTGGTAACGTTTTGGGTCGTATCGTCGCCATACTCACCATCGCCACGCGAACGCACATATGCCAACTTGCCATTACGGTAAGTCAAGAGTTGGCCATTGCCATCAATCTTCAGTTCGGCAATAAGATTATCGTGCGGGTGTTTGTTCCACCACTCCTTCATTTCCTCATCGGTATTGCATTTCTCGAGTGTACCCATGGTAGCATCGAGCTTATACTTGGTAGAAACGCCTTTTAGGTCGCTACCAATTACCTTATTCAAGAGTTCGGAATTTGGTTGTTCTTTCTTCAGCTTTGCAATCAACGCATCATAGTCCGAGTCGCTGATCAATTCATTACCTTGGTAGTACGCATCGGCATACTTCTTTATTTCAAGTTCGAGATCTGTCATATCAATATTGGTGTGTATAATAGTAAGGTCAATCACAAATCAACCCGTTGGGATTACAAAGATAAGAAAAGCATCAAATGCCACCAAGTAGAATGTCAAATTAGCAAAGGATTAGACATTTTTAAGTATATTTGCAATGACGAATTTACAGAACTACAAATATTAGTAGATTAGCAATAAAAGAAGATCAAAAATGAAAATTCAAATCGCGGCACTTGTAGCCACCCTTATGGCAACAAGTTGCGCCAACAAGGCTACACAGCCAACAACAGCAGCTGAAACAGACGTTAAGATAATAGCATTGCACGACAAGCAGTCGCACGCCATGCCAAACAACCTCTTCTATGGCCAAGACAGCACTTACAAATCGCTGGTAGACTCTTTGAATCCGTCAGGTGCCATTCCGGCTTCAATGGGTTGTTTCTACGTCAACTTGGGCGAGCCTACCCTTTTCGACGCGGGTTTGGGAGCCATGCTCGGTGGAGGCATAGACAGTGCCTTGGCAGCCAACAACATCAATGCCGACTCCATCCGAACCATCTTCATCACCCACTGCCATGCCGACCACATTGGAGGCTTGCTTAATGCCGACGGCAAGGCAAAATATGCCAATGCAGACGTTTGGGTTCCAAAGGTTGAATACGACTATTGGTTAGGCAAATATGACCAGGTAAAACAGATTTTCGATGCTTACAAGCCAGAAAAGGTACACTACTACAACTACAGTGAGCAGATGCCGCTTAACGTTGTTGCCATTCCAACCCCAGGTCACACCCCTGGCCACACAGCATACCGTGTTGGCAAGAATCTTATTGCAGGCGACTTTATGCACGGCATGCTTGTACAAAAGCAGCACCCAGAAATCAGCTGCCAGTACGACGAAAATAAGCAGCAGGCTGCCGAGGCAAGAAAAGACATCTTGAAAATGGCAACCGACAGCAGCCTCACCGTGTACGGCATGCATTTGCCCGACGACGGCATTCTTCGATAATTAAAATTCTAAACATTAATCAATAATAAACATTATGAAAAAAATTTTGATGCTTCTATCGTTTTTAGCATGTTTTAACCTTGCTAATGCGATTAAAATCCATTCAGTAGGAGACTTGTCTGCCTTGAAGAGTGAAAAGAACATTAACATCAAGTTTACCTACGAAGACATGAATGTAGGTAGCATGAGCGAAAGCGCTTACTTGGAAAAGAAAGTCAGCGAATACAACGAAAAGAAGGCTGGCCGCGGCGACGAATTTGCAAAGACTTGGGAAAAGAACAAGCAAGATGTGTACCCAATCAGCTTCATTGAATTGTTCGAAAAGAACTGTGGCGTTAAGTGTAACACCCTCGGTTCTGAACAATACACCCTAATTGTAAACACATTCTTCTTCGAACCAGGTTTCAACATTGGTGTTGTACGTAAGAATGCAGAGATCAGCGTTGTTTGCAAGTTGGTTAAGACCGACGAACCAGACAAGGTTTTGGCTGAAATCACTATCACCAACAGCCCTGGCCGCACCGTATCGGGCTACGACTTCGACGTTGCAAGCCGTGTAAACGAAGCTTATGCAAAGGCAGGTAAAGAATGTGGCAAGGTTGTGAAGAAAGCGAACAAATAAAACAACGCTTACCTATAAATTAAAGAAAAGCATTTGATTCACTTCAAATGCTTTTTTTTATGTCCGTAATGAACGAATTGCAGTAACTTTGCAGAGTTAATAGAGAAAGAGAATTAGATTATGCCACAGATTACGATAACCATGATTGAGCTGTTTGCCCTAGTTATGGTTGGTTTCATTGCAAACAAGCTGCACTACATGACCCCCGACAGCGACAAGAAGCTATCGGGATTGATTTTCGACTTTACGTGTCCGGCTCTCGTACTATCGTCGGTTATGGGCGAACAATTGCCTAAACGCGAGCTCGTATTACCCCTGCTTGCCGTTGGTTTTGCCACCTACATTCTGCTCACTCCCATTTCGCTATTCCTTCCGAAGATATTGAAGCCGAAAGATGGCGACAAAGGCATTTACGGTTTTATGATGATTTTCGGGAATGTTGGGTTCATAGGTTATCCGGTAGTGGCTTCCATCTTCGGCACAAGTTCCGTGTTCTATGCCAGCGTGCTCAACTTTCCAAACACCTTTTTCGTATTTGTCCTAGGCTCGGCCTTGGTGTCTGGCGGTTCAAGAATAAGATTCAACTGGAAGACCTTAATCAGCACCCCAATGCTAGCCTCATATATTTCTATTCTGATTGTGCTGACGGGTTGCGACAACATACCCGAAGTGATAAGCAAGCCCATCGTATTGCTCGGAAACATCACCGTTCCGGCTTCGCTGATGATTATTGGCAGCCAAATGGCACAGATGCCAATGAAGAAGATGCTAGGCACATGGCGCATCTATGTTACAGCCGGCATACGTCTAATTGCCGTGCCGTTGTTCCTTTACTGCGTATTTACACTCGTAGGGTTCAACGAAGAGGTGGTACGCATCAACACCATTGTATTGGCCACACCGGTTGCCGCATACGGCACCATTCTATGCCTACGCCACAACCGCGACATGAGCATCATTACGCAAGGAACATTCCTTACAAACCTACTCTCGGTACTGACCATTCCGCTTGTTGCCAGCCTTATTTTTTAGACCTTAACAACGTAAAATGGCCAACATAGTACTTGTAGAGCAACGGGATGTATATTTCGTACCAATAGTCGGTAGACGGCATGTCGTTGCCATTATAGGTACCATTCCAACCCGGCTCTTCTGCTAGGAATTCGGCCAACTTAACACCTTCTCTATTATAGATGGCAATGCGTGAATTCGGATAACTCTCCGTTAACATTGGGACCTCGAAGACATCGTTTACGCCATCGCCATTGGGTGTGAGAACAGTTGGAATGACCAAATCGACCGGTTTAGAAATTTCCACGTAAGTAGAAGCCTCGCTTTTGCAATCGCCATTGGTCACCACCACACTATATTCGCCACTTTGAGTAACGCTGATAGAGGGAGCATCGGACCCATTACTCCATGCATACTTGCATTTTGGACAATCATCCTCAACCGGTTGCAAAGAAACCTCACCCCTCTTGCTTCTAATGGTATCGGCAAGATTTACGGCAACTGCATTTCCCTTCTTTAACGAGAACTTTTCTGTCGTCACCACGCAGGTTTCGTCGTCCTTTCCATAAACCGAAAGGACATAATTGCCATCGGCACTGGTAGTGAATATGCTGTCACCCTCGTTCGTTACAACGCCATTCGGACCAGTCCAAGCAAACACATAGTCATCCTTCGGCACGCCAATATTGGCAGCAACCACGGTATTCTCGCCATCGCAAACGCCCAGATTTTCAACAAGCACCGTGTCGAGCAAGCAGGTTCTATCGCCACAAGGCAACGATAGTGTTTCGACTACCGATTGAGCCGCATGGTTATAGAGTTCAACCTCGACCTTATTTTCGAGTGTAGACTTGCACTGGTTAATCTTTTCCTTCCATCTGAACTTATAGAATGTACCAGCCGGTATAGGGTCGGTCATAGGCGTAGGTGCAGGTTGGCAATAGATAATGGTACCATCGGAATTAGGCATGCTCTGTGCCAAGATAGGCGGCATGGTCACATGCGAATAGTTGTAAAGCACCAGCTGGTTATTGGTTTTCTCCACATCGCCAATCTTCGTACCTTTAGGCACGTGAAATGCGAAACGGAGACCGTAGGCATAGTCTGTATGCAAGAACATATCGTCATTAACGGCACCAACAACAATAATCTTACCTTCGCGGTTGCAGTCGACTTTATGCGACATTACCGGAGAATCGGTAGTGTCGGTATCTAGCCAAACCCTAACCATAGAATTCTTGACGTCAACCTTAACGTTAAAAAGGTTCTTGGTAGCGAAAGTAGGTACCGTAATGCTAGCATCGGCAATCTTAACTTCCAGCTCGGTAGTTTTATTTCTACAGAGGTAAACCATGAAGCCGTCGTTTCTATAACTAATACTAGCGTGTTTTCCTACCGGAAAGCTGCTATTGAAAGATACAAAGCTGTTGTAGGCCAAGACATCGACCAGATGACTCTTCTTATAATTGTAGAAATCGGTACCCTCGGTTTGTGTATATTCAAAAGTGAATTCATAAGTTCTGCCCTCTTCCAGGTGTTTAGCGCCATCGGCAACAGACAGAGACATATCTGCCAACACATTAAAGGGCACAAGTAAGCACACGAATAGGTACAAAGTGTGCAATCTTAGAAATTTAGTCATTATCGTATAAAGCAAAACATTGTAGTGCATAAAGGTACTGAATAAATTTGAAAGCGCAAGATGTGAAAATAAAAAAAGACGTAACGAAAACGTTACGTCTTTCTGTATAATAGGTTTTATTAAAGCCTTAAAGCGGAATGTTACCGTGCTTCTTTGCAGGAGTGCTACGAACCTTGTTTTGAGCCATATCGAGAGCCTGAATCAACTTTGCACGAGTCTGGTTAGGCATGATGATTTCGTCAACATAACCCAATTCGGCAGCGCGATAAGGATTTGAGAATGTCTTCTCGTATTCTTCGATAGTCTTCTTTCTATCTTCTTCGCTAAGGTTACGGTAAAGGATGTTTACAGCACCTTCAGCACCCATTACAGCAATTTCGGCACTTGGGTAAGCAAAGTTGATGTCGCAACCAGTGTGTTTAGAAGACATAACGATGTATGCACCTCCGTAAGCCTTACGGGTAATGATAGTAATCTTAGGAACAGAAGCTTCTACGTAAGCATAAACAATCTTGGCACCATGACGGATGATACCGTTGTGCTCCTGTGCACAACCAGGCAAGAAACCAGGAACGTCTTCAAGAGTAACGATAGGAATATTGAAGCAGTCGCAGAAACGGATAAAACGTGCAGCCTTGTCGCTAGAATCGATGTCGAGAACACCGGCCTGGAATGCAGGTTGGTCAGCAACAATACCAACAGTCTTACCATCGAGACGGATGAAACCAACAACGATGTTCTGTGCGAAGTTAGCATGAACTTCGAAGAAGTTGCGGTCATCGGCAATGTCTTCAATAATTTTCTTAATGTCGTATGGCTTGCTAGGATCTTCAGGGATGAGTTCATCCAATGAATCGTTAGCACGTGTTGGGCTATCCTGTGTAGGAAGGATCAACGGATCTTCAATGTTGTTAGAAGGCAAGAAGCTAAGCAACTCGCGAACCATCATCAAGGTATCTTCTTCAGTTTCGCCTACGAAGTGGCAAACACCACTGCGAGAAGCGTGAACAGAAGCACCACCCAATTCTTCCTTATCTACTTCTTCGTGAGTAACGGTCTTAACAACGTCAGGACCAGTAACGAACATGTGGCTCTGTTCCTTCACCATGAAGATGAAGTCGGTAAGTGCAGGAGAATAGCAAGCACCACCAGCGCAAGGGCCCATGATAACTGAAATTTGAGGGATAACACCAGAAGAGATAGTGTTCTGGTAGAAGATGTCGCCATAACCAGCCAAGCTAGAGATACCCTCCTGAATGCGAGCACCACCCGAGTCGTTGATAGCAATGATAGGAGCACCCATCTTCAAAGCCATCTTCTGAACCTTAACAATCTTGTTAGCATTGGTACGGCTAAGAGAGCCACCGCAAATGGTGAAATCGTAAGCATAAACGAAAACCAAGCGGCCGTCAATTTTACCATAACCAGAAACTATACCATCACCGTCGAACTTCTTCTTGTCCATACCGAAGTTAGAACAATTGTGAAGAACGAACTTGTCTATTTCTACAAATGTGTTTGGATCGAGAAGGGTATTGATGCGCTCACGAGAGGTCATTTTGCCAGCTTCGTGCTGTTTGTCGATGCGAGCCTGTCCACCGCCAAGGTCAGCCAGTCTGTCCCTTTCGATAAAATCCTCAACTCTTTTTTGTCTGCTTTCCATAAAAAATATATTAGACGTGTTGCAGTGCCTTTACCACGAGGTGTGGCATCAGAAAATAGGGCACCACCTACATCAATTAATCTCGTTATTAATCTTCAACCTTTGCATCAGGATCTGGCATGAGCTGAATGAGCGTCTGGTTGCCATCGATGACTTCGTTTTCCTGAACAAGGATTGACTTGATGATGCAGTCGGCAGTAACCTTGTAATCGCTCTGCATCTTCATGGCTTCAACTACGATAACGCTAGTTCCAGCCTTAACCTTGTCGCCTTCCTTAACAAGAATCTTAACGACCTTACCAGGCATTGGAGAAGCAATGTGGTCTTGCACCTCGGCACCAGCATCCTTCTTACGGTTGCGAAGGTATTTAGCCTGTGAGTCGATGATTTCGACAGGGTATGTATTAAAATGTGTATTAACCTGGTAAGAACGGCCATCGTCGGAACGTTTCAACTCTGCGTTGTATGACTTACCGTCGCCGGTAAGGATAGAGCAGACACCGTTCTCGGCCATGATGAAATCGATATCGTATAACTTCTCATCGATTTTAATCTGCACCTTATTACCTTCCTTGCTAATGAGTTCTACATTAGCAACACGGTTACCTACATGAACTTCCATATATAAAAATTGGGGTTACTCTCAAAAATTAAATTCTAATCATTGCACGCTTACCGAATTCGCGCCAGCGGCTGATAGGACGGTTGTCGCCATTGCGAGAAGTATTCTCGTCGAGGTTGACGATGTAGTCCATATAAGAAGCCAAGATGGCAATGTCTTCAGCTTCAGACTTAGAAGCTTCGTAAGTCTTTTCGCCAGCCAACAATTCAGCGTTCTTTTCAAGGAAGCCTGTGTCGTAGTGACCTTCAACGAAATCGGGCACGTCCATAATCTTACGCAAGTAGCTGATGTTGGTCTTCACACCAGTAATCTTGTATTCGTAAAGAACACGGCGCATGCGTTCAATTGCATATTGGCGGTTGGTAGCCCAAACGATGAGCTTACCAATCATTGAGTCGTAGTAGATTGGAATTTCGTAACCTTCATAAACATAGCTGTCGACACGAGTACCAATACCAAGCGGTTCGGTCAACTGCTTAATGAAGCCTGGAGCAGGAGTGAAGTTGTTTTCAGCATCTTCAGCACAGATACGGCATTCAATAGCGTGGCCACGCTGACTGATGTCTTCCTGCTTAATTTCCAAAGGTTGGCCATCGGCAACCTTTATCTGAAGCTTAACAAGGTCAAGACCAAGCACCTCTTCTGTAATTGGGTGTTCAACCTGCAAGCGTGTATTCATTTCAAGGAAGTAGAAGTTACGGTTGTTGTCAACCATGAACTCAATAGTACCAGCACCAACATAGTTAACAGCCTTACCAGCCTTAACAGCCACTTCGCCCATTGCCTTACGGAGCTCTGGTGTCATAAGTGGAGATGGGCTTTCTTCAATCACCTTCTGGTGACGACGCTGAACCGAGCATTCGCGATCGCAAAGGTGAATAACGTTGCCGTGCTTATCACCCATGATCTGGAATTCGATATGGTGAGGATTTTCAATGAACTTTTCGATATAGACCAAGTCGCTAGCAAAGTTAGCCTTAGCTTCGCTCTTAGCTGCTGTATAAGCATCGACAACTTCTTCCATGGTACGTGCGAGACGGATACCCATACCGCCACCACCAGCAGAAGCCTTAAACAAGACAGGGAGGCCAATTTCAGCAGCCTGCTTTTTAGCCTGTTCAACGGTTTCGAGGTTTTCGTGGGTACCAGGCACTACCGGTACACCTGCTGCAATCATAGTTGTACGGGCATTAATCTTGTCGCCCATTTCAACCATTGCCTTCAGAGGAGCGCCAATGAAGATGATGCCTTCCTTTTCGCAACGTTCTACAAAAGTAGCGTTTTCAGAAAGGAAACCATATCCAGGGTGAATGGCATCGGCGCCGAAACGCTTTGCTGCGGCAATTATATTGTCGATATTGAGGTAGCTGTCCTTTGAAACAGGGCCACCTATACAACATGCCTCATCGGCATAAGACACGTGGCGAGACATACGGTCAGCCTCAGAGAACACTGCTACTGTACTGATTCCCATTTCCTTGCACGAACGCATTACACGAACTGCAATTTCACCACGATTGGCAACTAAAATCTTTTTTATCATAAAGTGTTAGACTTAACCATGCAGAGCCACAAGAAGAATAAATTATAGTGTTGATAGATAATTAATTATACCGCGTCAACCCGCTTAAGAATCTAATTAATCAAGCGAAATCTTCCTATAGCTATACAAAGATAACTCGGCAAAGTTAAATAAAATTTTTATCACAAATATAGTTGAGCAACCTTTTAGGCCATAAAATCAGTCACTTTTAGCAATATTTGTATTTTAATGCAGAAATGGCGAACAAACCTTTAAAAAAAGTTAAATTACAAATATTACTCATACTTCAGCACATTCTCTTCATATTTTTTTTGGAACTCATTGTAAAGCCGATTAATGTCAGATGGGGTTAGCGACGTATCTTGGTCCAGCTGAATTAGAAGAGCATTATATGCATCTACAAAACTTGGCAATTCGTCTTCATATTCGCTTCGAAGGCGTGCCGTAACAGTTCCCGCAATGCTATCGATGTCGTTGTAGAGCATTTCCCTTGGGTAAGAAACCGACACACGTCCCTTCATGTCGTTGCGCAACTGTTTCTTACAAAATTGGAAACAATTGGTTAGCGAGGCTTGAAACGACAAGTCGTACAAGAACGCACCTTTTTCCACACGTTCTTTTATAGGAGCCATTTGCTTATTTACGTATGCTGTCATTTGTGCCTGTATTTCCCGTCGTTCCTTCGGTATTTGGCTGCCAACACGAACCGTATCGCGCACAACCTTTTCTGTAACACTCTTAACATAAACCGTATCAATCACCTTCCTTTCGACCTCGGTCACCATCCTTACGGTATCGTTTCTGTTGATTAAATTTTCAGATTGGTGTTTAGGTTGCAGTAGAATTACCCCAATGAGCACAAAAGGGACAAGAACAATTGGCATTGCCAACATTGCCGACCTACATCGTTTCAAATACAGAAGAATATCGCCTACGTTTTGAGGGCGTTTATCACGATTCTGGTTGACACATTTTTTTGACAAGAGCAAATAGAATGGCGACCAACGGCCTAAAAACATTTGTTGGAGTAAAACGCCAAACGAATAAATGTCGCATCTGGCGTCAATATCAACACTGCCTTCTTTTTGTTCAGGGGCCATATACTGCAGTGTCCCTGCCGGTTGCTTTAGAACGGCATAGTTGTCGGCATCAGACAAGCCGAAATCAATAATCTTGGCACGCAAACCATTTCTTGTCACCAAAATGTTTGAAGGTTTCAAATCGCGGTGAATTACCTGTAAGGAATGGTAGTAGTCCATTGCCGACAACACATCGTCGACAATCTTCTTAAGCACACCAGTCTTTGGTTTTGTCTTAAGAAAATCAGTCAAGGTAACGCCATCAACGAATTCAAGAACCAGGCAATGGCCGTAAGTGTTCACTTCTTCCCACCCATAGCACCTGATTAGGTTTTGATGATCGAGCCGCAGGGTAATTTCAGCTTCTTTCTGTAATAGACATTCGTAAAACGGATTGCCAACAAATTCAGGTCGCAGACATTTGAGCACAAACCACCTGCCAAAACGCTTCGCCTTAACCAATCGGCAAAAAGACATGCGTTTCAGTTCCAGGAAATCGGAAAACCGGTTGCTGAGTTCGGTTGGCGGTCCTGGCAATACGCCCGATGTTGAGTAATCTGAAGTCTGCATAATTAAAACAAAGTTAGCCAATTTAAGGGAAGAGCAATCAAACGACCTGAAAAAATCTCTCATATATAATTGGCCAATAAAAATTTTAACCAGCTTCTAGCAATGAATTGGAAAAATGATTTTCTTTGAAGGAAAATACATAACCATGGGGAAAACGAATCAAGACAAAAGTTCACCGGAAATCGTAGAACTTAGGAAAAGAATAGAATTAAAGTCAACAGTTACGCTTCGCACACCAGCCGACTTTATAGACTTGTCCGAACTCATTGCCGATGAAACAGGCGAAATATTGAGTCCGACCACCCTAAAACGTTTGTGGGGGTACATAGAAGGAGCCGGCACTACCCGTCTTAGCACACTTAACATCCTATCGAAATATATTGGTTTCAGTCATTGGGAGGAATTCCAGGAATCGTTGGGCGACGACAGCCAGTCGAGCATTCTACCGAACGGCGGCCTAGATGTAAAAGATTTAGAGCCAAACGATTTAATAGCCATCGAATGGTTACCCAACCGAAAACTTGTTGTGCGCTACTGCAAAGGTCTACTTTTTGAAGTTGTCAGCGCCGAGAACAGCAAAGTTAAGGTTGGCGACACGTTTGAGTGCAGCATCTTTATTCTTCATGAGCCATTGTATGTTGCCAACCTTATTCATGGCAACAACGAGCCTGTTCCTTTCGTTATGGGCGCAAAAGACGGACTGACAAAGATTAAAAAGATTGAAAAAGTGTAAAAGCTGCTTTCATTTTCATCGACTATCATTTCCACTTAAAAAGCACAGAAATTTTAAGAATCACATAACTTAATAAATCTCAATGCAAAAGGGCAACCTATAGTCAAGATTGTGATTATAAGCGAACAAAATAAGGACCAACACGGACTAATAAGGACCAAAAAGGACCAAGCAAAAATTATAATATTGTATTTTCTTTGTTGAAGAAACGACAGTTTTAAAGATGGAGAAAAGTAACTTTAAAAAATCTTCTAAAGAAATTCAATTTTTAAAAGCAGAATTAGAGAGAACAGCAGGCTTAAAAGTCAGAACCCCTTCAGATTTTAATTACTTGACTGAAGTCATTACCAATAGTACCAACGAAATGTTATCGTCTACCACCCTAAAACGCTTATGGGGATATATTAGTGGAGCCGAAAACATTCGTCACAGCACACTCAATGTCTTATCGAAATATTTGGGCTACAAGAATTGGGATGATTTCATAACGGTAAATTTCAAGAAGGTTTTTGATGCCGTCTACTCTACCGAATTGAAGGAGAATGCACATTTAGAGATTTTATGGGAGCCGAACAGAAGAATTAAGATAAAACATCTGGTCAACAACACTTACGCCATAGAAGAACAGACCAACACCGTCTTCAAGAAGGGTGACACTTTTAAATGTCCATTCTTTATCTTGCACGAGCCTCTTTGCATCACCGAACTCAAGCAAGGGAATAACGAAATTTCATTATACGTGTTTGGCGGAGCTGGTATAACCGCCATAAAGGCAGACCACGCAGACGTAATGGAATCGTCAGACGCTCGCAAGGGGGGGGGTAACTTCAAGATTTTCAACACGATAAACAAAGCAATTATTTAACAAGAACATGTTTGGATTAAGTTTTTCATGGAAACGAGCGCTTGGCATTAGTGGACTTAAGAACAAGGTAGCAAAAAAGACCGGCATACCAACCACAAAGGGTGGCGTTCAGCGTAAGATAGGACAAGCCGTTATAGACGCCATAACTGGCAAGAAGAAGAGGAAAAAGAAATAATCACTTTCACAAAAATGGCAATGCACTTTTACGTCGCATTGCCATTTCGTTTTTATTGTTTAATGC
>JAKSKR010000018.1 GCA_024401645.1 Paludibacteraceae bacterium | reverse complement strand
AATCCCTTCATTTTTTCATCCTTGCCGAAAAGGGTTGGCTTTTTCAGTGCCATCTAGAATAAGACATGTTAGAAATGCCGGATAACTAACGCCATACTGAAGGGATTCAGACTTCACCCTAGATGTAAGAAGACACACACCTAGTGAAATACAACCTAGCACCAAACACCATTTCCAACTGGAAGAAGAAAATACAAATAGAAGAAAAGATGAGATGAGAGAAGATACCAGGCACCCCGCAAGAGTTAACAAAGCCCTTGAACCAAGCGATAACTGTATGTTTGTTTCGTTATTACCCATAGCAATTAACAGTTCTGTTATTTCTTATTTTTATTTTTCTTGTGCACGACGACCATGCAAATAGCGAAAAGGCTAGCAAGAGAAATTAATGCCGTTTGCAATAGAGTGGCAAAAAAATTGTCGTGGCGAAATGTAACCGACACCAAAATAGTGTCCAGTTCAAACAACAACAACAGGAACCCCAAAGCAAATATAGAAATGTTATTCTTGCTTTCTCCATAAATGAGACAAGTAGCACACGCCAAGGCCGTAATGACCAAAGCCCCAATATAGAGATCCTTGAAGGCAGTTAAAACGTCGAAAACAATACATATTCCACCCAATAAGATAAAGAGGACAACCATAAACCACTTAGGCATTGGCATTGACTTTACTGCCTTTGGCAACAGCCAGAATGCATAAATAAAGGACAAACAAACCATTGCATTGATCATGTACTGACTATGGAAAGGCAAGCCAAATTGCTTACATGCCAATATTGAAGTCAACAAACTTATGACAGCAAATATTAGCCACAACGGAGGAAAATTGGCAATAAACACCCAAGCTACAATGCAAATGCCCCAACAGAGGAAAAGGGAGTAAGAATCGGCCCCGGTTTGGTATATTTGGCCGACCAAGGCGAGAAAGACACCCACCAGCACACACATAGCCGTTATGCAGACTTGGCGAACGAACTGGTTGTGCCCTACAGCAAACGAAAGGCCAAAGGCTGCGAGTAGAAGAGCGGCAACTATTCCCATTTTCACAAAATGGTGCATATCGTCCCAATTGTAGGCAAAGAAAGAAATAATGCCCGAAAGTAGGAATCCGACGCCCAACACCAAAAGGGTGGTTTGCAAGAATCGCATCCACGTCCTAGCCGAAGGTGCTTCCCCCAGCTTCATTTGCGAGAATGGATTATCGTCAATAAAATTTATCATTTGTAAACGAATCTTTTCAATAAAGCATTAAGATAAGTACAAAAACTGTGCCATCCTATTTTAGAGAACACCGGTCTGACATATTATAGAACCATCTAATTGAGTAAGTTTCATGCTATAGGGACGCTACAAGATAATCATTTTTTTGCAACCCGGCAAACTTTGATTTCAATAGAAAATTCTTGTATAAATTGTATCATAACTGCGTAACTATTAGTGATTTATCAATACACAAAGATACCATTAAAACATTACTTAATAAACTAATTCACAATAAGTTGCGCACCCATCTCCCCATCGGCCCCCTCGTTCTCTACCCTACTCTCGAATATTAATGCATATATTTTGTATTATATTACATATTGCACACAGTTTATTGATTATTAGATTGTTTTATTTCCCATATAAGATAGTAACAGACATGAATTGATTACATTTGGCTATTCAAACATCAATACATAAGCTTATGTTTTCAATTGGATTTATCGCATTCTTGATTTACATTGCAATCAAAAATGCAAAAGGTGGTAGTTAAGTTATTGGATTACCCCAGTAATTAACAAAAAAGAGGGTGTATCAAAATGATATGCCCTCTTTTCGTATGCAAATGTCTAGTCCTAGAATATCGTTACTTTTTATTTTGTAACGCTATTCTAGGACTAGACATTATTAACGAAAGAACAACACCACAAACAGGCAAGAGTTTCTATACCCATAAACGTCTGAGAAGTGCTTACTTCAGTTTGAAAAGGAATACCCCCTGGCTATTCACTTACCAAGAACCGGAAAACAAAGGAATGCCCAACTCTTCGAATAAGCTGGAAGGCTTATTTTCACATCTAAAGTCGTGTCTAAGGAATCATAATGGCATTAACGAAGACTCCAAAACCAAACTCATAGATGGGTTTTTCGAGGCATTTTGTGCTAAAAAGTAAGGCATGAGGTGTTAGCGACCCCATGCCTCTGTTTTACTTTTTTATCACACAAGTTATCCCTCAAAGGGTTGCTCCCCAGCAGAGCCCTTCTCCGTTTCACTTGATGCTGCAAATATAAGATAGTCCTCATTTTTCTATCCTAAATTTTGTCCTTTACTCGACAATACTCTCCCAATATCCTAAATTTTGTCCTTTATACCAAAATTCATGGTGAGTTTGAGTTCCGAACAGTCTCAAAAACAAAAAAGGGTGAATCGCAACGCATAATTACGATTCACCCATAAAAGAGTACGATTTTTATAAGAAGCTGTTTAAAAATTTTACGAAAGAATTCTTATTGGGCCCTCTATCAATCTTTTTGTCTATTTTGATTGCTTTTTCAGTCACAATGGAGTTTCCATTGCTCGTTTCAAGACCGTTCAAAATAGCCTATCATAAAATTAGCCAATAAAAAAATTTAAACAGCTTCTTAATAATTTATTTCTTTGCTTTCCAAGCTTTCTCGAATTCAGACTTGAAGTTTGAGAAGACCTCGCGAACCGATTCTATCTTCTTTGCACGGAACGCATTAGAACCGCAGAATGCATATCCGTTATCGAGCTTACCCTTAAACGCGTTAAACAAAGCCATAACGATGCAGTAAGGCGACGATTCGCCCTTGCAAGTCTTAATGCAGTGCACGGCACAACGTTTAGGATGCTTCTCTCCATTGCGAACCTTTTCAATGAATCCATTAGCAATTGCACGGCCAGGCATGCCCACCGGGCTCTGAATGATGGAGATATCCTTTTCCTCGGCATTGATGTAGCTCTGTTTGAAAGCGATGTCGGCATCGCATTCGTTGGTAGTAACAAAACGTGTACCCATCTGCACACCGCTGGCACCCAATTCCATAATCTTTGCTGCATCGGCGCCATCGTAGATGCCACCACCAGCAAAAACTGGAATTACCTTTTCATCTTTGTAAGTCTGTGCAATTTCCACAACTTCGGGCACAGTCTTTTCCAGTTTGAAGTTCTCGTCGAAAATCTGGTCAGGTTTGTAGCCAAGGTGCCCTCCGGCTTTAGGGCCTTCAACAACGATAGCATCGGGCAAATAGTTGTAAAGTTGCTTCCACTTATCGCAAATAATTTTTGCGGCACGGGCAGAAGATACAATTGGAACCAACTTGGTGGTTGAGCCAGGGGTAAGGTAAGAAGGCAAGTCGAGCGGAAGTCCAGCTCCAGAGAAAACGATGTCGGCCTTTTCTTGAATAGACGTCTTCACCATTTCGGCATAATTGCTGAGAGCAACCATGACGTTAACACCAATAATACCCTTCGACTTTTCGCGTGCAAGCCTTAATTCTTCCTTAAGGCCAAGCACACACGCCTTTAGATAATCGGGGTTGAGCTTGTGATAAATAAGTCCCAAACCTGCACACGAAATAACGCCAACACCACCCTCGTTTGCAACTGCCGATGCCAAGCCCGAGAGCGAAATGCCGACGCCCATACCACCTTGAATTACCGGAACACCTAGCGTTAGGTTTCCTATCTTAACTTCATTCATTTTCAGTAAAATAATTATTAGTGCAAATATAATAGATATTTTCACAAATAATAAAATTAAAACCGGGAAAATTACAACTATTTAAAAATTCACCAATTCATCATTTTTTTGTATAACATAGCACTAATAATTAATAGTTTTTCCTATATTTGCTTAATTAAGTTTAACACACGCACGCCCAAACGGCATGCTTTACACAAAAATTACAATTTAAATATATGAGGTACGCACTACGCACCATAGCCGCAGTAGCCGGTTCAATGGCTATTCAACTTGTTTCAGCCGAAAACATTCACGTCAACCAATTGGGTTTCAACATTAACGATGCAAAGGAAGCTCAAGTTGTAGGTAAAGGCGGCAGCCACTTTGAAGTAAAGGAAGCCCAAACCGGTAAAACTGTCTTTAAGGGAAAGCTCTCCACCTCGAAATACTGGGACCTTTCTGGCGAGTACCTTCAAACTGCCGATTTCAGCAAGCTTAAGAAAGCAGGTAACTACTATATTGAATCGGACGGCAAAAAATCGTACACCTTCCCCATAGTCAACAAGGACGCATACGAAGAAATTAGCGTATGGACACTGAAAGGCTTCTACCTTTGGCGTGCATCTTGCCCTATTGAGAAACAACATGCCACCTTTAAGGGTATTGACTTCAGCCGCAAGGCAGGTCACCCCGACGACGAGGTTTATCTACACATGACGCTGGGAGACGAAAACCACGATACCGACACCCCATTCTCATCGCCAAAAGGTTGGTACGATGCCGGCGACTATAACAAGTACACCGTTAATGCCGGATTCAGCAACGAATTCTTTGGCATGGCTTACGAAATGTTCCCTAACTACTACAAGAAGTTGAGCCTGAACATTCCGGAAAGCGGCAATGGTGTGCCCGACATCTTAAACGAACTGAAATGGGAACTTGACTGGATGCTGACCATGCAAGACCAGTTTGACGGTGGCGTATATAACAAAATTACTAGTCTTAGCTTCTCACGCTTCTACATGCCAGAACGTGACCTGAACGACCGATACATCGTAGGAAAATCGACAACATCGGCACTGAACTTTGCCGCATCAATGGCAATGGCAGCCCGCATTTATGTTCCTTACGAGGCCCAGTTCCCAGGTTTCACAAAGAAAGCCTTGGAAGCTGCCAAACGTGCCTACGCATGGGCAGAGAAAAATCCGGCAGTTGAGTACGAAAATCCAAAGAACGTACACACCGGCAGTTATAGTGACAAGCGCCTAGACGACGAATTCCAGATGGCAGCAGCCGAGTTGCTCATCACCACAAAAGATAAGCACTATGCCAACCGCATAGACTTGACCTACGACTACGAGACTCCGGTTTGGCACAACCAGGAATCAATGTCCATCATGCTACTCTCGCTTCACAGCAAAAGCGTAGCCGGATTGGTAGACACCACTAAAATCAACGAAAAATTCAAGGCATTAGCCGACAACATCTGCCTACAGGCCGAATGCGCAGGCGGCGTTGCCGCTACCGAGTTCCGCTGGGGCAGCAATGGTTTTGTGGCAACAAACGGCGTAATAGCCGGCCTTGCCTACTACAAATGGAAAGACAGCAAGTACATAAAGGCAGCCCAGGGTTGCTTTGACTACCTGATGGGTAAGAATCCGACCGACTACTGTTACGTTACCGGATTCGGAACCAAGTATCCAATGCACATACACGACCGCCGTTCAGAATCGGACGGTATAGCAGAACCAATTCCGGGATATTTGTGTGGCGGACCAAACAAGTACAACCAGCAAGACTGCGGCAGTGCAAAGTATCAGCAGTCGCGTTTCCCTGCCAAGTCATACCTCGACGAGAAGTGTAGCTACAGCACTAACGAGATTGCCATTAACTGGAATGCTCCGCTTGTAACCCTAATCGGCATTATGGCCAACCGTTGATCTCATCTATCTATTATAACCTTGAACAGCCGTGAATAGCGAACTGCTATTTGCGGCTGTTCTCCATTTTGGACACGCTAGGGATAACCAATGGACCATTGGAACCAGCACCAAGGAGAAAGATACTATATGACACAAGAAAGGCTCGCCACAAAGCGAGCCTTTTTGTTTTTAAGATAATACTAATTTTAAGAGCTTAAAACTTAAAGCCCAAGAAGATGCGCAAGTTGTTAAGAGGAGCATCCATAGTGAAGTCGTCGTCATCGACATCAGCAACTTCAAATTTACCGAAGCGGTATTCACAACCAGCCTGGAAAACCTTATAACGGAAAGCAGCGCCTGCATGGTGAGCTAAACCGAAACCCAAATAAGTGACATCGTCGCCAATGGCAGCAGAAACAGATGGTACGATGTTGTAGTAGGCATCTATAGCCATATTGTTACCCAAGTAGTAGGTAAACATAGGTCCAACTCCTAAAATTCCGGCTTCAACAGAGTTAACATCCTCTTCTAATCCCTTATACGAAGTAGTGCCAGGTGTGTACTCAAAGTCTAACCAGCGTGCGTTAATTGCAGCACCCATTTTGTCGTTGTGCCAAACATACCAACGGTTGTCCAGTTCCAAGCCATATCCAATACCGTTATGGTCCATTTCTACCTTTTGGCCTGCAATTTCTTTAGAGAAAGATCCGCCAGCAATACCAACCTGCAATTTCAAACCAAAACCATTGTCGTTACCAGGTTCAGCTTGTGCGAATGCGTTAAGAGACAAACCAGCAAAAGTTGCTAGTGCAAGAAAAAACTTTTTCATTTTACTTGTTTTTTTATTGTTAATATTAATTTTGATGTTCACTAACAATTAATGCAAATACCGTGCCAAAATCAAGTAAAAAGAAAATAAAATTCACAACACACTGATAATCAGATAGAATATTAAAATTAGGGGTTCACCTATGAATTGAACCGCTTAACGGCATCGAGGATTTCCTGTTCGGTTTTATCGAAACCATAGAAGAAAAAGTCGAAGGCCGGATAGTAGCACCTCGTCTGATTCCTTCGTTTATCGTATATCTGCTTAATGGTAACAATCTTCATAAAGCGGAAATAACCGCCTGGCGTCATTTGAGAGACAAAGAGAATCTGCTTAACGTTAGGCCACGAGTAAGCATGCACGCCATTGCCTTCGGAGTAACAGACGCCATCCTTATCGAAAATTATGGTTAGCGGTTGCCTAGAAAAGAGATTGTAGTGCCTTGAGAACAAGAACGCCACCAAGATAGGCAAGAACAAGCATACCGTAAACAAGATGTAACCCAAGTCTTCGTAAACAGCATTAATTTCGGCCCTAAAAATAAACAGCACGGCGGCAATTAGCCAAGGTAAGAACACAAACACCAAGGCATAAAGGGGTGTTTTACGGCGAAAGGCCACAAAACGCTCTGAATTTGTTTCTACATTATCGTTTTCCATAAGCACAAAGATAAATAGCAATATTGAAAGTAAGAAACGGTTTAAAAATTTTACGAAAGAATTCCTATTGGACCCTTTTTGTTTTTTTGTCTGTTTTGGTTGAAAGAAAGTCCTTATTAATAGCCTATTAAGAAAACATTGACAAGAAATTCAAAAAAAATGTCCCAAAACTATTGTAAAATGAGAAAAGAGCATTAACTTTGCAACGCAAAACGGCAAACGAGCCGATGCAAATTAGGTATTGTCCCTTGGTGTAATGGTAGCACATCAGTTTCTGGCACTGCTTGTCTGGGTTCGAATCCTTGAGGGACAACAAAGAAGAGGTTGAAAACGCAAGTTTTCGACCTCTTTTCTTTTTCACATATCCGTTTACGTTTGGTTTTCCGCCCCACTCCGGCAAGAAATCAACGAATTTATGTGTAAATTTGTAGAGTGATAAATTAATTCGACCAACAGATGTTAGTTCTATTAAGAAAAGAATTCAGCACATTCTTCAGCAGCCCAATGGGTTATATAGTAATTGGTGTATTTCTACTTATTACCGGACTGTTCCTATGGGTGTTCCGCGGAGAATACAACATACTCGACAATGGCTACGCCAACTTGAACGGTCTCTTCATAATGGCACCATGGCTCTACCTCTTTCTGGTTCCGGCCATTACTATGCGTCTGTTCGCAGAAGAGAAACGCAACGGCACCCTAGAACTGCTGCTCAGCCGCCCTATTAGCCGAATCAGCATAGTGATGAGCAAGTATTTGGCCGGACTTTTACTAGTGGTGTTTTCACTTATTCCAACGCTAGTCTACTTCATCAGCGTTTACTGGATGGGCGACCCTGTTGGCAACATTGACATGGGTGGCACCTGGGGTTCTTACATCGGCCTTGTATTCCTTGCCGCCGTCTACGTTGCCATTGGCGTGTTTGCATCGAGCCTTACCGACAACCAGATTATTGCCTTCATAATTGCAGCCGTAGTCTGCGCCGTGTTCTACTACGGTTTCGACCTTATCGCCCAAACCAGCTCGAACGGAGGCACACAGAACGCCATTGCAAGCCTTGGCATTAGTGCCCACTACGACGCCATGAGCCGTGGCGTGATTGACAGCCGCGACCTTGTTTACTTCCTAATCGTAATAGCAGCCTTTGTTTTCGGCACCAAGCTGGTCATTGAAAAGAAGGAATAAGACAAACACAACCATGCTGGACTTTGATGTATGCCTAGAAGATGGAACGTCCATTAGCGTTTGGCAAATGGACGAGGACATCAGCACCTTGAAAGTCGATGCCGGCAAGATAATCAATTTCAGCAAACTTTCGGCAAAACGCCAACGCGAGAAAGCCTTCGCCTACCACCTTCTGGAACAGAAGATGCCCGGCGCAACCATTAGCTATGAAGAAAACGGGAAGCCCCATATTGCCGGGAATGCGGCAATAGGAATAAGCATTAGCCACAGTTACAACCACGTATGCCTTATGTTGAGCAAGCACAATGCGAACATTGGCATTGACATTGAGAGAAACAAAACCGCAAAGGTGCTGCGTGTTAGGCACAAGTTTATGACCGATGAAGAGGTAGCCCTGCACCCCACTAACGACGAAGGCCTAGACGCCCTTTTGGCATGGACCACCAAGGAGGCACTCTTCAAGATGGCCACACTACCCAACTACGACTTCATTGAAGGTTTCAGCATAAAAACCTATACCCTAAAAGGAAACGAAGGAACCAGCCTTGTTGAAGACTTAATGAACGGCAAGACCTATAAGGTTTACCACCACGTGAAAGAGGCTTACGTTATGAGCTACACCCTAGGCGAAACCTTATAAAAGCACGCACCAACAAACAGACGACAAATGGAACAACGCACCCACGTTTGGATTCTAAACTTCGAGCACGACCTTGCACTTGCAAGTAACAATCCGCACTACATTCCGCCAAAAGTGGCCGTAGCCATGAACGAAGACATGAGCCCTCTGCCCCTCTGGCTAGACGACAATGCAACCGTGCTTACCCTTCAGAACGCTAACAAGCTAGGCGAAGCGACAAAGAACGTGATGGCTGAACTAGGTGTTAAAGGGACTTTCAGACTTAAAAGCAACTACGAAAAAAAGGAAGATGACGTATGCATGGCTTGGGGATGGGATGCACAAGTAGCGCAACAAGCCAACAAATTGGGCTTATCGGCAAACAGGGACCTCGACTTCATTCGCGAATGGAGCCACAGAAGCAAGACGATACTCTACCTTCAAAAGTTTGCCGAATCAGGACTATTCCCTACCGGCAAGCTACCACGCCTAGCAACAACGCAAAGCCAGATTGAAGAATGGACCAGCCACGAAGAACTCATTCTGAAAGCACCCCTATCGGGAAGCGGCAGAGGCATCTGGTGGGCCAAAAGCGGATATGACTTCAACGTACAGCGATGGTCGAAACGCACGCTAGAGACACAGGGATGCGTACTGTGCGAACCAATTTGGGAAAAGACTGGCGACTTTGCCATGGAGTTCATCTGCACTAATGGTAAGGCTGAATTTGCAGGCTATTCGCACTTCGTTACAGACAGTGCAGGCGTTTACCGTTGCAACCTATTACGCAAAGACGAAGACATAGAACAGACGATTATCGGGAAAATCGGGTCTGATAAAATTGCCAGCATAAAATCCCTATGGATAGAACTTCTAAACCAGACAATAGCAACCAATTACAATGGCATTGTTGGCATTGACATGCTGACCGGCACCATTAATGGCGAAGAGCACCTGAACCCATGTGTGGAAATAAACTTAAGGATGACCATGGGTATGGCTGCACGCATAGTATATGACCGATGGATTTCGCCCTACAGCAAGGGCGAATACCGCACCATTCACTTTAAGAGCGAGGGCGAGTTGGCAGCCCATGCCGAAAGTATGCGAAAGACTCACCCCGCAAAAATAGAGAACGGCAAACTGACTGAAGGTTATGTTCTGCTGACCGCAGAAACCCCACAGACACACTACGGCATAGAAATAGAAGTTGAGAAAGCGAAATAATGCGGCTTTAATTGCACATCACATACGAAAAGTGAAAGAAAACACCGTCTAAAAAGTCCCGAAAGCGCATAAAAACGGACTTTCAATTTCATAGTTTTGCCGAAATTTGACTAATTTTACAACTTGAGAATAGTTCATATAACGGAAAACACGCTTAAAGCAAACATTAGACAAGAAAGTTTATGGTTTGGGAATTAACCACATTCATAGTAATTGCAGCCTACGGCATTACAATATTGGGTATCATTTTAATGCTACTCATGGAAAACCGTAGTCCCGTAAAATCAATTGCATGGATTCTTGTCCTAATCTTGTTACCAGTAGTAGGCCTTTTGCTCTACATTCTTATAGGCAAGAGTTTCCGCAAGAAGATGGTCATTTCGCACCGAACCTTGGCGAAATGGCAGGAACGCATAGAAACCATTAAGGGCGACCCCGTTATGGACAAGTCGTTCCCTACCCAATACCGCAACCTGGCCTACATGGCGGTAAACACCAACAACAGCACCCTTTACGTCAACAACGGCATTGAACACTTCACCTATGGCAAGGCCTTGTTTGAACGCATGTTCGACGAGGTTGAGAAGGCACAGAAGTACATCCATGTAGAATTCTACATATTCAATTCCGACACCATTGGTACGAAATTCATCGACATTCTGAAACGCAAGGCGAAGGAAGGGGTGAAGGTCCGCGTCATCATCGACGACGTGGGTAGTTGGCTAATGCGCAAGTCAGTCGTAAAATCGATGCGCGAATGTGGCATTGAAATATACTGCTTCCTTCGGGTAGGTTTGCCAGCCATCAGCAGCAAGGTTAACTACCGCAACCACAGGAAGATTGTGGTTATTGACGGCGTAATTGGCTACACCGGTGGCATGAACGTAGCCGACCGCTACGTAGAGGGTTCGAAATGGGGAGAATGGCGCGACACGCACCTACGCATAGACGGTGAAGCCGTACACGGCTTGCAGCGCGTGTTCTTGAGCGACTGGTACTTCGTGAGCAGGACACTGCTTAACGACGATGAATTGTATTATCCAAATCCGACAAGTCCGGCTGGCAACAGCCTAATTCAAATAGTAAGCAGTTCGCCCGACAGCGAATGGGAATCCATCATGCAGATGTTCTTCATGGCCATTGCAAAGGCCCGAGACTACATCTACATTCAAACCCCTTACTTCCTGCCAAACGCCACCATTGTGAATGCATTGCAATGTGCAGCCCTAGGCGGTGTGGATGTCCGCATCATTATTCCACGCCACAGCGACGCCGCCTTTGCCCTTAAGAGTTCCATGTCGTACATCGACGAAATGCTGAAAGCCGGCGTTAAAGTCTACTATTACGAAGGCGGATTCATCCACAGCAAGACCATTGTTATTGACGACGTACTCTCGACCGTGGGATCGGCAAACATGGACTTCCGCAGCTTTGAGCAGAACTTTGAAATCAACACATGGATATACGATCCACAGTTTGCGAACACCATGAAGGAAATCTTCCTTTCTGACCAGGAAAAGTCGGAACAGATTAACTACGAAGAATGGAAGAACCGTTCGCGCCTAAAGAAGTTTGGCGAATCGTGGGCTCGCCTATTCAGTCCTTTGATGTAAAAAAATTATGGAAGAAAACAACAATACAGAAGAAACCCAAGGCGTAAAGCTAGAAGGTAACATCAACCAGTTCCTAGAATTGGAAGAAAAGGTCGTTAACATGCTCCGCACCGTGTACGACCCAGAAATACCCGTAAACGTTTACGACCTAGGTATGATTTACCGCATTGACGTTGATGACCAGGTAGAAGGTGAGGAAGGCCGAAAGGTGACCATACAGATGACCATGACTGCGCCAAACTGCCCAGCAGCCGATTTCATCGTAGAAGACGTCACCCAGAAGGTCGACTCGGTTGAAGGCGTCAGCAAGGCAATCGTACAAGTGGTGTTTGAACCGGCATGGGACCAGAGCATGATGAGTGATGAAGCTCGCCTTGAACTCGGACTTATGTAAACAGACCTGCACCTATGACAAAAGCCAACACCCTAACCATAGCAGAAGGTAAGAAAGTCTACTTTGCCAGCGATGCCCACTTTGGCCTAGAGCTGTTTAACAGCCCCATAGAAAGCCAAAAACATTTCTGCAAATGGCTAGACAGCATACGCCCCGACTGTGGAGCCCTCTTCCTATTGGGCGACATGTTCGACTATTGGTTCGAGTACCGAAGCGTGGTGCCAAAAGGCTTCGTACGCTTTATGGCAAAATTGGCAGAGTTTACCGATAACGGCATTCCTGTTTATATTTTCTACGGCAACCACGACATGTGGATGACCGACTATCTGGAAAAGGAATGCGGCTGTACCATAGTGCCTGACTATTGGGAAGGCGACCTGCTTGGCAAACGCTTTCACATGGAACATGGCGATGCCAATGGCGACCCAAGCATCAGCTTCAAACTGATGCGCAAGTTCTTCCGCAACAAGTTTGCACAATGGTGTTTCCGGTGGATACATCCCGACCTGACCATGTGGTTTGGATACCTATGGTCTAACCGAAACAGGAAGCGAAAGAAAGACAGCAAGGAAAAGAACTTCCTAGGCGAAGACAAGGAGTTCCAAATTCAATGGGCAAAGAAAGATTTCGCCAAACATCAGGAAATCGACTACTACGTGTTCGGACACCGCCACATTGAACTGATGTTCCCACTGCAAAACGGAGAAAAGAAAGCTACACTTGCCATTATTGGCGAATGGATAAACCGATGCACCTATGGTGTTTTCGATGGAAAAGAATTCAAACTAATGAATTGGAGGGCAGATTAAGACATTTCCGTTTTTTTTACTATATTTGCATAAATTTACGAAAAGAAATAGGCTGTCCTCATAGTTCAACGGATAGAACAAGAGTTTCCTAAACTCTAAATGTAGGTTCGATTCCTACTGGGGATACAAAAAACCACCTTTTAACGCATTCGTTATCAGGTGGTTTTATATTTTACTATGAAATCGGACCTCAAGTCATTCAAAACGTTGTATCGTCTTCATCCTCTTCGTCTTTCATTTCCAACGACTTACGTTCAAGGGCATCGTATTTCCTATATATGACAATGTGCCCCACGTATAGAAGTAGTAAGCTGAATGTGAGCGAGAAGTAATTCTTGTAATCGGCCATAAACGAATGCGTCGCTAAATCCACTAATGCGACACCAGTTAACATAAACACAGGGACGGCGGCGACAATTAGCTGCTGTTTCACGTTGCCTTTCAAATAGGCTTGAAGTCGTTTCTGTTCATCATTTTCGGCGGGCATTATGCACAACCACCAACCACAATAGAAGACTAAAACCAACAGAAACGGGATGGCTACACTATACAATAGACCATAACCCGATCCGTGTTGAACATCGCCATCGACTTGGAACTGATAGTAAGCGACAGGCATGCCAATGGCAAAATCTCTTGGAAAGTTTTCTGGTCGGCAATAGCAGGGTTCATTCATATGGAAATTGATGGGTATGCTGACTGCCAAATAGCCAACAACTGCAATTATGTTGACTAACAAAATAGTTACTATGCCCTTGAGCCTTTCCATATTGAAAACAATGCATCACCGAACGACGAACTTACTTCCGTTTACCACATAAGTACCTTTAGGCAAGTTTACAAGACAAGAAGATGCCACTACATGCGACTTGACCAAGCGACCGTTTAAGTCGTAGACATTAACAAGAGAATCGGTAATGCGTTCGTTTTCAACAACTGCCACACCTAGCAGATTGCCATCGAGAACTAAACCTAATGCTTTCAGTTTATTTGCGCCAGAAGCCAAGACGACACCCGTGCGGAACGGCTTTACACTCAAATTCTGATTAATCTTATAGAAAAGTCCATCCATATAACAGTAATAGGTGTTTTTACTGTCGGTTGTGAAAACCGTGTCGGTATAAACGCCAAAATGGGTGGCTAATGAACAACTTATATTTTGCACGCCGCCTTCCTCCAATTCAACACCTTCACACGGGTTGAAGAGTGTTTCTGCGCTTTCGTCCACCTTTACCATATAAGGACGGTTAGCAACAGTTTTATCGTCTACAACGCGCTCAAACTGCAAGTTCTCGCCATCGAAACCAGCGAAGGCATACACATCGCCATTAATAGCCGTAATGGGCAATGCCGCCGGCAACACAAAAGTGAATACGGACGATTTAAATGGGCGCTCGTAAATAAAGTTATCGGCCTTGAATGAAAAAGGTAAATGAATAGGTTTTGCATCGGCCAACTTGAACACGTTACAAGAGAACCCATCACCTTGTTTAAGCACTACATTGTGTCCCTTAATTCCGGTTTGGGTAGTTAGCAGAATACTATTGTCGGTGGGGGTAAATTCGTTTTCGGTAAACAAGACCTTACAGCCAACACCCTCGTCACCATAAAGGGTTGCAATACGTGTTTCACCGAAAAGGCTATCGGCATAAGTTTTCCATGTTTCCTTATAGGCATCTAGGCTTTCTGTTGGCACACCAATAGACGGATAGGCATAAGAACTAACGTAGGAAGTGCCGCTACTGGTATAGTTCATATAAAGGTTGAAGGAAGAAGCGTCGACCATTGGAGGCACATCGCCCAAAACGAACACGGAGTCGATGTTTCGGCAGTCAAGAAATGCCTCGGCCGCTATGTCTGTCACAGAAGCAGGAAGCACCACCCTAGTCAAAGCAGTATCGCTGTCGAAAGCCCTTTGGCCAATGCTTTCCAACGTATTAGGAAAAGAAACCTCGTTCAGCGAAAGGCAGCGATAAAAGGCACGTGTGCCAATAGCTGTAACACCTTCACCAACCACAAGTTTCTTTATTTTGCCTTTTACACTGTACCAAGGAACGTTATTCTTTGAGTAATTGGGCATAACGCCTTCACCCGAAATCGTCAAGACAGAATCGGCAGTCAGCGACCAAGTCATAGATTCACCGAGAGAGCCTTCGGCAATATTGGTGGCATTAACCGATAAGCCGCAAGCGATGCAAGAAAGTAAGAATGTATATCGCATAAATTTATTCAGCATTAAATTCTTCGTCAGTTTCATCAACACAATCATCTGTCACACAGAGTTCAGGCTCTTCGTCACTAGGACTGCAATAGACAAGATGGTGACCCAAATTGAGGAATTCGATAGTCGGCAACGTAAAGTATTTCTTAATCTCTAACATAACCAGAACACAAGTTAAAACGTGTAACTTCCGTTAATCACCATCACTTTCTTGCCATTAACCACATAAACGCCGTTTGCCAGAGATTGTATGCAAGATTCAGGTTCAGCGCCAGAATAAACCAATCGGCCATACACATCGTAAACCTTGGAATTGGTTGGTTCGGCATTAGAAGGAAGATAAGGTACGCATTCTACACCCAAACGGTCATCGAAAAGTAGACCAATGCTCATCAGCTTATTTGCAGCAGGCGTATCGATATAGAAACCGGTACGGAAAGGGTTCACCGTAAATGTTTTGTTCACCTTCATCAACTTACCAGCCGAGAATCCGTAATAGGTTCGGTGTACATCGGTAGTACATTTCTGTGTTTCGTATAATCCGAAATGAGCCGAATTGCCAATAACAACCGGGGTAGGTTCATGAGCCACACAACGCACATTGTAACACTCTGTCACCAAAACGCCCTCGTCACCCTCGTTAACCCTTGCCAAATAAGGAACATTGGTCTCGATAGAATCACCAACCACACGTTTGAAGCGGAAGTTAGAGCCATCGAAATCAGAGAGTTTGTAGACATCGGCATTAATGTAATCGACAGGAACGTTGAACGGTAAAACGAAAGTTGAATAACCGGTCGACATAGAACGCGTATAAATCAACGTATCGGCAACGAAATCGACAGGAGAATAGAAGCTGTTACCATCGGTAAGTGTGAACTTTTGGCAACGGAAACCACCATCTTCGTCCTTATAAAGGAGGACATTATCCTCTATGAGATTGTTATTTTTCGCATTGAAATTATGACCACAAATTGGGTAATTTTCTAGAGACGTATAACATCCAAGAATGGTTGCAGTTTCATTAGTCACAGCTCCCGTAATAGAGCCAAGATTGGAGTTTCCCCCAGTAATAGTTCCAAAATTTGCACAGCCGGAAAGGGTTCCATCAAAAAGATAGCCACAAACGCCACCTAAATATTGGCAGGAAGGTTCTCCTATTATCGAACCATAATTTGTACAATGTTCTACCAATAAATGGCCATTGTTAGAGTATCCACAAATGCCTCCGATGTTCTTACAATTGTTGGAGTTGCGCGTTCCCTTAACCAATCCATAGTTATGGCAATTAGAGATTTTGACATTATCACCCTGTCCATTATCATTCTTCTCAGCATAGCCACACACGCCGCCTATAGATAAGCCTTCGCCACAAACTGTCGACTTGTTTACGCAATTCATAATAGTGGAGTTACCTTTTGCATAGCCACAAACACCACTTACCACACTATAGCCATGAATGTAACTATCTTCAACAACCACACTGTCAATAGTCGCGTTATCAATTGCACCAAACAAACCTAAATACTTGGCACCAGCAACATTTGAAGTTTGCCTTATATAAAGGCCTTTAATTGAAAAACCACGTCCGTTGAAAGAAAATCCATAAGGAACTACTTGTGAACCTATTGGTGTCCAAGCCTCAAAATTTCCACTATTTAAGTTTCCTTTTGAGTCCAAGACATTACGATTCACCACAATATCGTTATCAAGAACTGCATTTCCCGGTTTATTTTTTGCATACCAATATAATTGTCCTACAGTCTTAATGTGGTACAAACCATCATCAGACTGTACTATTTTCTCTAGGGCTATCGCTCCATAAGCAGAAACACTTAACAATAAAGAGAGAAAAATGAATAATCTTTTAAAGATCAAACGCATAATATCACCCATATGCTAATTTTATTTTTGTTTGACACAATCTATAAAATTAATAAAAGATATTATAGAATCTCACTTTTAATGAAATTAATAAAACATCTTTTTATTTCTTGCTTTGGGGAATTATGTAAGCAGAGACTTTTTTTCAGAAAGGACATGCCTGTCCTTTATAGTTTTTCAATTTCTTCAATAGAAAGACCTGTGATTTCAGCTATATCTTCCACAGACATACCTTTAGCCTTCATACCACGGGCATTTTTCATATTAGTTTCCGCACGGCCTTCTTCTCTACCTTCAGCACGCCCCTCCGCACGACCTTCCTCTCGGCCTTCAGCACGACCTTCTTCTCGGCCTTCTGCCAAGCCATCGTTTTTAGCCGTGTTAATCACATCGTTTTGAATTCTAATGTTGTCTAAATGGCGTTCATAAGCAAGTCTCTCTTCTGCCGTCATAGAAATATATTTCAATTTTTCGCGAGCTTCTTGCAGACCTGGCACTTGCGTATCGTCCTTAATAACACCATTTTTTATATACTCCATCCACTCTTCAATAGGAGTTTTGGCCAATTCATTAAACTGATTTACCCTAATAAGATAATATTCAGGGAAAACAGAACCTGCAGGCCACTTACGGAATGTATTTTGTTGTTTTCTGCTAATCTTCAAGACATCGTCAGCAAAAACACCTTTAAACTCTGTTTTTCCATGGTATAGGTAATCCTTACCCGTTCCCATATCAAAATAGAGAATATTAACAGAATAGACTTTCTTTACCTTATCGTAATCGCTACCAAGCGAGACATGTTCACAAATAGCCTTGCTTACTCCATAAAGAATACGTTCCAAGAAATAAACCTCACGCGAGAGCTGAACTTCAACGATGATAATTTCATCTTTAGAATTTCGAGCCTTGATGTCTACACGGTTAAACTTATCGTCGTAGCTATCTTGGTTACTTTCACTCTCTAATATTTCGGCAATCGTAATCTTCTCTTCCAGTAGCACAGTCAGCAATCCTTCGAGCACGCCAAAGTTAGCCTTGTCGCGAAGCATCCGCTTAACGGCCCAATCGAAATGTATGTATTTTTCAGCTACCATAGAGTATCCATTTGCAATTACTAACACAAAAATACATCTTTTCAGTTATAACCCAAACATTTACCAATCCATATTATCTTCATTCAGCTGCACGAAAAGGCATACGCCATAGGACCATCATCACAAAAAACGGCAGCCCTTACAAAATGCAAGGACTACCGCACTAGGATTTTATTATACTTGATTCTTTATTTAAACTTGAATGCCAAGCCAAATGAAGCACCAGGGGCTGCATTGCTAGCAAAATCGGTAGCAAATTCAGCCTTCAAGCCAAATGCCTTTGTGAAGAAATATTTGCAACCGATGAATGGACCCATTGCAAAATGGCCTTCGGTGCTACGTTCCACCCAACGGTCACCTTGGTGAGGAGCATGGTCATAACCATGGTGGTGATAATGATAATCGTCGTGAGGGCAATACCAACCTTCCTTATCGTCGCCATAAGGAATATAGAGGTCAAGACCAGACAACATGCCGGCATAAACATCTAAGCCCTTAGCGAACGAGAAATGGAATGCGCAACGTACCAAGAACTCGTGCTGCATGCAAAGGATTTCATCGTCGTACTTGTTCTGGTAGTCGCAGAAGCCCTGATAGAAACCAAGGTCGATGGCACCATTCTTACCAAACTTCTTGGTGTTGATGAAACCAGAAGCAACAGTCCAGTTACCGTCGATAGACACGTTCGGCATGATAGGGTCTTGAGTTGCATAGTCGAGTGTTGACTCGTTTGCAGGCGGAACACCAATCATAATGCCAAGATTGAATCCATTTTTAGGCTGAACATCTTGAATGCCAGGAGTTTTTGCACCTGCGGTTACGCTCATGGCCAAAGCAAGTGCAGCTATAATCAATTTTTTCATGGATATATTTATTACAAATCAAAAAGGGATGCACAAAGCATCCCCTTAATTGTATGTTCTATATTAGAACTTGAAAGATACACCACCAGCAACGCCAGGGATGTTGTCTTCGATGAAGTCGTGAGCGAACTCTAACTTAACACCAAACACATCGGTAAAATAGTACTTACCACCAAGCTTCAAACCGAAACAACCCTTAACGTCGGTATCCCATTCAGAGTCACCAGTTGGAGACCAAATGTTTACGCCACCGAACATGCCACCATAAACGTCCAATTTAGGAACAAATTCGAAATGGAAAGCAGAACGGAAATTGATAGAGTTCTGAAGCAAGCCAGCATCTTCCCAATAGTGGTTTTCATAGTGACATACGCCATAGTAAAAACCAAGGTCGATAGCACCATTCTGGCCGAACTTACCAGCATTGAACAAGCCAGAAGCAACAGTCCAGTTACCATCAACTGAAATCATTGGCATGTTAGCATCCCAATCGCCACCTACCGGTGGAACACCAAGCATTAAACCAAGGTTAAAACCGCCTTTAGGCTGAACGTCCTGAATACCAGATGTAGCTGCGTTAGCTGCAGTTGCCATAGTGAACATAGCAGCAACTGCCATTAAGAATTTCTTCATTTTGTAATGAATTAAAATTAGTATTATCTATTTGTAGTTATATGCAAGAATTATGCCAAACAACATAACATTTAACCTGTTTTTGTCAACACAACAGAAATATGAGTAGAAAACACTACTTATCGAGCACAAAACCGCAATGTTGACATAGGGGTTCAACGGCACGACGCTGTTGGAATCCGCTTTTTATCTTTTCTGCCTTGGGCGAGCTGATGAGTTCCGACAAATCGTCGGTAAAGATATTTCCCAATTTAAGTTGAGCATCGGCATCGAGACAACAAGGAACGACCGAGCCGTCGGACAATATGGCAATATGGTCACGCAAGGCATAACAGGCATGCGCTTCCGAAGCCTGCTCAACTTGGCCCGGCCATTGAAAACGAGCTGCATTGCGCAAGAAAACGCCATCGGCCAAATTAGTACAGCGCTGATTCAGGGCTTCCGCATTCAAACTTAACGAAAATTCGCGATTGAGAACGTCAATGCAACGCTGATTGAATGCCGACACCCCTTCGGCGCCACCATTCCACAAGCGGAGCGAGAAAAGGCACCGTCCCTGATAGGACTTTACGAAATTGCAGACGCCTGAAAAATAGTCGTCCAGATGTTCTTCCGGTACATTTTCAGCCGCATCGTGAAGCGAAAGATTGAACTGACGTACCTGCTTAAGGACATCGGGGCTAACCTTGAGTTTTGTCAGCAGCGATCCGTTAGTGGTAATATTCACCTTAAATCCTTCACAGAAGGCCACCTCGAGCAACTCTCCGAAATGCGGATGCAACAAAGGTTCCCCTAAAACATGGAGGTAAATGTATTCGGTAAAAGGCTTTATACGTTTCAGCACTTCTGTAAACTTCTCAACCGAGAGCAAGGCCTTGGGACGAGAAGACGGGAAGCAAAAGCTGCAACTGAAATTGCAAGTGTTAGTAATTTCTATGTAAACTTTCTTGAATCGCAAAATCCTTATTTTTTCTGCAAAGATACGGCAAGTGCATGGAAAATAAAAACGCACGGCCATTTTCACAGCCGTGCGTCTTATATTGCATATCCCTTTACATTAAGGGTTGTATTCCAAGATACCAGTGTTGTAGCGAGTGCGCAACCACTTGTTGTACTTAAACTTGTAACCAACCGAGAAACCAAGGTTAAGATTGTAAGCGCCTGTCAAACCTTCGGTAACGCCAAGCGAGCCGAACAAGCCAGGAGCCTTCTTCTCAAGTTCGTAGATAGCCTTGAAACCCAATCCGTAGTCGAAACGACGCGGAATTGACTTGTCCCACATTTCCATGTTGTGCTTGTCGAGTGGAGAGAAATCTTGCTCTGCATCCTTGTAATGGTTCTGCAAGTTTTCGTAAACTTGACGGTAGTAAGAGTTATCGGAGAAAGTACCTTCATCGCCATCGCCAGCCTTACCAGTGAACGCCCAAGCCACATAGACGCCCAAGCCAGGAGAAAGACGACCAGGACCTACGCTAAAGCTATAGAGCACCCAAATAGGTACTTTGATATACATCGCAGAAACGCTTTCTGGCAAGTCTACTTTATAAACAGGGACTTCAGGATCGACCTTATGCGCTTTTTCGAAGAACTTGATTGAACCGCCATCGGTCTTTGTACCTTCCATAGAAAGCATAAGTTCAGGCTGAATAGACCACTTTTGGTTAACCTGAATTTCAGCAAGGCCACCCAAGTTACCACCCATACGGAAAGACGTACCGTATAAAGTCTCGTAATCGCCAGCCCACTTACTCATGTTAAAACCAACCTGGCCACCAAAACGTACTTTGACATCGTTTTGTGCAAAGGCTGTCACCGCATAAAAAAACAATAGCGACAGAAACAAACCTATTTTTTTCATAAATAGCTATTTAGTGTATTTTCGTTTCTAAAATTTATAATTCTTAACGTACAAAGATAAGAAATAATTGCGTCTATTCAAGTATGATTGCGAAAAGAAAGCATATTATTGGCAATAAAAATTACATATATTTGTATAAAAACGTATTACATAATGAAAAGAACCATATTATTTGCAAGTCTACTATCCATGGGTTTATGCGCTTGCAACACAAGCAGCGACACCGAAACTAAAAACAATGTTGTAACAAAAGCAGACACAACATCAGCCATAAAGGTTGACGCTACAACCTACCAAAGTGCCAACCAAGAGGCCCAGAAAATGGTTTACGAGTTTATAAAGAACGCACAAACCTACTACTTGGCAACAACCGAAGGCGACCAACCGCGCGTCCGTCCGTTTGGCACCGTAAACATTTTTGAAGGGAAGCTCTACATTCAGACTGGTCACAAGAAAAACGTTGCGAAACAGATTGCAACAAATCCAAAGGTTGGCATATGCGCATTTAACGGCAAAGAGTGGGTACGAGTTGCCACAACATTGGTAGAAGATGAACGCATTGAAGCCAAGAAAGCCATGCTTGACGCCTACCCTAACCTACGTAGCATGTATGACGAGAACGACGGCAACACTGCAGTGTACTTCATGACCGATGCCGAAGCAAAATTCTCGGCTTTTGGATCTGAAGACGAAGTTGTTAAGTTCTAATACTATAAAAGGTTGAGTTACCATTAGTAGGCAACTCAACCTTCTTTCTTTTTTTAACGTTCAAAATCCTAACCTCGACTAATCGTCTTCACCCTTAATCATCTTCATAGAGCCGCGTTTCAGAGTGGCAGCCAGCGTGCGCAAGCCTAGGCGGAACGATGCTTTCGACAACAGGTAACAACGTTTGAAGTGCATATATAGGTAGCACAAGATGTGCACAAACTCGGAACGACCTTCCTGACGTTGTAGCAAGTCGTTTCTGTTTTTTGCAAAATTGCCATCGTTAAGAACCAAGTCGGCCATAGCATACGATTTTTCAATAGGCATCTTTTCATAGAACGGATATTCATTTTCTGGCAAACCCATAAGGTCGACAATTACGCCTCCAACCACCTTCCATTCAAGCATAAGGCCAACGGCCTTTAAATCCTTACCAAGTTGTTCCACATCGTACTTACCAGCCGTTGCATGCAAAATGGTAGCAATGTCGGCAAACTGACGGAAGCCAACACCGCCCATCTTGAAATGGTTCCACATGTGGTTGAACACATAAAGGGCATTGAATTGAGCAGGCGGAATGGAAATGCTTGCAGAATCAATAGCCACCACGTCGGGCTTATACATGTATTTCTCTATGAGAGCTTGATATGCCGCATCGTTCTGTGGAGGACATTCAATTTCGGCATAGCGGTGCATTTCCACCTCAGTCTTTCCCCAAGTAAATTCCAGATGTTTTAATTCATCTTTCACGACTTTAGTGTCTTGCAATGCAGACAGAATGTAGGTGCAAGATTCCTCGTACCTGTTCTTACCGATGAAAATATCAATATCGCCGCATTTACGAAGCATGGGGTTACGGTAGAACGTGGCGTTGCCCTGCCCCTTCATCAGCACAGGCTTGTAGCCTTCTTGTTCGAGCAGAGAAAACACCTTAACCAAATCTTTGTTCAAGCGCACGTGCTCTTGCATGTTGAGCGCCACATACTGCATATAACGGGAAAGGACATCGAAACCCGGCTTAACCTTGTCGGGCAAAGCCATAAGTGGTTCCGTAACCAACGTTTGCAGCACATGGTCTTCAACAGCCTTAAGAACCGGTTTCCAGCTCCACTTTTCCGTCCATGTTTCAGTGGGTATTGGTGTTGCAAAAAGGGCATTACGCAATAGATCGAAGAATATTTTGGTTTCCTGGCGATTCATAAAGTCAATTAGATGGAAGGTTCGGTATTAGACATTTCGGAAATGTTGATGATGCGGTCGCAGAACGCCAGCGAGGTATCGCGATGGGCAATGATAACCATGGTCAACTCGGAGCGAAGCTCGGAAAGCGCCCTCAACGTCACGTTTATTTCACGCTCGGTCTCGTTGTCGAGAGCCGATGTTGCCTCGTCGAAGAACAAGACTTCGGCCTGTTTGTAAAGTGCACGGGCAATGCCAATGCGCTGACGCTGACCTCCCGACAGACGGTTACCAGCCTCACCCATGTGGGTGTTGATGCCATCGGGCAACTCTTCGGCCCACGTTTTAAGTTGGACCTGTTCAAGCACTTTCCACACACGTTCTTCGTCAATAGTTTCGCAACCCAAAGCTATATTCTCGGCTAAAGGCGCCTGCAAGATAAACACATTTTGCGGCACATAACCCACCATGTTGTGCCAAGCCTTAACGGTTTGAGCATCAATTGCCTTTCCATCGACCGTCACACGGCCGCTCTGAACAGGGAAGAAGCCAAGCAACACGTTGAAAAGTGTGCTTTTACCGGCACCACTCTGCCCCTGAATGCCTACACACTCACCCTTGGCAATGGTGCAAGAAAAGTCTTTTAAAGTAGGGGCAGAATCCTTGTATGCAAAGGTTATGTTTTCGGCACAAAGTTCGTTTTCAAACGTCAAAGGCTTATTTTCGACCTTATTCTCCAAATCGCCTTCCAACTCACGCTGAAGGGTGTCTATGCAATAAGAGGATTGCTGCAACGACGTCCAACACCCCAAAATGTTGCGCACAGAAGGCATAAGGCGGAAAGCTGCCAACGCAAACACACCGCCCACCAGCAACTGGCTTTCGTCTTGAACCAAGATAAGCAACGAAAGGCCTAGAATGATTGCCACCTCGCACAACAAGGCCGGGAAAGCACGAACGGCATCCATCTTCAAGCGGCATTGGTTAATGGTATCAAGACCATCAATGAAACGGTTGACTTGTATTTCGAACGCATTCGACACTTCAAGTTCAACGAATCCACGGAACGATTCAGACACAGTACGTGCCTGTTTGCGACGTGCCTCCAAGTCGTCCTTACCATATTCGCGAACCTTCGAACGAACCACCATCCAATAGAAAGTGAACAACGGTATGCAGGCTAACAACAGGAATAACGATGCCAACGGAGACATAATGGCCAAAGCAGCAAACACCAATATTGCCAATATGGAATCGCCCATAATAGAGAGGATGCTCTGCAAAACCGACACACTGAACGTAAGGCACAGCGAGTTGACGTCGTTAGTCAACCTAACGGCACCCTTGTCTCTAATAAAAAGTAATCCGCGTTGGTAATAACGGCAAAACAATTGGTAGCTGAAATGACGAAACTGTTGGAGCAAGAATTTGGTTTGCACACGGTTGAGTAAAAAGACAGCCAAGTTTTTCACCACAATGAAAACCAAGATGCCAAACATAACGAGGCCGACATTAAAATCGCCATGGTTACCATCGAGCACAATCTTCAATAGGGGAAATATAGACGCCAAGCCCGCAAAATTGAGCATCGACACCATAAAGACCACTATCACCAATCCGGCACACTTCTTGCGGTCGGCAGGTTCAAGTAAATTATAAATCTTTTTCAGCATAGCTCTATCTTTAAGAATGATTATCTATATCTTGTTAAATAATCGCATTTCAAAGTTAAGAAAAAAATTATTGACGAAAAGGCATTATCTCGTTTGAACTGCGCTTGTCTTTATACGATAGTGGACAAACAAATATTTGCGATAGTTGAAGACGATGGCTTTACCACTGAAAATCTCATATTTATCCCATATTTTTTTTGCTATATTTGCAATACTAAAACTATTCACCTTAATACAACAATACTTCGGTAAATTTTTACCGAAGTATTGCGTAATAGCTACTTGTGAAAAAAGAGACAGAGGACACGACAGCAGCAATTCAATAGAGCACATTATAGGCAGTACCACATATTTCAGCCTTGTAAAGAGAGCCCCAAATACAATGTCTCACCAAGTTTGGCAGAAACATTATTCCATGCCAAATTCCTGCATACCAAGCATATTCTTTACTGCCATCAACATCACACAAAAAATAAGCAACTAAAGCTCCAAATAATAATCTTGTTATTATTTTCCAATCAAACTTAAAGGAAATAATAAAAACCAAAACTACAACTGCAAGAACCAGATAATTCATAATAATATTAACGTCTAACTTATTAATTACAACTACAAATACAGCAAAAAACGCTATAAAACGATAAATCAGCCCGAAGACCGATTCTAAATCTTGTTTATTCTGTTTGGGGGCTGTTTTTTCATAGGCACTCGTCCAATTTTCTAAATTTTATGTTCGCGACAAAGATAAGGGGCAAGTCGAGTTTTAGATTGGATGCTTACAAAATTTTCAATGATAAACTGTGCTTATAAGAACCAAAGAATCCAAATATATAAAATTTGCTTAATAAGACTAATTCTTAATCATATTATCAGTCATTTATATCGAAATTTGAATCTATTTTATTCTTTACTACTTACTGGTTATCTATCCACTCTTCTATTTCCTCGACTTCAATATCAATTTGCTTATAAATGTATTTGTAGTCTTCAGAAAATGGTGTATAATTTAATGATTTATATATAATCCATTTACCATCTTCACACAATTGTCCCTTTAATTCATTTATTAGCTTCTTCGTTTTCTCTTTTGAAGGGCACAAAACATAAACATCTATCGACTTTTTGAAACCAAACACTATGTCAATTCGAAAATCATCATATTTTTTATATAATACTACAGAGTAGCCGTTATAGTGTCTGTAATTTTTGTAAAACTCAAATTGTTGCGGATCTATATATTCGAATTCTCCATTTTTGTAAAAACCTGTTATAATATTACTCCAGTCTGTATCAATATAAATTCTTCCTACACTTGAATGATCTCTATTGATTACGATACCTCCGTATAATTCTCTAATAACAAGACTCTTACCATAATGATGTTTCTCATCAAAAGCAAAATCCAACAATCTTGGATCTTTAACTAACAAATTATATGCTTTATTTAAACGATCGTCATCATACCCACCTTTTGGCTTATTCCTCCAAGTAATCTCATACTCGTCAGTCAATTCATCTGCAAGATATTGGCTAACTTTATCTACATCTTCTAAATCGCCCAACTCGCAGAATAAATCATGAAGACACTTGTGATTAGACAATTCGTTTTTTAAAATGGTCTTATCGTCTGCATTCAAGTCGGATTCAACAAGTATATAGTGATTGAGTGTATCAAAATCATCAAATTGCCCAAGCATTGTGCGTAACAGAATATGTTCCTTTGCAAATCGTTTGTTTATACCATTTTCATCAAATATATCCTTCATTATCTGGAACCTGTGTTTGAAAACTCCAACACCTTTATTTGGTTCAAAGAAGAAATTTACCATTCCCGCAAAGAACTTGTGAGATTCTGCTTCAATGAATGCAGCTTCCCATTCTTCAGCTGGATAGTTTACGATTTCTCTAGCTTTGATTGCCTCTTCTGAGATACACTTCAGGTTATCTCCAACATACTTAGCAAGTACGCCGTAAACATCTATGGTTGCTCCTGGTGTTTTAATTATTTCAGACAATTTTCTTGCATGAGCGATTTGATCGGCATCTGTATTGAAATCGATGTTCTCTACAATGTTCCACAAAACACGTATCCATTTTTTGAAATTGCCAATATCAAATGTTTCGCAAGCTTCCAAATATTCAGTTATAGCTGCAAATATCATTTTGTGGTACCTTGTTGGTTTTGCCTCAAACAAGTCAAAAGGAGATTCGCTTGTGTTCCATACAGGCACCAATAGCGGCATTATATCTTTTTCATAATGCTGTTGCAACAAGTCCAAAACTTTTTCTATCGAATAAATAAGTTCTGGTTCTTGCTTCAAGATAGTGTCGTAGCATTCAAATCCCAAATATCTGTCTGTCTGTTCTTCCGATTTTTCATTCAAGAATTTGAAGATTGGTTCTTTCGATACAGTTGCACCTGGAATATCTTTTCTAAATGACAGGTAATATTTGTTGGCGAAATATCTCATGAAAAAGCAGAAGAATCTTCTTGAAAACTCTTTCATATTCGACATTCGCTTATTCCAAAATACATCTGTCCACTTAGTATCCAACTTCGTAGAGAACAACAGATAGTATTGCAGCAAGCCCTTTTCTTTAGTGACCGGATTCTCATGCTCAACTTCAATCATAAAATCTTCATCTTCATTGGATAGCATAAATTTCACCAAATCAGCTTTGAAGTTTTCATACGGTGTCAATGGCAAACCACGAGCATTCATCTTAATGTAGAGCTCTTCTGATAATCCGAAGTTCTCTAGCAGAAGAACATAGAACTTTATATTTTCTAATCTATCATACAAGCGATGATTATCACATGCTGCATATTTCGAATGAATTGCATCCAGCATCACAAGCATAGCAGATATAGTAGGATCGCTATCATACGACAAAGTGAACCATTTTGCTTTCCTTATATCTACACTAGGAGTGTTACTGAGGCTTACCTTTTTCCTTGTTAGGTCTTGAATGAAATCTGTGGACGTAGTACGTGTCTCATATCTAAAATGGGAGATAAACTCAGGAATAGAATCTTTCTCTGCATTTGCAATATACCAATACAACAGAAACAATGTTGTTAGTCGCTGTTGTCCATCCAATAAGAGAAATTTTGCACCTTCTTCAGATTCTTCTAAAGAGCCGTACACGAAATTCAATTCTAATTCCGTGTCATTTACCAATGATGCAAATATCTCTTTTAAGAAACTTTCTCTAACAACGGCCTCATTCTTTCTTCCCTGTGCATATGATCTCTGTATTCTAGGAATGAGAATAGAACTAATTGTAGTATTGTCGCCTTCTGTTCTTTCAATTCCTTTAGTTAGGATTCGTTCGAATGTATATAGTTCGTTCATAATATTTTAGTTTACAGAGTTCTCAAAATTAATAATAGTTTGATATATATACTTCTGATAACTTTGCTTGTCCGAAGTTCCCCATTTTGTTCGTTTTGTACCATCTCTATCAAACGACTTACTAAACACCATCATCGTACAATATGGAATATAGGTTCCATGCTGCTGCTTTTCAAGAATGATTCTTCGCTTTGTAGGAAACAAGCTATTTCCGTAACTTCTGTTAGTTGAGGAATCTAATAAAGTCAGATTTCCAATACTGTTCTTGTCTTCTTCCTCGTCGTCTTCTCCCGCAATTAACTTCAAGTTAACAATCGCTTCAGAATATTTTTCTTCTTCTACCAGTTTGTTTATAGCTGTCTTATTTCCTTCAGTCATGTCTTCCAAATCAGCCATTGCTGTTTGAATCCATTCTATCTGAGCCTCCTTTTTATTCAGCTTATTGGGTGTAAATGAATCTATATGCTCCACATCCCAACTTTGAGCCATAAACAAGTCAAAAGGAAATTTATATACTGGTGAAACGATACTGTTATCCTCTTGTTGTAACCTGATATTCATAATCTGTCTGTTTTGGTGCTCAATATTCAAAAACAACAATAAGTTTCTAATCAGGTTCTTATGTTTATTAAAGTCAAGAAGTAACTCCTCATTGTCACGTTTTACTTTTGAAGTAAGTTCTTTCTTAATTTTCTCCTTCATCATTCGAATAAAGTCTTCTGTACTGCTATCTTCATTCAAACTGTCATATATTGCAAATATATCCTTTAGCGGTACTCCTATTTTGATGAGCAATCCAATATAATTATACTTTTCAGGATCTTCATACCAATCCTCCATGGTTCGGAATCTTGAAATAATCTTGCCCCACTCTTTTCTCACAATAGAATTCAACGCTGTTGTTTGGCCATCAAATTTTGCGTAATAACTCCTAAACAATGCTCCATCTTCGGGTTCTTTTCCCTTCTCCATTCTATAAACAAGGTTGAAAAGAATTGTGATTCTTTCTTCACATTCGGTCTCATTGCTCAAAAATGTCCAAAAGTCATTTCTATGCAAACGATTTTCTATTTGTTCCCATTGTAACGCTATCTCAATCTGCTTAATATCTTTCTCAGAAGCAGTCGAAAAATTGTTACGTCTCAAAAACAATGCTTTAATGAGTTCTGTATCCGTTAATCGAATCTTGCCATTGTTAATATTCAAGAATTCTGATATTGGATCTTTTGACAGTTCTGATTTCAATTCATACCAAATTACTTGAACAGAACCTGTTTCTTCCTCAACATCCTTTCCACAATTCAAAAGCTTATAAAGTGTGTCAATAATGTCATCTCTATCATCAGACCTTTTATATCTCCGACTAATTTCAGGAGCTTTTGTTGTTATCCAATTTTCAATTTCTTTGTATGCATTACTGATATGGAGCTGGTCTATATTATTCTCAGCTAAAGTATCTTCTGATAATTGTTCCAAAAAAGGGATGTCTTCAACTCTTGTCTCATAAATCATATGATATAGTTCTCTGCCTCGTTTCTGCATCTTTTCTTTCCCCTTTTCCTGAAATTTCTCGAATAACAAATACTTGAAAAGAATGAATATTGACGTGAATCGTTGTTGTCCATCAATTACTGTCCAAATATTATCTGATGATATTTCATTCTGCTCTAAAAGCCCTTTATATAAGTCATTATTTTGCACTTTTTGCACAATAACAGGTTGTAAGCAGTAAAACTCACATCTGCCGTCTCCCTTAGACTTAGGCTTCAATGCGAATTCATAAATATCAGATAGTAAATCTTCTACTTGCTTATTTTCCCATCTATATCCTCTCTGATAAGATGGTATAACAAATACTCTTCCATCAAGGAATTCTGATATAGATTTGGTTTCTATTTCGTTATTCATATATCGCTTTTATTTTTAAATTCTCGTAGACATTCTGTTATTTACATCCCCAAAGTAAACTTTGTAATGATAGAAATTGTTAGTATTTCTTCAATTGATCGCAGCAAAAAACACATTTTTTCCTGTGAAGCAAACACTAGGAAACTCTTTTCTTCCATATTAATATCACTGGTTAATATTTTTATTATCCCTTAACGATTGCTTGGTAATCCGGTATCAAGTCAACGTAATCTTCCAAGCAACATTCCTTAACATGTATGCTTTGGTAATGCAGTTGTTTACCCGTTGCAATGTTGGCCGCGTTATCGTCGAAGTAAAGGGTTTCTTCGGGAATGAGATGAGTGGCAGCCTGCAGCATTTCGAAGATTTTCGGATCGGGTTTAGCCACCCCCATCCGGTAAGAAAGGAAAACATCGTCGAAACAGTCTTCTGCCGTATAACCCAAGTCCTGCATCTTCTTTTGGCATTCCTTCCACAAGGTATCGTTAATGTTGCTAAGCAGGTAGACCTTATATTTCTTGCGTAACTTCACCAACATTTCAAGGCGACTAGCCGGAATGTTACCACACAAAGTGCTGATGAGGTAATTAACTTGCGTCTCTGAAGTTCCAGGACGGCACATTGCCAACATTTCCTTCATCACTTCCTCTTCGGGTTCAATGCCATCGATGTACCGATTCATAAGGCTTTTAATTTTCTTCCTATAAAAGAACATCCTTAAGCGTGAAATGCCGGCTTGCGAAAGAGCGTCCCTTAACAAGTTCCAATCCATATTTACTATGATGCCTCCGTAGTCGAAAACCAAAACATTAACCATAAGCCTATCTCAAAGTTTAGGCGTAGAAACGCCGTGATTGAATAAATGAATATTCAAATTTAATATAATTCCGAGTTTCAAGATGCCACAAAAAAGAAAATTGTGTTTGTAAACTGCTTTTGTACCTTCCAGAAATAATCGACACACATAGGAAATGGAGTTGTTAAACTACTTGCATTTTTCAAATAAATTAACGAATTTTGCTAAACAGAACGAACTAATTACAATTATTATAAACAATATTTATTCTAAACCAAGCTATACAATTAACAATCTGATACATATAGCACTAAACAAAACATATACTTGCACAAACAATCAAAATTCAATAACATTAACTAACAAAAACAAAAAATTACAAGGGCTCTGACGCAAAGAGCATTCAACAGTTGACAATTCCAGCATTGACAACAAGTTCACAGAGCGGCCCTTCAGGAGAAATTGCGAAGGTAAACATGTATAAGTATAAGGAAGTTAGCGATTCTGAAGTAATTTGGGCTGCATTTCTTGCCGCAGAACAGACTTTTGACAATACCGTCATTGAATATACCGACGGCAAGCAGAACTCCCAGTGCGACGCCATCTCTAATGTTACCATCAAGAGTGGTAAGGTTAATACCATTCAGGTATCACAAGGCAAATAATTTGTAGAAATAACAATTAAGACGAAAGTCCCCATACCCGAGCGGTGTGGGGACTTTTTTTGTAATGAGAACAAGGCATTAGAGTACTTGAATCCCCACAAATAGTGATGAAACAGAGAAGAAATCATCAAAAATGATGACAAAAAGAGAAAATGACGGTCCGTAACTTTGCATCGTAAACAAGGGCATTAGAAAAATGAAAGTTTCGTTAAACATACTCTTATGGGCAGCGTTCAGCAGCACAGCCATAGCACAAGACTATGAAGCTGGAAGGCTCGACTCCCTCATCAGAAGAATTGAAATTCTGGAGCAACAACAATCCGACAACTGCCGACAACTGCAATACACAGTTAAAGACAGCATGAAAGTTGAAAAAGGGGAAGAGACCGACGAACATAAAGAGTCTTACAACGGCGACCCTAGCTATGGAAAATACCGAATAGGCGGTTATGGCGAGATGCTAGTCAGGCACAAGGACTACAGCTACAACCGTTGGGGCGGCAAAGGCGTTTACCGCATGGACCGTTCGGAAATATCACTCCCCCGCTTTGTTTTGGCAGGCGACTACAAGTTTAGCCGTTGGTTTCACCTTGGCGCAGAAATTGAATTTGAAGCCGGTGGCGTCGGCACCGAATGGGAACAGGAAACCGGATCGGGCGCAGAGAACGGCGAACTTGAAAACGAGTGGGAGAAAGGCGGCGAAGTGGCACTAGAGCAGTTCCACATCACCATTCCTTTTGCAAGAGAATTTAACGTCCGACTTGGCCACGTCATTGTACCCGTGGGACTGACCAACGCCCACCACGAGCCCATCTTCTTCTTTGGCACCAGCCGTCCGGAAGGCGAAACCTACATTCTACCTTCGACATGGCACGAAACCGGTATACAGCTGTTCGGTAATGTAGGCTCGTTCGACTACCAGTTTCTTGTGGTGAACGGACTGACCGTAGACGGCCTAGACAAGTACAAATACCTAGGTGGGGCCAAGCAAGGCCTTTTTGAACAAGACATCTTTTCAAGCCCAGCCCTAGTTGGGCGACTAGACTATAAAGGGATACCCGGATTAAGGGTTGGCGGCAGCATGTACTGGTGCAACGATGCAGGTAAGAACTCCAGTTTTCCACACTACTACAGCACCTTTAAAGTTCCCATACGCATTTTCAGTGGCGACGCCCAATACACCAACAAATGGGTAACAGCCCGCGCCAACGTGGTGCACGGCAACATTGGCAACACCATTAAGCTGACACGTGCCACCATTGGGCGAACCAGTGCTGCCTACAGCGGCAACACGCCAATTGCCAAGTATGGCGTAAGCTATGGCGGCGAAGTGGGGCTAAACATTGGCAACTTCTTCCACACACACAAGCCGCTACGCATTTATCCGTTCGCCCGCTACGAGTACTACAATCCGCAAGAGAAACTAGCCGAGGGGTGGGTTGGCGAAGTTAGAGACCCGCGTTGCCAGGTAGCCGCATGGACCTTTGGCGTAGACTGGTATGCACTGCCCTACCTAGTAGTTAAAGGCGACTGGACCACCCACCATGTGGGTACCGACAATGCCTTTGACTGGAGCACGGCATACAAGTCGGAGAACGACTTTTCGCTAGGTATTGCCTACGTGGCATGGTTCAACAAGAAATAAACCGAATATCAACCTATTATAAGAAATATAATGAAGTTCAATTACAAGTACGCAATTGCCCTAACCATGGGGCTAGCCATGACTGCGGGCACGTTGACCTCGTGCAGCGACGACGATGACGACAACAACGGTTCTGCCGACAACTCGCAGAACATCATCAACGAAATTGACGCCAAAGACGTCTTGACCTACAACAGCACAAACAAAGACAACTGGAACAAGTACATGATGGTTGTGGCCAACTACCTGAAGAGTGACGCCAGCAGCCTCTACAACGACTGGACCGAGAACTACGAAGGCGGTGAAGCCTATGCCACCACCTTCAAGAATGCCGGCAAGAACACCACATTTGCATCGGCACTTGCAGCTACCGAACAGATTGTAGACGGTTGCATTGACATTGCGCACGAAGTGGGCCAGAGCAAGATTGGCGATCCGCTAGAATTGTGGAAGAGCAAGAAGTATGAAGAAGCCCTCTACAGCGTAGAGTCGTGGTACAGCTGGCACAGTCGCGTAGACTACAGCAACAACATTGAGAGCATTAAGAACTCATACTACGGTAGCCTAGACGGCAAGGTAGCCGCAACCTCCATTTCGGCAGCCATAGCAAAGAAAGATGCTGCCCTAGACAAGGAAGTAAGTGCCGCTATTCAGAAAACAATATCAACTATCCTTGGCATTCCGCAGCCATTCCGCAACCACATTGCATCTAACGAAGCACTTGCAGCCGTAGAGGCCTGCGCCGAGTTGGAAGAGCTACTCGACAAGAAGCTGAAACCAGCCTTGTCTGAACTCAATGAAGACGAGCTTGAGGCCATAAATGCAGCCTACGTCGACAACGTGGTGCTGCCAACCTACAAGAGTTTGAAAGATGCCAACGATGACCTTTACAACAGTGTGGCAGACTTCGCCAAGGCTCCAAGTAACAGCGGCTTTGAAACCCTTTGCGACAAGTGGATTGCAAGCCGTACCTTCTGGGAAAAGAGCGAAGCCTTCTTGTTCGGCCCTGTTGGCGACCTTGGACTTGACCCTAACATGGACAGTTGGCCACTTGACCAAAGTGCCATTCAAGATATATTGAACAAAGGCGACTTCGGCGACCTGAACTGGGAAGGTGAATTCGATGAAGAAAACGAAGGCATAGCCGCAGCCCAGAGTATTCGTGGTTTCCACACCATTGAATACCTCATCTACAAGTCGGGAAAGCCAAGAACCATTGCCAATTAACACATAAACAATTATCAATAAAGAGGTAACATATTTCACTATTTGGGAGAACCCGGTAAACGGGTTTTCCCTTTTAGGGTTTGAAGGAAAAAAGTAGGAACAACGTACCAAATGAAACAGAATGCAGTAAAACATTTCGTCATCGTCGGGTTAATGCTAGCCTCAACAAGCTGCGAAAAGGAAGGTATAACCGAGGAATATGTAGAGGTAAGGAAAGGCTATGCCCTTTCGGCCGGAACAGCAACCATCTACTCGAACACCTCGTTTGCCTACGACACACAAGCCGATTGGGTAACCGGCAGCAACCTTATTCGCTGGAACAGGGGCAACAGCCTTTACGACGACGGGCCAAAGACACTCAACGGCCTAGGTCCTGTTTATGCCGGATACAGCTGCGGCAGTTGCCACAACAACACAGGCAGAACCATACCCGCCGCATGGACCGGAACGGAAGGTAGCGGAAAATATGGTTTTAGCAGCATGCTGATATACGTCACCCGAAAAAACGGCCAATTTTTCCAAGATTACGGTCGCGTCGTTCACGACCAAAGCATTTATGGCGTTGAGGCAGAAGGCAAGCTGAAAATAGACAAGCACTACAAGGAATTCGCCTTCCCCGATGGCGAGAAATACGAGCTCTGCTGGTTCGACTACCGCATTACCGACTGGTATGCCGACAGCATAAAGCCCGAAGACCTTTTCTGCACGGTTCGCATTCCACTTCGGCATGTGGGCATGGGACAGATGATGGCCCTAGACCCGCATGAAATTGAAACCCTTGCCGCCCGCAGCAACTATCCCGAATACGGCATTAGCGGCCGGTGCAACTACATTACCGAACGCGGCATTAAGCAACTTGGGTTAAGCGGCAACAAGGCACAACATGCCGACCTTACGGTTGAGCTAGGCTTCAGTAGCGACATGGGGTACACCAACAGCCGCTATCCCGAAGAAATATGCCGCGGTCAGCGACAGATAAGTCAAGGTAGCATGATGGGACTCCTTTACGACAAGCTTGACGCCAGCACCGAAGACATGGAAGACGTTGACCTTTATATGCAAGCCAATGGTGTACCTGCCAGACGCAACGTGAACGACAGCACGGTTATGCGGGGCGAACAGATGTTCTACAAAGCCAAATGCCACTTGTGCCACGTTACCACCCTACACACCCGCGTGGGCGGCAGCACACTGCTAAACGGCACCCGGTTGCCTTGGCTTGGCGGACAAACCATTCACCCTTACAGCGACTTCCTGCTGCACGACATGGGTTCAGAAATCTGCGGTGTGGGACTCGACGACCACTACAAGAGCGGCCTAGCCATGGGCAACGAGTGGCGCACTACCCCACTTTGGGGCATTGGTCTGCAACAGGTTGTGAATGGACACAGCTACTTCTTACACGACGGTCGCGCCCGCAACTTCGTTGAAGCCATAATGTGGCACGGCGGCGAAGGCGAGGCTTCGAAAAACATTTTTGCAAAAATGAACAAAGCCGACCGCGATGCACTCGTAAAATTCCTACAATCACTATAAGCCTTTTCTTAAATAAAACGAAAACAATGAAACATACTTACCTTACATTGGCAATGCTTGCCTCCCTTTTTGGCACAGCATCAGCACAAGACACCCTTCAATACACACCAACAGAACGCGACCGTCAGATTATGGAAGACAACGATTGCGGCGTAACTCCAATTGCCGGACGCAAAGGCTTCGCCTTGCAGAGCAAAGACGGAAAGTTCGCCTTCAAGCCTTACATGATGGTGCAGACCACCGCCAACTTCAACTGGTATGACGACGAAGGTTTAGACAAAGCCTACAACCAAGACAACGTTGCCAACTCGGGCTTTGCCGTACCATACGCCATCATCGGCTTTACAGGTAGAGCATACGACAAACTCACATTTAACGTCAGCCTAAATGCAGCAGCCAGTGGCGGTAACATTCTGCAACAAGGTTGGATAGACGCCAAAGTGAACGACGGCGTGCAGGTGCGTGCCGGTAAGTTCAAAACTCCGTTTACCCATGCTTACCTAACCATGCTAGGCGGAACCTTGCTGCCAAGCCTGCCAACCTCGCTAACCAGTGCCACCATTATGCCATATACCCTTAATGCCGTAACACCGACCATTGGCACAGGTTTCGACCTTGGCGTCGAACTTCACGGTCTGTTTGCCAAGCAAAAGTTGAGCTATGAGCTGGGTGCTTGGAATGGGACCGGCAGTGGCGTAAATGGTGCAACAAAGACGTTCAGCGACGATTGGCACATACCTTCCCTCCTCTATGCCGGACGACTTGCCTTCATGCCAAAGGGCGTAATGCCAAGCACCCAAGGCGACCCGAACCACCTCGACGACAACAAGCTCATGTTCGCCGTTTCGGGCGGTATTAACGTTGAAAGCGAGAACGAAAGCACCAACGACACACGTGCCGGCGTTGAAGCCGCCTGGATCTACAAGCGCCTATACCTTGCAGGTGAAATGTACTACATGCACGTTGGGTTTACCGACCGACAGAAGATTGACGACAGTTTCGACTACCTAGGTGGTTATGCTCAAGTAGGCTACTTCCTTACCAACAGTCTGCAAGGCGCATTCCGCTACGATTTCTACAACCGAAACGGACTAGACGTGAACGGCTACCTGAACATGCCAGCCCTAGGCTTGAACTACTTTATTCGCAGCTGCAACCTGAAGATGCAGGCCATGTACCAATATACCGGCCGCACCAAGCACGACAACCAGCTAGACCGCGACAACGACGACCTTGGCATTGCCACCCACAAGGCAACCCTATTACTACAATACAGTTTCTAGGCCTATGAAATTGAAAATAAAAGAGCTAGTTGCCCTACTGGCGTTTGTTACATTTGCCACCAGCTGCGACGATGGCAACATACACGACGTGCTTCACCTCGACATTAACGAGGGGTACGCCATCAGGCTAAAGGGTAACATAAAGAACATGAGCCAGTGGGAAAGTGGAAAATACCAGATTGCCGTGGCAGCCTTTGCTGTGCAAGACTCCTACCCCCTGTTGGCAAAAAGCCTACCGCAAACCGAGGGCGAGATAGACTTCAGATTTGAGGGCATAAACCCCGATTGTGAAACCATTGAGCTTTGCGTGCTTAACCGCATCAACAAGAAAGTGGCAAGCCTCGCCACCCTCTTCAACCGCGGCGAAGACGGCAACAGAGCCATAGAAGACACCATTTACTACAATGCTGGCGAACTAGATGCCGGCATGTATGCCACCATTCAAGCCTCCATCTTCAACAAGCGTTGTGCCTTTTGCCATGGCATGGGCGAGACCCCAGCTGCAGGACTTTACCTGACCGATGGCAACAGCTTTGAAAGCCTTGTGAACGTGCCATCGAAAAAAGTAGACAGCCTGATGCGAGTTGAACCAAACCATGCCGAACGCAGCACACTTTACAAAGTGCTGACCGAGTATAACGAGTATTCGGCCTGGCACTACGACCACACCAAGTTCTTCTACGGAAACTCGATGAGTAACCTGGTAAAAGAATGGATAAGCCAAGGCGCAATAAAGTAAACACCTACATTTTTTACATTACCCCTGAAAATGTGTATTTTTGTAATTGATAAAAAGAAAAAGAGAATGGCTACAATGCACCATCTGACAAGTAACGTTACCAATGTGGAAATGTTTGCCTACACCCCAAAGGAAGGTGTTGGAGAACGCCACATTATGATACACGCCACAAAAGCGCCAGCAACTGCACGACAGCAGATTGAAAACGTGCTTGTAACCTACCACAAGTTGATCAGCAACGAGCTGAAAGGCTTTACACCGGTGTTCAGACGCATCTTCTTAAGCGATGCGGCCAACCAGATTGACCTGGTTGAGAACTTCCTTAAAGACGAGGTTGACGAGGTGGCAACTTCGGTTGTTGAACAGGCTCCGCTAGACGGCTCCAAGGTTGCCCTATGGGCTTACTTCGTAGAGGGTGACCTGAAGGCAAAAAAACAGAACGGGCTTCACGTGGTTAGCCACAGCAACTACAGCCACTACTGGGGTGGCACCACTTGCCTTAAAGACGGCAACAGCGAAGAGCAGACCTACCAGATGCTGCACAACTACGCCAACCAACTAACCAACGAAGGTTTGACACTGAAAGACGACTGCATTAGGACTTGGTTCTTTGTGCAGAACGTTGACGTAAACTACCAAGGTGTGGTAGATGGCCGCAACCGCCTGTTTGCCGAACACGACCTTACGCCAAGCACCCACTTCATTACCAGCACCGGAATTGGCGGACGCAATGCCGACAAGAACGAGATTGTGCAGATGAACACCTATGCGGTGAAGGGTTTGAAAGACGGACAGGTCAATTTCCTATACGCAAAAGACTATTTGAATCCAACCTATGAATACGGTGTCAGCTTCGAACGTGGCACCTATGTAGACTATGGCGACCGCCGACAAGTCTTTATTTCGGGTACGGCCAGCATAGACAACAAAGGCAACGTGATGCACGTTGGCGAAATTGACAAGCAGGTTGAACGCATGTGGCAAAACGTAGACGCCCTGCTGAAAGAAGCCAGCTGCGGTTTTGAAGACGTGGCACAAATGTTGGTTTACCTACGCGACACTGCCGACTACGAATTGGTAAAGGCCATGTTTGAACAACGTTTCCCCAACACACCAAAGGTGTTCTTGCTAGCTCCGGTTTGCCGACCTACCTGGCTCATTGAAATGGAATGCATTGCCGTGAAGGAAATGCACAACGCAAAGTTCGCCAACTTCTAGCCTACGCTGTTAGACACGCACCTTGCTTTGATAACCATTAATAGCATGGTGCGCTGCATCTAGGGAAATTTTCCGAATAAAGAAGAAGCATTTCTCAATGGAAAAGATTACAAACAAGCTTTTTATATTTGCTTATACCCTACTGGTGGTGGTGTTGGCAACCGCCACACTCATTGAAGACCAACGGGGTACCAACTTTGTCTACCAAGCCATTTACGGTCATTGGTGGTTTGTGGTTCTGTGGACCATTTTTGCTATAGCCGGCGGATGCCTTGCCATTGCCAACCGCATTTGGAAAGACCTACCCAAGTTGCTGATGCACCTATCTATAGGTACCATTCTAGTGGGCGCCCTACTTACCTACCTAACTGGCGAGAAAGGAAGCGTACACTTGCTGAAGAACGAGAGTTGCCAACTCTACATCGACGATGAGCAGCAAACCCACATGCTCCCTTTCGTCATGCAGCTAGACAGTTTCAGCGTAAGATACTATCCCGGCACACAAGCACCAATGGACTACGTGAGCTACCTGAAGGTGAACGGCGAAAAGGAAATGGTGTCGATGAACCGCAACTTCCTTAAAGACGGTTACCGTTTCTGCCAATCGAGTTTCGACGATAACGGCATTGGCAGCTGGATGAGTGTCAATCACGATCCCTACGGCATAAACACCACCTTTGCAGGTTACATCCTTTTCATTGTTTCGTGCATTGTTTGCCTTGTGTGGCCCAATAGCCGTTTCCGCCGGTTGTTGAACAGCGGAGCATTGAAGAAAGGCGGATTGTTAACGCTCTTGCTAGTAGTGGGTTGTGCCAACTGTCTGCACGCCAACGAGAAGAAGATAGTTCCCGTCAGCACAAAGGAAGACGCCCTTACCCTGCAACGCAAACAGGTGGTTTACCAAAACCGAGTGGTACCGTTCAACACCGTTGCTACCGACTTTGTAAAGAAACTGACCGGTAGCGCCAACTACAAAGGCCTAATGCCCGAACAAGTGGTAGGCGGATGGACCATAGCCCCTGCCGTGTGGCGTAACGAGAAGATGATAAAGGTAAAGAACACTGAGGTCAGACATGCTCTTGGGCTAACCGACACCTATTGTTGCCTGCAAGATTTTTACGACGAAAAAGGCAACTACCGCCTTCAGGAATTGTGGTACAAGGCCCAAAAAGAGGGCGACACCAAACTAGAAAAAGGCATAACAGAAATAGACGAGAAAGTGGGCGTTATAATGATGTTGGTCAACAACACCCTGGTTAAGCCGTTGCCTAGTAATGCGACACCGCTTAACGAGACAAGGGTGAGTGCCGAAATACTCTATAACAGGTTGCCCATCACCAAAATTCTGTTCATGTTCAACCTTACACTTGGCTTCTTAAGCTTTGGTCTGTTTCTCTACAAAGGGCTGAGTAAGAAATTCAGCGACAAGAAATGGATGCAGCAAGCACTCAACATATTGCCATTTGCTTTGGCTATGGCATTGTTGGCCCACAGTTTCGGTTATGGGTTGCGTTGGTACATTAGCGGACGGGTTCCCCTCAACAACGGATACGAGACCATGCAGTTCCTAGCCCTTTGCATTATGCTGACGGCAATGGTGCTTTGCAGACGTTACCGTTTCATATTGGTTTTCGGTTTCATGTTATCGGGCTTCACCCTATTGGTTGCACACTTGGGACAGATGAATCCGCAGATCACTCCACTCATGCCGGTTCTCAATTCGCCATGGCTCTCAACGCACGTGTCGTTTATCATGATGTCGTATGCCTTGTTTGCCCTCGTCATGCTCAACAGTATCTTCGCCATAGCCATGCGCCGCAACACAGCACAAGTTGAGCAATTGACCGTCATGAACCAGCTATTGCTCTACCCCGCTTGCATCTTGCTAGGCATCGGCATTCTGCTTGGTGCCGTGTGGGCAAACGAGTCGTGGGGCATGTATTGGGGTTGGGATCCGAAAGAAGTTTGGGCCCTCATCACCCTTATGGTCTATGGGGCATCTATCGTTTTCCCCAAAGCAAAGGTATTCGAGTCGCCCAAATACTACCACATTTACATGGTGCTTGCATTCCTCACGGTACTTATGACCTATTTTGGCGTTAACTACCTGTTGGGCGGTATGCACAGCTATGCAAACCAGTAAATATAGATTTCATTTAGAAGCTGTTTAAAAATTATACGAAAGAATTCTTATTGGGCCTTTTATGGATCTTTTTTGTCTAGTAACTATATTTGTTGCAGAAGCAAACGCCAATAACAAAAGGAATACGAATAGAGTCGCGAGAAAACCAATATGATTGCGAGAAAAGTAAGCACCTAGAAAGGCAACAAGGGAGGACGATGATCCAATAAAAAATATTAGATAAGTCACATACAAGAATATGACATTGCCTTGTTTCTCCTTTAATGTCAAAATATCGTTAAGACACTATTCTTTCATGAAAAGTTTCATTTCTTTTCCCTGTCACCATGTGTGGAATGTATGCCATTCAACTGGGTCTATAAGAACAGGATACCGTGTTCTCTTTACGGATAGAAGTACTACAAATTCAACTTCTTCATGAACGCATCACCCTCGTTTCTGAAAGTAAAGGAATCACGCAAGCGGTAGTAATATTCCTTATCGGGGCAATAGTTGTAGGCAAACACGAGGAAGTCGCAACGCTTGCTGTCAAAAGAAAAGAGCTTGGCAAGTTGCATCAATCCGTCAGTAGGTATGGGGCAAAGCTTAACACAAAGGCAAGCAGCCGCCATCTTATCGTCGTCGAAGCTTTGCTTCTTCACAAAATCAACCACATCTTTAATTTGTTCAGGGGTTGCAACAGGGTCGACACAGACATGCCTCTTGTTGTGATGGTCGTGGTGCTCCACATTGTGCGGAGCATTGTTGTTATGCGAGCGAGAAGCTGCTGGTGCGTTTTGTGCGAAAAGCGATGTTGCCGATGCAAGGGCAACCATTACTGTGATAATATATTTTTTCATAAGCTGTTTCTTTTAGTTAATCATCTTTCTATAACAAGCACAAAGACCGTGCCAAAAATCGGCAGCGCCACAACCAAGGCAATAGAAAATATTGAGGAACAGAATGTTACACCCCACAGTTTTACTTCTTATCGTGAAGGATGTGGAATACCAGTTCCTTTAATATTTCGCCATCATTAGCCGACGCGTTCTCAATACCCTTGGCAGCCGCATCGGCACGGCGAATTTCAGATAGAATGCGCATGGTTTGCCAACCGTTAAAGTTGCGTGCAGCCGTTGCATAGTCGCGCGACGCATAAGGCGAAATGCCCAGTTCGCGTGCCACATTTCCGTCGCTCTTGTCTTGTATATAATAGTACACCATAAGGTTTGAGAAGGTGTTGAACAAGAGGGTTAGGATAGGTATAATAGGATTCTGTTTGGGATTTGCAGCGAAATTCTTAACAATAGTATTTGCCTTTAGAATGTCGCGGTTAATGATGGCCGTCTTCAACTCGAACATGTTGTACTGCTTGCTGATGCCCACATACTGGCTGACCATTTCCGACGTAATGGTTGGCGTACCCTTCGGCACAGAAATAAGCAGTTTGTTGACTTCGTTCACCACCTTGTGCAAATCGGCACCAATGCTATCGGCCATAAGCTGAACAGCCTTCGGTTCTATCTGCTGCTGTTTTTCAATGAAAAGGTTGGTGATGAAAGAAGGTAACATGTTGTCGCGAATAGGTTTCGACTCGAACAACACGCCACCGCTTTTTTCTATATCCGTAATGTATTTCTTACGTCCATCGGCCTTCTTCATGAAGGCAAAACAGAGTATGGTGGTAGGTTGCGGATTTTTAAGGTAATGCACCAAATTGTCGAGGTCGCGCAAGTTCTGTGCTTCCTTCACTATCACAACCCTATATGGAGCCCCCATGGGGAAACCCTTTGCCGAATTAATGACAGACAAAGTAGAGACATTGGCATCGGAAGCATAAACAACTTCCTGGTTAAAGCTTTTCTCCTCTTCAGACAAAATGTTATGCTCGATGTAGTCGCGAATAACATCGATGAAGTAGGGTTCTTCTCCCATCAGGAAATAAACCGGTTTGTAGATGCCGTCTTTCAAGTCGGCAAGTATGGTACGATAGTCGTTAGTTTCTTTAGCCAAAGCTGATAATGTTTTGATAAACAAAGATAAGAAATTTATGCAAAAAGAGGAACACCGACATACGATGTTCCTCTTTGCGTTACTTATAGTTCTAGTTCTGTTTACTTGCGGCGGATGTACACCTTCTTATTGCCCACAATGTAAAGTCCATCGGGCAAAGTAGCGGCAACCTCCTTCAGAATGACGTTGTTCTTTAGTAGAGCACCATTTATGCTGTAAATATTTACTGGTGCATCAAAGACTTCGGCATCGATGAGTTCGGTAGCAGCAATAGTGTCAGCAAGTACAACAATGGTAATGGAGTCTGTAGCAGTGCATCCTATATCATCAACAACAACGGCCATATAAGTCGTAGTATTTTCTGGGGCCACAATTATTTTTGCATCGTGCAAGCTTTCGTTATGTCCCCACGTCAAATTAACAATATCACCTATGGAATTTGCTAATAATTCAACCGACTGCCCCTTTACAATTTCATTGTTATTGTGAGCAGCACGAATCTTCAAATTAACGTCAGAAACTTTAACATGATAAGACAGGCTATTACCAGGGCAACCGAATCGTGACATTTCAATAGGCATTGACATTTTTTTTAAGAAAAGACCCGACTCGTTCCAGTATTGTCCAAACAGAGAATCGCCCTTACAAATCATCGTATCCAATGTAAGTTCTTCAATAGGATGAATAGTCACGTTAATCTCGATAATAGAATCACAACCACTAACACTAGTCAAGACATCAGACACCTTGAACACTTTATCACCAACCCCATCGTTAATGTAGTCTACGCCATTATGACTAAATGCGACCTCACCCTTACCAACAGCACCTTGACAAATAATGGTATCGAGAGAAGAAATGCTACGGGGACGGACATTTAAGTAAGACTTATATCCATCTTCTATTATTGTATACACACCAGGAGCAGTATATTTTTCGCCTTGAAAAGTTTCTCCTTCACAAAGAAAAACCTCCCGAGTTTTCAAAGGTTTACCATCTATAGTCTCCATGAAAATAGAAATATCGTCAAGTGCAAAATCAAAGCCATTTGATTGAGCCCCTGGGTAATTTCCTTGGACAGGATAAATCTTAAAATAAAGGCCATCATAATCACCATCAGCAACATACTCAAATTCAAAACGTTGCCAAAACAAAGTATCTTTACCTGATTCAGGAACATAAATAGGTGAACTTTGCCATATAACATTATTATCTTTATCTAGAAGTCCAAATGCAATTCCTGAACCAGACGAACTTGGATCACGAAAACCCATATTTGCGTAAGAAGCATCAAACTTGAAAGTCATACCTTCTTCCACATTCGTCAATGCCTTTGAATAAATAGCATCTTTGGGGTAATCTAAACGGTCTCCTTGTTCAAAATCATCCAAACCTTTTATTTTCCCAACCGGACAATCGATAGCCATGAAATAACCAAGTTCCGTATTCTCGTTATTCGTATGGTCGCCACCAATTGACCAGTACTGGGGACGTTGCTCTCCAAAATGTTTTAGCAACATGTATTTTTGCGCAATCGTAGGCCCCGCAGAAAAAACAAGAGAAGTAGAGCCTTCCTCTTCAGTTAACGGTGTAACGCGGAATTGAGGATCTTCGATAGAATTACCACCGAAGTCGACATAGGAAATACGAGTCCAATCTTGGGCTGATAGAGTTCCCGCTGATAGGAAAAGCGGCAATGCAAGTCCACAAACTTTTGGAAAAAAATTAAGAATCTTCATTAAAAAAATTGTTTACAGATATTTGTTATTTTCTTTGACACAATGCCCTTTTAGCCAAAGCTGTTAATGTTTTGATAAACAAAGATAAGAAATTTATGCAAAAAGAGGGAGACACAAGCCTACAGTACCAGCTTCATGTTGAAGTCCATGTAGACGTCGTTGTGCTTGTAGATAGGTCCGGGCAACATGCTACGATAGTCGTACTCGAAGTCTACCCCCAAGTGGAAGACGCGGGTAATCTTGAAGTCGAGTTTAGTCACATTACGCAAGTAATAGTTCGAGAAGTCGTCGCAACATGGTTGGTAGAAGAACGAGTTGGTTAGGCGTGCCACCTTACCAATCTTCTGCTTGATTTTTGGGCGAAGCGAGAAACGGAAATCGTGGCTGTCGAGTTCAGTCTTTGTACTGTATTCCACATTCTCGTAACCCCATGCCAAGCTGACCGACAAGTCGGTAACATCGGGTTTAGTGTAGATGCGGTACTTGCCACCCACAAACGAGTTGAGCTTAATGTCGTAGCCCTTGCGTTTGTTGCTCAAGTAGGTAAACAAGAAGAAGGGCGACCAGGTGTTGTACTGGAAAAAGTCCATCGTAACCGCACCGTCGTAACCACGGTTAGTTTCCCTATGTTTCTTTTCGGAATAGTAGTAACGTCCGTTAATGTTGAAGGCAAAAACACTGTCGTTACGGTCAATCTCGCCAGTGGCACGCGCATCGAAATCGACCACGCTACCATCGTTCAACTTACCGCCGGCAGTTAGCACGTACTTCATTTTCTTACCATCTTCGGCACGAACGGAAGACACACAAAACAAGAGGACAAGGAGAAGGAATCCCTTCAACAAAGTTTTTGGTTTGAAATTCGTAATCATGCCACAAAAATAATGTAAACCAACCATTCATTCATAAAAAGAATGTAATTTTGCCACAATAACTTACGGCTACGCCGTACAACACAAACATTATGAAGAAGAAAGAGCTAGAAGATGCACTTGCCGAAGTGCTAGTACTTACGGTTGAAGATGTGGTTTCGACCAGCATACCTGCCGTTGAAAACGGAGAGGCCGAATAATTTTCGAGTTTCAGTATTAAATGCGTAATTTTGCGCAATAATAAAGAAAAGTATGGACACCCTTAATCTGCCGAAATACCAATTCCGCACCAAGCAAGAAGAAGGCAAGCTCTTCATTCTTGACGAGCAACGGAAAAAGTATGTGAAACTGACGCCCGAAGAATGGGTTAGGCAGCACATGGTGAAGTACCTCATCAACGAAAGGAGCTATCCCAGCCAACTCATCGTCAACGAGGGGATGGTTGAGGTTAACGGTATGGGCAAGCGTTTCGACTCGGTTATTTTCGACCGGCAAGGTAAGCCCAAGCTCGTAGCCGAATATAAAGCCACCAGCGTTAAGATTACGCAGAAGACGTTCGACCAGATTGCCAGCTATAACTTCAAGCTACACGTCGACTACCTTCTGGTGAGTAACGGACTGCAACACTACTGTTGCAAGATAGACTGGTCCAACAACAGCTACCAGTTCCTGCAAGGCGTACCCACGTTTGCAGAACTCATTGGCGAAAACAAACAAGAACAATAAAAAGCAAAAGATATGAGCGAAGAAAAGAAAGAAGAGTTGGAAAACAACCAACCTAAAGAAACCAAGAAAGAAGAACCAAAGAAGGAAAAGAAGAGCCATACCCTTCGTAACTTTGGTTGCTTGACATTCCTATTCATCATTATTGCGCTATGCATTGTAGGCTACTTCCGCTACTACTACCCTATTGCCGAAGGCGTAAAGGCAGGCACACTGAACTACATTACCCTAAAGGGCTATGTGTTTAAGACCTACGAAGGTAAGCTCATACAGGAAGGCCTTCGAGGTTCAAAGACTGGCGGCATGGTTCAGAATAACGAGTTCACCTTCTCGGTAGAAGACGAGAAAGTGGCCAAGCAGTTGGAAAGCCTAACCGAACAGACCCTGCAGTTGCACTACCGCGAGTATATGCACGACCTACCTTGGCGTGGCTACAGCGAGTTTATTGTCGACAGCATCTACATGGTTAGTTCAAAAGGCCAGAACGTAGAAACCGTTAATCAGAACCCCATTCAGGTTAGCACCAGCAACCCAGAGAATGTAACCAACCTCGACGAGGCACTTCAGCGCATAAAGGTGTTGGAAGAGGAGCTACAAGACGCTAAACGCCAACTGAACCAGTTGCAGAACAACACAAGCAACGCACAACAGAACCTACAGAACGGCACCCGCCGCTACCAGCGTCCCGATGGCAGCTACCGTAGCGACGACGCCGAGGTATTTGCCAAATAAAGCCAAAGGAGAAACGTGGAAAGACTGACATCGGCACTTCTGGAAGATGCCGTAGACCAAATATCGCGTATGCCGGGCATTGGCAAAAAGAGTGCCCTGCGCATTGTGCTGCACCTGCTTAAGCAGCCCAAGGCCGACGTTGAGCGCCTTGGCAACAGCATAATAAACGTACGTAACAAGATTGCCTACTGCAAGGTCTGCCACAACATTAGCGATACCGAAACGTGCTCAATCTGCGCAAACCCAAGGCGCGACAACACTACCCTTTGCGTGGTGGAAAACATACAAGACGTGATGAGTGTGGAAAACACCCAACAGTACAACGGTCTGTACCACGTGCTGGGTGGCATCATTTCGCCAATGGACGGCATTGGACCCAGCGACCTGACCATAGACGACCTTGTGGAACGCGTGAAGGCAGGTGGGGTTAACGAAGTCATTCTTGCCTTAAGCGCCACCATTGAGGGCGACACCACCAGTTTCTACATCTACCGAAAGTTGGCAGGCTACGACGTGAAGGTCACCTCGCTTGCCCGTGGTGTTGCCGTTGGCGACAGCTTGCAATATGCCGACGAGGTTACACTAGGCAGCTCAATCATTAACCGCGTTCCTTTTAAGCAATAAACGGCTAGACCAGGAACCCAACACCCCATTAACATGGAACAAAGCGAATTTGACAAAACCGTAAGTCAGCTGAAGAAGCTACACATGACAATAGGCATTGGCCTAACCATAGCGGTACTAGGCTTTCTTTTTGCCCCCATTTCTACCTACTTTGCCGACGGTGGAATGCCCTACTACATAAAAAGCGCACTAATTATGCTGATTGTTGTAGACATTCCGGTGTTCTATAAGCTCTACAAATGGAACGTGATTGAAACCGAAATGCCCCAAGAGGAAAAGCAAGAGAACTTCTTGAAATGGAGCTATATTCGCATGGCGTTTTGGGCCATAAACGTATTACTCTGCGTTTTGGTTTACCACTTCGATAGCGACGCCCTGGAGCACAAGCTCTGCTCGTCGCTCTACCTTTGCGTTTTCTGCCTTGCCTTTTACCTATTCTTGGGCAAGGTTAACGAAGAGGACCTCAACAAGTAGAAATAAAGAACGATATTCACTGAATAACGAAAAAGAGCAATGGCGCTAAACCATTGCTCTTTTTTTTGTGCTTGCTATGAAAAATGTGAGATTTTACACATTTCTCATAGGAAAAATGTGGATTTTTACACATTTTCCATAGCAAGCCTTTTCAATTGCTGTTTCAAACGGCACTAGAGGATGTGCCTAGACTTGAACTCGAGGTAACGGTTAATGACGTCGGAATTGAGTTTCTCGGGCGACGTCAGCAAAGAATAGATGCCGTAGCGACGGAGTTCCTTAACAATCTGTTTCTGCTCGAAACCGAACTTTTGTGCCACCATTTGGGTAACATAACCCAAGGTATCGTTAGGCCTTTCGTTTGCCATCTGCTCCAAATCCTTATCAATAAAGAAGGTCACCAACACCACGTGCGACTTTGCCAACTGCTGCAAATGCGGCAACTGGCGGCGTACCGACGTTAGGGAGTCGAAAGTGGTGTAAATGACGAGTAGGCTGCGCTTATTGATCTTGCGCTTGCAGAAATCGTAAAGGTTGAAATAGTCGCTTTGGTAGAAGGAACTGACCTCGTCGTAAAGCGTAGACAACATACGGTTCATCTGCTTCATAGACCTACCGGCCTGCACAAAGGCACCCACCTCACGCTCGAAGGTAATTAAGCCCACATTGTCGTGGTTCTGCAACGAGAGGTAAGCCAAGCGCAATGCCGAGTTGAAGGAATGGTCGAGCAACGAGAGTCCGTTAAAGGTGTGCTGCATGCCCCTACCCTTGTCGACCACCGCATAAATGGTCTGAGCCTTTTCGTCTTGCCACTCGTTAACCATAAGCGTGTGCTTGCGTGCGGTTGCCTTCCAGTTGATGGAATGGAAGTCGTCGCCCTTCACATACTCACGAATCTGTTCAAATTCGCGGCTTTGACCAATGCGGCGAATTGACTTGCTACCCCACTCACGCTCGCGGTTGGTGAAAGACAACTGCTCCATGTTGTGCATGAACGCAAACGCCGGATAAACCTTGGTCTTGAAAGGGCTGTCGTACTTAAAGCGGCGTATAATTAAATGTGGGAATACCGACTTGAAAACGTTGATGGTGTGGAACACATACAAGCCACGCCTAACGGGGCGAACCGTGTAAGGCAGTTCAACCTCGCCCTTTGGTTCAATGTCGGCAGTCAGCTTAAGGTGGCGCATCTGGAACGAGAAAGGCGCCTCGTCGTAGACTATGGTACGCACTTTCTGGTTGAAGGTGTTGCGCACCCTAACCGTCACCTTATTGTCGTCGCCAAGCGACAAGAGTTCGGGACTAGAACGTTCTGCCACCAGCCTACCTTTAGGGCCATAAAGCAGAACAAGGTTAAACAAGCAGCCCAGCAACAACACAACGCCCCACACGTAGCCAACATACATGAAGAAAGTCCACACGTAGCCTAGCCCCAGCAAAACAGCCAGCGCCACGCAACAATATGCAAGCCTTAAGGTTAAGAACATAAGAGCAGCTTATTTAGGGACTTCGACCTTTTCAATAATATCGCGGACAACCTTCTGCACGGTCAAGCCCTCCATTTCGGCCTCGGCGGTCAACGAAATGCGGTGTTGCAAAGTAGGCACAGCCAACATCTTCACATCTTCAGGAATAACGAACGAGCGGTTATTCAAGAAGGCATAGGCCTTCGATGCCTGCAAAAGGGCAATGCTGGCACGTGGCGACGCACCCACATAAATGGCATTGTGCGAACGTGTTGACTGCACGATAGACACAATATAACGCATGAGCGCCTCGTCGACATGGACATTCTGTGCCATGGCACGCATTGCCAACAAGTCTTCTTTCGTCATGATGGGTTGCACGCTGTCGAGGCGTGTGAATGCCTGTTCGGCATTGTGTGCTTTCAGCACCTGCAACTCGCTATCGGCATTGGGATAATCGACGGTCACCTTAAACATGAAGCGGTCCATCTGTGCTTCTGGCAAGCGGTAAGTACCCTCCTGTTCAATAGGGTTCTGCGTTGCCACAATGGTGTAGACGTTACTCATTGGGTAACGAACGCCGTCGACAGTGGCTTGCCTTTCTTCCATGACCTCGAAGAGAGCAGACTGCGTCTTTGCAGGAGCACGGTTTATCTCGTCGACCAAGATGATGTCGCCGAAAATAGGGCCACGGTGAAATTCGAACTGGTTGTTGCCCATGTTGAAGATGTTGGTGCCCAACACGTCGCTAGGCATGAGGTCGCTGGTAAACTGAATGCGAGAGAACACCGAGTCGATGAGCTTGGCTATGAGACGCGCAGTTAGGGTTTTGGCCACGCCAGGAACACCTTCAATAAGCACGTGTCCGTCGGCCAATATGGCGGTTAGAATGAGGTCGGTGCTGTTCTGCTGACCAATAACCACACCAGCGATTCGTTCCCTAACCTGATTAACTTTTTCGCAATAATCACCCATTTCGAGCGACTGCAATTCAAGATTTGTTTCCATATATATTATTTCTTTTTATCGTAAGTAATGAGCAACGCAAGCAACTCGTCATGTACATTTTCGCCATGCAGAGCCCTGGTCATTGCATTAAGAATGTTGCTATATTGAATTAACATTATTTCAGAAGCATCGGTCTTGCCATTCACCACGTCAATAGCCTTTTTTAGGAAATCGGCAAGGTCAACATCGGGGCAAGCAATGGCAGCCGCCAAAATTTCGGCATTCGAACTGACCTTATATTCGTCGAGGGGTTGAATGTGCAAACGTTCTTCCACCTCCTTAAAGAAGATGACCAGCCTGTTCTTCAACACTATGCTGAAATTGCCATCGTTGAGGTAAAGCAATCCCACTTGGCGGGCATAATCGGCAGTACGGTTAACATAGCCTTCGAACAACGGTATGGCACGTTGGCGACGTCGCAAGACATACACACAAAACACGGCAACAAGAATGAAAAGGACCTTTTTGGCAATTGCGCCCAATAGTTCAAGTAACGGGTCACTTGTTGAATAATCAGTTATAGTAGTCGTTCGATATGGCTTACTATCGAACTCCGACTCGTATATATAATCCCTATAATCATCCATCGTTTCAGAAGAGGACGATACAATGTTAATAGGCACCAAGAGGGAATCGGCATTTGACGATTTGAATCCCGAGTTAAGCAACAAGTCAATCATCAAGTCAGCACATCTGCAGCTATCGTAAGTAACGGCAAAATTAGAGAAGAGCAACGGAGCCGAGCAAAGGGTCAGCCGTCCGCCACTGGGGTGAATGAAAGACACCACTATTGGTTTACCATCGGCACGCGCAATAATCTGGAAGTCGAGGCTGTCGGTATTGCCCAGATTTAGGCTTGCTGCGATACTCTCTTTCGTATTCGGGCCAAAGTAGCGTTTACACAATTCCTTGGGGAAAGAATAAGAATTGCGACTGATGGTGGTGATTTTTGCATTCTGAATATTACCATCGTTCACCTGCTGAACAAAAGCCGGAATATTGAGGTAACAGTCGTCGCACTCGGCAAACGACTCGTTCTTGAATTCGGAAGCACGGAACAAGAGTTTTCCCGAACGGAACAGCAAAGCCTGTTTGCGCAACATTGGGTCATCCATACCCAAAGTCAAGAGTCCCAGGTTGCCCAAAAATACAGGATCTTTTTCATAGATGGACACATATTCCTGTTCTTGTGTTTCATTGTTGTCGGTCTCAACTGAATCAGAAACGTCCTCAATGGCATAATCCCCATCATCCGGGACGGCAAAAGGCACTTTGTCAGAAAGAGCAACATCGAATTGAGAACGAATAATTTTACAAGAATAAGAAGTACCAAACGGCCAATGGCAATCGTTCATAAGAACAGGTTTCCAACAGGTTGTATTACGGCTACAACCAATGGCACCAACAACGACAACAAGCAAAGCCAGTAGGCGGAATGAAAATAAACTGTGCCTCATAATCGTCAGCGTGTTTGTTGGTCAATAGAATTAACGATGGTCATACCCGTTTTCCTTATCTGCGAGAAATAGTCACCGGACACCTCAACGTTGCCAAAGCGTACTTTAAGGAAAGCAACAGTCACTTGCCAAAAAGCCTGCTTGAAACGTGGGTCTTTCATTTCGTTATAGTACTCGGTGGGCGTCTTGCATTCATTCCATGCAATTAGTTTCTTGCTGTTCAGCGAGAACAAGACAAAGAGGTAAATCAAGCGGACCGCTTCCTTAAAATTGCCCAGTCTGGCCTGCTCTTCAATCTCCTTCGGGAAGTCGTGTCCCAAGATGGACATTTCGCGACCAACAGCAACGCCATTGTCTGCATCGGCCATACCGTTCTTGGTCCATTTGTTTTCCATAATAATACGGGAAATGACAATTGTCAAGACTAGGGCTACCACAATAGCAAGCAAGTAACCCAATTTACGTAACAGATTAATGATGTACCCACTGTGGAACAAAGGTTCGTTACGTTCTGAATTGTAATCTTTCGTATTTTCAACCTTCTTCATCTTCTTCACCCCACCGTAGTTCGGCGTAAGGTCGAGGCATTCGTTAAAGTACTCCTTGTAGTCGTGATCATTGTCATGCATAGATTCAATAGAATCAATAGCCTGTTCGTCCACCGTATCGGCAATCACAGACTCTTCGTAGCTCCTATTACTAGGGCTTGCCACAATACCCCACACAGGGAGAAGTGCCAACATTAGGATTAGAGGTAACGACTTCATACAACCTTCTTTTTAGAATCTCTGCGATAAACCATTATTGGCAATACCACATAATAGTAAATAATGAACGAGAAAGAGCCGAATATGAAAAGCAGCTTAACGAACAGCGGATACTGTACCTGGCGGGTAACGAAACCCTCGAAGAAAGCAGCCACAATGAACAATGGCACGGTAGATGCTAAAATCTTAACCGATTCCGTTGCCGTCTTTCGAAATGCATAAGAGCGTGTGTAGGTGCCAGGGAAAACCCAGCCCGTACTTAAACGGAAAGCCGCCCCGGCGGCAATGATCAACGACGATATTTCGAATGCGCCATGAATCCAGATAGCAGTCATAGAACGAAACCCTACATCGTGCAAGAAAAACAACGTTTGGAAAGCGCCCAACATGAGGCCATTCGTCTTAATGTATTCAATGGGACCAACCAAAGGCAAGATGCCCGAACCGAACATCTTGAAAGTCACCCACAGGTTGTTGTACATAATACCGAGGAAAGAATCTACCATCTTCCCTCCAGAATAAACAGCAGTAGGTTCACCATTTGCAATGTTATTCAACGTCATTCTCACATAATAGTAACCTAGCTGTTCTGATATGAACGACTCGTCGCGCACCGAAAAAATGACACCGGCAGCAACAAAGGAGAGAAATAAGACGAGGGCCAGCAATAGTTCTCGTCGGGCATCGGCAATGATGCGCGGCACCTGTTTCACAAATATATCAAGCACTTGTTTCAAACTGAACACTCGTGGAGAATAGACCAAGCGGTGCAAGTTTTTAGCCATTGCATTCAGGTAGATGACTATCTGCGAATCGGGGTACTGTGTTTGTGCATAAGCCAAGTCGGCAAGCGTTTCCTGGTAGGCAGTTGCCAAGTCTTCGGCCTTACCGTTACCCGAGTCGAGCAAAGCTTCGTAGCCGAGCCACTTTTTCTTATTTTGACGAACGAATAAAAATTCTTTCATAAAAGCAAATTCGGTAAATAGAACAGGAACAGACAAAAAAAACAAAAAAGATGTTTGTTAAGCACTAAAAATATCGCACTTTTGCAAGAAACTGTTGCAATAAGCAAAACAGCACCTAAAAGTCTGTTACAATATCCTGTAAACAAAGATAAAACAAATAATTGAATGAACGCAACTGTAGACATTCATACTGGCGAATATGTTACCCTTAATTTCAAAAAAGCAACCGGAGGCAGCCGCATACTTGCCGTAGTTATCGACTGGTTGTTATTTTTTGCAATCGGCATTCTTCTTATATACATAAGAGTTCCTGATGACGTTGGGTATTTCTATCTTGCCCTAATTCCATTCTTTAACCTATTTTTCGAATACCTTACAAAAGGCAGAACCATAGGCAAGTACGTTTTGGGCATAAAAGTCATTAACGACCAGTGTACCCCACCCTCATTCCTACAGTGCTTTTTGCGTTGGGTTCTTTTCCCTATCGATTTCTGGTTGGTGGGCATCATCAACATAGCCAACAAGGGCCAACGTTTTGGCGACATGGCATCGGGTTGCCAATGCATCAAGTCGAAAGACGTCTTGAATGCAGATTTGTCACGCGCCTATAAATATACCAACGAGAACTATAAAGTCCGTTTTGTTGAAGCACGAAATATAGATGCCGAAGTAATGGCACAGGTTGAGGCTTACGTCTTTGGCAAGAGCTACGATTTGTCGAGAGACAAATTGGTAACATCGCTGAAAAAAACACTCAACATCAACCACAAGATTAGCGACTACGACTTCCTTTTCCAGGTTTATAACGATTATAAGTATTTAACGGAGGTTAAGTAAATAAGCGGGGCTCTGTCCCGCTGCAATGATCTATGCGGGGCTCCGTCCCGCTTGGTGACTCTTGTTATACGATGGGACAGAGCCCCATCGGTGAGTAGTGCGGTGGGACAGAGCCCCACCGCGAC
>JAKSKR010000017.1 GCA_024401645.1 Paludibacteraceae bacterium | reverse complement strand
AGATTTTTTTTCTCTCTCAAATTAGTTTTGAATTAAATTTAAACAGTTTCTTATAATTTCAGATTTCTCTCTTATTTTTGTGCAATTATAACTTTGAAGCTGTAAAAAACAGCTTTTTATAGACAGAACGATATGAATGAACTGCCTGAAGACGTTATGATGCTTTTCAGCATGATTAACATGAAACTCCGTGACGAATTTGCGTCGCTCGACGAATTGTGCAAGGCTATGCAGGTCGATCGCCAATGGTTGGAAGACAAGTTGAAAACGGCTGGTTTCGAATATAACGAACAACAGAATAAATTCTGGTAATTCTTTGAAAATTATGTATAGTCGCGAAGAAATTAAACAGCTACACAAAGATTTTTGGAATGGCTTCGACGAGTTCTGTGCGCAGTTACCTCGTTTCAAATACAGAAAGAAACCTTGGATTCTCTACAATACCAAGATTAAGGGCGTTGAACTGAAGTTCGATGCTACCCGCGAGGGTGCTTACGTCATTTTTGAGTTGAACCACCACAACACCAACAAGCGCTTTGCCATGATGGACCTCATGCGCAAGTACAAGGTGGTCTTCGACGAGAATTTCGACAATGCCATTTGGGAAGATTCCTTCATTAAGCCTTGTGGTACCGATGTTTGCCGCATCTACCGCCATAACCCCGACTTGAACATACACAAGAAGGAGCAATGGAAAGACTTCTACGTCTATCTTTCTAAAAATATGTCTATGCTCGAAAAATCTTTCGACCAGTTGCGCGAGTTACTGGAAATAATTGCAGAGCAAAACAGCATTTCGTAAACGATATGTAAGAAGGGGAATGTATTTTGATTTGTAGATACTTACGTTCGAACTGACTTCAATAATACCAAAAACAGAACGGCGAGATTCTTGTGGAGTCTCGCCGTTCTGTTTTTATTACTGGCATTAGCCTACCTTTACGGTACGGCTGCCGTCTTCGTTCTCGTTAATGTGTACTTCTATGGCATCTTCAGGAATAAGGTTCTTTACCATTTCGGGCCATTCAATGAAGCAGACATTGCCGCTGTAGAAGTAGTCTTCGTAGCCGAAGTCGTAAGCTTCCTCTTCCTTGTTAATGCGGTAGAAGTCGAAGTGATAAATGGGTTCGCCCTTCCCGCTTTCATATTCGTTTACAATGGCGAAGGTGGGACTGTTAATGACGTCGGTTACGCCCATCTGTTCGCAAACCGACTTAATGAATGTAGTCTTCCCGGCACCCATGCTGCCATAGAATACGAATACCTTATTGTCGCCCATCTTTTCAATGAACTGGGCTGCAGCTTCGCTTATTTTATCAAGTGAAGTAATCTCGATAGTAAAAGCCATAACTTTTTATTTCTTTATGATTGCGAATTTTGCAACGTTACTGTTTTCTCCGTCTTGTGTTGCTTGAAAAACGTAGTAGATGCCAGTTGAGGCGTGTCTGCCGTCTGCCAGGTAGCCATTCCAGGTGTACACGCTACCGTTTGACTTTCCATGGCTTACCACGTGCCCCTGCATGTCGGTAATGCGCACTTCGGTGTCTTCCATCAAACCGGTAATTGTAATGTCTCCGTAATAGTTCGGACGAATTGGGTTAGGGTAAACATGCACATCGTCGAGTGTCTTCTTACCTTCAGCCGCATCGCTCTTAAAACTGAACATGCCATCGGGCGTAGATATGTAAACCATGCCGCTGTTAGGCTCAATGGCTATGCTGGTGATGGAGTTTGTGGTTAGTGGACTGTTGTCTTTGGTAAAGTGGTGAATGGTCTTCTGGCCGTCGCTGCTTAACAGGTAGGCGCCAGACGAGTATGTACCTATCCATTTACGGTTTGCACCGTCAACGGCAATAGAGTTTATCTGTTCGGTAGCCAAAAGGTAGTCGGCTAGCGAGGCGTCGTCGCTTCTGGTTAGCTTAATTCTGTTGGCGGTGTAGTTGCTGTTGAACACGTTGGCTAGGTTCTTCATCACAATAGGACCTACGTCGGTACCAACCCAAAGCTCGCCATTGTTGTCTTCGGCTACACAGTAGATGTGTGAAGGCGAAACGGTGCTGCCATCGCTAATGTTGAACGATGTGAAGGTCTTCTGGTTGGCAATGCTGTATGGCTTTGAACCGCTTTGCATAATGTGGACACAAGGGCGACCTTGCGATGAAATCCAGTAGGCGGTCATTACTTTCAGATTGTTCTTCTTGGTGATGATGAAGTCTGATGCTCTGAACAACTTGTAGACGGAACTACTAGTTATTGTGTGCCACTCTCCGGCAGGATCCATGCAGTGAAACAACTCGCCTGCGTTGGTGTTCAGGGCCCACAAGTAGCCGTCTTTGTCTTTCAATAGCTTTTCTACTTGGGTAGATGCACCACCTGTAAATGGGGTGTTGTCTCTAGTGTATTGTTTTACGAACTGGTTGTCGTAAAATTCAAAGATGTTGAACCAGGTTCCCACGTATAGGCGACGCGGATCCTTGGGGTCGTAACAAGCATCCCAAATGGCTTTAAACTGAACATCTGCATTGTCTTTAATGATGTCGTCGTACGAGATTTGTGACCATTGATCGGTGTCGAAAATCTGCAATGTGGCTTTTTCTCCATATGCTTGTCCTACACCCGAAAGAATGTTGCCAGCATCCATCTTCATGAACACAACTGTGTTCGAGCTTGGTCCGTCTGGTAAGAACGCGTTGTCTACGCGTCCGCTTTCTCTCGAAATGTATCTCAACGAGTCGCTCGCTTTCCATAAGTGTCTACTCTTTGCGTCGTAAACGGCATCGTTTACGGCTCCACCCATTAGGGTGTCAATCTTGTAGTCCTTATTGATGATGGCAACGGTGTTCTTGCTCTTACTGGTTAGGGTAAGATAGTTGCCGCTAACATGCGCACTGCTGATGTTTGTAATTTCGGGCTCTGGCGTTCTCCAATTGTTGCCTTCCTTTACGTACCAGTTGTTGCCCAATAGGTTCAGCTTGCCGTTAAAATAGGCCATAGAGGTCAGCTTCTTTTCAGGGGCAATGTCAACGGTCCAGTGTTGGTAGTTGGCCAGGTTCTTGTCATTTATGTCTGCCGAATAAATCTTACCATCGGTTAGGGCAAAGATGCTGTCGGCTGTCTCTTGTGTCTGTAGTACCGAAATGTAGCTGCCTTTGTCGCCAATAATGTAGGTGTCAGCTATTTCCATCTTCTGGGTGTTGATGGTGACAATACCGAAACCCATTGACAAGTAGACGTATTTCTTACCGAAGGAAACGTTGTTCAACGTCTTGCTCGACATTTCCTTATCGGCAATTTCTGTGAACTTGTATATAACTCCGTTCTTAATGATGTCAATCTTCAGGTTGCTGTAACAGATGACCATCAGGTCCTTGTTTTCGTCGTAGGCTATTTTGGTGATGTTACCATCCGACAAGCCCGTAATCTTTGAGTAAGTCTCAATGCTGTTGTACGATTTGTCAACCGAGAAGATGTTTCCATTGCTTTCGGCGTATATTTTTTCTGGCGTTTGTACAAGCTGGTTGATATTTCGGTACGAGAAGTGTGTTTGCCATCCTCCCATCTCTAGTTGGGCAGTGGCAGTTGTTGCGCTTACCACACCGGCAAGTGCAGCAAGCAACTTAATTAGTTTGGTCTTGTTGTTCTTCATGTGTCAATATCAAACTTGTTCAACGTCTTCTTTCTTACTGTTTGTTGAGGTAGGCAATCAGTTTTTCAACGGCTCTGCCTCGGTGGCTAATGCTGTTCTTCACTTCTAGCGGAAGCTCGGCAAAAGTCTTGTCGTAACCGTCAGGGCAGAAAATAGGGTCGTAGCCGAAGCCTTCGCTTCCGCTTTTCTGTTCGGTTATGTGCCCTTCTACCTTTCCTTCAAAAAGGTATTCCTTGCCGTCTTCAATGAGGGCAATCACGGTCCTGAAGCAGGCCTTGCGGTTGCTCTGTCCTTCAAGTGCGTTCAGCAACTTTGCCATGTTGGCATTGTTGTCTTTGGCCTCGCCGGCATAGCGTGCGGTGTGCACACCGGGTGCTCCGCCCAGGGCTTCCACTTCAAGGCCGGTGTCGTCGGCAAAGCAGTTGCAGTGGTAGTGGTCCCAAAGGTAGCGTGCCTTTTGTAGGGCGTTGCCCTCTAAAGTGTCGGCTGTTTCAGGTATGTCTTCGTTGCAGCCCAATTCTTTTAAGGTCTTTATGGTGACTTGGCCCGCAATTTTTGCTTGCACTTCTTCTACCTTATGGGCATTATTTGTGGCGAAACACAGTTCTTTCATTTCCTTCTAATCTATATTTTTTCAAAAATAGCATTTTTTATCCACCCAAAGTTAGTTTTATGTTAAGTTTGCAAAGATGCGGTTAATTTTTTTTTTAGGAAACTATATACCCGTTGCACTTCGTTTCTGAAAAAGGCCCAATAAGAAATCTTTCGTGAAAATTCTAATCAGCTTCTTAAAAAGAAGTAATTTTGTATGAGATGAATAACCGCAATTATCAGAAAGAACTCGACGAGGTCATTAAAAGGCAGACTGGCGAGCAGAAGGTACCTACACTTTTGCTCCATTGCTGTTGTGCGCCTTGTTCTAGTTACGTCTTGGAGTATTTAACACAATATTTCAAGATTATTGTGTTTTTCTACAATCCCAACATCTATCCCGCTACCGAGTATCAGCACCGTGTTGACGAAATTAAGCGCCTGGTCGACGAAATGCCAGCAAAGCACCGTGTTGAGGTGGTTGAAGGCGTGTTCGACACCGAACGCTACTACAGTTGCGTGAAGGGACACGAGAAGGACAAGGAAGGGGGCGAGCGTTGTACGCTTTGTTTCAACCTTCGGCTTGAAGAGGCTGCCAAGGTGGCAAAAGAACGAGGTTGCGACTATTTCACCACTACTTTAACCATAAGCCCGTTGAAAGATGCCCATCGTCTGAATGCCATTGGCGAACAGTTAGCTGCACAGTATGGGGTGCCGTTCTTGCCGTCCGACTTCAAGAAGAAAGGCGGTTATTTGCGTTCCATCGAGTTGTCGAAAATTTACGATTTGTATCGTCAGAACTATTGTGGATGTGTCTTTTCGCAAAGGGCACAGACCGATTAATGCCTTGGGTTGACTTTTTTTCGTTACCTTTGTAGTTTACGCGCTATGTGGCGTGCAATAATGGGGTGTAAACGCCGTTTTAGTGGTATTGTACTACGAATTTTTCAGATAATGTTTAAGAAATTAGTCATACTGTCGTTTTTGTTGGCTCTTGTTTCACAAGTGTCTGCACAGGTTTTTGTGCGCTTTTACGGACGTGTGTCCGACGAGACCAACCATGGCATAGAAGCGGTCGACGTTACGGTCGATGGATTGCCTTATGGCACGTCTACCGACTCTTCTGGTCGTTACTCATTTTCTTTCGAAACAACATTACCTACCGTTAGAATCAAGTTCGAGAGCTTGGGCTACTCGGGTTATGCTATTACCCAAAAGGTGAAGGAAGGCAACCATAGGCTAAACATTACCCTTCGCGACTCTACCGTGTTGCTGACGGGGGTGTCGGTGTCTGAATACCGTCGCCAAGCGCAGTCGGTTGCTACGTTGCCGGTCGAACAGCTGAAGGTGACGCCTAGTGCCAATGGCGGTATTGAGGGACTCATTTCAACCCAGGCTGGTGTAAATGTCAATAACGAATTGTCTTCGCAGTACTCGGTGCGTGGTGGTAACTACGACGAGAACTGTGTCTACGTCAACCATATCGAGGTTTACCGCCCCATGTTGGTCCGTTCGGGCGAACAGGAAGGCTTAAGCTTCGTGAACCCCGACTTGGTCGACAACCTTTCTTTCTCTACCGGTGGCTATAGTGTTGAGTATGGCGACAAGATGTCGTCGGTGCTCGACATTCAGTATAAGAAACCCGAGGCTTTCGAAGGCTCGGCTACGGTCAGCCTGCTGGGTGCATCGGGCTATGTGGGCGCCAAGAATGGCAAGTTTACGCAAGTGCATGGCGTCCGCTACAAGTCGAACGAGTATTTGTTAAGTTCGATGGACACTAAAGGAAACTACAAGCCCAAGTTCTTCGATTACCAGACTTACTTGACTTTCACCTTCTCGCCTAAATGGGAACTCGACTTCCTTGGCAATATTTCACGCAACAGCTACAAGTTTATTCCAGAATCACGTACTACCTCGTTTGGTACAATGAGCGATACCAAGAGCCTTGAAATTTGGTACGATGGACAGGAAGTGGATCTGTTCCAAACCTATTTTGGTAACTTGGCGCTTAAATTCCATCCAACTAAGAATGTGGAACTGCAGTTGCTGACCTCGTCTTACTATGCCAATGAAAACGAGTCTTACGATATTGCTGGCGAGTATTTCTTAAGTGAGTCGGGCGAGTCTAACTCTCGCGTTTTGGGCGATGGTATTGGCGCATTCCTGCAGCATGCCCGCAATAGGTTAGAGTCTCGTGTGGAAAACATTTCTCATTTGGGTAAGTACACTAGTGGCGATAATGTGTTAAAGTGGGGGGCAACCCTTCAGCGTGAAAAGGTAGAGGAATATGTTTCGGAATGGCAGATGAACGATTCTGCGGGTTATAGCCTTCCGAATAATCCGAATGCCATTTCAATGTACTACAACCTGTTGTCGACGAATGACCTTAACTCTAGTAGGGTAATGCTTTATGCTATGGATAGCTACACCTTTCACCCCGAGGCCGGCAGAGTGGTGCTGACGGGCGGCTTGCGTGGCAGCTATTGGAACTGTAACGACGAATTTTTGTTAAGTCCGCGTGCATCGGTTGCTTTCTTCCCTGAAAAGATGCCGAAGTGGGGATTCCGACTGGCTTCTGGTATTTATTACCAGACTCCGTTCTATAAGGAGTTGCGCGACACTATGGTACAACCCGATGGTAATGCTACCGTAAACTTGAATAAGAACATCAAGTCACAACGTTCTTATCAGGTGGTGGGTGGTGCCGACTATTATTTCCGTGCATGGCAACGTCCGTTTAAGTTTACGTCCGAGATTTATGCAAAGTACATCGATCACCTAATTCCTTATACCATCGACAACATTCGCGTAGTCTATTCAGGCGAAAACAATGGCGATGGCTATGTGGCTGGTGCCGACTTTAAGCTGTTTGGCGAATTTGTGCCAGGTACCGATTCGTGGGTATCGTTGTCGCTGATGCGTGCCAAGGAGAACATCTATGGCGATGGCGTTGGCTACATTTCTAGGCCTTCCGAACAGCGTTACAACGTGTCGATGTTCTTCCAAGACTACTTCCCGGGTAACGATAAGTTCAAACTTAACCTAAAGTTGACTTGGGCCGATGGCCTACCTTTCGGTCCGCCACATAGCCAACGTAAGTTCGCTACGTTCCGTTCTACTGCTTATCGTCGTGTCGACGTGGGTGGCTCTTACGTTATTAAGCGCACAAACAGCAAGTTGATGGAAAAGCCGGTATTCCGCTATTTCAAGGCGCTTTCTCTTGGTCTTGATGTGCTTAACCTGTTCGACATTAACAATGTAAGCTCTTATTATTGGGCAACCGATGCTAACAATGTGCAGTATGCGGTTCCAAATAACTTGACAGGTAGACAGTTGAACGTAAAACTGACTGCCGATTTTTAATCATATTCTTATGCGTAGAATTTTATTTTTCATAATAGCTTTTTACTTATCTTGCTTTGGGGCTTTTTCTATTGGTGAAACGCCTCAACAGGTCATTGGCTCGCTCGACGGGGCTTTGAAAGGCATTCGTAAGAATATGTTAGACAGCTTGAAGAATAACCTTTCGAGTAAATATGTTGAAGACTACCGTACCTATGGTAGCGCTGCGGCTTACGACTCGCTTTGCCGTCGTGTGCGTGTGTTGAAGGCTGCTAATGAACACAACACTGGCGACACGTTGGCTACTACGCGTTGGATTGAACAACCAATGTCTGAAGTCGACCGTTTGAAGATGGAAACCCAGTCTTTGAGGAACGAGTTGAATATGCTCAAGTATGGCCCGTCTACCGAACCGGAACTCACACAATTACAGAAGAGAACACGTTGGATTGTAAAACAGCTGGTGTTGCACAATAACGAGGCTGCCGATACTCTTTGGAAGGTCTATAAGGACACTTCGTTCGGTCGTGGCCCTCTTTGCTTCGATTCTATCTCTGCTAGGTCGTTGCTGCCGTTCATGCCGGCGGTGGTCAAACCACGTTACCTGATGGCAAAGACCTACGACAAACCCAAGAAAACCCATTTCGAGGAACTTTACGAACGAAACGAGATTCGTAACCTGGTCTTGGATAAGGTGACCTATTCGCTGGTTGGACGTAACCCTGGCGCATTCGACTATTGCTGCCTGAAAGATTTCGACAATGCTGTGGCCAGTGCCGAAGATAAGATTAAAAATGTAAGGGAACTGGAACTTGAACAGATTGACTATTTCAACATTCAGCTGCAACAGCCTAAAGAAGCGAAGAAGAAGGTTGAGCCTTGGACGTCGAAAGGTAAGTTTGCCTTGCAGTTCTCGCAGTATTACGTTACGCCAAACTGGTACAAGGGTGGTGAGCCTAATGCTACGCTGTTGGGCGTGCTCAACTACCAGCGCAACTATAAGGAAGGTCGCAAACTTTGGGAAAACGTAGCCGACATCAAGTTGGGATTCTACACGTCGCAAGACGATTCTATAAGGGCGTTCCGTGTCAACAACGACGTCATGAAACTCTATAGCACCCTTGGCTACCAGGTGTTCCACCCTAAATGGTATGCTGCGGCCTATGGCGAACTGAACACCCAGTTCTTCCGCAACTACAAGGGTACGAATAGCGACGTCATTAAGGCTACTTTCCTTTCGCCTACGCGTATGTTTCTTAGCTTGGGTATGAAGTACGACTATAGCTCGAGTGTGAATGCCTATATGTCGCCTGCTGCCTATAAACTGTTGTTCTTGGTGTCAGACGATGTCGATCCTGAAAGCGTGGGTATTCCAAAGGGCAAGAAGGTTCAGAACGACTTTGGTTTGTTTGGCAAGGGCGAAGTGAAATGGAAGTTTACGAAAGACATTAATGTAAATTCGGTTTTCGATATATTTGCGCCATACAACTTCAAGAATGTTGAATTTAACTGGGAGACGGTCGGCAATTTTGCCATCAACCGTTTCTTAAGCACCCGTCTCTCGCTGAATATGCGTTTCGACAGCACACCAAAGGCGAAGGACCACGAGAATCCGAAACTACAAATTCAAGAACAATTAAGCTTCGGCTTTAATATTAATTTTTAGGTTATGAAAAGGTTTCTTTTATCTTTTATCATATTGTTGGCAACCGTGGGTAATGCCGTTGCTGCCGATGAAATATTCCTTCCGTCTGACGATTGTTTCCCCGATCCGGTACTCGATAGCCTTACTATCCAAAATGGAAAGATATATGTTGAAGATCATGTAATTACGTCTGGCGAATTGTCTTACGTGATGCATAAAGTAAACCCTTCGCTGTACGAGAAACGCAAAGACGGGCAGAAGATTTATTTGTTCAGCGTGGCTGGTGCTTTCCTTGGCACTGCTGCCATCTGTACGGGTAATTATTGGAAAGATAATTTTACGGGCTCTCGTCAGGAAGCCGGACGTGCCATGTTCGTTGCAGGCATTCCGGTTACGGCAGCCTCTGTTTGCATGTTCACCATTGGCGTCAGCAAGGCCGCATCTGCCAAGAAGAAGTTTATGCACAACTGTTTTGGCCTGGCTTACGTAGAAAGTGTAAGCTTTGGCGTTGGTGCCAATTCCCTTTCATTAAATGTTCGTTGGTGACTTTTGTTGCGGGGCTTTCAAAAGCGGAGTTACCATTCCCTGCCATTGCCCATTCTAGGTGTGGGGCTAATTAAAAAGATCCATAAAAGACCCAATAAGAATTCTTTCGCAAAATTATTAAATAGCTTCTGATGCTGCTAGAACATAAACTAGCCAGTATGGTATAAAAAAAAGAAGGTAGGATTCTCTTTCACAAGAGTGTCCTACCTTCTAAACTTATAATAGTTTACTAGGATTATTTCTTATCTGATGACAACCTTGTAGGCTTTTGCTGTCTTGTTAGACTTCAAAACAACCACTTTATTGCCCTTTGCAAGGCCCTTAATTGCCATTGGTACATCTACATCCATCTGGACGTCTATCTCGCCCAATTTTGAGCCTAGAACGTTATATAAGCTATAGGTGCCAACCTCGGCAGTGGTGCCGTCTGCGTCAATTACTGCGCTGCTGGTTGTTTCTGCAAGCTCTAGGTTCAACCAGTCAATGTCGAAGTAGCTGCCGTCAATTACAAGCTTAAGGGTGTGTTCGCCTTTAGGCAACTTGGTAATTGTTTTGGTGGTGACGGTCTTCAGCACATCCCAATCGTCTGTCTTGGCTGCTGCAACGGTTTCGGTAATTGGTTCGTCATCGAGTTCAAGGTGGAAGCTTGCGGTCTCGTTGTCGGTAGAAACGAGGGCAGAAACGTTGTAGTAACCTTCGGTTTCAACGTTAACGGCATATTTCAACCATTCGTCCTTAACGGTCCATCCAAGTCTGTAACCGCCATCGGCATTTGCCTTAATGTCTACACCTTCTTTTCTGAATTCACCGCCATTGTTGGCTGCATCAGTGTCGGTATAACCAACGCCTTCGCCGCCACGGTTGAAGTATTCAGCCTCTACCTTGCCCGGAATCTTAATGGCAGTTTCACCAAATGGACCTTCAGGTTCGCGAATGAAGATGACAACCGAGTCGTATGCACTGTATGTCTTTTCGTCGGTTACAAAGGCATAAACGGTGTGTTTGCCTGGTGTCATGCCTTCGGTGGTGATGGTGAAAGGTGCGCTGGCAACCTTGCCAAGAATATCGTCGCCGTCGTAGAAGATGACGTTGCTGATCTTGTTGTCGCTATTGGCATTTGCTTTCAAGGTGATGGTGCTTGGCAACAAAACCTCTTCGGCTGAAGCGGTGAGGGCTATGCTTATTGAAGAACTAGGCTCGCAAGTAGGCTTGTCGACCTGTGCCCATTCCTTAAACCACTTGAAACAAGCTACGCCGCTGGCCTCTTCTGGCTTTGGCTTGTTCATGAAGGCTGGCTGAACTTTGCCAGTCTTAATGTAGGTGTCCATGTCTACGTAAACATCGGTACTGGTAAGGGTGATAGACATGTTGCCAAAGTGGTCCATCATACCTTTCAAAGCGTTACCCCAAGTAGATGTTTTTGCGGTTGCCCATGTACCGTAGTTTTCAGACTTTGCAGAACCGTCGAAGTTTGTGCCGGTAATCTGACCTGGCGACCAGTCGCATTCTGTAATGACTACTGGTTTTGAGGTAATGCCTGGCACCTGCTTCTGCATGTTGGTAATGAAGCTCTGTGTGCTGCAGTTGTCGTCGCTTTGGCCATACCAACCAGAGTAAACGTGAATGGCATAGCCGAAGTTGTTGTCTGAAATTGGGTACTTGGCATAGCTTTCGTAAGAAGACTGGTAACCTTCGCCTGGCACCCAAATGATGCCGGTAAAGCCGTTCTTGCGAATCTTGTCGATGATTGGTTGGAAGAACTGGGTCTTAGCAGGGCCGTTTGCTGGGCCCCACTGACCATCGGTCGGACGGTTGCCGCTAGCATCCTTTACGCGTACAGGCTCGTTTGCCAACTCAATTGAAAGCCAACCTGCATTGTCCTTTACAAACTGGTTCTGCGACACAATGTCCCAAACATCAAGAAGGTACTTTTGGTAAGCGTCGCCAACCTGAATGTCGCCCGGACACACGCCCGGAGGTCGCATAATAACGTATAGGCCATGTTCGTTAGCGTCTTTAGCTATTGGCAAGAAAAGGTTTTCGAGGTAGTATTTTACCTTGTCGCGGTCGTATGTGGTGGCAAGGTCTGCTTCGCCGTTGGCTTTTACATTGTCTTTTCTAACCCATGCTGGTTCCATGTGTAGGCGGAAGATGTCGCAATAGGCACCTTGTGCATTGTCGGTAATGGCATCGAAAATCTTGGTGAAGTAGGCTTGTGCGCGTGGGCATGCTGCAGGCACATAGCCGCCAATGTCCCAGCTGGTCCAACGGTCGCTGTTGAACCACATGCTTGGGGTGTCCATTACACCATGCAGGACAACCTTGTTGCCGTTAGGGTCCTTCATATATTTACCATCTACGTGCAAGGGAGGGGTGCACTTGTTGCCGCTAGATGCGCTGCCGAACATAACCTTCACGTCGTCGATGATGTAGGTGTTGGCAACGGCACCAAGGTCGAAACACAAGCCGGTTTCGCCGCCTTTTGCGTTAAATGACCAGTTAACGGTCTTGAATGTAGTGGTGATTGACTGATCGGCTTCGTAGTGGCCAACGCCTGCAATAGATGCACGCATGGTACCTGTGCCGGTCTTACACTTAATGGCATAACTGATGTTAACGGCACCTTCGGGCAGTGGAGTGGTAAATTCACATTCAATCTGTGTGCTCCAAACCGATTCCGGATCTGCCTTGCTGTTGGTGACAACCATAGCGCCTTTGCCGCTGTTGCCTTCGGTTGAGCTCCAAGTCATACAGTCGCCGCCGTTAATGACTTTCCAACCCTGTGTACCTGTATTAAAGGTACCGTTATGAATAACGTTCCCGGCTGTGCAACTCAATGCACTTGCTAGAAATAATCCTAAAACATTGCTTTTATTCATGGTAGTTTGTGTTTGTAGAGTTCAGAAAAAATAAGTAAGTAGTTTATTTGAGTCTAATGTCTAATGGATGTGTTTGTAAAGTGTTCATCCAGACATTGCAAATATAGGAATGGATTTAGTAAATGCAAGTGAAAAATTAGTCATGTGGTTGTAATTTAAAGTCAAATGTTCGTATTCCTGCCGTAAAACAGGATTTTATTCTCAATAACAGGTCGGTTTTATTGAAATTCTTTTCAATGATGGTTGTTTAGGTCGTTAAAGTGGCTTTACTATACTTTAGGCGAAACAGAGTGAAATTTATGGGGGTAGACACAAAAAAAGAGAGCACATTTTTCAATGTGCTCTCTTAATGTTGTCCCTTCAAGACTCGAACTCGAACAAACAGTACCAAAAACTGTTGTGCTAACCATTACACCAAGGGACAATCCTAAAATCGAAATTGTGGTGCAAAATTAAATTATTTCCGAAGAAAAACAAAATTTTGCCTTCTTTTTTTTATTTCGCAATGATGAGGTAGTAGTTCTTCTTGCCCTTCTGAACCAAAAGATACTTGCCTGCAATAAGTGCGTCGGAACCAGCTTTAGCTGCTGCATCGGCTACCTTGTCCTTGTTGATTGAAACGCCACCGCCCTGAACAAGCTTTCTCATTTCGCCCTTTGATGGGAAAATGGCTGCCTTTTCAACGCAAAGGGTAAGTAGGTCGCATTCGTCGAGGTCGCTCTTGCTGACTTCAAACTGTGGCACACCTTCAAATACTGCCAACAAGGTCTGTTCGTCCAATTTCTGCAAGCTTTCCTTTGTTGCCTTGCCGAAAAGGATGTTAGAAGCTTCAACGGCTTGCTCGTAATCTTCGCGCGAGTGTACCATTACGGTAACTTCTTCTGCCAAGCGCTTCTGTAGTGAGCGCATGCCAGGGTCTTTACGGTGTTCTTCAATAAGGCTGTCGATGGTTGCCTTGTCTAGGCTTGTAAAGATTCTGATGTAGCGTTCTGCATCTGCATCGCTAACGTTCAACCAGAACTGGTAGAACTTGTATGGAGTGGTGTAGTCTTTACTCAACCAAACGTTACCGCTTTCGGTCTTGCCAAACTTGCCACCGTCGGCTTTGGTGATGAGAGGGCAAGTCAAGGCATAACATTCGTTGCCGTTGGTACGGCGAATAAGTTCGGTACCGGTGGTAATGTTACCCCACTGGTCGCTACCGCCCATCTGCAACTTACAGTTCTTTGTCTTGTTGAGGTAGAGGAAGTCGTAACCCTGAAGCAACTGGTATGAGAATTCGGTGAATGAAAGACCGTCGCGAGCTTCGCCGTTCAAGCGCTTCTGCACGCTGTCTTTTGCCATCATGTAGTTAACGGTGATGTGCTTACCGATGTCGCGAACGAATTCGAGGAACGAATAACCCTTCATCCAATCGTAGTTGTTGACCAACTCTGCCTTGTTTGGTGCTTCGCTGTCGAAGTCGAGGAACTTGCTCAACTGCTTCTTGATGCATTCAATGTTGTGGTTAAGGGTTGCCTCGTCTAGCAAGTTACGTTCTGCACTCTTGCCAGAAGGGTCGCCAATCATACCGGTAGCGCCGCCAATCAATGCCAACGGCTTGTGGCCGCAGCGCTGGAAGTGACGGAGCATCATGATGCCACAAAGGTGACCAATATGAAGTGAATCAGCTGTTGGGTCAATGCCCAAGTATGCTGTAACTGTTTCTTTACCAAGTAATTCTTCTGTGCCTGGCATCATATCTTGAAGCATGCCACGCCATCTCAATTCATCTACAAAATTCATCGAATGGATATGTTGTATATTATTTTGCAAATTTACTATTCTTACTTCATTTTTCCCATTTTTGAAGCAAGTTTCCTAGATTTTTGTTTTTTACATTGTTGCCAAAATGCTTGTTTTGTGAACTGAAAAATGGATTTTTTCTGTTTTTTTTATATTTTTGCAAATCTAAATCACGATAAATAATATTTATATAGTTATATGATTCAGTGTCAAGACATTAAAAACGGAACTTGCCTCCTTATCGAAGGTCAGTACTATTTCGTAATCGAATTCCAACACGTTAAGCCTGGTAAGGGTAACACTTTCGTTCGTACCAAGATGAAGAACGTTGTAACTGGTAACGTTCTTGAACGTACTTATCAGATTGGTTTCAAGTTGGAAGATGTTCAGATTTCAAAGCGCGATTATCAGTTCCTTTACAAGGAAGGTGATGACCAGTATGTATTCATGAACAACGAAACTTTCGAACAGATCAATATCGCAAAGGACCAGATTATTGGTGTTGACTTCTTGAAGGAAAGCGCTAACGTTGACGTTGTTTCTCACGACGACCTCGTTCTTTACGCAGAACTTCCTGCAAAGGTTAACTTGAAGATCACTTATACCGAACCTGGTTTGAAGGGTGATACCGCAACTAACACTCTTAAGCCTGCTACAGTTGAAACTGGTGCTACTGTTCGTGTACCTCTTTTCATTGAAGATGGCGAAGAAATCATCGTTGATACTCGCGATGGTTCTTACCTCGGCCGTGCAGTTGCTGGTTTGAAAAAGTAATTAGTATTGTTTAAAATACTTAAAATGGGGAGTCGGGCTTTTTCTTGACTCCCTTTTTTTGTGACCATGCGGTTTTTATTTTATAATTTAGTAGATTAAAAACATTCTAATAATTTTTCATGGAAAACACAGACAAAAAAAACTATAGCGCGGCCATAGTTACGCTGACTTCGCTATTTTTCATGTGGGGTTTCATTACTTGCTTGAACGACTTGCTGACCCCATTCCTTAAGGGCGTTTTCGACCTTACCTATTTCCAAGCCAATTTGGTTCAGTTCGCATTTTTTGCTGCTTACTTTGTTATCTCTCTCATCTATTTCATGGTTTCGTCGACCTTTGGCGACCCTATCCAGAAGGTGGGTTACAAGAACACGCTGGTTGCCGGCTTGCTTATTGCGGCTGCTGCTTGCTTCCTGTTCTTCATGGAAGCCGGTTCTGAAAATCCGAAGTTCGGTTTGTTCCTAATGGCTTTGTTTATGTTGGGTACTGGTTTCACATTCTTGCAGATTGCAGCTAACCCATTGGTTTCGCTTCTCGGTACTTCCGAAACTGCTTCAAGCCGTTTGAACATGTCTCAAGCCTTCAACTCTTTGGGTACTACTTTAGCACCAGTTGTTGGTGGCTATTTCATTTTCACTTACTTTAAGGAAGAAGGCGCAACACAGTCGGCTAGCGCAGTGCAAATTCCGTACTTGGTATTGGCTAGCGTTCTTTTGGTTTTGGCTGGTGTCCTTTTCTTCTCAAACGTACCTAACAAGGTGGGCGAGAAGGTGGCCGAAGTGCGTGGCGCTGGTGCTTTGAAGCACCCTTACCTTGTGTTTGGTATGATTGGTATTTTCTGCTATGTGGGTGCCGAGGTTTCTATTGGTAACAACCTTATTGGTTTCATGGGCTCGTCTTGTGGCATTGCTACCGAAGTTGCAACTACCTACCTCATGTTCTACTGGGGTGGCGCAATGATTGGCCGTTTCATGGGTGCCATTTCTATGAGCCAGATGCCTTCTTCAAAGAAGTATATGTTCATGGCCATTGCCGGCGTGCTTACCACTTGCATCATTGTGGCTATTGCCAATTCTAAAGAAGGTTTCGATTTGGGCCAAGTCGCTTATTTCGTAATGTTCCTAGTCTTGAATTTCTTGGTGTTCATCTCTGCAAAGTCATTGCCATCGCGCACACTTGGCTTCTTCGCAATTATCAACGTTGTCTTGTTGCTTGTAATGTTGCTCTGCGGTGGCTCAATTTCGTTGTGGGCTATCCTTTCAATTGGTTTGTTCAACTCCATCATGTTCTCAAATGTGTTCACATTGGCAATCGATGGCTTGGAAGAATATACCGCACAAGGCTCTTCTTTGTTGGTAATGATGATTTTGGGTGGTGCCATCGTACCTCCTGTTCAGGGCTTGCTTACCGACTATTTCCACAACAATTCTCCTGAAAGCTTGAAGTTCGCTTTCTTGGTTCCATTGGTTTGCTACATTTACTTGGCTTGGTACGGTTTCGTAGGCTCGGGTATTGGCAAGAAGAAGAACATTGTGGTTAAGAAGGAAGAACATCCTGAAAGCATTGTTCTCAGAAACGACTAACTCTAGATAAACAATAACAAATAATAATTATTAAATGACAGATTCAGTTAAAAAGCCTTATGTAATAGGCATTGACCTTGGCGGAACCAACACCGCTTTCGGTATTGTTGACGAAAAGGGTAATGTGGTTGCACAGAATTCTATCAAGACTCAACAGTATCCTGACTTGAACGACTATATGGCAGCCCTCTCTGGTGCTATTAAGGCGCTTATTGAAGAAAGCAAGGTTGGCATTGCTAATATCAACGGTATTGGTATTGGTGCTCCTAACGCTAACTACTATACTGGTAACATTGAACACGCTGCTAACTTGCCTTGGAAGGGCATTGTTCCTTTCGCTAAATTGCTTTCTGAAGCTACAGGCCTTCCTGTATCGTTGACTAACGATGCTAATGCTGCTGCTATTGGCGAAGCTACTTATGGCGTGGCTAAAGGTATGAAGGATTTCATCATGATCACTCTTGGCACAGGCGTGGGTTCTGGTATCTACTGCAACGGCAAGTTGCTTTATGGTAGCGACGGTAATGCTGGTGAACTTGGTCACGTTGTTGTTCGTCGCAACGGCCGTCAGTGTGGTTGTGGCAACAAGGGTTGCTTGGAGTGCTACACTTCTGCAACTGGTATTGTTCGCACTGCTCGCGAATTCTTGGCTAACGACAAAACTACCCCTACATTGCTTCGTAACTACAAGGAAGAAGAAATTACCGGTAAAATCATTACCGACTGTGCTCGTCAAGGCGATAAGATGGCTAACGACATCTTCGTTGAAACTGGTACAATCTTGGGTGAAGCTTTGGCTGATTTTGTTAAGTTCAGCAGCCCAGAGGCTATCGTTCTTTTCGGTGGTCTTTCTCAAGCTGGCGACCTCATCCACGTTCCAACAGCAAAGGCTATGAACGACAACTTGATGCCTGTATTCAAGGGTAAGGTTAAGTTGCTTCAGTCTTCTCTCATCGGTGCAAATGCTGCCATCCTTGGCGCTTCTGCATTGGCTTGGGAGCTCTAATAAGACCTTGGAATTAAATCAAAAAATTCCCGCGCAGATTCCTCTGTGCGGGATTTTTTTGTAACTATACACCAAAACGTAGTTTATTTTTCGACCTGTTTTTAAATATTTGAAAAATCTAGCCTATTGTTATAGTAGAGAAACACAAAAAGTCTACTTATTATGCAGAAATCGTATATCGTATCAACACGATCAAAGTTCAAGTCAACCATTGAACTATGGCAATGATAGCAGCGCCTATTCTATTCTTAAAGCAAACACGTTTAAATAAATTTATAACTTATTGTATATGGCATTACTAATTAATCAAACTTACAACTTCCTTTTTAACGAGGAAGATGGCACTAACTCTATCAAGAACGAAGGTTACGGCAAAGAAGTAAAACCCAAAGATGGCGTTTTTACAAAAAAGGAATTAGCGGAAATGCTTGGCACTACCGAAGACAATCTTGCGTGTGCTGAAATGCGACATACCGATAAATATATGCCGAATAAGTATGTAGAGTGCAAGTATTTGGTGTTTAATAAAAATTGTTTTTATGAAGATAAACCACAAACAATACACATTATTGAAAGAGATGGTTACGACACCGATGAATATGATTTGATATTGTACGGAGAAGTTCCTAATAGATTGGTAAAAAGGTTGTTGAACCATTACGAATACAAAGAGTATCACGCAAAGGAAAGTTATTTGAATAGTATGTGTGGTGACGACTTTAAGAGGTATAATATTGGCAATACGGTCTTGTTTGCGGAAAAGGGAGAAGTTGATTTACCACTTATCCGTTCAAAGGAATGGGATGACAAGTTAAAACGATTGTACCACGAATGGTTGAAAAAAGGAAAACCAGATGAGGATATCAATGGTGCTGAATGAGCGTTAGGTTGATAGGTTGTTTTGTGGTGTTTATATAGCAAAAGGGGATATATCATAAATTTCTTTTTATGATACATCCCCTTTATTAATGGTTAGTCGTGAATGGTGCAGGTGTATGTTAGCCAACAATTTTGCAAATTTGCTTATGGTGCTAATTTGGCATAAATTATTAGCTTGGATGCTTATCTTTAGATGTGTGCTTCTGCCGTGGCCTAAAATCGAGCGCCAAGGGTGAGTAGAATATCCGACGTGTTGTTGCTTTTTTCTACCGGTTTGTAGCAATCTTTCGTTATTTGTTTGTAGAAGTCGGTGTTCTGGTGCTTGAAGACGTAAGCAATGTCGGCATACAGGAACTTATAGCTGTAGCCTGCACCTAGGGTGAAGTAGAGGCTTTCGTGCGGAATCTGCACGGCATAGTGAATGTCTTTCTCCTTCAGTTCTTCCTCGCTTAACTTGGTAATGGCATTTGTAGAGCAGGCAAAACCGGCCCTTGCCTTCAACTTTTCGTAGGGTTCTGTTTCCACACCCATTTTTATGGTGTGGCAGTGGTTCATGTTTTCTTCGAAGAAGGCTTTAACGTCGTTGTAGTAGTCGTACTTGTTGGCTACGTTAATGGCGGTGAAGTCTTGGTAGGCGTACTCGAAGTCGAGACATGTGTTACGGCCAATAAACCAGCCTAAGCCGCCTTCTAGCTTAAGCGGACCCCATAAATGGTATTCGGCATTGTCGTAGTCGTTGTTGCCGGTCACATGGCCTCTTTCGTCGTATTTGTTGAGCTTTGCCGACTCTTCAATGTTCAGTCGGGTAGGAGAGTGTACGGCAACCGATACGTTGAACTGTTCCCTAATCTTCAGAATGGTACCCAACTTAATGTTCCAACCCAATGCGCGGGTGTCAAATTCGTTGTAGTCGCCGTTGTTGGTTGTGCCTTGTGTGTAGTGGTCGCGAATGATGTTTACGCCTAGGCCATAGAAATAACGGTAGCCGAAGTTCATGCCGTAGCCCACACTCCACAAGCCTGCACGGTTGCCCTCTTCAAAGGCCCCGTTCCCGAAGTTTACCTTGTTCTCGAAGTTTCGGGTTCTGTGGTAGGTGAAACCGAGTGACGATGACACGTAACCTTCTGCATTGTGGTTACAGCCTAGCACAAAGGCTCCGCCAAAGTTCGAAATGTTGCCGTTGGCGCCGTTGCTGCCAATGTTAAGGTCGGGAGTGACACCAACTTCGTTCTTGTGGGTGTAGAGTCCAAGCCCTGCCGGATTCTCTCTCGTAGAGCTTAAGTCTCTTCCTAAACTATGCTTGGCTCCGGCCATACCGCTGTAGCTTGCGCAACCCAACACGGGGTCTTCGTAGCACAAGTTGAAGGTTCGGGTGGCTAGAGATATGGCATCGTCGGTCTGTGAGTAGACTGAAAAAGGTAAACTCAGAAGGACCGATGTCAATAGGTGTCGCGTCTTTGTCATGTTTTCAACGATTTGTTATGCGAATTTACTGCTTTTTCTGTTATCAATTGAACTTTAACGAAAAAGGGAGGCGAATTTCTTCGTCTCCCTTTCTATTTGTTGGTTTTTATATTCTTCAATTAGAACTTGCAACCAATGGTAGCCATAATGTTGTGGGTGATTAAAGTCTGCTTGATTGGAGCATTTACCCAACCATCGAACTTGTCGTAAGCTTCACCTCTGTCATCAACAGCTGGTACGTAAGCAGCTTCCTGCCATTCGTAGAAGTCTTCCTTCTGGCGCTTGTTCACATATGCAAGGTCTGCATAGAAGTGCTTGCCGTGGTAGCCAGCACCTAGGGTAAAGTAGTTAGCACCTTTTTGAATTGCGTAAGACTGGAATGCATTGGTGTTTTCTGGGTAGTAAGGTACATACATACCATGGTTCATTAGGTCTTCACCTGCAATGTCTCTGCCGTAGCAGTCAGCCTTGGTTGGTGAAGTCTGCATTGCGTAACCGGCACGTGCAGCAAAACCCTTTGCAATCTGAACTTCGGCACCAAGCTTAAGCGTGTGGGTTGCCTGGTAGTTGCGGTCGATGAAGTATTTCGCGTCGCGGTACTGGTGACCTCTGTCATCCTTTACACGCATGGTTGAGAAATCTTGGAAGATGTAGTCAACATCAATCATGGCGCGTTTGCCAAGAATGAAACCTACGCTGGCTTCTGCCTTCAAAGGAGACTGTAGCTTGTATTCTGCAGCTGGTTCTCTCTGTCCGTCAAAGCCATAACCTTCGTCAATGTACTTGCTGTCGTAAATGTCGTAGCGTTCAATTGGTGGGTATGCTGCACATTCGTTTAGGCTGTACCAGGTAGGAGTGGTGAACGATGCACCAAGACGGAGAACCTTGTTAGGACGGCCAATGACACCGAGTGTGAGGTTGAAACCGCTACCGTCAACGTCTAGCAAGTGCTCTTCCCAACCACCGCCATCGCTATATTCGGTTGTCTGTTTGTAGCTTAAAGAAGCTGCGTTCAAGCCTAAACCGACGAACACCTTGTTGCTGATGTTCATACCATAGGCGAAATTCCAAACGCCAGAACCATCGTCTTCGGTAAATTCGTTACTGTAGAAGCCGTTGTTGTTGGTTCCGTTGGTGTAAGTGTCGCGATTGAAGTTGGCAATGCGGTTATAGGCAATTGCAAACGAAGAGGTGACGTAACCCTTCTTACGCTTCTTGTCGCCAAAGTTCATGACGAGACTGAAGTTGTTGATGTTGAAGTCGGCATTAGCATCGTTGTCGATGTTTACGTTAGGTGTGATGCCGATGTCCCACTTACGGTAGATGCCTAGTGCTGCAGGGTTGTCTTTAACGGCAGCACCGTCGCCACCAAGTGCGCCCATGGCACCTGCCATACCTGAATAACGTGCAGTTCCTAGAACTGGTTCGCTAGAACTCATCTTCAATGAGCGGTTAGCAACGATTAGTGGATCGTCGAACTGGGCGAAACCATTTATGCTTGTTGCGAGTAATGCGCAAATTAAACCTATTCTTTTCATAATGTTGAATTATTATCTCGTTTGTATCTTTTTGTGTCAAAATTAACGTCTTCCGCCACGGCTACCACCGCCGCTGTAAGAACCGCCGCTGTGTGAAGATGAGCCTCTTGAGCTGCCGCCGCTGTAAGAAGAGCCGCTGCTGTGTGAAGATCCACCGCTGTAAGAAGATGAAGAAGATCCACCGCTATAGCTGTTTCTTGAACCACCACTGTAAGAAGATGATGATGAAGAAGATGATGAGCCGCTGCTGTAGCTACGTGTGCTGTTTGAGTTGCTTCTGTATGATGAGCTGCTTCTTGAGTTGCTGTAAGAAGAACCGCCACGTGAGCTGCTTGAATTGCTACGGTAAGAAGGAGCCGATGAGCTGGTTCCGCCTACTGTAGAGTTGCTGCGGTATGAGCGGGTGCTGTTGCCAGAAGGTGTTGCGCTGGCTGACTGTGAGCTGCGTGTGCCGTTCTGGTAGTAGCTGCGTGTGCTGTTGGCATTTCTCTGGTAAGAACGTGTACCGTTGCCAGAATATGAGCTTGCGCCTCGGCTAGATGACGATGAGCCAATGGTGTGGTGGCGTGTTGCTGTGCGTGTGCCCTGCAACGAACTGCTATGGTAATGAGTCATTGGCTTGCTGTTGTTGTGGTAGTGACCGTAGTTGTGGTAATGGTGGTGGTGGCCATAGTGGTAGTAAGGGTTGCCCCAGTAACCATAGTAGCCATAATAACCATAGTAGCCCCAAGGCCTGTTCCAATAGAATGATGGACGATAGTAGTAGCCGTCCCAATACCAAGGATCGTAATATGCCCAGTTGTTGAATGTGTAGTCCCAATACAAGCCTGGTCTATAGTAGGTATAGTAAGGGGCTCCACCTGTTACATAAATGTTGGTGACGTTTACATTGCCGTTGTCTGCTTGCTCCTCGCTGCTGTAAACCGGAAGGTCGGCATCGTGGAAGCGGTTAAGACGACGAGAATATACATAGTCGCTATCGTCGTATGCAATGAAGGTGTCGGTGTCGAAAGCATGTCTCGATACCTTTGGCTGCTGCTCTGCAGTTTCTTCAGCAACTTCAGGGTCGTCTTCTGGACTATAGTAGATGTCGTCTTGCGCTATAGTGTTGAATGTAGTAAACGAGAGGGACGCAAAAAACATTGCGAGTTTCAATGACTTATTCATATTCTTGTCCTCCTATATTTTTTCTTGTTAATAAACTCTGTTATGAACAATACAAACATCGTGCCAAATTACAGTTTTATTTTGCCATAAAATGTCCGTATCTTTGTTACGTGCGAGTTTCTGTTAAAACAAATCGTTCTTTGTCTATGGCAAAGATAAATAATTTTGCATAAAAACATAACCGCAACATTAAATAAACCATTTTTGTTGACCTATGGATTACACCGAATATAAATTTACAGTTCCTGAAGCTGCACGCGAGTTTTCTGCCGATGTTTTGCCGTCTTTCTTCGAGGAAACCAGTATGGAAAGTTTCGAGGCTGATGGCGATGGACTGAAAGCTTATGCTCCGAAAGGCTCAATTTCTACCGACGAAATCCAAGATATTCTCGACACATTTGTGGCTGCTTTCCCTATGGCGGAAGGCATTGGCTTTGAAACGGCAGTGGTAGAAGACCGCAACTGGAACGAAACATGGGAAAAAGAATCGTTCCGTTCCGTTATGTTCGGCAATTCGTGTGTGGTACATAGCCCAGCTGCTACCGATGTACCCAATGTGGAATACGACATCCTTATCGATCCGAAACAGGCGTTCGGGTCGGGTAGCCACGAAACAACTACGTTGATGATTAACCGCATTCTGGCTGCCGATTTGAAAGGAAAGTCGGCTGTAGACGTTGGCTGTGGTACGGCAGTCTTGGCTATCTTGGCAAAGAAGAAGGGTGCTGCCAAAGTTGGTGCTTTCGATATTGACCATTGGGCCTACGAAAATGCGTTAGTGAATGTGGAACTGAACGGCATTAAAGATATTGACTTGCGCTTGGGCGGATTTGAGGTCATGCCCGATGGACCTTTCGATTTCATTTTTGCCAACATTACACGTAATATATTGTTAGACGGACTCACCTCTTATGCAAAGGTGGCGGAAAAGGGAACCAGACTGTTTATGAGTGGCTTCTTCCCTGAAGATGTTGCTTTTGTGATTGAGCAGTCTGCCAATTTCGGCTTTCAGTTCGTCGACAGCTCTGAACTGAATGGATGGGCTTCCGTTGAGTGTGTAAAACTCTAAAGCTATCTGATATGGAAATAAGTGAAGAATTTAAGAACTTGTACGACCTGGTGGAACACACCGCTTCTAACGTCTTCCTAACGGGTAAGGCGGGAACCGGTAAAACCACCTTCTTGAAATATTTGCGCGAACACTCGGCTAAACGCATGGTGGTGGCTGCCCCAACGGGCGTGGCTGCCATTAATGCGGGTGGCGTAACGCTGCATTCGTTGTTCCAGTTGCCGTTTGAACCTTTCTTGCCAGGTGTTTCTCGACCTGAAAAGTTCAATTTCAGCCGCGAGAAATTACGCATCATCCGTAGCCTCGACCTTCTGGTGATAGATGAAATAAGTATGGTGCGTGCCGACTTGCTCGACGCGGTGGACGATGTCCTGCGTTTCGCTCGCAAAAATCAGAACGCTTTTGGCGGATTGCAACTCCTACTTATTGGCGACATGCAGCAATTGCCACCGGTGTTGACTAACCAGGAGGAAAACATGCTCCGCTCCTATTACCAGTCGTCTTATTTCTTCAACAGCCATGCACTGTCAAAAGCCGGCTATTGCTGTGTTGAGTTGACCAAGGTTTACAGACAAACTGAAACACGGTTCATCGACTTGCTGAATGCCGTGCGTACCAACTCAATCACCTCTGCCCAACTGCAGGAACTCAACAGCCATTATGTGGCGAATTTTGAACCCGATGAGTCTGAAAACTACATTCGTCTAACTACACATAATTATAAGGCGAAGGTGGTGAACGAGCAAAAGTTGGAAGAACTGGGAAATCCGGCCTTTTCATTTCGGGCTACTGTTACGGGTACTTTCCCCGAATCGTCTTACCCAACCGACGAGGTGCTTACCTTAAAGAAAGGAGCACAGGTTATGTTCATCAAGAACGACCCTCAACCCGAAAAAGCCTATTATAATGGTAAGATAGGTGTCGTTTCTGCCATTTCGGAAGACAACATATTAGTGACTTTCCCCGACGGCACTAGTGCCAATGCAGTCCCTTTAGATTGGAAAAACGTGCAGTATGAACTGAACGAAAATACGCGGGAACTGGAAGAAAAGGAAATAGGGTCCTTTCAGCAGGTGCCTTTGCGCCTGGCATGGGCAATTACCATCCACAAGAGTCAGGGCCTTACATTCGACAAGGTCTTGCTCGATGCCGGTAATGCCTTCGCACATGGCCAGGTCTATGTGGCGTTGAGCCGTTGCCGCACGCTAGAGGGATTGGTGCTCAACTCGCCATTGCCAGCCTCTGCCATTAAGACCGATGACGTGGTGCTGTCTTTTTCCGACGATATGAAAGCGAAGAAGGTTTCTTCTTCCGAAATCAGCTTGATGGAAAAGGCCTATTTCGACCATTTGCTGACCGAACAGTTCGACTTCACTCAACTCAACGGCACGCTTCTTATGCTGGTCCGCCTCATAAACGAGAACTTTTCTCACTTGTACGATGACTTGGCTCACTTGGTGAAGAAACAGCACCAACAGGCGCAGACTGAAATTGTGGACGTTTCTGCCAAGTTTCAGAAACAGGCCTTGGCGTTGTCGCAAAATGCCGATCCTCTTTTGCAAGAACGCATAAGCAAGGCTTCGGCCTATTTCTTAAGTAAGATTGAAGAAATACTAAATTGCTTGCCCGAACGTTTGAAAGTAGACAGCGTACGCAAGGATATTAAGAAAAGGTATACCGCCCTTTGCGAAGACTTCAATCTACAGCTCGACGTGAAGCGGTTGACGTTAAAGAAGGCTGAAACGGCTTTCTCGGTAGAGGACTATCTCAAGACAAAAGCATTTGCCTTGTCAGGCGAAACGGAACAACCTGCCAAAAAGGGTAGGGAAGCAAGGAGAAAAACTTCCGAAAGTAAACCTTCTGCAGAAAAGAAAGCACCGGCCGAAAAGAAAATTCCAACGGTTCAGGTTTCCTACGACCTCTATAAACAAGGTAAGACGCCAGAACAGATTGCCGAAGAACGTCAGTTGAAAGTCGAAACCATTCTGTCGCACTTGTCAACCTACGTTGCAAATGGTGAATTGGCAGTGACAGACTTTGTGCCGAAGGAAAGGGTAGAGGTCATAGAGGCATATCTCGATGCCCACCCCGACGTTGCCGGGTTGTCTGCCGTTCGCGAGGCAATTGGCGAAGATTACAGTTATGGCGAGATTAAAATGGTTTGGTCTATGCCGAAGTACCATCAATCCTAATTCGTTGGTCATTCAAAAAAAATCGTATCTTTAACTAAACACATTAAGCATGCGTCACTTTATCTCATATATAAAATATTGTTTCACCTCCGGACATCAGCATGGTTTTGGCATCCATTCGCCCTATCTGTTCCATTTGGTGACACGAATAATAGAAGAAGACTTGCCTTATTATAAATATAGCCTTATAGAGAAAGTGCGGAAACTAATGTCGCAAGTCGACGAAAGGATAGGCGTGTTTAATGACGATGGCACCAAACGGTTGAGAAAGATAAAGAGCGTGGTTGGCGACTATGCCATCTCCCCCAAATATGGCCAACTCTTGTTCCGCTTGGTCAATTACTATAAGCCGAGTGTTATTCTTGAATATGGTACCACTTGTGGTATATCTACCATGTATATGGCAGCGCCCAATTCTAAAACGAGTGTCTATTCGTTAAGCAAGCAACCCGAACTAGCCGACCTGTCGCAGTCGATGTGCGAGCGTATTGCCATGCACAACATTAAGCGAAGCAAGGCTACCGACCTTATGGCAGAGGCACAACGGTTGGTGCAGGAAATGCCCGGAGACGATTTCCTTTACATCAACTCTGCAACGCCAGCCGAGGTCTCCACACTGGTCAATTTGCGAATGGCTCGTAATGGGAAGCGTTTCTTCATTGTAGTGCCAAATCCTTACACAACCGACGAGATGTGGAACGTCTGGCAAGCGTTGAAAGCAGATGAACGAGTGAAGCTGTCAATAAACATTTTTAACCTCGGGATCCTCATCGCTAACGAAAATTTACAGAAGGAGGATTTTATCTTACGGTTCTAAAATTGAAGACAAAACTCCGGGGCAGACTGAAGTTTTATTATGCTTGCTACAACTATTTTTCTGCATTTGGAGTTGTTATTTATAAAAAAAGATATATTTTTGCACACCTCTAAGAGGTCTTGTGTTATTTGTCTAACAAAAATTCAGTCTCATGTATTGGACATTAGAATTAGCGTCGAAGTTGGAGGATGCTCCTTGGCCAGCTACAAAAGACGAACTTATTGATTATGCAATGCGTTCGGGAGCGCCTCTTGAAGTAATTGAAAACCTTCAAGAATTGGAAGATGAGGGTGATGTCTACGAAAGTATCGAAGATGTTTGGCCTGATTATCCAAGTAAAGAAGACTTTTTGTTTAACGAAGACGAATATTGATTTTTCTCGAAAGAAAAATCATTACAAATTTGGTGTTTAGGAAAATTAGTGATTTAGTCCTCAAAATCGGGACTATTGTTGCTATTTATTCCAAAAATTGCTAATATTGCTGACGATTTTGGTGTTATTCTCATGGTGGGTTTTAAAAAGTTACTCGTAACTGTCTGTGCTACAATACTTCCTTTAGTTGGATGGGCACAATTTGACTCCCAGAGAACCCAATATATGCATAGCGTTTCTGCATATAACGCCGGAGCAATCGCACAAAATGACATGTGCAATGTTCTTGGCACTTATCGTTTGCAGTGGGCGGGTTTTTCAAATGCTCCAACCGATATTGTGGTAAGCGGCGATATTCCGTTGAATATTTCTGGTACAAAACACGGTTTGGGCGTGACCTTTCAAAATGACAAGGTTGGTCTTTTCGAAAACCAGGCTTTCAGTTTGAAATATGCCTACCAAATGCGTTTGTGGCGTGGAACTTTGGGCTTGGGCCTTGATTTAGGTTTCTTGAACCAAGCTTTTAATTTCGACGACTGCGTTACGGGTGGAAGTGAGTTCTCGAACGACTCCCATAAAGACAAGGGCTCTGACCCTATGCTCCAGGGCGTCTCTTCCGACCAGAACGATATGGCATTCAATGTCGGTTTTGGTGCTTACTATTCCGACGATGAAATGTATGTCGGTTTGTCGGTCTTGAACCTTAATAAACCTTCATTCGAGTTCGGTGAAAGTGAGGAGACTGACATTCCTCGAATCTTTTATTTGACGGGTGGTTACGATATGGCCCTCTCAAATGAAGATTATCACTTGAAACCTTCGGCTCTGTTCCGAACTGATTTCTCAACCTCTCAATTTGATTTGGATTGTCTGGTTGACTATAAGAAAAAGTTTATGGGCGGCTTGGGTTATCGATGGGGTGATTCATTCGATTTTTTAATTGGTTGTAATTTGTTAAACGGATTATTCTTGGGTTATGCTTATGACTTACCTATTTCGAAGATGATTAAGTCGGGAGGTAGTCATGAAGTGTGCCTGAAATATTCATTTAAATTGGAATTAGCCAAGAAAAATAAATATAAAAGTGAACGAATTTTATAAATTAAAAGAGCAATCAAGTAATTTAAATATCATGAAAAAACTGTTAATTTTTTCAGGAATAGCTTCACTACTCGCAAGCTGCGGTAGCTCCGACAACGGTGAGTTGGTGGGTGTTTATTCAAAGTCATGGAAGGAACCAACCCCTTACGGCATGCTTTTCGTAAAGCGCGGTTCTTTCACTATGGGTCAGAACGACCAGGACGCTAACTGGGCGATGACTTCTCAGTCAAAGACAGTCTCTCTCGATGCTTTCTGGATGGACGAAACTGAAATCACCAATGGCGAATACAAGCAGTTCGTTTATTGGGTTCGTGACTCTATCGCTCGTGAAAAGTTGTCTAATGTAGACGAAACTTACAAAATTACCCAGGACAAGAAGGGTAATGAGCTCGATAAGCCGGTTTTGAACTGGAAGAAGCAAATTCCTTGGGACAAGCCAAGTGAAGATCAGAAGATCGCTATCGATAGCATGTACTATATGGGTGAAGATGCTATTGACTTCGAACCACAGTTGAATGGTATGATTATGTCTTACCAGTATTCTTGGGTTGACTACGTTCAGGCTGCTAAGAAGGAAAATAAGTTCGATCCAATGATCGGTTCTTATAACCGTAGCCTTGCAGGCCTTGGCCGTACTAAAGATAGTGCTGACGTAATGGTAAAGAAGGATACTTCTTACTACAACTCTGAAGGTCACATCATCAACAAGACCGTTTATCGTGAGTTGAAACACCGTTCAGACTTCATCTCTCGTAAGCGTGTTAACATCTATCCAGATACTCTTTGCTGGATTCGTGACTTCACTTACGCTTACAACGAACCATACATGAAGATGTATTTCGCTCACCCAGGTTACGGCGAATATCCTGTAGTTGGTGTTTCTTGGGAACAGGCTCAGGCATTCTGCCACTGGCGTACTTTCTTGTTCAACTCTTACCAGGTAGGCCACAAGGGCGTTCGTGTACAGGACTATCGTCTCCCAACCGAGGCTGAATGGGAATACGCAGCACGTGGTGGTAAGGATCTTTCAATGTATCCTTGGGGTGGTAACTACATCCGTACCGCAAAGGGTTGCTTCTTGGCTAACTTTAAGCCACAGCGTGGTAACTATACCGACGACGGTTATTTGATCTCTGCTCGTGTAGCTTCATTCCCACCAAATGACTACGGTTTGTACGACATGGCTGGTAACGTAGCTGAATGGACTTCATCTGCATTCCACGAATCTAACTATAGCTTCGTTCATGACATGAACCCTAACTACGAGTACAACGCTAAGTCTATGGACCACGAAGTAATGAGAAAGAAAGTTGTTCGTGGTGGTTCTTGGAAAGACGTAGGTATCTTCTTGCAGTGTGGTGTTCGTACTTACGAATATCAGTCAGAAAACCGCTCTTTCATCGGCTTCCGTTGCGTACGTAGCTATATCGGTGCTGAATAATCTTATCTAATCTAATATAATGTTAAACTTTAAATAATTGAATTAAAATGGGATTCATTGATTTTGTCCGCTCAGAAAAAGGAAAACAAATTACTGGTGTAGCATACTCAGTTGGTGCTTCTGTCGTAATCGTTGGTGCATTGTTTAAGATTCAGCACTGGCCAGGTGCAGGTCCTATGCTTTGCGTAGGTATGTTGGTAGAAGCAGTGTTGTTCGGTATCGGTGCATTCGATAAGCCTCACAAGGAATTCGACTGGTCTCTCGTTTACCCTGAATTTAACGGTGGCGAATCTGAAGAAGCAGCACAGAAGGCTGGCTTGGTTGATGCTAAGAAAAACGAAATCGCAGTTCCTGAAGTTGATGCTAAGACTTTGGTTGAAGAACAGGTTAAGAAGTTGGCTGAAAGTGTTACTACTCTTAACACTACTGCAACTCAGATCGGTTCTATCGCATCTGCAGCTAACGAATCACAGGCTTACGTTAACAACTTGAACAAGGCTACCCAGGCAGCTTCTGCTTTCGCAGCTTCTCAGGCTTCTTTGACTACAGCTTCTGACGCTTTGGTATCTTCTTACCAGACTATCGCTCAGAGCATCGGTTCAGCTTCTAACGGCTCACAGAACTTCGCTGCTCAGATGGACGGTATTACTAAGAACATTTCTACTATTAACTCTGTATTCGAATTGCAGGTTAAGTCAGTTAACGAACAGAACGAGGCTATGAAGTCTCTTGCTGGTGCTGTAACTAAGATTCAGCAGTCTCTCGATAGCTCAGCTCAGAGCGCTGAAGACTACAAGCAGCAGGTTGCTACTCTCGCTGGTCAGTTGAAGCAGCTTAACGGCGTATACGGTGGCATGCTTAACGCTATGACTATCCGTGGCTAATTCGGACCTAGATTTAATTTGTAAATTTGTTAAGTAATTTTAAAGATACACAATGGGTGCTACGAACTGTCCGGAAACCCCGAGACAAAAAATGATTTCCATGATGTATCTGGTGTACACAGCCCTCTTGGCGTTGAACGTGTCTGTCCAGATCCTCGATGGTTATAAATTGGTGCAAGACTCTTTGAAGTCTTCTATTGAAATTGCAGAAGGTTCTAAGGTAGGCTTGGATAAGTCTTTCGATAAGGAAAAAGCTAACAACCCAGTTAAGTTCGCAAAGCCATTTGCTTCTTACCAGGAAGTTAACGCTGCAGCTGATAAGCTTATCAAGTATATCGATGACATTAAGGGTACTATCATTGAACAGTGTGACGGTCAGCGTGCCGATACTCTTTCTGACGGTCGTCTTGGTGAATTGAACATCCCAAGCGTTGTTTGGAAGACTACTATCGCTGTTAACGGTGAAACTAAGAACGGTAAGCTCTACGAAGCTGTTGAAGAATTCCGTAAGGTTGCTGAAAAGGCTTATGGTAAAGACAAGGACGCTATCGCTGACTTGAATAAGACTTTCACAATGGAATCTAAGAAGGCTGATGGTATTACTCGTACTTGGGAAAGCCGCATTTTCGAAGACATGCCTGCTATCGCATGTTTGACTATGTTGACCAAGACTCAGAACGACGTACGTAATACTCAGGTTCAGGTTGGTAAGTACCTTCTTGGTTCTGCTGATGCTGAAGACGTACGTGTGAACAAGATGTCTGCTATCGCTGTTGCAAACAGTGGTTACGTTCTCCGTGGTGGTCGTTACGAAGCTAAGATTATCTTGGCTGCTCTCGACTCTACTAAGAAGCCTGATATCTATATCGGTGGTCAGAAGCTTAACGAAGACGGTAAGTATGTTGTTAACTGTTCTTCAGTTGGTAACAAGACTTATACTGGTTACATTTCAGTTAAGCAGAAAGACGGTTCTGAAAAGAAGTACGATTTCAAGGGTGAATATACTGTAGGTGAACCTACTGCTACTATCTCTCCTGATATGTTGAACGTTGTTTACGCAGGTTATCCTAACCCAATCAGCGTATCTGTACCAGGTGTTGCTATGAGCGATGTTTCAGTTACTTTCACAAACTGTGCACAGAACAAGAAGGGTGACGGTACTTACATCATCACTCCATCTAAGCCAGGTGCAAACTGTGATGTTAACGTAACTGCTAAGATCGATGGTAAGGTTCAGAAGATGGGTTCTAAGTCATTCCGTATCCTTCCTTTGCCACCTCCATTGGCATTCTTGAAAGGTCCTAACGGTGGTCTTTTCGGTGGTGGTGCAATTAAGAAGGGTCAGTTGGCTCAGGCTACTGAAGTTGTAGCTGAATTGAACTCTGACCTCTTGAAGAACGTTAAGTATACCGTTCAGAAGTTCGATATGAAGTTCTTCGACTCAATGGGTGGTATCAAGGTTCTTACTGGTAATGGTGGTCGCATCACCGATCAGCAGAAACAGGCTATCAAGGGCTTGACAGTTGGTAAGTTGTTCTACATCTCTGGTACTCTTGCAAAGGGTCCTGATGGTAAGATTCACAAGTTGCCAGCAGTCGAAGTTGCTATCAACTAATTCTGAAATTTGAAAAAATGAAGAAACTTAAGTATTTATTATCAGCTGTTGCACTTTTTGTTGCTACATCAGTATCGGCTCAAGATGATACCAACAACTTCTTTGGTGATGAAGGTAATATCTTAGATTCAATCGCTACTGACCTCCCAACTGGTGCTCCGCTTGACGGTCTCGAACCAATCGAGATGCTCAATCCACGTGCTGATGACATTTATTGGTCTAAGGTTGTGTATAGAATCATTGACCTTCGCGAGAAGTTCAACTATCCATTCTATTTCCCAACTGAAGCTACCGACAATCGTAAGAATTTGTTCTCTCTCATTTTCAGCCTTGCTCAGAATGGCAAGATTAAGCTTTATGAGTATGACGATAAGAAGGAACACTTCGACGATCAGCACTTGACTCAGTTTAAGGATATTCTTCGTCAGCACGAAATCACTTTCAACCCTCGTTTGGATTCTATCACCAACGATACTATCTTCGAGGTTGAAGAGTCTGATATTCCTAGCTACGCAGTAACAAAGTACTACATGAAGGAAGTTTGGTTCTTCGATAAAGTATCTTCTACCTTCAACTGCCGTATCATCGGTCTTTGTCCTATCTTGACTAAAGACGGTGAAACTGGTGTAGAACCTTATCCTTTGTTCTGGGTTTCGTTCGAAAGACTTCGCCCATTCTTGGCTCACCAGGAAGTTCTTATCACCGACAAGAACAATGGCGCACGTCCTTCATTTGACGATGTATTCATGAAGCGTCGTTTCTCAGGCTACATCTATCGTGAATCTAACATCATGGATAGAAACTTGATCGAGTACAATACCGATTATGAGTCAGTTCACAAGGAACAGGCACGCATCAAGACTAACATCATCAACTTCGAAAACGACTTGTGGGAATATTAATTCCTAAGTTTATGATAAAAGAAGGCACCTTGAAAAAGGTGCCTTTTTTTATGCATATATATATGTTCTTGTGTTTTGTCGGTAACTTTTATTAACTTTGCCGTCGATTAATCATTTTATATTCATGGATTACAGTTTTAAGGATATCGAACAGAAGTGGCAACAGTTCTGGAAAGATAACAATACCTATAAGGTTAGTGTCGATAGTTCAAAACCTAAGTTCTATGTTCTCGACATGTTCCCTTATCCATCTGGCGCTGGCCTTCATGTAGGTCACCCTCTTGGTTACATCGCTTCTGATATTTATAGCCGTTTCAAACGTCAGCAAGGATTTAATGTCCTTCACCCAATGGGCTACGATGCCTACGGATTGCCTGCTGAACAGTACGCAATTCAAACAGGTCAGCATCCGGCTATTACAACTTCACAAAACATCAACCGTTACCGCGAGCAGCTCGACAAGATTGGTTTCTGCTACGATTGGGATCGTGAAGTTCGTACGTGCGAACCTAACTATTACCATTGGACACAGTGGGCATTCCAAAAAATGTTCAATAGCTATTTCGATAACAAGGCAGGCAAGGCAATGCCTATTGCCGACCTCGTTAAGGCTTTTGAAAACAATGGTACCGATGGCATTGATGTTGCATGCTCGGAAGAAATGTCATTCACTGCTGCACAGTGGAAGGCTATGTCTGACGTTGAACAGCAGCAGACATTGATGAATTACCGTATTGCTTACCTTGGCGAAACAATGGTTAACTGGTGCCCTAAATTGGGTACTGTGTTGGCTAACGACGAGGTTGTTGAAGGCGTTTCAGCTCGTGGTGGCTATCCTGTAGTTCAGAAAAAGATGAAGCAGTGGTGCTTGCGTGTTTCTGCATATGCACAGCGTTTGCTTGATGGACTTGACAAGGTAGAGTGGACCGACTCGTTGAAAGAAACTCAACGTAACTGGATTGGTCGCTCGGAAGGTACAGAAGTTGAGTTTAATGTTAAAGATTCTGATAAACACTTCACAATCTTTACAACCCGTGCCGATACCATGTTTGGTGTTACATTCATGGTACTTGCTCCAGAAAGTGAGTTGGTTCCTGAATTGACTACAGCAGAACAGAAGGCTGCAGTTGAAGAATATTTGGCCGCTACCAAGAAGCGTACTGAACGTGAACGTCAGGCCGACCGTCGCGTTTCTGGTGTGTTCTCTGGCTCTTATGGTATTAACCCATTTACTGGCGAGGCAATTCCTATTTGGATTAGCGACTATGTACTTGCTGGCTATGGTACAGGTGCCATTATGGCTGTGCCTGCCCACGATAGCCGCGACTATGCTTTCGCTAAACATTTCAATTTGCCAATCATTCCATTGATTGAAGGCTGTGACGTGTCTGAACAGAGCTACGATGCCAAGGAAGGTGTTGTCTGCAACTCTCCAAAGCCTGGTGTTACACCTTATGTCGATTTCAACCTCAATGGTAAGACGATTAAGGAAGCAATTGCAGCTACCAAAAAATACGTTAAGGAGCACAACCTTGGCCGTGTTAAGGTGAACTACCGTATTCGCGACGCCATTTTCAGCCGTCAGCGTTACTGGGGCGAACCATTCCCAGTTTACTACAAGAATGGTATGCCTTACATGGTGCCAGAAGAATGCTTGCCTTTACAGTTGCCAGAAGTAGACAACTTCTTGCCAACAGAATCGGGCGAACCTCCATTGGGTAATGCACAAAAATGGGCATGGAATGAGGCTGAAAAGACCATCGTAGATAAGTCTTTGGTCGACAACAAGACCGTGTTCCCTCTTGAATTGAATACCATGCCAGGTTTCGCTGGCTCTTCAGCATACTACCTCCGCTATATGGATCCTAAAAACTCGAAGGCTCTTGTTGGCAAGGAGGCTGATGAATACTGGAAGAACGTTGACTTGTATATTGGTGGTACCGAACATGCTACCGGTCACTTGATTTACTCTCGTTTCTGGAATAAGTTCTTGTTCGACTATGGCTTCAGCGTAAGCGAAGAACCATTCCAGAAGTTGGTAAACCAGGGTATGATTCAGGGCCGTTCTAACTTCGTATACCGTATTAAAGACTCTAACAAGTTCGTATCTCTTGGTTTGAAGGACAAGTACGACGTTACTCCGCTACACGTAGACGTTAACATTGTGAAGAACGATGTTCTAGACCTTGACAAGTTTAAGGCATGGCGTCCTGAATTCAACAATGCGGAATTTGAACTTGAAGACGGCAAGTATGTTTGCGGTTGGGCTATTGAAAAGATGTCAAAGTCTATGTTCAACGTTGTTAACCCAGACGATATTGTTGAACGCTTTGGTGCCGATACCCTTCGCTTGTACGAAATGTTCCTTGGCCCTATTGAAGCTTCTAAACCTTGGGACACTAACGGTATTGATGGTGTTCACCGTTTCTTGCGTAAGTTCTGGTCTACATTCTTTAAGGGTGAAGATTTCACAGTAACCGATGCTGAACCAAACGAAAAGGAATTGCGCTCAATTCATAAGTTGATTAAGAAGGTGACCGAAGACATTCAGAACCTTTCTTACAACACTTCGGTTTCTGCATTTATGATTTGCTTGAACGAATTGTCTGCGCTTAAGAGCAACAACCGTCAGGTACTCGAAATCTTCGTGACCTTGTTGGCTCCATTTGCTCCACACATTTCAGAAGAATTGTACAGCTTGCTTGGCCACAACACTTCTGTGTGCGATGCTCCATGGCCAAAGTTCGAAGAGAAGTATTTGAAGGAAAGTTCGGTTAAGTACCCTGTTTCATTCAACGGTAAGGTACGTTTCACTATGGAATTGCCAGCCGATATGGACAAGGATACAGTTGGTCAGACAGTTTTGGCTGATGAACAAACCAAGAAGTACATGGACGGCAAGGACGTTAAAAAGTTGATTGTCGTTCCTGGCAAAATCGTAAATATTGTCCTTTAAGTTTGGTTATCAACCAAAATTCAATTACTTTTGCGAAGTTTTTGCGCAATCTCTTGCCTTGATATTTCTTTTTCGGGTAACATTGCGTGTGTGTCACATAAAAAAATAAAAACTAAAATGGATTTAATTAAAATCGTAGAACAGGCTTTCGCTGTTGAAAAGGAAATCCCTTCTTTCAAGAGTGGTGATACTGTAACTGTTGCTTACAAGATTAAGGAAGGTAACAAGGAACGTATCCAGTTATTCAGAGGTGATGTTATCAGCATCACTGGTCACGAAGGTAAGAAGCACTTCACTGTACGTCGTATAGCTAGCGGCGTTGGTGTAGAACGTATCTTCCCTATGAACTCTCCATTTATCGAGAGCATCACAGTCAACAAGATTGGTTCTGTTCGCCGTGCTAAGCTTTACTACTTGCGTAAGCTTACTGGTAAGAAGGCTAAGATTAAGGAAGCAAAGGCTTAATGCCACTCCCTATATAGCTTTAGGAAAAGGAGGACGAAACGTCCTCCTTTTTTCTTTTCTATCCATAACCTAATTTTTTTATTTTGACACACTTTTTTGATTAGGCTATAAAGAAATTAATTTGTATTTTTGCACGCAATAAATTATAAAGTTTACACAGATGTCATTTATTGCGGATAAAGTCGTTTTGGAAGGTTTGACCTTCGACGACGTATTGTTAATACCAGCTTATTCAGAGGTTCTCCCAAAGTCTGTTGATTTGGGTGCCCGTTTTTCCCGAAACATCAAGTTGAATATCCCTATCGTTTCTGCGGCCATGGATACGGTTACAGAAGCGAAGATGGCTATTGCCATTGCGCGTGAGGGTGGTATCGGTGTTATCCATAAGAACATGTCCATCGAAGAACAGGCTCGTCAGGTTAAGACCGTTAAGCGTGCCGAAAACGGTATGATTGACAACCCTGTTACCATTGGCCCAGACGCTACTGTTAAGCAGGTGCTTTCTATTATGTCTGAATACCACATTGGTGGTGTACCTGTTGTCGATGCCGAAGGTTCTTTGCTTGGTATAGTTACTAATCGTGACCTCCGTTTCGAACGCAACATGAAGCGTCCGGTTAACGAAGTGATGACTAGCTCAAACTTGATTACTGCAGGTCCTCACACTTCTTTGAAGGAAGCTGCTGACATCTTGCAAAAGAATAAAATTGAAAAACTTCCAATCGTCGATGCTAACAACAAGCTCGTCGGTTTGATCACTTATAAGGACATTACCAAGGCTAACGACAAGCCAATTGCTTGTAAGGACGATAAGGGTCGTCTTCGTTGCGCTGCTGGCGTTGGCGTTACTGGCGACACTTTCAAGCGTATTCAGGCCCTTGTTGATGCCCAGGTCGATGCTATTGTCATCGATACTGCTCATGGTCACTCTAAAGGTGTTATCGACCTCTTGAAGGAAGTTAAGCAGAAGTACCCACAACTCGACGTTGTTGTAGGTAACGTTGCTACTGCAGCTGCTGCAAAGGCTTTGGCTGAAGCTGGTGCCGACGGTGTTAAAGTTGGTATTGGCCCTGGCTCAATTTGTACCACTCGTATCATTGCTGGTGTAGGTGTTCCACAGCTTACTGCAATATATGAGGTATATTCTGCGTTAAAAGGTACAGGGGTGCCTCTCATCGGTGATGGTGGTATCCGTTATTCTGGTGATATCGTTAAGGCTTTGGCAGCCGGCGCAAACTGCATTATGGCAGGTTCTTTGTTCGCTGGTGTTGAAGAAGCTCCAGGTGAAGCCATCATCTTCAATGGCCGTAAGTTCAAGTCATACCGTGGTATGGGCTCACTCGAGGCTATGGAAAAGGGTTCAAAGGACCGTTACTTCCAGGGTGATGTTGCCGACGTTAAGAAATTGGTTCCAGAAGGTATCGCAGCTCGCGTTCCTTACAAGGGTACCCTTTTCGAAGTGGTTTACCAGTTGCTTGGCGGTATTCGTTCAGGCATGGGCTACTGTGGTGCTAAAGACATTGAAACCTTGCACGAGGCTAAATTTACCCGCATCACATCTGCTGGTGTTACCGAAAACCATCCACACGACGTTACTATTACCCGCGAAGCTCCTAACTACAGCCGTGGCGATTAATTGCCGTTACTGACAATTTAATAACTTTTAGTTGTGATTTAGACATGAATATCAAACATTCTTTTCTAGCTCCGTTCTTTGCGTTTGGTTTTGCAAGTGCTTTTGCTCAATCAGATCCTGTGGTAATGACTATTGATGGCGACCCTATCTATAAGTCAGAGTTCGAGTATGTTTACAAAAAGAACAACTCAACAACTATCGCAGAAAAGAAGTCTGTAGATGAATATGTAGACTTGTTTATCAATTACAAACTGAAAGTTCTTGATGCTGTTGATGGCGGTTACGACCAGAAAAAGTCGTACCAAAAGGAATTGAAACAGTACCGTGACCAGTTGGCTATGCCTTTTGTCATGGATTCTGAAAATAAGAACAGCTTGACCCGTGAGGCTTACGAGCGCTTGCAGAAACAGGTTTCTTGTAGCCACATCTTAATCAAGTTCGACTCTAAAGACTCTGTTCCGCCTTTCATCCGCATTTCTGAAATATACCAGAAGTTGAAGAATGGTGCCGATTTTGCAGAATTGGCAAAGAAATACTCTCAATGCCCATCGGCTCAAGATGGTGGTTATTTGGGTTATGTCGACTGTTTCGCTATGGTTTACGATTTCGAAAATGTAATTTTCAATCTTAAGCCTGGTCAATTTAGCGAACCATTCAAAACCAAGTTCGGTTACCACATTGCCAAGGTATCTGACGTTCGTCCTAATGTCTATAAGAAGAGGGCTTCGCACATCTTCCTTGGTATCGATAATCCGAGAGCCGAAGTTGAAATCGACTCTTTGTACGAATTGGTTAAGAAGGGTGCCGATTTGAATAAGTTGGCTGAAAGAAACAATGACTTGAAGGTTGGTGGCGATCCGCAGGGACGCTTGCCTTGGACTTCAAAGGGCGATATGATGCTGCCACCTGAAATTTCGGGTGCCATTATGAGCCTCGAAAAGCATGGCGATATGAAGAAGGTCCAGTCTCGCGTCGGCTGGCACCTTATTCGTCTTGATAGCTTGAGCACCGATATTCCATTCGAAGCATTGAAGGATGACATTGAACAGAGAATCATGAAGTCAGACCGTAGCCGCTTGGTCGGTGACCGTTATCTGGCTAAACTTTACGACCACTATGGCGTTAGCGTCGATTCTTCTTCTTTGCGTCAATTCTACGACTTGGCTCGCGATAAGGAGAATTTCCTTATCCAATCGGAGATTCACAAGCTACAGGCTCCTTTGTTTATTGTTGCCGATGAAACGCATCCTCAAAGCGATTTCGTGAATACCTTCCTTTCAAAGAGAGGTGATTGGAACGACGTTCTCGACAAGAAGGCTCCAGAAGCGAAGATTAGAACCTATTCACACTTGACTACTAGCAAGATGTTTGTAGATAAGATTTTCAGAGACTATCTTGATGAGTTCTTGGTGAATAAGTCTTTCGATGACTTGCAGGCTTCAAATGCCGATTTCCGCAACTTGTTGCGTGAATATAGCGACGGTCTGCTCCTTTTCGAGGTAAGTAACGACAAGGTTTGGAACGTAGCTTCGAGAGACGTTGAAGGCCTAAAGACATACTTTAGCCAACATTCGTCGAAGTACAAGTGGTCTGAACCTCGTTTCAGAGGTAAGATTATTTACTGCGCAGACAAGAAGGTTCAGAAGAAAGTTGACAAGTTCTACACCAAGTATGGTAAGCTTGACAAAGATACCTTCAATGTTGCCCTGAAGAAGGAGTTCAACAAGGTTAAGGGGGAAGAAAAGGTGGCTGTTACCGATGGCACTTATGTAAAGGGGGCTAATCCGGCAGTCGACTATTATGTGTTCAAGTCAACACCTTCTTTCACTTCTCCAAAGGAAAAATTCCCTGAAGTGCTTGTTTATGGTAATGAAACTTACGACCCTATCGATTATAAGGAAGTAAGAGGTGCGGTTGTTGCCGATTACCAGAACAAACTCGACGAAGATTGGATTAAGTCGCTTCGTGAAGAACACAAGGTTGTTGTTAACTACGACGTTTTAAAAACTATAAAATAAGTTTCCTATTGACTAGTGCAATAAACAGACGATAATGATGTTATTTAATAGTGAATACTAATGCGATGAACCCGTATGTTTCTCATGCGGGTTTGTCTGTTTTTTGCGAGAAAAAGTCTAATATAAGGTTTTATGAATAAATATTTTGCTACTGCTTCATTTTTGGCCCTCTTTGCCAGCTCCACAATTTCACAGAATGTTGTCGACGAAATTGTTTGGGTTGTTGGCGATGAAGCTATCCTTTTGTCGGAAGTGGAAGAACAGCGCATAAAGGCTCAATACGATGGAATGGCTCCTATCTCTGACCCTTACTGCTATATACCTGAACAGTTGGCTTTGCAGAAGCTTTACCTCGATCAGGCCCTTATCGACAGCATTTCTGCCGATGACAAGCAGGTTCAGCAACAAGTTGAACAGCGCATTAGCTATATTGAGGAACAGATGGGCTCTGTTAGCAGGATGGAAACCTATTTTGGCAAGAAGAAAGACGAAATTCGTGCCGAATTGAGCGACATGGTCCGCAACCAGCTTATTACGCAACAGGTTCAGCGCAAAATTGTGGGCGACATTAAGCCTACGCCTGCCGAGGTGCGCCGTTTCTTTAACCAGTTGCCTAGCGACAGCCTTCCTGAAATTCCTGAACAGATAGAGATTCAGATAATTTCCGTTCAACCTAAAGTTCGCCAGGCGGCAATAGATGCGGTTAAGAACCGTCTGCACGAGTTCCAGGAAAGAATTGAGAAGGGTGAGTCTTCTTTCTCGACATTGGCTTCTCTTTATTCCGAAGACCTGGGCTCTGCCCGACAGGGTGGCGAACTTGGTTACATGGGTAAGGGACAATTGGTACCCGAATTTGCCGAAGTAGCCTTCGCTTTGAAGGACCCTAAACGTGTTTCGCGTATCGTAAAGTCCGATTTTGGCTACCACATTATTCAGCTCATCGACAAGAAGGACGAAAAGGTCAACACAAGGCACATCTTGTTGAAGCCTATTATCAGCTTGGCCGACCGCGACTCGGCGAAGAAGTCTGTCGATAGCCTGGCTAATGTTATTCGCAAGGGTACTATCACTTTCGAGCAGGCTGTGTTGGCTTACTCGACCGATAAGCAAACCAATAACTGCCAGGGTATTTTGACCAATCCGCGTACGGGCGACACCAAGTTCCAGGCAAAGGAAATGATGCCCGAAATTGCAAACATCGTTTCAACGATGAATATTGGCGAAATTTCACGTACCTTTGCAATGAAGAACAACAATGGCGACGAATCTTACACCATTGTTAAACTAAAGAATAGGATACCTGCACATAAGGCCAACATGACTGAAGACTATCAGCTCATCAAGAACATGTATGTTGCCAAGAAGACCGAGGAAAAGATTTCTAATTGGATTGTAGAGAAACAGAAATCGGTTTATGTGCTTATAAACGATAAGTGGAAGAATTGTACTTTCCAGTATCCGGGTTGGATTAAAGATACGAATAATACGAAATAAAACAGATGAACAGACACCTTGTCGGCATATTCTTGCTTCTTTCAACTCTTTCTTCAATGGCGACCAACGTCATTCTAGAAGGTTGTGAGAAACTTACTTTCGATAAGAATCGTGGTAATTCGTGCCAGGTTCTGTCTGGTAATGTGCGTTTCCGTCAAGACCAAACGCTCATGTATTGCGACAGTGCTTACTTCTATACTGGCCAGAATTCTTTCGATGCTTTTGGTAATGTTCGTGTCATTCAAGATTCTACTACGCTTACGGCTAACAAGATGTACTACGATGGCAACACTAAGTTGATGCGCATTCGTGAAGACATTACCATGAATAGCGGTAAGATGACACTTACTACCCAACGATTAGACTATTACCGCGATAAGGACTATGCCTATTACGATGGGGGCGCAAAAATTGTTGATCCGTCTTTCGTCTTAACATCACAAATAGGCTACTATTATCCGAGTACCAAGCATGCGGTTTTCAAGACTAACGTGAATCTGGAAAGTGACGATTACAAGATTGTGACCGACACACTGACCTACAATTCGCGTACGTCCGAGGCTACCGTGTTGGGGCCTTCTACCATTTACCGCAACAACTACATCATTAAGACGAAGCAGGCCTACATGAACAACAGTAGGGGCGAGTTTATGTTGTACCGCCGTTCGGTTATCGATAGCGATGACAATATGCGACACATTGTTGCCGATACCATCCTCTACGACCGTACTACCGGCATTGCCCAGCTTTTCGGTAAAGCCGAAGCCTACGACTTGAGGCAGCACGTAGCCATGTATGGCGACAAGGGTTACCTGAATCAGTATCCAACATCGTCGGGCTATATGACGAAGAATGCCTACGTAAAGGAGTTCTCTACTGCCGATACGCTTTATTTGCGTGCCGATACGCTTAAGTTGACAACCCTTGCCGACAGTTCGCGCCTAATTGAAGGCTTGCACAAGAGCTGTTTCTTCAGAAACGATTTTCAGGGTAAGAGTGAAGACTTGAAGTTCTATACAAAAGACTCAATGGTTTATATGCAGGGTAACCCTATTGTTTGGTCAGATGCCAACCAGATTACCGGCGACACCATTCGTCTTTACATGAAGAACAAGCACCCTTATTGGTTGCACATTACGGGCAGTGCACTTATTGCTCAGCGCGACGATTCGCTTAACTTCAACCAACTAAAGGGTAACGAGCTTGAAGGCTTCTTTATTGGAAACAACCTTCGTAAGGTGGTTATGAAGGGTAATGCCATGTCGGTCTACTTCCCGAAGGACAAACGTGGCGACCTTATAGGTGTTAACCACAATATTGGCGACCAGATGACCATCTTTATTGACGAGAAACGCAAACTCGAGAAAATATTGTTGGAACCAGGCACCGAGGGTACCATGTATCCGCCATTCCAGGCTCCTAACGAGGTGCTGTTCTTAAAGGGCTTTTCGTGGCAGCAAGATATAAGACCGAAGGTCTATACCGACATCTTTACGCTATATAAATAAATTTCGAACGTTTTAATGAAGAGAATTTTCTTGGTAGGATTCATGGCTAGTGGTAAGACTACGACTGGCAGACGTATTGCTAACAAGTACGGGCTTGAATTCATCGATTTGGATATCTACATTGAAAACCGTTTCCACAAGACCGTTTCGCAAATCTTTGCCGAAAGGGGTGAGGAAGGCTTTCGTAACATAGAGCACAACATGTTGCTCGAGGTGGCTGGCTTTGAAGATGTTGTGGTGGCTGCCGGTGGCGGTACACCTTGTTTCTTCGACAATGTCGACATCATGAACGAGTCAGGCGATACCGTTTACCTGAAAGCTACACCCGAACAGCTTTGTGGCAACCTTACCATGAACGGTACTGCAAAAAGGCCTTTGGTGGCTAACAAGACGCCCGAAGAGTTGCTCGACTATGTGAGGGCTACCCTTGAAAAACGCGAACCGTTCTATGCAAAGGCAAAGTACAGCATGGCTGCTGATGACTTAAGCGATGAGCTTTTCGATAAATTGCTAAAAAATTGATTAAAAGGTAATATAATGCAAAAAATTCTTATTCTCGACTTCGGTTCACAGACCACACAGCTTATTGGTCGTCGTGTTCGTGAACTCGACACCTTTTGCGAGATTGTTCCTTACAACAAGTTCCCAAAGAACGATCCCGACATTATAGGTGTTATTTTGAGTGGTTCGCCATACAGCGTTTACGATAGCGAAGCATTCAAGATTGATCTTAACGAGATTCGTGGCAAGTATCCTATCCTCGGTATCTGCTATGGCGCCCAGTTCATGGCTTATACCCTTGGTGGTAAGGTAGAACCAGCAGGTTCTCGCGAATATGGTCGTGCAAACCTTCAGTTTATTGAAGACGGTAATAAGTTGTTCAAGGACTTCACTCCAAATTCACAGATTTGGATGAGCCACGGCGACACAATTACTGCTCTTCCACAGGGTTTCCGTAAGATTGCTTCTACTGCAGACGTTAACTTTGCTGCATACCAGAGCGAAACTGAACCAATTTGGGGCGTACAGTTCCACCCAGAAGTGTTCCACTCAATTCAGGGTACACAGTTGCTCAAGAACTTCGTGGTAGACATTTGCGGCGGTGTTCAAGATTGGAGCCCTGCATCGTTCGTAGAAACCACAGTTGCCGAATTGAAGGCACAGTTGGGTAACGATCGTGTCATCTTGGGTTTGAGCGGTGGTGTAGACTCAAGTGTAGCTGCCGTTCTCTTGAACAAGGCAATTGGTAAGAACTTGACTTGTATCTTCGTTGACAACGGTTTGCTCCGTAAGGACGAATTCAAGAACGTTTTGAACGACTACGAATGTTTAGGCTTGAACGTTATTGGTGTCGATGCCAGCGCCAAGTTCTACGAAGAATTGGCTGGTGTTGAAGAACCTGAAAAGAAGCGTAAGATTATTGGAAAGGGCTTTGTTGACGTGTTCAACGCCGAGGCTAAAAAGATTACCGATGCTAAATGGTTGGGTCAGGGTACCATTTATCCAGACCGTATTGAAAGTTTGAACATCACTGGCCGCACCATTAAGAGCCACCACAACGTAGGTGGTCTTCCTAAAGATATGCAGCTTCAGCTTTGCGAGCCTTTGAAGTGGCTCTTCAAGGACGAGGTTCGTCGTGTAGGCCGTCAGTTAGGTATTCCTGAACACCTCATTGGCCGTCATCCTTTCCCAGGTCCAGGTCTTGGTGTCCGCATTCTTGGCGACATCACTCCAGAAAAGGTACACATCCTACAGGAAGCCGACGACATCTTCATTCGTGGTTTGCGCGAATGGAAGACTATGGTCGATGGTAAGGAAGTTTCTCTTTACGACCAGGTATGGCAGGCAGGTGTTATCCTCCTCCCTGTTAAGAGTGTAGGTGTTATGGGTGACGAACGTACCTACGAACGTGCAGTTGCACTTCGTGCCGTTACCAGTGCCGATGCTATGACTGCCGACTGGGCTCATCTCCCTTACGAGTTCTTGGCTAAAGTCAGCAACGAAATCATTAACAAGGTGAAGGGCGTAAACCGCGTAGCTTACGATATTTCTTCTAAACCACCTGCAACTATCGAGTGGGAATAATGAATCTGCCGCCTATGCCATGTTTTGCTAACGCAATAATGGGCATCTCGGCACGGTTATGACCACTGACATACAATAAGAAAAATCCCGATGCAAGTACAATGTACTTTGTGTCGGGATTTTTTTGATATGGGAATGCACAATCTGCCGTGCAATATTTGCGTAAAATTGCATGATTTGTTGTGCAATTATCGTAATCTCCGTTTGCTTATTTGCCACCCGACATTAGGTCTGCCGATGTCTTAAAGATGCTTCTTATAAAGTTGTAGTACATAGGCACAATGCACGAAGCGTCGTGACCACCGCCCTGAATTTCTTGCCAGATGTGGTCTACATTGTTGCTAGTTAGTGTCTCGTGGTATTCCTTAGGGAAAATACCCACAGTATTGTCGTTTGTACCACCGGTAATAAGGAATACGTAAGGAAGAGGATCGCCGTCCTTGAACTTCAATTCACTCTTTTGCATGTTGCCCGGGTGGCTCATGAACATATCGTTAGCAGGGGTGACACCAGGCGCAGGACATGCACAGCCAATGTAGCCGAACACCTCTGGCTTGGTAAGGCCAATGTAGAGAGCCTCACGTCCACCCATCGAGAAACCGGAAATGGCAGTGTGCTCACGGTCGGTATAGGTAGAGTAGTTGCTGTTGATGTAAGGCATAAGGCATTCGACAAGGTCTTCGCGGAAGTCGTCGTAATACTTACATTCTTCTGCCGAAAATCCGGCACAGTTGTCTTTCGTTGGACAGGTGTACATGGCGGTGTAGACAATGATCATTTCTTTAGCCTCGCCACTCTCGGCCATGTTGTTTGCCATGCTCCTAATTTTGTTACTCTCGTCTTGCATGCTCTTTTCGTTGCCGAAAATGCCGTGGTTGACATAAAGAACCGGATATTTCTTGCCCTTGTCGTAGTTCTTTGGCAAAAGAACATCGGCACTTTTGTTCTTCCTTGCTAGGGTAGAGTAGTATGAAATAGATTGCATGGTTCCGCCACCGTTGGCGCTTGTGGCGTTACCGGGTACGTTGCTGGTTACACCTGGCTTAATCATGGTCATGTACTGCTGGGCAGACAAGAACATTTCGGTAGTACCACCTCCGCCTTCGCCGCCACCTTGCTCTTCTTGTGCAGGGGCGTGGAAGACGATGCTGTCGGGTATGATGTTACCGCTGTATATGACCTTACCGTCTTTGTAGAGATAGATAGGTGCTTGTGCTGCCGCTGTAATTGCATAGAGGGCAGCCGATAGTAGTAGTGTCTTTTTCATTACTTTTTTAATTATGTGTTAGTGCTTTTTTTTCTTGTATAGATGCGCCTTTGGGCAGACCTTACTTCTTTACCATCTTTGCAACTGTTTGGCCAATTACGACAAAATATTCGCCGTTAGGAAGCTTGCTGACGTTGATGTTCGATTCGTTGCTGGTTTGCACAAGGCAGCCTGTTGTGGAATAAATCTTCACCACTTGGTCCGATTCCTTACCCACAATGCCGATGGTCTCGGTCGTCGGATTCGGATAAATCCTTACAACTTGGGTGGCAGCAGCTTGTTTGGCAGAAGTCCATTCCCCTTCGGTAAACACTATTTTCTGGGTGTTCAATACGTTGCCCATGTCTTTAGTGGAACCGTTGTTGTAGTTGAAGGTCATGTTGCCTTTGCTGTCGAATTCTATTTTCGAGAGCTTGGCTAACTGCTCCTGCGCGCTTTTACCGTCGAGGTATTCAACCGTCAGCAGCGTTCCTGCGTTCGCACCATAGAGGGTGAAGAACGAGAACAATGTAATTAGTGTCTTTTTCATAACATACTTTTGTATAAAAACTCTTGTTCGTGAAAAGAAAAGGTAGCGACCAACTGTTGCCAGACGCTACCTTGCCTTGTTTGTTATAGATATGTTTACTAGTCCTATTTAACGATGAGCTTCCTGGTAATCACACTATCGGTAGTGATAATTCTTAACAGATAAGTGCCTGCGGAAACTCCAGACAAGTTTAGCTCTTTGTTATCATTTGCAATAATAGTAATTCCATTTGAATTTAGTAGCTGTAAAGCGACAAAATTGTTAACTCCATTTACAAAAACATAGTCTGTTGCCGGATTTGGAGCTATTCTTACAATGTCGTTCTCGGTATTCTTAATGTCGGTCAACTCACTAACAATGCTGATGGTTGGGCTCGTTGCCAACAAGGTCTCAATGGTTTCTTTAGTGAGATAGATTGGCTTGTCGACCGTCTTACCGATACGGAAGAAATCGAAATCGGCATAACCGCCAGTGTTCCTGGTGCCGAAGTTAAACAAACCGTAACGGTAGCCCATAAAGTGGGTAAGCTTGTATTCCATCTTAATGGTGTTGCCAAAAGCTGTCCAACTCTTACCGTCGAGGCTGTAGTAGAAAGAAGCCTTGTCTGCCTGGTTCTGGTAGTTCATGTCAATGCGCAAGTACACTTCGTCTTGGTTGAGCGGAACCGATGCGGCCTCTTTTGCAGAGCCTGAACTTGCGTCGACCATTACGATGGACTTGCTGTTGCCGTTCATCTTTACACCTGCAAAACCATAGAGTTCTTGCAAGGCAACCAAACCGGCATAGTCGCCGTCTTTCATGCCCTTGGTGTTAAGTTTAGTATAGCCAGAACAGTTTGGACCAAACGAGCGCTGTGTAAGTGTGCTCTTGGTGCTGACAACGTTGGCATCGGTTCTGTTGTTGGTCAGGCGGAAGACGCCATTGGTCAACTGCCAGTCCTTTGCGCTAGGATTGTGGTTCCACTGCCATTCTAAAGGAAGGGTATTTTCTTCAAATTCGTCGGAAGTGACCATGCCGTAACCCTCTTCTTGTGCAGCTGGCATGTTTAGGGTTGCTGGCACCTTGCCGTTGCTGCCGAATACAGGCCAGTCTTGCGACCATGTTGCCGGTACCAGGTAAGGAATGCGGCCTACCGAGCCGTTGTCGCGGAAGAACATGCCATACCATTGGCCGTCTGGGGTGTCGAAAATACCACCTTGTGCAACGCCGTTGTCTTGCAAGACCACCTTACCCTCGAAGTTGCCGGTGAGCGACTTTGAACGGTAGCATAGTACAGAACGGCATTTGCCGGCTGGCCATGAAATGAGGAAGACGTAGTAGTAACCGTTCTTTTTGTAAACCTGTGTGCCTTCGCACTCAACGTAGAAACTAGAACCAGCAATAGAGGCTGGCTTCGTGAGAAGCGTGCGTGAAGTTGCGCCCGGCTTTACCGACATGGCGTCGGCACTCAACTCAATGATGCTGATGTTGCCCGAACCGTAAACAACGTAAACTCTGCCGTCGTCGTCAAGGAGTAACGAAGGGTCGTGATAGAAAGGCAATGTGGCAGTCTGCCAAGGTCCTTTTTCTATATCCTTTGTCTTGAAGATGTGAGTCTTGCCGGTGGTGTACGAAGGGGTAAGCACGTACCATGTGCCGTCTTTGTAACGAATGCTGCTTGCCCACGAACCTTTACCGTATGCACTCTTTCCGTTTTCTAGCGAAAGGGCGTCGCTGTTGGCAAGTGCCTGGTGTGCGTAGTTAATGGTGCGCCAACGTACAAGGTCTTTAGAAGCCATGATTGGCACGCCCGGATTCATGTGCATGGTGGTGCTTGCCATGTAGTAGGTGTCGCCAACACGACAAACCGATACGTCTGGAACATCGGCCCAAATGAGTGGGTTGGTAACGCTGTGTTGCTTACCATCGAAGTCGGAAGGAATTAGTCCACCTTCGGTTGAGTAAAGCTCGTAGTGGCCAGTTTGTCCGATGAAATCGGTAGGAATGGCTGCGGTGTGTGAGTCGGAAGACGACGCGTCTGTCTTTAGTGTCATAACGTCACCATTGTCGTTTACCCATTTAAGCAGGTAGCTGCCATTGGCATCGTCGTTATTGTTCCAGCTAACGGTAAAGTCTTCACCCGCTAGAACGCCTTTTTCGTAAGCAGGTGAGGTGAAGCTATATTCAATTGGGGTACTTGCTGCTCTGAACTTTATCTTGTCGATGTTGCAGTAGGCGCCTTCAATTTCAAGACGCAGAACGTGTTGACCTGCCGAAATGTTGGTGGTTGAGCCCTTAACGTTTGTGAAGTCGGTCCACGAACCCGTATTTGGAACTTCTACCAGACCTGAAACGTCTTTCCCGTCGATGTAAAGGCGGAAGCTAGATCCGTTTAAGCCTGAAGCAACCTTTGCACTGAAGGCGTATGCGTCTGTTTCCTTCACGTCGATGGTATATTCCAACCATTCGCCTTTCTTGGTCCAGCCAATCACATAGCCGTTTTCTCCATCAGAGTCAATGTCGACACCAACATCGGTACGGAAAACCTTACCGTCGTTTATGTCGTCCTCGTCGTGGTAGCCATAGCCTTCGCCACCTTCGTCAAAAAGTTCCATTTCAACGGTACCTGGCAGTGTTTGTGGAATGCCGTTGTAGGGCCCTTTTGCTGCAAAGGCTGAGCCTGATGCAAGAGCAAGAATGCAAGTGAGAAATGTGTTTTTCATGTATTTGTAGTTCATTAGTATTCGATACCCAAAAGTAGACAAACGGTATTTTATGCATGATAAATAATCGTTCATCTGTATGTAATTATCAAGCATCAGGTATGTTTGTCTGCATTTTCACCAACTGTAATGGCCCCTAAAGGAAACTATTGGTGTAAAAATTGCTAATTTTGTGTCTGTTATACAAAATACTTTATGGTAATTCTCTATTTACACGGTATGGCTTCTAGCCACGAGTCGTTTACTGCGGCGTGCGTACAAAAGTACATGCCCGAAGCAAAGGTGTTGGTGCCAGACCTTTCTATTGATCCGGAAATTTCATTCCCTCAAATTCAGAAAATTCTCGACGAACAGAAAGTCGATATTATAATCGGCCATAGTTTGGGCGGATTCATGGCCCAGAAATTTCGTGGCTATAAGAAGATTCTGTTAAACCCTAGCTTGGGAGTCTCATACTTTTGGCTTTTTAGGGGTGATAATAAGTATAAGCATCAGCGTTACGATGGGGTGCAGACGTGGCATGTCGACAACCGCATCTGCCGTCAGTATAAGGATATGGAGCACAAGCAGTACGATGGCATGACGAAAGAAGAAGACGATTTGACTCTTGGACTCTTTGGAAAGTGGGACTTTATGACGCGAATGTCTTCTTTCTGGTTTTTGAACCATTATTCGCATAGACAGATGATTCCTGGTGGCCATTTCTTGAAGGAAGAAACCGTCCGCGACTATTTGGTGCCAGCCATTAAGTCGATGTTTGTTTGACTTAGGAATAGAATAGATAGAAACAGAACGGGTAGGAAACCATTTGGTCGCCTACCCGTTTTCTTTTAGTTGCAAGTTGATGTTAGCTTAGCAAGTATGCAATGGTTCCACCACCAAATACCAACCAGATGTATAATATGCCGGCTAAGGCAAAGGGTTTAGCTCCGGCTTGCTTGAATTTGTCAATGCTGGTGTCGGCTCCTAAGGCAGTCATTGCCATGGTTAGCATGAAGGTATCGATGTATTCAATTCCACTGTTTATGCTCTTGTAAATTTCATGTGCACCAGCATTGTTGGTAACAGCACCTTGAATGAGTGAGTTGAGAATGATGACGGCAAGAAAGCCGAATGCAAACCAAGGTATGGTTATCTTACTCTTGCCAGATTCAACACCCGATTTCGCCCTTACTTTTGCCAATACAAAACTCATTACTAGAAGAACGGGGGCCAACATCATTACGCGAATCATCTTCACAATAGTGGCGTTGTTTGCAATGCCAAGTGCTCCGTCTGGGTCAATGGCGTTGCCCGCACCAACAACGTGGGCAACTTCGTGCAGGGTCGAGCCTACGTAGATGGCAACTCCGGTTGTTGGCAAGAAGTCTAGAACTCCCGAACGGTAAAGAATAGGGTAGAGGAACATGGACAGCGTTCCGAATATAACCACGGTAGAAACAGCAACTGCTGTCTTGTGTGGCTCGCACTTAACAACTGGCTCTGCACCAAGAACGGCTGCGGCTCCGCAAATGGAACTGCCGGTCGCCGTCATCAGCACAGTGTCGCTATCTATTTTAAGTAACTTTCCAACCAAAATTCCCAAAAGCAGGGTGCCGCACACAATTATGCTGTCGGCTACTATGGCGGGAAGGCCAACAGACAGAACATCTTGAATGGTTAGGCGGAAACCGTAAAGAACAATACCAGTCCTTAACACTTGCTTCGAACAGAACTTAAAACCCGGCACCCATGTGTCGGGCACATGCATGCGTAGGGTGTTGGCATAAAACATGCCTAAAATGATGCCGACAATTAGTGGCGATAATGACAGGCTTTTCACCCATTGAAAACCTGCAATGTAGAATGCAGAACATGCAAATAGCATGATTAGGAGCACGCCGTGAAGCATGTTGCCTCTTTCTTCTTTAAACATAATATTACTTTAATAAACCTCGGGTGCAAAGTTACGGATTATTGAGGTATAGATAGTGTCCTTCATTTCATAAAAAAAGCCGAAGACGTCGTTTGTCTTCGGCTTATAGCTTGTTTGTTGGTTAGGAATTAGTCTTCGCTACCGATGAACTTCCAAATGCCAGCTGCGATGGCAGCACCTGCAAATGGACCTACGATGAAAATCCAAAGCTGTTCCAAAGCTACACCCTTTGCAAGAACTGCAGGAGCAATAGAACGAGCTGGGTTAACTGAAGTGCCGGTGAAGTAGATGCATGCAAGGTGAACCAAGATCAAGGTCAAACCAATGACCATACCTGCTGACTTGCCTGCGCCCTTCTTTTCGTCTGTTGTGCCAAGAACAACAAGAACGAAGACACAAGTGAATACGATTTCAGCCAAAACACCCTGGCAAGTGGTGATGCCGTTGCCTGCCTGCAATGCGTTTGCACCAAGACCGCTTTCGCAACCTACCAATGCAGCAAGAATGCCTGCACCGATGAATGCACCAATAACCTGGAACAACATGTACATGCCAGCATCTTTAGTGCTGATGCGGCCGGTGAGAAGGCAACCAAGAGTGATTGCTGGGTTGATGTGGCAACCTGAAATGCTACCAACTGTGTATGCCATTGCAACTACTGACAAACCGAATGCCATTGAAGTACCGATAACAGATGCTGTGTTAGCGCCAACTGTTGAGTTGCAACCAAGTGCTACGGCAACACCGCAGCCCATAAGTACGAGCACCATTGTGCCCACCATTTCTGCTAAATACTTTTTCATTTTTGTAAAGTGTTTAATTATATTAGGTTTCTGTTTACTGTAAGTCTTCCAAAATGCGTTTGATGACGGTCTGTGCCGAAATTTCGCGGTTGCCGGCTTCTGGAATAACCAAACTGTTAGGACCTTCAATAACGTCGTCGGTAACGATGAGGCCGCGGCGGACTGGCAAGCAGTGCATGAAGTAACCGTTGTTGGTCAATGCCATTTTCTCGGTAGTGATGGTCCATGATGGGTCTTTGCTGATAATCTTACCGTAGTTAGGATCCTGGTAAGCACTCCAGTTCTTTGCGTAAACGAAGTCTGCACCAGCCAGAGCCTCGTCTTGGTTGTATGTAACCTTTGCACCACGAACAAACTTGTCGCAAAGTTCGTAACCTTCTGGGTGGGTGATGACGAAATCAACATCAGCCTCGTTCATGAAGTCGGCGAAAGAGTTTGGTACAGCTTGAGGCAATGCGCGGCAATGAGGGGCCCAGGTCAAAACAACCTTAGGGCGCTTAACCTTCTTGTACTCCTCGATGGTGATGAGGTCGGCAAATGCCTGTAGTGGGTGGCAAGTGGCTGTTTCCATGCTGAAAACTGGCTTGCCTGAATACTTGATGAACTGGTTTACGATGGTTTCCTCGTAGTCGTTCTGCTTGTTTTCGAAAGTTGCGAACGAACGGATGCCAATTACGTCGCAGAACTGGCTCATTACCGGAATAGCTTCCAAAAGGTGTTCGCTCTTGTCGCCGTCCATAATGACGCCGCGTTCGGTTTCAAGCTTCCATGCGCCCTGGTTAACGTCGAGCACGATGGTGTTCATACCCAAGTTCATGCCGGCTTTCTGTGTTGAAAGACGGGTGCGAAGGCTGTTGTTGAAGAATACCATCAACAAGGTTTTGTTCTCGCCGAGGTGCTTGTAGGCAAAACGGTTCTTCTTTATTTCAAGTGCTTCCTTAACGGCTTCCTGTAGATTGCCAAGGTCTTTAACGCCTGTGTAATATCTCATTGTCTTAAAAATTTGTTATCTCTTTTGGTTGTTATCTTACTTGACCATTGCCGGCAATCACCCATTTGTAGGTGTTTAGCTCTTCCAAACCCATAGGGCCACGTGCGTGCATCTTTTGGGTTGAAATGCCTATTTCTGCGCCTAGACCAAATTCACCACCATCGCTGAACGAAGTTGGGGCATTGGTGTAAACACAAGCCGCATCTACCATCTGTATGAACTTGTCGCATGCTGCCTGGTCTTCCGATACGATGGCTTCGCTATGGCCGGTACCGTAGTTCTGGATGTGTTCAAGCGCCTCGTCGATGTTGTTGACCGTGCGAACCGACATCTTATAGTCGAGCCATTCGCGACCGAAGTCTTCGGCAGTGGCATGCTTCAAAAGCTCGGTTGGGTAGTTGCCCTCTAGTGCCTTGTAGGCAGGCTCGTCGGCATACACTTCAACATTCTTGCTTGTGCATGGTGCGCAAAGGGCAGGTAGGTCTGCCAAACGGCTGCTGTGGACGATGATGGTGTCGAGTGTGTTGCAGACACTCGGACGGCGAGTCTTTGCGTTGAATACGATGTTCTTTCCTTTCTCAACATCGCCTTTTGCATCGAAATAGGTGTGGCAAGTGCCAGCGCCAGTTTCAATGACAGGAACTTTTGCATTCTCGTTAACGAAACGGATAAGGCCTGCGCTGCCGCGTGGAATGATGACGTCGATGTAACCGCGTGCGTTAAGAAGCTCGCCGGTAGATTCACGGCCGGCAGGCAATAGGGCTACGATGTTCTCGTCTACGCCTTCTGCTTTCAGTACGTTGTGGATGACTTCTACAATGGCACTGTTCGATTCGTGTGCATCGGTTCCGCCTTTCAAGACGCAAGCGTTGCCCGATTTGAAACAAAGGGCAAATACGTCGAGGCTAACGTTTGGACGTGCTTCGTAAATGATGCCAATTACACCGAATGGAACGCTGATGCGCTTAATGTTCAATCCGTTTGGACGTACTCTTTCGTCAATGAGCTTGCCAATTGGTGAAGGCAGTTTTGCTACATCGCGAATGCCGTCTGCAATGCCTTTAATGCGTTCGGCTGTAAGTTTCAAACGGTCGTAAGTCGGATCCTTGGGGTCTTTCTTCGCTAAATCTTTCTGGTTTGCATCGAGAATGTTGGCTGTGTTAGCTTCCACAGCTGTTGCTAATGCGTTTAGTACGTCGTTAGTCTTTTCCTTACTGATGAGGGTGAGTGACCTTGACGCGATTTTTACTTGTTGAAAAACCTTTGTTAAATCCATATTATCTGTCTTTTTTAGCAAAGATAGCTATAAATACACCAGTTTGAAAAAGATTTGCTTATAAATGGGGACTTGTTAGGTGAATTTAACAACAAAAAACAAAGCCCGTACACATTGGCGTGGACGGGCTTTGTTTTTATATCAGTAACCAAATGTTGCTTGGTAGGTTTTGCTTGGCAGGGTGTCGTAAGACGCTGCCGATGCTTGCGGCTTCTTTACGATTAGGAATCCCCCTTCAATAGGTTGGAACCACATGCCTTCGGCATCATAGTAGCTGTAGCCGTTAAAGAATACGCGTCTGGCACCGTAGGGGAGGTCGTGAACGGTTATGCTCTCTGGCATTTCAATTTCCTCAAATCCTTTCCCTTTTACCTGTTGGTAATAAATACCCTTGTAGCAGAAGTAAGGCACTTCGTCTATGTAGAAGGTCAGTGCCCTTTGGTCTATTTTAGGCGTGTAGACGTGTTTTTTCTTGTTTTTGGGGGTTGCAACGAATCCCTTCTTGTTTACAACATGCTTGTCGTGTTCCTGCGTCCTCAACCTGTACGGGCTCTCTGCATTCATTGCAAAAGCAAGAACGAAATAGCCTAGAAATAATATGATGAGACGTTTAGGATTCATGTTGTTTTTTTTCTTGTTGTATTGTGGTACTGGTTAGAAACCGAACGAAGCGTGGAAGCTGATGGTTGGGCGTGGAACGGCAACTGTAACGTGTGCTACTGGCTTTTGCACCAAAAGGTAGCCGCCAGTTACAGGCTGGAACCACATGTCATCTGCTTGGTAATAGCCCACTTCGTTAACATATACGCGGCTAGCTCCATAAGGGAGATCGGTTACGACAACGCCTTCAGGCATTACAATTTCTTCGTAACCGTATGAAGGGACGTAACGGTAGTAAACACCACCCCAAGTGTAGTAAGGCACTTCGTCGATGTAGAACACGCGAGCTCTCTGGTCAATGTGGTGATGGTAAACAGGAGTTGTGCGTATAGGGCGTGGCGCAAATACGTGGTCGTGGTGATGGTGTGGCGCAGCATAATGACGTGGAGCTGGCGCAGCATGGTGATGGTGGTGTGGTGCAGGGGCTGCTGCATGGTGGTGATGAGGTGCAGGAGCTGCTGCGTGATGATGGTGCTGCGGGCCTGGCGCATGGTGCTGTGGATGCGCAGGTGCGTGATGCTGTGGAGCTGGAGCAGCATGGTGTTGGTGGTGCTGTGGAGCCTGTGCTGAATGGTGCTCGTGATGCTGACCGCCTTGGTTGCCACCGCTATGGCCCATCTGTGGCTTATTCTGTGACTGATGACTGCCACCATTGTTTGAATGCTGTGGCGCAGAAGCGTGACGGTCGCGGCTGTTGCCACCGCCTGGAGCTTGCGAACGTGAGTGGTTTGCAGCTCCGCGCTGTGCACTAATGGTTGGCGTATATGCGAAAAGCATAAGTGATGCAGCCAATGCTGCTATGATGTGTGATGCTTTCATACTCGTAAGTTTTTAATTATGTTTCTACTTAACTTCTATCAATTACCGTGCCAAAGTGGCTAAACCTTCCGGCTTTGTTTTGTAAAATTATTTAAATTTTAATTAATCAGTGCTTTGTGTAGGCTTTCCCTCTAAAAAAACAATCTTTATCGTTTTTTTAGAAGAAACACTTTTAGGGACATTCCTTTTTCGGGAAAATAATTTTTATTAATGCTAATTTTATTATTTTTGCGACCATAAGGTAAAATATAGGATTGTTTATAAATTAAGTTTGAATGAAGAGAATAGTTGTCGCGTTTCTATTCATGCTCCCCTCTATACTTTTTGCTAATATCAGAATAAACGAGGTTATGCAGAGCAATGTGAATGGCATTATGGATGACCTCAACGAGTTTCCAGACTCGTGGGTGGAAATCTATAATGAGGATTCTGTTGCGTTTGACTTTACTGATTATGCGCTTGGCTTAAGTAGACGTTTTGAAGATGCTTATTCTTTTATTGAACCTGTAGCTATTGAACCAAATGGCTATTTTTTAGCCTATTGTGATAAGGAGCACGATGGCCGCCATACTGATTTTCGTTTAGATGTGGATGGCTGTACGCTTTATCTTTTTAATCCAAATGGTGAAGTCGTTGATAGTGTTAATATCCCTAAAATGAAAGATGTGGACATTTCTTATGGACGTGTCCCGAACGAACAAATACAGTTCTCGTATTTTAGAGAAGCAACTCCTGGAGCTAAAAATGGCGGTTTTTATACGACAGATATCTTGAAAAAACCTTCTTTTTCTGTAAAAGGAGGAATCTTTAAGGAACCAGTTGTTTTGAAACTCTCGTTGCAAGGCATATGCCCTGATGATGCGGTTATTCGCTATACGATGGATGGAAGCGAACCAACGGAAGAGAGTGCTATTGCTCCTGATTCTATTGTTATTGAAGAATCGAAGGTTATTCGAGCAAAGACCTTCAGCGCTACTGCATTGAGTAAGGCGAGTAAAACTGAAAGTTATTTGATTATAGATAGAGATATTGATTTGCCTATATTCTCGGTTTCTATTGATAGCTCTTTGATGTGGGATAAAAATAATGGTATTTATCTGTCGCCTGACGATGAAAACTATTGGCTATATTATGATAGGAAACGCCGTCGCCCCGCAAATATTGAATACTTCGTCAATGGTAAATCTGTTGTAAATCAATTGGGCGAACTGAATATAGGTGGAAATGCAACAAGGGCTTTTGACTTGAAGTCTCTTGTCCTTCGGGCGAATAAGAGGTTTGGCGAAAAAAATTTTAAGTATAAATTTTGGAATTCTAAACCAATTGAAAAGACAAAAACATTGTATGTTAGAAATGCAGGACAAGATAACTTCTCAATGTACATGCGCGATGCCCTCATTCAGACAGCAGTAGGTCCCCATGTCGATATTGATTGGGCCGCGTACGAACCTTGTGTCTTATACATCAATGGAGAATACTATGGCCTGATGAATCTGCGTGAAAGGACTAATGAAGATAATGTTTGGGAAAATTATGATGGCTTGGAAAATATCGATTTTATCAGTCAGACTCTTGGCTACCTAAATGATGTTCAGTGCGGAGATGAAAAAGAATGGAGTGTTGTCGATTCTTTGTTTAAATCCGAATCTAGTACGCTTTCCCAGTTCGATTCGTTAATTAATGTGTCCGAATTCCTAGACTTTTTCCTTGTTAATTCATTGTTCGCAAATACCGACTTCCCAGGAAACAACACGGCTTTTTGGAGAGAACGTGTGAACGGAGGAAAATGGCGATGGGTGCTTAAGGATGTTGATTGGGGGTTGGGACTAAATAAGCCTTACGATTTTAGGTATCTTAATTATTTAACGAGAACTGAACCATTTGACGACTTGTCAGAACCTGCAAATGGTAACCCAGAGGAGGCGGTATTCCGTTATCGTAAGATATTGTCTTTCCCAGAAACAAGAAATATGTTCATTGATAAGAATGTGGTCTATATGGGTACATTTCTTAATCCTATGAACTTTAATCGACTAACGGATAGCCTGGCGGGTAATATTGAATCAGAAATCAACTATATGCAGACTTGGTCGCGTTGCCCTATTCAAGGTAATTGGATGGGGTCGGTTAAAGCCGTTGAAGGTTGGTATCAGTCGAGAAGTTCTTTCTATTATCAGCATATAGCAGATTTCTTCTCATTGGGTGATACTACCAATTTGAATATTAGTATACCTTCTAACTCAAACCAATTCTATTTTAATGGGATAAAGTTCGAAAATAATTTGTTAGAAGGTGTTTATTATTGTGAAAGGCCTCTGTATCTATCAATGAATAAGAATGCGTTCGCATATAAAGGTGATAGCATTTGGATTGATAGTGTCGATAGTGCTTCTGTTTCTGGCAATATGACTTGGCGTGTTGAATATAAACTTGCTGATGATACCATAAGGAATAGTTACAAGAAGGATGCTTTATATCTTGTTATTCCAAAAGGTGCAAACAATGTTGTTATTTCTGCCGATTATATTCCAGAATTAGACACCTCGGTAGTGGACACATTGCCTCAAGACACCATCGTGATAGATCCGATAATACCAGACACCTCGGTAGTGGACACATTGCCTCAAGACACCATCGTGATAGATCCGATAATACCAGACACCTCGGTAGTGGACACGTTGCCACAAGACACCATCGTGATAGATCCGATAATACCAGACACCTCGGTAGTGGACACGTTGCCACAAGACACCATCGTGATAGATCCGATAATACCAGACACCTCGGTAGTGG